>JANNVX010000033.1:0-71252 GCA_031414595.1 Deinococcales bacterium
AGCAGGACAGACACAGGGGTCTGTCCCTACAAAATCCATAAAAATACGTCAGGTAGGGGCGGACCCCCGTGTCCGCCCTGTGACCAATTGTCTGTTTTTGGTCTATTTGAAATCAGGAAGTTATTCTTGGACAGTTCCCTAGTGAGAAGCGACAAGAACTTTTTCCCTAATTGTGGGAATTGCTTAAAGTTTTAGTAACCTGCCTCTACCACCCGAGAATTTCACCATTCCCCTGCTGCAAAATCTTCCACTGCTCGAGCCAGTTCAGTCGTGGTCTGGGCTACGCTTAAACTTAATTCGCAAATTTAAGTTAGGATATTTTATGACTTGGCAATTTGTAAATGTACAGGTGGGTAGTACATCATGTTAAAACCCCTAGCTTGGGTGGTGCTTGCCCTATCCTTTGCTTTTCCATTTATTCCATTTGGAGACCGAACCGCATTTATTCAACAAATTTCGTTGTTTGTCTTGTCTGGGGCGGTGTTGGCGTTGTCTTGGGATTTTCTGGCGCGTACAGGGCAACTTTCCTTGGCTCATGCGGCTTTTTTTGGACTTGGTGCGTATACTTTTGCGCTGCTGGCAAACGCGGGTGTGCCTCAACCAATCGCTTTTTTGGCGGCTGGGGTGTTCTCGAGTCTAGCCAGTTTGTTGCTTGGTGCAGTCACCTTGCGTTTACACGGGATGTACTTTGCAATCGCCACGCTCAGTTTTGCCGAGGTGCTAAAAACAATCATCAATCAACTGCCGTTCACGGGCGGGGCGCAGGGTTTACTTGTACCCGCTTTGTTTGGCGGGCAGTTTCTGACCTTGTATTTTGTGGGTTTAACCATGTTGCTGGTTCTGGTGGTATTTTCCGAGGTTTCTAAGCGTTCTAAACTTGGTTTTGCTGCCACAGCAATTCGTCAAGGGGAACTGGTAGCTCGAGTGCTGGGGGTCAATGCCACCAAAGTCAAATTACAATCTTTTGTGATTTCAAGTTTTTTTGTCGGTTTGGTCGGGGCATATGCAGCCGGTAAAACCTTTTATATCACTCCACCCGAGGCGTTTAGTGCTTCGGTCAGCGTGACAGCCCTTGTGATGCCGATTTTTGGTGGTTTGTACAGCACCGTTGGTCCGATTTTAGCGGCGGTGGTACTGCGGATTCTCGAGGAGTTGCTGCGTTTGGTTTTACCCCAAGGCTACTTAATTGGTTACGGGGTTATTTTGGTGCTTTCGATTTTATTCTTACCCAAGGGATTACTGAGTTTATGGAAAAAATGATTCTCAAAGCTGCCAACTTGTCTAAGCGCTTTGGTGGTCTGCAAGCGGTCAATGATGTTTCCTTAGAACTGTTTGAAAACGAGATTCTAGGGGTGATTGGACCAAATGGCGCGGGCAAAACCACATTCTTAAACTTATTGTCTGGGGTTTTTCTGCCCGACTCTGGAAGTCTGCACTTAGAAAACACCGATATTACCAAAGCTGTGCCAGAAATCAGGGCTAGACTGGGTTTAGGCAGGGCGTTTCAGATTGCCCAGCCTTTTCCAGAGATGACAGTCCTCGAGAATGTGGCGGTCGGTGCATTGTTTGCCGCCGATTTACCAATGAAAAAAGCCCTGGCTCGAGCCGAAGAAGTGCTTGAATTAACAGGTTTAAGTGCCAAACGCGATGTGGCTGCCCATAATTTAAGTTTACTCGAGGATAAGCGCCTTGAAATGGCTCGAGGGCTGGCAACCAATCCTAAGGTCTTACTGCTTGATGAGGTCATGGCGGGCTTGCGTCCATCTGAGGCGCAAGAAGCGGTTGAGGTGATTAAAGTGATTCGTAGCCAAGGTATTGCCGTCTTGTTTATTGAGCATTTAATGCACGTCGTTAAAGTTTTGGCAGACCGAGTAATCGTGATGGATCACGGTGAAGTGCTGGCTTTTGGGACATACAGCGAAGTGACCAAGAATGCGGCGGTCATCGAAGCCTACTTGGGTTCTGAGGTAAACGCATGAGTCTGGTGTTGCGCCTAAGCAATTTGCAAGCCGCTTATGGCAAGGTGCAAGTGCTGTGGGGCATAGACTTACAAGTCGAAGATGGCGAATTTGTAACCGTGGTTGGCAGCAATGGGGCTGGCAAAACCACCATGCTTCGCACCATCTCGAGCCTCATCCAAGCCACGGGCGGCACAGTTGAACTCTTTGGGCAAGACATCACCAACGCCCCAAGCAGCCAAATTGTTCGGGCTGGGCTGGCGCATGTTCCCGAAGGACGGCAGTTATTCCCGTTCATGAGCGTGGCTGATAACTTAGAGCTTGGGGCATCGGCAAAATCAAGTGCTTGGGCGGCTCGAGAATCCACCAGACGCGAAATGTACACTTTATTTCCACGCCTAGAAGAAAGAAAACCCCAATTGGCTGGAACATTATCCGGCGGAGAGCAACAAATGCTGGCAGTGGCACGGGCGCTGATGGCACTGCCTCGAGTGATGCTGGTGGACGAACCTTCGCTGGGGTTATCGCCCAAACTGACCCAGATTGTTTTTGCTGCCCTTGAAGCCGTTTCAAAACGTGGTGTAGCCGTGCTGCTGGTCGAACAAAATGTCCGCCAGAGTTTACGTTTAGCCAATCGTGCTTATGTCCTCGAGAATGGCAAAGTGACGCTCGAAGGGACTGGGGCAGCTTTACTCGAGGATGAACGGGTTAAAAAAGCGTACTTGGCGTTGTGAGAAAGAGGCGAAAGGCGAAGGGCAAAGGGCGAAAGGCAAAAGGTTTTAAGCTCATAGCTCATAGCTCAAAGCTACTTGCGCTTAAAGAGTTTATCCATGATGCCCTGCTTGGTTGGCGCAGCTGGTTTTTTGCTCACACCGGGTTTGGATTCTGGCTTTGGAGCGCGACCTAAAACCATTTTTGGTTCGGCTGGCATTTCGGGGGCAGCTTCCCCGACACTGCTCTCTCTGGTTTGGGTGCTGTTTTCGGTCTCTAGTGGTGCATTGCTGCTGAGTAAATCAGTCAGCACCACCCAAAAATCGTGCATGGTCGGACGAAAACCTATTTCTTTGGATAAACCACGGTCTATTAGCCGAGCAAGAACTCGAGGTGTGGATGAACTGACATTTTTAAGCGGTAGTGGAATTTTGGTCATGTGGGCAATTTGTAGTTCTTCTACGGTGTTGCCGACAATTGGACGCTGTTTAGAAAGCAGTTCATAGGACATCACCGAAAAACTATAGACATCTGACTTGGGTGTGCCATGCTCACCACGAAAGACCTCGGGTGCCATATAAAACGGGCTGCCAGCAGGCGGTGTTGGGTTTTTATCACTCGAGGCAGCCCCAAAATCGGCTAGAAAACCACGCCCGTTAGAAGTGTAAATATTGCTGGGTTTAACATCTTGATGAATCACTTTTTTGCTGTGACAATACTCTAATGCACTCGAGATGTCTAAGAGAATGGCTAAAATACCTTCTAAGGTCAGGTTGCGTGGGTTGAGTTCGCCTTCTGGGAAATACTGGACTGCCAAATGGGCATGACCACCCGACGGCACACCGGTAAAGTAACGCACCACATTGGGATGGTCTAAGGTTTTAAGCATCACCACTTCGTTATAAAAAACCTTGCCTAAAATCGGGTCATTGCGAATCTCTGGTCTGGGGACTTTTAAGGCAATTTCACGCCCATCTTTATCGTCAGCCAAATAGACAATGCTTGTTTGCCCTGTACCGAGCAACAAACGAGTACGAAATCCGGGGATGGTGCTGCTAAGTTGAGTCACAAACACATTCTAAACCAAATTCTGGTTTTTTGTTGTCCAGAACCCACACCAGATTTATGAACGAATAACTTCACCATTCAACATCTCAAGATCGAGCAACCCTGCGTGTTTTTCAAAATGCAGCACCCCAGCCGAATCACCGATAAATCGCCCTGAAGTCGGTGGGACATCGTTATAATCACGCCCAATCGCAACCACGGTATAGCCCAAATTTGGTGTTCTGGCATTGGTTGGGTCAAAGCCAGCAGCCCGACCATCTTCAAGTAGCACTTCTGCCCACGCATGAGAACCACCCTCACCAAGCATATGCCCAGAAACATAACGAGCCGCTATTCCCTCGGCGCGGCACAGGGCAATAAACAGATGGCTGTAATCTTGGCAAAGCCCAGCCCCAATTTCAAAGGCTTGGGCAGCCGTGGTTTGTACATTGGTGAGACCACTTTTGTACTGCATAGTCTGACTGACCCAATCCGAGGCTCGCATGGCAAAATCGAGTTCTGAAACAGATTGCCTGTGCAGTTTTTTTGCAACTTCAAGAATTTGGGGGCTACTTTGGGTCAAGCTCGAGGCGGCTTTGAATTTTTGCAATTGACTTGGCGAAACCAAGACAGTCTGATTGGCTGTGTTTTCGACGCAAAACATCACTTCAAAACTTGTCCAATGGCTGATGTGCGCCACCTCGAGATGCAGCACCGTATTCTCAAAATCATCAATCGTTTGTTTGCTGCAAAGCAAAATCGGTTCAACCCCCAACTTAAAATTAAGTAAACGCTGTCCCCCATAATTTCTGGGCTTGACCAAAAGATGCTGTGATAAATCTATAACTGTACTTGGGTAGACATACTGAAATTGCTGATAGGCAAAAAAAACACTGCGTTTAACCTTGGACCAGTCTATTTGTAAAAAATCCAAAAAAGGCACTTGTTGGGCAATTAATTGATCTAAACTGTCCCGACTGACTTTACGGGTGTCTCCTGCTTGGGCTGTAAAAAATGCCAAAGGTAAGGTGTAAAGCGGAGGTGACTCGAGCATCGCTGTTAGCCTAACAAAAGCAGAGCAAGGAAAAAAAGGACTCGAGTTTAGTGCCTTGTCGGACAAGTCGGTAGACCGATTAAAAAAAATCGGCAAACAGGGCATTGGCAGCCAGTTTCCCCGAAAGCATCACCAATGGCAATCCGCCACCAGGATGAGCGCTGCCTGTCGCAAGGTACAAGCCCTTGACCGTCTGGCTGCGGTTCTGAGGGCGTAAGAAAGCACTCGAGATGGTGTTGCTGCTGCTGCCATAAATCCCACCACGATGGGTCAAATACTTATTTTCTAAGTCGGTAGGGGAGATGATGTGCTGGACTTCTAGGCGCTGACGAATATCAAAGCCTCGAGCCGCCAGCAACTCTAAAACCCGAGCCGCATATTTAGGGGCTTCTAAATCCCAGTCCACTTTACCAGTCGGTGGTGCATTGACCAAAATAAACCAGTTTTCGCAGTCTTTCGGAGCTTGACTCGAGTCGGTTTTACTCGAGACGCAGACATAAATCGTCGGTTCGGAGGCGGGTTGCAATTGGCTAAAAATTTGTTCAAATTCTTTTTTGTAATCGCTCGAAAAGAAAATATTATGATGCTCTAAACCAACCGTCTGACCCTTTACACCCAGCAGCATCACAAAACCAGAAATGCTCGGCTCGAGTTTGGTTTTTTGTGGGTCAAGGGTTTTATTGAGTAGTTCTTGGTAAAGGTGGCTGGCATCGGCATTGCAAACAATTGCATCACAGTTTATAACGTCGTTGTTGTCGAGTTGCACGGCTTTGACGACTGCATTTTCGGTCTGAATTTTTGCGACGCTGGTGTTAAAACTAAATTCCACCCCAAGTTTAAGGGCTAGTTGTTCTAGGGCTTGGGCGATGGTGTACAACCCGCCGCGCACATACCACGCGCCGTAGGCATACTCGGAGTACAAAACGGTGCTGAGTGTACCCGGTGCGCGGTACGGACTCGAGCCAGTATAAGTGGCATAACGCCCAACAAATTGTTGCAGGCGAGTATCCTTAAAGTAACGCCTGGCTAAACCATGTAAGGTTGGAATTGGTAGCAGTGCGGTTAAATCTGTCCAAGGAAGACCATTTTTAATAAAGTCTAAGGGACTCGAGATGCTGCTTTCTAAAAAGGGCTTGCGACTGCCCCGCCACGCCCGAGCCGCATGACCAAAAAAGGCATTGAAATCCTGCCCTGAACCAGCACTGAACTGCTCTAAGTTCTGCATCATGACTGGCATGTCGGCACTGGCATCAAAACCCGTGCCATCAGGGTAAAAGTAGCGGCAAACTGGCTCGAGCCGAATCAGATCAAGCCAATCGGAGAGCTTTTCGCCTGCTGCTGCAAATAAATCCTCAAAAACCCAAGGCAGCGTTACTAAACTTGGACCTGTATCAAATCGGTATCCAGCCTCCTCAAGCAGATTCAGTTTGCCACCCGCATTGGGTAGCCGCTCGAGAACCCGTACTTTAACCCCTTTGGCGGCAAGACGAATGGCAGCACTTAAGCCCCCAACACCTGCGCCAATCACAATCACATTCATGGGTAAAGCATAACTTACTTACTTGAGGGTCATTTAGCTTCTAGCGGCTGATTTTTAGCTGCTAGTTGGTACGTTCTGAACCCATTTCTCGAGAATTTCCAGTAGCCTTTTTTACCCATGCCAAGCGTAATACCCACCTTGGTTATAGACATGGTTAAAATCGGCAGGTTCAAGGGTCATGATAAAAATTAAGCTAAAACTGCTTGGATTGCCAGCAAAAATTCGTCCTCAGCAGCCCTTACGCCGTCTACCTTGAGAACCGCTTGGATTTCTTGGAGCGCTCCGAGTCGAGTATCAGGTGTGTCAAAAACAGCGCAGAGCCGAAGCGCCTGTTCAACCCGAGCAGGCGCTTTTAAGCCCCGAAGATTGGCGTAGCTGCTGTTGATAAAGCCACTTAAGCCAATTCCACTCGTCCAAGGTAAGGACTCGAGATGGGTACTGAGGGCATCATCCTCGAGTGTGGTTGTGCCATTGTCGGTCAGGGTAGCGATGAGCAGCAGTTGTACCAGATTCTCAGATTGGGTTTGAGTCAAAGTCATGCTTTATTGTACGCTGGTTTTGCCTTGCAAGTTTCTTTTGCTCCTGTTTTTTTTACGTTTGCCTGTTAGGATGCAAAGCATGAAGGTTTTACTATGATTCGTTTACTTGAAATTATGCGCCGTTTACGCGCCCCTGATGGTTGCCCGTGGGATATTGAACAAACCCACCAGTCACTGCGCCCGTATTTACTCGAGGAAGCTGCTGAGGCAGTTGATGCGGTCTCGAGTCCAGACCCTTTAGAACTGGCTGCCGAACTTGGTGATGTGTTGCTTCAGGTGGCGTTTCATAGTGTGATTGCCGAGGAAGAAAAAACTTTTTCCTATGAAACGGTGGAAAATGCGATTGTTGAAAAACTGATTCGTCGTCATCCGCATGTCTTTGGCGATGTGGCTGTCTCTGGTGCAGCACAAGTGGTGCAGAATTGGAATGAAATTAAGGCAGCTGAACGAATCGGTAAACCCGAACTTCATCCAGCCCAACGGGTTCCCAAGGCACTTGGCGCACTGGCACGAACCCATGAAATCCATAAGGCACTCGAAGTCGGACAAGGCTCGAGACGGGCGGTGATTGCTGCCCTAGAAAACGGGGACGATGATGCCAGCAGTGTGGCGGCGGTACTCGAGGCAGTCGTGGCTTGGGCGCGGTCTACAGGGGTGAATTCCGAAGTGATTCTGCGTGAGCGTTTAGAAGCCCAAGTTCAACATGCCGTGGCTCAGTCCTTAAAACAAACCAATGCTTGATTTATTGGTAATCCATGCTTGACTTGACTGTTCTCGAGAATAAATTATTGAATCATCCTCGGCGAATTCTCGAGATTCCAGGTTTTCGCCGTGCGGCGGTGCTGGTGGCAGTGTTGCTTGAACCCGAACCCAGTTTAATTTTAACCAAGCGCACCACCAACCTCAGTACCCATTCTGGACAAATTGCCTTTGCAGGAGGTAGTTTGGATGTAGCCGAAACCCCGACCCAAGCTGCCCTGCGCGAAGCCGATGAAGAAATTGGTCTCGAGCCAAAGCATGTGCGGGTACTGGGTTTAATGAGTGATGTCTGGACTCCAGTCGGTTTTCATGTCACTCCAGTGGTTGGGTTGGTCTCGAGTTTAGCGGTTTTGCAACCCAATCCTGCCGAGGTTGCCAAGTTGCTTTTTGTTCCTTTAGCCGATTTAGGCTTAATCAAACCCACCTTTGAGCAAAAAATCTTACCCGCTTCGGCTCGAGTACCCACCTTTGAAAGCCGTGAACGGGCGATACCGCATTATCTTTGGCAAGGCATAGACATTTGGGGAATGACGGCTTTTGTGATTCAAGAATTTTTAGAATTGGTGTAATTGTTGTTTTTTCCCACCTGTCAATTTGTTACAGTGCGTTCATGAACCCCCAGCCGAAAGTCATTACCTTAGAGCATGTCTCTTTGGATTTTAACGGGCGGCGTGTCCTCGAGAATGTCTCTTTATCGGTGGCAGAAGGCGAATTTATTGCTGTGCTTGGCTCGAGTGGTGGCGGTAAAAGTACCTTGTTGCGTTTAATTGCAGGTTTACTAAAAGGTACAGGTAAACTCGAGGTCACAGCCGCCACAGCCATGGTCTTTCAGGATTATCGTTTGCTGCCGTGGCGGACGGTGCGTCAGAATGTCTTGTTGCCGTCCGAACTTGGAGGGGCGGGCATGACCCCCGAAGAAGCCCTGACCTTGGTCGGAATGAGCAGTTTTGCTGCCCTCTATCCGCATCAGTTGTCTGGCGGAATGCGGGCGCGGGTGGCGATAGCTCGGGCTTTAGCCCAAGATGCACCGATTTTATTGATGGATGAACCTTTTGCGGCGCTTGATGCCTTGGTGCGTGAGCGTTTTAATTTAGAACTTAAAAAAATCCATGAAAAAACAGGTAAAACCATTTTATTTGTGACCCACAGCATCCGCGAAGCCGTCTACTTGGCGGATCGGGTGGTGGTGATTAAAAACGGACGGATAGAACTGATTCTGACGACCAAAGGGCAAGGCAGAATCACAGCTTTTACCGAACCGCTCGAGGCACAATTGCGTGGTTTACTCGGGGTGGCAGATTCTACCCACATCGAAGTGCCAATCCCAGCCTTACGTTTCCCGTGGGAGATTCTGGGTGTGTTGGGCATGATTGTGTTACTTTTACTGACTTGGAATTTCTTTGTGCCAGTCCCAACTCCGTTTACGCCAACACCAGGCTTGGTCTGGCGCACCATCTTTGAAAAGTCCGATGTGCTGCTGCCCGCCGCCCTCGAGACCTTAAGAATTACGGGCTTAGGCTTGTTGTGGTCGCTGGTTATTGGTATTGGCGCGGGTTACACCATGGGCAAACTGCGTATTCTCGAGCGGATATTCTCGCCGTTTATTGTGGCGCTGCAAGCCATTCCCGTGATTATCATTGCGCCGATTCTAGTAACCCTGATTGGTTTTACCGATGCTTCAAGGGTCTTAATTGCTACCCTAATCAGTTTATTTCCAATTCTAACCGCCACGATGGTGGGGGTGCGAGAAGTTGACCTTGTGTTCCGCGAGGTCTTCCAAACGATGCGTTCAAGTTTCTGGGGAGTTTTAAGTAAACTCGAATTCCCCGGGGCGCTGCCTGTGATGCTTGGCGGTCTTCGCAACACGGTTAGCCTTGCCTTAATCGGCACAGTTGTAGCTGAATTTACCTTCCCTAGCAGCAGTTCTGGACAAAATGGCTTAGGCGCTCTTGCCCAAAGCGCTCGGGTTTCTTTTAACAACGAATTTTCTTATGCGGCGGTTTTTATGCTTGTTTTTATTGGTTGTTTTTTGTATTTGCTGGTTTTTCTGCTCGAGACATGGGTGCTAAGCTACCGAAAAAAATAAAACTGTTGAGGCGTTCCTCATGAAGTCACAGTTTGTTTCTCACCGTTAAAAAGTTAAACTCTTTTCCGAGCTTAGGCTCAACCTTTCAGGGCGAGGTGCAATTCCTCACCGGCGGTGAAGACGCTGTTTATTGGCGTATTAGTCCGCGAGCTTCGAGAAATTTTTAACTCGAGGTTGAGGCAGTAAAAGCTGCCACCGACAGTATTTGCTTTTAGCATCAGTCTGGATGAAAGAAGGGGTAAATATGAAGTATAAATTTGGCTTTTTGGCTGCGGTTTCCTCATGTGCGTTGCTGGTTGGTTTAGCTAACGTTTCGAGCGCCCAAACGAACTTAACGACTGTTCGCTTGGGTTTAGGTTACATTCCCGATGTGCAATTTGCGCCGTTTTATGCGGCTCAAGAAGCTGGCTATTACAAAGCCAAGGGCTTGAACGTGACTTTTCAACATGGCTTTACTTCCGAACTCTATCCGCTTCTGGCTTCTGGCAAGCTCGATTTTGTGGTTGGTGATGCTGAGGATGTAATTTTATTGCGAACCAAAGACCCCAAAGCCACACCGTTTAAGTACCTGATGGCGCTCTACCAAGTCACACCCAATGCACTGTTTAGTAAGCGCGAAAAGAACATCACCAAATTAGCTGACTTAAAGGGTAAATCAATTGGTATTCCCGGTAAATTTGGTAGCTCATGGACAAGCCTGCAAGCACTTTTAGCCGGAGCAAACCTCAAAGAAACCGATGTCAAAATTGTTGAAGTCGGCTTCACCCAACTCGAGGCGCTAACCGCTAACCGCGTAGATGCGGTCATGGGCTTTGTCAATAACGAAGCCGTGATTGCCGAAGCAAGGGGTTTGAAACTGAACATTTTCTCGGCAGCCGTGGTCAATAAAAGCCCAAGTAACGGTGTAATTGCTGTAGACGACACCCTAAAAAACGAAGCCTTGGTCAAAGGTTTTCTCGAGGCTTCACAGCGCGGGGTTAAATTAACCATTGATAACACCAAGCAAGCCTTTGACTACGCCAAGAAATTTGTACCGAACATGAGCGGAGACCGCCTTAAAATTCTCGAGAAAAGCGTTAAGCTCTACCAAAGTAATTTTAGCAAAGCCGATTCGCAAGGCATTGGTTTTTCTAACCCCAACAACTGGGAATACGCCTTGGCGCTCTTAAAAAGCCTAGGGCGAATTGACAAAGATGCCAAACTCAAACGCAGCGAGTTTTACACCAATAAGTACCTGACTTCTGGAATCCAAGCAGCTAAGTAAAGACCGAGAAAAGAGGAAGGAGGAAGTTTATTTCTCCTTCCTCTAGGCTTTTATCTCGAGGACTTTGTATTTCAGTTGCCCTTTTGCACCTTCGACCATAAAGACTTCGTTTTTCTTGCGTCCAAAGAGTTTCTGCCCTAATGGGCTATCATCCGAAACTTTGCGGATTGAACCGCCGGGGACACTGGCTTCTGCGCCAGAAACCAGTTGAACTTCGAGTTCTTTGCCACTTTTTTCTTCTTTGAGTTTAATGATTGTGCCAAAACCAATCGCTTTGCCACCCTCTGCGCCCTCGAGAACCACGGCTCTGGTGAGGGTGTCCTCGAGTTCGTCTATGCGGGTTTCGATGTTCATTTTTTCGCGTTTGGCTTCTTCTAAGCCCGAGCCGTCGTAATCGTCCGAATCTTCCATCTGTTCTTGTAAAATCGCAGTGGCTTCGATGAGGCGTTGACGCTCGAGGTCGAGTTGTTTTTGCAGGCGTTCAAAGCCTTCTTTGGTTAATTTAATTTCGCGTGACATTGGTCTCCTAAATTTAGTAGTTCATCCTCTTGTCAGATGATGTTTATTTGTGTACACTCTTTCGGCTGCCTCGACATTTATTGTCGTAAGGTAAAGCTGTAGTGAACGCGCCGTGATTATAGCACCTTCAAATGGTCAATCGCTGTGCGCTCCGCCTACGCATAAGGGGTATTATGAAGATCAACCGTGGAGCAATCCTCAAAAGCGTCGAACAAGCACATTTGCGTTCTGACATTCCCGATTTCCAACCCGGAGATACCATTCGTGTGGATTACAAAGTCACCGAAGGGACTCGGACTCGCGTTCAAGGTTTTGAAGGTGTTTGCATTGCGATTAACGGCAAAAGCACAGGCAAGAGCTTCACTGTTCGTAAAGTTGCTTTCAACGAAGGTGTAGAACGTATTTTTCCGTTTAACACCCCGTTAATTGATAAAATTAGTGTGATTGAACGCGGCAAGGTTCGCCGCGCTAAGTTGTACTACTTGCGTAAATTGCGCGGTAAAGCCAGCAAGATTAAAGCTGACCGTGGTCGGATGCAAAAAGCCAGCGACGCAGCCAAGGCATAATTTTTTTAGGGCGAAGGGACTTGTTTGTAGCAAGTCCCTTCATTTATTCTATGGACATCAAACAGCTTTTAGAACAGCAACTCGAGCGTGAACATCAACGCCATGCAAGCCCAACTCGAGCCAGCGAAGGGCTGTACGCGCTTTGTATGGACAATCAGTTCGCACCTAAAATGGTATTGCGTGAACTCGAGACGATCAGTATTTACCCAGAAACGATTGCGGCAACCCAAAGACTTTTTTTGGAAAACGAAAATCTTGAAGTCCTGACCAGAGAACGCTTACTAGCAAGGCGCAGTTTCCCTCGAGCCGATGCGCTCAGCCTTGCTCGAGCTTTGGATACCGAGGGCTTACGGCGCGTAACAGGCAAGGATTTACAACTTGGACTGCGGGCAGCTTCGGTCTTAGAAGCCAAACCGATGATTGAAGCCTGGAATGCTTTATCGGTCTATGAGCAGACTCGAGGCTAAGTTTTTAAGAACTTGGGTCAGACATGGTGATGATTGTGCCTAAAGCAGTGGCACAACATTTCTCTGTGTCTGCAATAATTGCAAAGACATCACAGCGCACCACAGCTTGACGCTTGCCCGAGTACAATACTGTAGCTCGAGCTTGTAGATATTCGCCTTTGGCAGGGCGCAAATAATTAATTTTGTATTCACTGGTAAGGACACTTGCACCAAGCACACTGCCACCTGCAAAAGTCAAGGCGTTATCTACCAAATAAGAAATAACGCCGCCGTGTGCAAAGCCATTTTGTTGCGACATATCGGCTCGCAACACTAACTCGAGGGTGATGCCTTGTGCCGAAATGCTGTGAATGGTTGTGCCAAGTAAACGGCTAAATGGTTGAGCATCAAGCACCGTTTGGGCAAGGGTAAGCATATCCATAAACTCAGATTACAGCTTAAAGTTATTGTAGACAAGAAAAACAAATTTTGTTAGACTAAGTACAAGAATTTTAGTTTTCCCTCGAGTTTCACGGCTTTTGCGTCATGCTGCTCGAGTACAGGAGGTACTTATGATTGCTGAACGCCCCGAAGCCATAAAAACAGTCAAACCCGGTGGTACGTTTTTACTTGAAGCCGCCACACCATCTGATGTTTACACCCCCGAAGATTTCACCCCAGACATGCGCGAGATGTTTCGTGCCGTTGAAGAATTTGTCAAGGCTCGAGTTGTGGCAAACCAAGAAAGTTTGGAGCATCACAACAACGAACTCCTCAAAAAAATACTGCATGAGTGCGGCGAACAAGGTTTTTTCTTGGTCGAAGTCCCAGAAGAATTTGGTGGCTTAGACTTAAGTAAAGCAATGGCTTGTTATGTAGGCGAAGCGCTCTCGAGGGGCGGCGGGTTTGCGGTTTCGTTTGGCGCTCATGCCAGCATTGGGATGCTGCCTTTGGTTTATTTTGGTAGCCAAGAAACCAAAGAAAAATACTTGCCAGACATGGCAAATGGCAAGTTGATTGGGGCGTACTGCTTGTCTGAACCCGGTAGCGGCTCAGATGCCCAAGCTGCCAAAGCCAAAGCGGTGCTGTCCGAAGATGGCAGCCATTATGTGCTGAATGGTACAAAAATGTGGATTTCCAACGGTGGTATCGCCGATATGTTCACAGTGTTTGCCCATGTGCCAACGCCCGATGGCAATAAATTTAGTGCTTTCTTGGTCGAACGGGCTTTTGAAGGTGTAAGCATAGGCAAAGAAGAAGAAAAACTTGGTATCAGGTTGTCCAGCACCACCCAACTGATTCTCGAGGATGTCAAAGTTCCCGTGGCGAATTTACTTGGTGAGGTTGGTTGGGGCGCAAAAATTGCCTTTAATATCCTCAACATCGGGCGCTACAAACTTGGTTCGGGCGGGGCGGGTGGCAGTAAAGTGATTCTTGAACACAGTGCCAAGTACGCCAAAGAACGCCATAGTTTTGGTAAGCCGATTGCCAGTTACGGCGCTATTCTCGAGAAATTAGGGCAGATGGCAACCAGTATTTTTGCCGCCGAAACCATTACCTACCGCGTAACAGGGGCAATTGATGCGGCGGTGGAAAAAGGCATGGATAAGTTAAAAGCCATCGAAACCCACCGTGTCGAAGCCAGTATGGTTAAGGTTTTTGCCACCGAGGTACTGTCCATGTGTGCCGATGAGGGCTTGCAAGTCTTTGGTGGTTTTGGTTACTCCGAAGAATATCCAATGGCAAGGGCGTACCGTGATTCCCGTATCAACCGTATTTTTGAAGGCACAAACGAAATTAACCGAATGCTGATTCCGGGCGAACTCTTAAAAATGGCGCTCAAGGGCGAATTGCCACTGCTCAAAGCGGCACAAAAACTCCAAGCTGAACTGCTCGAGCCTAGTTTTGAGATGGACGAATCGGATGCCCCGTTAGCTGTTGAGACCAAAGTCGTGGCAAACCTCAAAAAAGCAGCCTTGGCTGTGGCGGGAAGTGCGGCGCAGAAATTTGGTCCTAAGCTCGGCGAAGAGCAAGAAACGATGATGCGAACTGCTGATATGATTATCCAAGCCTATGTTGCCGAAAGTGCTGTGGTGCGGGCGCAAAAAATTATCTCAAGCGGCAAAAATGCCAGTCTTGCAACCGCAATGGCACAAATTCTGGTGGCGCAAGCCGCCGATAAAATCATGAGCGCTGGACGTGAAGCGATCTCGAGTTTTTTGGAGGGCGATGATTTCCGCATGACTTTGGCAGCCTTAAAACGCTTTACCAAAACAGATTCAGTCAACATCATTAAGTTGCGTCGTGAAGTAGCCGCCGCCGTTCTCGAGGCAGACGGCTATCCGTTAAAATAATGACCACAGGCTAAACCCGTTAGAATATGCTTTATGCAAAGTTTTGATGCAATTGTTATCGGGGCTGGGGCGGCGGGCAGCAGCAGTGCCTTAGCCCTAGCCAAAGGCGGTAAAAAAGTCTTGCTGCTCGAGCAGTTCAGTGTGCCGCACGAACGTGGTTCTTCGCATGGGCATTCGAGAATTTTTCGTTTTGCCTACGACGACCCAGATTATGCGCGTTTAGCGATGCGTTCCTTGGCAGCATGGCGTGAACTCGAGGCAGACACAGGGCAACGGATACTGGATTTATTTGGCGGTTTGGATGTGGGAAACAGTGGTAACGCCAGTTTAGAACGAACTGCCCAAGCCATGATCGAGGTCGGCGCAGCCTTTGAACGTCTCGACTCGAGTACCTTAAAAGAGCGTTTCCCACAGTGGCGTGTGCCGAATGATTGGGTTGGTTTGCACAGCCCAGACGCTGGGATTGTGATGCCGTCGCGGGGGGTGGAATTGATGGTGGCGCAAGCTCGAGTCTTGGGTGTGACCCTGCTTGAACACTGCAAAGTTTTGCAAATTGATGTGACGCAGAACATGGTCAAAACCAATCAAGGGGTTTTTGTGGCGGAACAAATTGTGATTGCCGCAGGTGCATGGTTGCCAAAACTTGTACCAGCCTTAGCCCTGAAACTCGAGGTGACTTTAGAGAGCGTGATGTATTTTGCGCCAAAAGACTTGGGCTTATTTATGCCTCAACACTTCCCAATTTTTATTGACCACAACAGTTTGGTCTATGGTTTTCCGGTGCAGGGTTTACCGGGGGTCAAACTTGGGTATCATCAAAGTGGAGATGTCACCAATCCCGAAACTCGAGAATTTACAGTGCCACAAACCACGATTACGCAAGCCCACAACTGGCTAGAGACACATCTGCCTAAGCAAAATTGGGCGTTGATTCAAGCCCGAACCTGTTTATACACCAACACCCCAAGTCATGATTTTATACTTGACAATCACCCAGACTCGAGCCAAATCATGCTGGTTAGCCCGTGTTCGGGGCATGGCTTTAAGTTTGCGGCATACATTGGGCAAATCGTCGCCGATAAATTAAACGGTATTCAAAACGAATTTGATTTACCGCGTTTTAAGCTAACCAAGGCGCTGCAAAAAGGTACGGCTAAATTGTTATCTCGAGAAACTCTGCAAGGGCATATGTGAAAGCCCGCTCAAGTCTATTTACGATTTTTGGAGAATTTGTCCATCCCAGAGGCGATTTGGTTTGGGTTGGCACAATTATTACTTGGATGGAGGCACTTGGTTTCTCCGAAGGTGCAGTTCGTGCGGCGGTTTCGCGTAGCTGCCGCACAGGTTGGCTAGAAGTTCAAAAACGTGGACGTAAATCATACTTTGCCCTAACCCCAGAAGTTCGCTGGCGGGTTCATCGGGCGGTTGGGCGCTTATACCAACCGCTCGACCGAATTTGGGATGGTCAGTGGCGGGTGCTGACCTACTCGATTCCAGAAACCGCCAAAGAAGCCCGTGATAACTTACGCAAAGAACTTTTAATTCTTGGTTTTGGGGCATTACAACCCGGCGTTTGGATTAGCCCGAATCCGCTTGTCCAAGAAGCCCTTGCCCTTGCTAAAGCGTATCATCTCGAGCAGTATGTGGATGTTTTTGAAGCAAAACATTTTGGACGCAGCAACGCTGAACTTGTCAAAGCCACATGGGATGTCCCAAGCCTCAACCAACAATTTGAGGGGTTCTTAGAACAGTTTAAGTCAAAAGCCGCCCCAGAAAACCCTAGGGCGGCTTTTGGGATGTATGTGACGATGCTCCATGCCTACCGCAAATTCTTATTCTCAGACCCAGATTTACCACTCGAGTTACAACCTCATGTTTGGCGCTCTCGAGAAGCAGCCCTGCTGTTTCGGGAACAACGCACTGCCTTTGAACCAATGGTCACTGAATTTGTACACGAAACCTTTGTGCATTAGATTGGCTCTTGCCTTACAATTATGGTAAACTGATGATTCCTCGCACAACGCATCCAAAAGTTCTAAGCATTGTGGCAGCAGGAGCGGAAAATGTCCGTTTGGAGAGTTTATGGCACAAGAAACAGGTACAGTCAAATGGTTCAACGCTGAAAAGGGCTTTGGTTTTATTGCTCGAGAAGGCGGAGCAGACGTGTTCGTGCATTACAGCGCGATTAGTCAAGCTGGTTTCCGCAAACTGCTTGAAGGACAAAAAGTCAACTTTGATGTTGAAAATGGTAAAACGGGCAAAGGTCCGCAAGCCATTAACGTCAGTGTCGCACAATAAGTCTGAATAGAGATAGCTCGAGTCAAGCGGCTCGAGTTATTCTTTGTTATGGACTGGACAACCAAAGAAGGCGAATTTAGCATTTGGTGCGAACTAGAAACCCCAGATACTTTGCTTTGGCTCGAGTGGAACGAACGGGTTTTTGCTTACCGTTGTGGCGTTTCTAAAAATGGAGCAGCCGGACAATCGCACTTAGGCTACGCCGATTCGCTCGAAGATGCCCAGAGTATTGCTTTTGAATTACATCTGCAAAGCCCACAAGCGCACCCGAGCCGCGACCCGTAAAAAACCAGCCTCAGCACTCGAGGCGAGCGTTTCGAGTTGCGTAATGTTCTTTGAAACCCGCAACACCGCCAAACGCACCCGAGGGCGAGAATCTTCAAGCATAAAATCCATCTCAAAGTCTGGGTCAAGCACTGCCAAGGCTGATACCGCCGCCGCCGCTACCGATTCTCTTGGGTCGTCTAAAAATGGTCGCAAGACGGCAAACTGCCCACCGAGTTTAGCCAGAGTTTCCAGCGCTCGAGGTAACTGCGCTTCGGGTAGGGCTGCCAAGTGTGCCTCGAGCAACGCAGGAGTAAACACTATCCCTTGAGCCGCCGCCTCGAGCAATTCGGCTGCATTTTTGAAGGAATGTGCCATGTTTTTTTGTAGGGGAGATGTCCGAAGGACAGAGGGGTCTCGCCCTGTGACTGATAATTTTGTTTGATTTTCTGATTTGGTTACGGATGTTTTAGGTGGGGAAATAACATTTTGGGGCAAGGGCGAGGCATGCCTCGCCCCTACGGTTTTTTGATTGGGTTGATGATGTCTCGAGACAATTTCTAATAAGACTTGACCGTACTTCTCGAGCATGACTTTACCAATGCCTTTGATGCTGGCTAGGTCGGCTAAACTTTTTGGCATGGTTTGGGCAATACTTTCTAGTACGGCATTACTAGCGATTAAAAAAGCACTGATTCCCGAGGCTCGAGCAATTTCACGTCGCCAAGTCCAGAGGTCTTGTACCAGTGGTTCACTGGGTTCGGGTTTTTTTGTGGTGTCTCGAGTATCTGTTCGAGCCGAAGAAAAGACCAAATCTTCTTCTTTAGGAATTGCCTTTTTGACTTCTCGAGGTTCTGTTTTAACAGCGCTGACATTGCCATGCAGTATTCGCAATTCGCCTTTTTCAATCATCTCGAGCATCACATCACGAATAACTTGCCGCCCAAAGCGTTTAAGATTGCCGTGCATCGGGTGCTTGTGTAGACCTTTACTTTCTATTGCCGAACTGCTCGAGCCGACCAACAGCGCGGTCACGTCGCGTGGTTCTAAGCTGTGGCTCGAGAGGAGTTTTTGCAGCCCAGCCTTAATAGATTCTTTTTGTGTCGGACTGGCGCGTTTTTGGCTTGCCACCACTGGGCGGATACTCAGGTCGCCAATGCTCGAGTCGCAAGCATCACAGCGTTTACAGGGCGGAATTCGTTCACCAAAATGCCCAATTAAAAAAGCCCTGCGGCAGGCTCTGGTTTGGGCATAGCCGACCACTTTTTCTAAAGCCGTATCCTCGAATTTGCGCCTTCGGTACATGCTGCTAAAATCCACGGTCTTACGTGCATCCACCACCTGAAAAGCCCCACCAATAGCTTCTAGGTTGCCATTCTCGAGCAATAACTTGACCGCCACGTTTATCGGGGTGGTGTCAAAACTCATTCGGGCAGCCACATCCGAAGCGCTGCCGGGCGTATTCTCGAGATTCTTAAGCACCGCTTGGACAACTTTTTCAGGTGGATAATTTTTCTCCATGATGCTTTTGCGGGTCATCAGGTCTTGTGGGGCATACAGCAGTGCCGCATGAGCAGGTTCACCGTCGCGTCCCGCCCGTCCAGCTTCTTGGTAATAGGCTTCGATGGTGCTGGGCAGCGAATAATGCACCACAAGGCGCACATCGGGTTTATCCACCCCCATGCCAAAGGCAATCGTGGCACAAATGCAGTCAAGCTCACCACTTAAAAAAGCGTCTTGAACATCAGCACGGTCTTTGTCGGGCATCCCCGCGTGATATGCCCTTGTGCCGAGAATATCGGCGATTTCCTCGGTGTTTTTACGGCTTAAACAATAAACAATACAAGCCCCCGGATGTTTAGCCCGCAGTGCATGAAGCGCCTCGAGTTTGGTGGCTTTGGTCGGGGTGTAATGGCTGCTAAAGGTCAGGTTCTGACGGTCAAAACTGCCAACTTGGATAAGCGGTTCGCGCAGCAGCACCCGAGCGATTTCTTCACGGACTTTTGGTGTGGCGGTGGCAGTTAAAGCCAAACGCGGCGCACGTATACCTTCGAGTAAACTGCCTAGACTTAAATAATCTGGGCGAAAATCATGCCCCCACTGGCTAACACAATGGGCTTCGTCCACCACCACAAGACTGGCTCGCTCGAGTAAGCCACGGCTGGCACGGGCGCGTTCTGGGGCGATATAAACCAGTTTGTACTCGCCGTTACGAATTCCAGCAAAACGCTGGCTGGCTTGGAGTTCGGTCATGCCACTGGCTAAATAGGTGGCTGGAATACCTTTTTTAGTCAGGGCATCCACTTGGTCTTTCATCAGGGCAATTAACGGACTAATCACCACGGTTGTTCCCTCGAGAAGTGAGGCAGGTAATTGATAGGTTAAAGACTTGCCACCGCCAGTGGGCAGTACGGTTAGGGCATCACGTTTTTCTAAAACTGCTTCTATCGTCTCGAGTTGCAGCGTGCGAAAAGACGTGTGTCCAAAGCGTTTTAGGGCAGTAGAAATAGCGGCACTCGAAATCACAGTTTATATTACGTCAAAAACAGAGAAAATTGATAGGATTTTGTAGGCTCAATTCCTCATCTAGCTAGAAAGGCGCTCTCATACCCATACCCCAAACTAAAGCATGAAAATAATTCAAGCTCTGCTGGTTGGACTTTTTTTCGCCTCAAAGACGCTTGCCAGCCCAGCTACAGAACTATTTCGTGAAGCCAGTTTTTACATGAGTTTTCATTATCATGGGTACTCGAGTGTCAAACCCGAAGAACTGAGTAAAAGCCTAGGTAAGCAACTCGAGGAAGCCTGTCAGCCCAAAGGTGAGGCTTGTGGTTTTAGCGATGCCCGCCCGTACATTGAACGATTCGCCCAAGGAATGCGTGATGGTCACACCTATTATCTATCACCCAGCACCTACCGCACCACTTTAAGCCAATTTACTGGTATCAACCCTAACCCTAACCCGTTGTATGGCATGAGTTTTGGCAACCTCAACTCGAGAAATGAAATTGCTGTGTTGGATGTCATCGCCGATGCACCCGCGTTTAAGGCTGGAATTCGCCCATTTGACCGCATTATTGGCGCAAATGGCAAACGAGTTACTAACCTTGCCGATTTACGCAGCAGCTTAAACACCAATGCCCCTGTGCAACTCGAGATTTTACGCGGCGAAGCCACTAGCCCCGTGCGTTTTGAAACCAGTCTGCAACGCGCTCGACTCGAGAAAACCAATTTGCCATTCTTGTACCAACCACCAAATGCACCTGCGGGCGTGGTTGCCTTAAGAATCCCAACTTTTGTTGGCAGCAACGACATCGCCCCAAAAGTCCATGAATTGGTGGCGCAAGCCCAATCCCAAAATGCCAAAACCATAATTATAGATGTTCGCAACAACGGCGGCGGCGAGGAGACCGAATGTTATGGGGCTGCCAGTGCTTTTATCGGCAAGGCGGTCAACATCAATGAAACCCGTTTGGTCAGGGTCAATGTTGGTTTTGATGGTGGAACATTTATTGGCAATGACCCTAAAGACTTAGGTCGTTACGAGATTGCTAAACCTGCCTTGTGGACTGGCAGTGTTTCGGTGCTGGTCAATTCTGGGACTGCCAGTTGCGGCGAATTACTGGCTTACCTGATTCAATATGCCAAACGTGGCATGGTGATTGGCGAAAGTACAGTTGGTGTTTTAGACACCGCCACCGAATTCTGGCAACTTGTCGACCAAAGCGCCCTTGCGATTACCTATGTCCGCACCCTCAACCCCGATGGCACTCGAGTACCCGAGCGCGTCACCCCAGACATCAGCGCTCGAGACGACCCCAACACGGCTTTTGAATCTGGACGCGACCCATTATTTGAACGGGCTTATAAATTGCCATAAAAAAACCCAACAGCCTAGGGCTGTTGGGTTGAACCAAAACTTAAGCGGCTGCGGCGACAACGGCGGCTTTGGAACGGTTAATGGCTTTAGCCAAACGGCTTTTTTTACGTGCGGCGGTGCGTTTGTGCATTACACTGCCCTTGGCAGCTTTGTCAATTAAACTTTCGGCGCGTTGGGTCAGGGTAACAGCTTCGGCTGCACCTTCGGTATTGGCGACCAAGGCTTTTTTTACAAAAGTCTTGATTGTGCTTCTGACCGCACGGTTGGCGGTGCGGCGTTTAAGGCTTTGACGGTGACGCTTTTCTTGTGCCATACCACGACGCTTAGATTTAACAACCTTGCGTTCCTTACGGGTCTTGGGCTTTTTGACTGCTGGTGCTGCTCCTGCCATAATTACTCCTTCGCGCTTAAAAAAGCGGCGGACAAAAGATTGCCCGAAGCGAAATTTACCAAGTCTTAGCAAATCCGCACCCGAGGTGACTCGAGTACCACAAACTGGGTTTGACCAATTTGGGCTTGGGGAGCTTAGCATAAGAATGAAGACTTGTATACTGACTTATGAATTACTGGCTCTTAAAAACCGAACCTGATGTTTTTTCCTACACCGACTTAGAACGCCTTGGCTCGAGTCCGTGGGACGGAATACGCAATTACCAAGCCCGTAATCACTTACGAAGTATGAAATTAAATGATTTAGCCCTGATTTACCACAGCAGCACCAATCCACTCGGCATTGCTGGAATTGCCAGAATCATAGAAACTGCCCACCCAGACGAACTTCAATTTGACCCAGAAAGCCAGTATTTTGACCCCAAAAGCCCAAAAGAAAACCCACGTTGGAGTCAAGTTATTCTCGAGCCAGTGCGCCAACTGCCCTTTCTCGAGTTAAGTGTTTTACGTGCCGAACCAAAACTCGAAGGAATGCTGATTCTACGAAAAGGCAATAGGTTATCAGTCACACCAGTCGAAAAAAAGCATTACCAGCATATTTTAGCAATGGCAAAATAAACTTCGCCTTTTGCCTTTTGCCTTTTGCCTTTTGCCCTTTGACCTTTCCTACTTTTTCGCTTACGCTCTTAGCCATGAGCCAAGCCATCTTAGAAAACCTAAGCAACAAACTTACCCCAGAAATCAAAGCCGACCTAAATGCCGTGATTGGATTAGAATTTGATGGCGTGCCGTACACCTTCGATGCCCGC
This sequence comes from Deinococcales bacterium, assembly GCA_031414595.1. Classification (GTDB taxonomy): domain Bacteria; phylum Deinococcota; class Deinococci; order Deinococcales; family JAAFIG01; genus JAAFIG01. The sequence continues at coordinate 22,485 of JANNVX010000033.1, forward strand.
AAAGAAGGGACTGGCTTACTGGATGGCGCACCTGTTATCCACGGACTGACCCCACGCATCAGCATCAAAGCCTCGAGCAGTGACTTTGCTAAAATCATGAGCGGTGAACTGAACCCAATGATGGCTGCCATGACAGGTAAACTCAAAATAGAAGGCGACATGGGCTTTGCAATGCAACTCACCAAGTTGTTCGGTTAAACCATGCTGATTTACGGACGTAATCCCGTACTCGAAGCCCTGCAAAGTGGCGCGGTGACTCGAGTCTACGCGGCTAACGGCATCGAACGCGCTTTTGCTAAAGAACTCGAGCAATTGTGCCAAACCGCCGATATTGGCTTGGAATGGCATCCACGAATCGAACTTGACCAAGCGGTTCAAACCACCCAACACCAAGGTGTGGTGGCAGAAATCGAAGAAACCCAGTGGTCAGAACTCGAGGACTGTTTTGAACTTGCCCAAACTCGAGGTGAAGAACTGCTGTTGGTACTGCTCGATGGTATTACCGACCCGCACAATTTTGGTGCAATCATCCGCAGCGCCGAGGTTCTTGGGGCGCATGGTGTGGTCGTCGAAGAACGCCGCAGCGCACCGTTAAGTCCAACCGTGGTTAAAGCCAGTGCGGGGGCAACAGCCCATTTGCCTTTGGTGCAAATCAAAAACCTACCGCGTTTAATAGATGAGTTAAAAGAACAAAATATTTGGGTTTATGGGGCTGCCGGCGAAGCCAAAAGTACAATTGCCAAACTTGATTTTAACCGCCCAATCGCTCTGGTTATCGGTTCAGAAGGCGATGGTTTACGCCGTTTGGTACGTGAAAAATGCGATGAGTTACTCAAAATCGAAACTCGAGGTAAAGTCCAATCCTTAAATGCCAGTGTTGCCGCCGCGATTCTGATTCACGAGATTGTCTCGAGGCGCATATGAAATGGTTTGAGCGCAGCTTCCCAAGTAACACGCCAGCTTGGATGTACCCAAGTCTGCTCGAGCGCTTACGCGGCACACCCGCCCGACTCGAGGAACGTATGAAAAGCATCCCCAATTCGTATTACATTATTAAACTCGAGGATAAATGGTCAATTCAAGAAAACCTTGGGCATTTACTTGACCTCGAGCCACTTTGGAGCAACCGGATAGATGATATTTTACTCGGACACGAAACACTCCGACCGACCGACCTTGCTAATAGTGCCACCGACCAAGCCAATCACAATGCCCAAGCAGTACAGGGTTTACTCGAGAAATTCCGTACCGCCCGAAGCGCTTTTGTTGCTAAACTCGAAGCCCTCGAGCCGACCCAATTTGATAAAACTGCACTTCACCCACGGTTAAATACACCTATGAGTATCTTGGATGTTATGTACTTTGTCGCCGAACATGACGACCATCACCTTGGGATGATGACAAGAATTCATAAAAAACTCGAGACTTAAGATTACTTTGGTGCGTGACGTTTCTCGAGTTCGTGCTGCACATCGGTCAGGCTCACACCGACCTCTGCCATGACCCACATGGTATGAAACAATAAATCGGCAGCCTCGAGGGTCAGTTCGGCTTTATCGTGGTTCTTGGCGGCAATAATCACTTCGCCGGCTTCTTCGCCAATTTTTTTAAGGATTCGGTCTAAACCTTGGGCGTGTAGTTTAGAGACATAACTGCTTTCTGTTGGGTTTTCGATGCGGTCTAGGATGGTGGCGTAAACCTCGGCGGTAATACTGCCAAAACTCGAGATTGGCGCAGTTCCCTCGAGACTATTGTGAAAACACGAGTGCTGATTTGGCTGATGGCAGGCATCCCCGGTTTGCTCAACTGTGTACAGCACCGCATCACCGTCACAATCGAGCGTGACTGCTACAACTTTTTGCGTATGCCCAGACTCTTCGCCTTTGACCCAAAGCGCTTGGCGCGACCTCGAGAAGTATGTGCCGCGTTTGGTTAAAAGGGTCTGCTCGAGGGCTTGGCGGTTGGCGTAAGCAAGCATCAGTACACGCCCAGAAGCGGCTTCTTGGGCGATTACGGGGACTAAGCCGCTCGAGTCGAATGTGATGGAGTTGATGGAAAACGGAGCAGTAATATCTTTGGGCATGGTGTACCTTTTGGCTCTGAGTTTGAGCTATGAACTATGAGGAGAGGGTTTAAGTTTTCTCGAGAAAGTAATATCCTTCGGCGATATTAGCGGGAATTGAACTTGCAGCCCGACGAACCTGTGATGTAAGTCCATACAGTTCTGACTTAGGGAAATCTCTTGTTATTTGATAAATTTCTAGTGTTAAATGATGTCCTTTTTGCCAAACGATTAACTCCTGAAAATCACGCACACGACCTCCTCATAGCTCAAGACCCATAGCTCATAGCCTTTATAACCTCACCGAAACCCCTCGAGAAGCCAAATACTCCTTGACCTCCCGCACCGAGTACGTTCCAAAATGAAAAACACTGGCTGCCAGTGCAGCATCGGCTTTTCCAACAGTCAGGACATCATAAAAATCCTCGAGCGTCCCAGCCCCACCCGAAGCCACGATTGGCAAATCCACTTCGGCTTTGACCGCCGCGCATAACTCGAGGTCATAGCCTTTTTTTGTGCCATCACCATCAATGCTGTTCAGCACAATTTCCCCAGCCCCGAGGCTCTGCGCTCTTGCCGCCCACTCGAGCGCATCTAAGCCAGTCGGTTCACGTCCGCCTTTAATAAAGGTTTCCCAGCCCTTACCATTGGCGCGGCGCTTGACTTGCATACTTAAGACCACGCATTGACTGCCAAAATGCTCCGATGCGGCTCGTATCAGGTCTGGGTTTTTGACTGCACCTGTGTCTATGCTGACCTTGTCTGCTCCTGCCAAGGTCAATTTACGAAAATCCTCTAAAGTGGTCACGCCACCACCCACAGTTAAGGGCATAAAGATACTCTCGGCAACTTCTGTCAGCGTCTCGTAAATCAGTCCGCGTCCGTCTGAACTGGCGGTAATATCGTAGAACACCAGTTCATCCGCCGATTGCGCGTCATAACGCCTGCATAACTCGAGCGGGTCGCCAACATCGCGGACATTTTGATACTGCACGCCCCTTGTGACTTTTCCTTGGTCAATGTCGAGGCAGGGGATGATACGTTTATAAATCACGGGTCAATTCTAACAAGTCAATACGGTAATTTGCCTATCTGCTAAAAGCTAATTTAGGCGTATAATTCTGTTTAGCATGAAACCAGATTCTAAGACACATCTATCCATGACCAAACTCGAGTATCCTAAACATCAGATGTTTACCTCCAGTTCACAGTCAGGTCGCTATTCGGCTCGCGCCTTGAATGTGGGCGGTGGAGTGGTTGACTTGACCGCAGGGCTAAGGGCTGCCGCCGAGGACATTGTGGCTCGAGTCCCAGAACTTGGACATATAGACCTTGAACGGGTGCATTTTGCGGTCTTTTACTCGAGACACGCCAAACGAATCCTGACTTTTGCCCGTTGCTACCCTCTGCCAAGCGGAACTCGGAAACGTGGACGTTACACTTACCGACTCGAGACAGTCAACACCGAGTACGGTAAAAAAGCCCGTTATATTGTTGCCTTTGCTTGGGAGCGTTTCTGGGGACTAAGCCCCCGAGACCGCCTCGAGACGCTTGTACACGAACTGTTTCATATCTCTCCAGCCTTTGATGGTACGTTGCGGCAATTTGGCGATAAGGTTCACGGCAGGGGGCTTGAATGGTTTGACACCATCGTTTATGCCCTGTCCGAACTCTATTTACCGCACGGCACGGAACTCGAGCATCAAGCGTTAAGCCTGGAATTAAAACCCGGACTTGAAGTGACTTTTAATAAACTCAAACCCCCACGCTGGTTGGCAGAGCAGTAAAGGGCTATGGGCTATGAGTCTTGAGCTTTGAGGGTTTTGCCTTTTTCCCCTTTTCCCCTTAGACTGCTCTTATGAAGCACTCTTTTAAGGTGGCGACGGCATTCTGCGCGGTTTTACTTCTGCTTATGGCAGCAACTTTAGCCCAGACAACGACTTACCCAATGGTGGTTAAGCATGATGGGGGCGAAGCCAAAATAGCCCAACGACCACAAAAGATTGTGGTCTTGGGTGCAATTTCGCTCGAGGTGGCTTTGGCTTTGGGGTTACAACCGGTTGGTTATGGCAGCACCCCGCCGTATGTGCCGGAAAATGCCGAGCTTGGCAAGCCCATCGAGAGTATTCCCGCTTATGCCAAACTGATTAAAACCATGCCTGTCTTGGTTGGTTCTTCGAGTAATCCTTCGCTCGAGGCAATCAAAGCCCTTGGTGCAGACTTAATCATCTCAGATGCTAGGTTCACCGAACTGAACACCAAATTAGATGACCTTGCTCCGACCCTTGCTTTTAATTTCTCGAGTGTCGGTTCTTCACAACGCGCCATGGATGCCCTTGGACTGGCGACAGGGCGTTCGGCTCGAGTGGCGGAAGTCAAACGCAACTTGGAGCGCACCGTGGCAATCAACAAAGCCTTATTGCAAGATGTGGTGACAAAAGGCAAACGCATGAACATTTTTTTTGTGACCACCGATTCGGTCTTTCGGGGTGGTGTGGCATCCGACACAGGGCGGCAAATGACCTCTTTGGGATTTGAAGTGGTTGGCGTTAATAAGGATTCTAATTTGGATAAGGTTTCGCTCGAGTCGCTACCGTTACAACGGGCAAATGTTGGTCTAATCATCATGAGCGCGATTGCCCCAGAAACCCGTAAAGCTCAAGTGCTGGGCTTACTGAAAAAAAGCAGCATCACCAAATTATTTCGTTATGATTTACGGGCAGACCGTTTAATCACTGGTCCAATTTCCGAACCACTACTGCTTGACGAATACACTAAATTACTGCGCGGAGGCTCTTGATGCGTCCTTGGTTGTTGTTGCTCTCGAGCCAAATAAGTTTAGTACCAATTGTGTGATGCCACCGCCACACCAACCCCAAGCAAAAAACCGACAAAAACCTCAAAATAGGTATGCCCCAAAAGCTCCTTTAAGGGCTTAGGCGCAAAACCCTCACGCAGCACCGCCTCGAGTTCCTGAACCAAGTCGTTTAAGACCTCGGCTTGCATTCCACTGGCACGGCGAATCCCTGTGGCATCGTACATTACAATACTGCCAAAAATTGCCGCAATTGCAAAATATCCACTTCCCCAACCAAACTCAAGACCACACATCACCGCCAGAGCCGCTACCGAAGCGGTGTGTGACGAGGGCATTCCGCCTGTCTCGAGGAAACGCTCTGGTATCCATTTGCGTTCGCTTAAAAGAATCAGCAGAACCTTTAAGACTTGGGCTAAAGTCGAGGCAAGAAGGGCAGTCCAAAGCACTTGGTTACTCATTAGGGCTTGCATGAACAACAGTCTACCAAGTTATGGCAGCCAGCAACACCAGACCAGCCTGTACAAAACAAAACCATCAAACAAAGAAGCCCCTTTATCAGGGGCTTTCTCTTGGCTCGGAAGGTAGGGATCGAACCTACGACCGATCGGTTAACAGCCGATTGCTCTACCGCTGAGCTACTTCCGAACACGGTAACGCGTTTGAAAATTTATCATGACTTTTTGAAAAACGCAATACCCCCCGTTTAAGGTGTGAATCACAGCTTCTCGAGTTTTGGCTTTTATTTGGGTACTTGACGTTGGGCTTAATAGCGTGTATCTTTTGTTGCCCGCGAGTGCCGTGGTGGCGGAATTGGTAGACGCACTAGTTTCAGGGACTAGCGCCCGCAAGGGTGTAGGGGTTCAAGTCCCCTCCTCGGCACCACCTTGACCACGACTTGGATTTGTTTTCTAAGTCGTGGTTTGCCCCACCAAATCGCAGAATTCATCTACTCGAGACCGAATCTGATCTAAGCTCGAGCGCCAGAAATCTGGGGTGCGGAGGTCAATGCCAAAACCACTGGCAAGGGTGGCAGCGTCTGCCAGTCCAGTAGATGAAAGCAGGGTGTCGTACTTGGTTTTGAAGCTTTCTGGGTTCTGTTGGTACTGAGCGTATAACCCAAGCCCAAAGAGCAGCCCAAAGGTGTACGGATAATTATAGAAACTCAGTCCAGCGCTGTAATAATGCCCTTTGACTGCCCACATATATGGGTGATAGGTGCTGGCATCTAAGCCGTCGCCGTAGGTCTCGAGTTGTGCCTCGAGCATCAGGTTTTTAAGTTCGGCGACCGACAATTCACGCGCTTCGCGAGCCTTAAAAACCCGACTTTCAAATAAGAATCGGCTGTGGATGTCCACCACAACTTGGGTTTGTCCTTGCAGTTCAGTGTCTAAAATGTAGAGCTTCTCTAATGTCTTGGCTTCTTTTAAGGCAGCGTTAGAAACAATTGTTTCACAAAAAATACTAGCGGTTTCGGCAAGGGTCATCGGGGTTTGGCGTTGTAGGGGCGCACGGTCTTTTAAGCAGAGGTTGTGGTAGCCATGTCCGAGTTCATGGGCAAGGGTGGATAAACTGTCTAAGCTCGGTTCAAAATTCATTAAGATACGGCTTTCGTCATCGCGTACCGACATGCAGAACGCCCCATCGCGTTTACCGGGGCGCGGGGCAGCATCTATCCAGTTCTCACTTAAACTGCGCCGTGCAAAAGCCTCGAGTTTTGGGCTGTACGTTCCAAACTGCGTCGCAATAAACTCTGAACCTTCCGCCCATTCCCATGACTTACCGGGTTCACCAACAGGAGCAAGCATGTCGTACCAATTTAAGGCATTCGAGCCGAGCAATTTGGCTTTGGCTTTTAAGTAGCGCCTAAAGTCTGGAAAAGACTCGGTACAGGCTTGGTGCATGGCATCTAAGGTCTGACGGTCTATGTTGGCGCTGTGCAGACTTGGTGTGATGGCATCGCTAAAGCCTCGTCTGGCATTGACCACACCTACTTCGCCTTTGATGCTGTTTAACGCGGCGGCTAGTGGCACTTCTACGGTTTGCCACGCCTCGAGTTCCGCCGTGTATGCAGCTTTGCGCCGCGCCGTATCGGGGCTTCGGGCGGCGGCTCGAGTGGCACTCATCGGGATGGATTCATTCTGCACCATCACTTCTAAACGACTGACGATGTTGCCATGTAATTTAGCCCAGGCACTCGAGGCACTGGGGCTTAAACTGCTGCGTAAATCCTCTTCTTCTGGACTCATTTGGTGTTTAGCCGCAAACTGCATTTTCTGCAAGGCAAAGGTGTACTCCCTTATATTTGCAGAAAACTGAAAAGTGCCATCCAAGTCTATACTGCCAATCCAAGCTGCCAAGCGCGTGTACAACTTATTTTGACGCACATAAAAAAGTTGTAACTCAGAAGCCTTGGCTTGGGCAAAGTCGTTTCTTGAATTGGTGCTGGTAAAACAATGAATATAGGCAGACACCAAACGCACTTTTTCGGCTAAAGAATTGAGGCTCTGTAACACCATCTCGAGTGACTGAGCAGCCTCGGCTGGCTTTGGGCTGGTCTCGAGTTTTTTAATTTTCTGTTGCTCGAATAGCGCCTCGAGTGCCGTTAAATCGCTAAACAACCCTACAAAATCAGTCGTAAATTCGGCGGAATCAAGGGCTGGATAAAAGGCAGTCGTGTTCCATTCGGGCAGGGATTGAATTTGGCTCATGGGGAAGAAGTATAAAACATCTCAACTTTAAGAATCAGGGGGTAATGATGGTTATCAGGTTTCTTTGCGTCCTGTAAAAATCGAAAGTAACCTTTGATGCCATGGGACTTTATGATGCTGCACAAAACTCTGGGTGGCGACTTTAGAACCCACATCCTGTCCGTAGTGCTGACTTAAATTAAAGCGGTGATCCATCATAAAAATATATAAATCGGCTTCGGTGCGGTTTGGGAAGCTCTCCAAGGCATTGACTTCACGCATTTCGTCCACCATACGTTTGTAAAGTCTCGAGTACCAGCTTTCTACGGCTTCGGCTTGGCTAATATCACGTTTTAAGTTTAAGCCCAAAAAATACTGGCGCTTTTCGATGTGGTCAAGCAAAATATCGTAACGTCCGGGCGTGGTAAAGCGAATTTCTTCGTGGTCTGGGACAATTTGGGGCAAATTTGTGCTTTGTAAAAACTGGGCATATTCGCCTTTGATAATAAAATCCTTGATGTCATCGCCTTTTTCGGGGGCAATCGGCACATCAAGTTCAATCACCTCGGCATCAATAAATTTTTGCCCCTCGAGATGCCCAACACTGACGCGGTGGTTTCCGTCTTTGACAAAGTAGGTTTCGCCGACCTTATAGACTTGAATGGCGGGCATTTCTTTACCCTCGAGTTTTAAGCGCCGAATGTTTGTCCAACGTTCTTTTAAGTGGTCGGCTCGAGGAAAAAAAGCCTCATCAAAATCACGATACCGGTCTACACTGCCAATGATTTGGTCTATGGCGATGGTCTGAATCCCTCGGTAATGCTCGGCGGTTGGATGTAGATGTTTGACGGCATCAAAAGGCAATAAGTCGTTGTCTTCGCCACGTAACCAGGCGCTTAAATCGGCTAACCACGATTTTCGGCGTGCGGTTTTTAAGTCGTGTTCTGCTTGTTGTTCAAACCATCCCATCAATGCACCTTACAAGAAAAGCGTGAACCAAACATCAGCTTAGGTTGTGAAACCCTTTCACGACCCTGCTTAATCTGCTAAAACCGACGTGTCCGACGCAAAAACACTGGACTGAGGATTTGCTTTGAGACTCGAGCCAGCCGAACTTTGTGCATTTGGCAATTCGAGTTCAAGCACCGTATAACCATAAGCATTGACAATTTTAGAACCGAAATCGGTCTGGTACTCGACTTTTTTGCCTTCATAGGCATGGACATGCCCATGTACCATCAGGGCTGGTTTATGGCGATTTAAGAACTCACCAATTTCTTTGCAACCTCGGTGGGCATGGTCTGTTCCCGCGTGTCGACCCGGCGGCGGGGCATGGGTTAAGAAAATATCAAAGGGCGTGGTTTTACGGCGTTTCTCGAGCCATAAACCCCATTCGAGTCTGCCCAGCCCCAGTTTGACTTGCGCCCCTGTGTACTGCCCGCCATCATTGCGTTCGTTGTAGCGCGGCGCACCACCCCAACCGATAATTCTAAAATCACCTGCCCTGATAAATTTACCATGGGCGTTGATTGCCCCGCCCGGGTCCACCATTTGCCCAAGATAATCCTTGACTTTTTCTTCGCCATGATTGCCATGCACAAAGACCACTGGACAAGTGCAACGGGTGGCAATAAATTCGATGTAATAGCCCGGTAAGTCCCCAGCAATCAAGACCAAATCAAGCGGCTCGAGACCACTTGGGAAGGTATCGCGGTAGATATACGGATGAACCATATCCGCCACCGCCAAAATGCGTTTAAGCATACGAATGACTGGTATTGTAACCCACGCTGCTGACATTGCCAAGTCTTGTGCTGCTGACATTGCCAAGTGCGAATCTGAAACAAAAAACAAAATTTAGGTCTACACTATGACCATGAAAAATTTGCAAACCTTGCTGTTGGGACTGCTTCTCACTTCGAGTTTGGTCTTGGCACAAAGTCTGCCCAGTGGCATAGAAGCCCAAATTGGGCAGCAATACCAAGCTGGAACTCGAGTCAACATTGCTAAACATGGTTTGTCATTTATTGTTCCAAGCGCTTTTACGGGAACAACCGTGCTGAGTGCGGGCAGTCAAATCACCGTCTTGTCTCGAGCGCAAGATATTTCGGTGCTGGTTTGGGCTTTTTCTGGTCTCGAGCCTAGGGAAGCTGCCGTATGGCTGGCTTATCCAATTGAAATCAGCCAGAACCTCAAATTTCAACTTCAAGCCCCGCCAGTGACGCAAAATAACTTGGTTTATGCCTATCACACCAGCCCGCAACTCGATAGTCTAACCGTAATTGCTTTTGGGCAGAATAACGCGATTGGTTTTACAATTATCAGTGCCAAAAGCGCCAGCCAAGAATTATCTAGCATTGCCAATACCTTACTTGGCAATTTAGCCTTTGCCCCAAGCCCTACTTTTGAGACGGTACAACAACTTCGCCAAGGTTTAGGCGGCTTATACATGCTGCACTATTCGTTCAAGGCAGTTGGCTCAAGTGGTTTTGGCGGCACAGAGAACAAACGCCAATGGGATTTATGTTCTAACGGCACATATGCTTATTTTGGTCGGGTCGAAAGCAGTTACACCACCAATAACCCCTATGCGGACACCAGTTTATCGGTTTTTAGCACCAGTGGAGCAAATGAAGTCGGCGTTTGGCGGGTTTTTGCAGTGAATGATGTCTACACCCTGCTGACCATTTCTAACCAAGGGGTCTTAGATTCGCATATTTTAAGTAATCTTGAACGAGCAAATGGAAAACTCCCATTCTTAAACGGCAAAGAACTTGGGGCGTTTGGACGCAGTAACGTTTGTCAGTGAGGTCAAGTGTGAAAAAAATAATGATGCTGATTGTCGGTTTAGCGCTTCTAGTCTCGAGTTTTGTCTTGGCACAAAGCCTAAGTGGAACTTGGACACTTCGCACCCCAGAAGGACAAACCATCACCCTGAGCCTACAAGATTCAAATAGGCAAATTATCGGCAAGCTCAGCAACGGCGCAAACGTCTATGCTTTGCAAGGAAATTCGAGTGGTTCAAAAGCCGAAGGTTTGTATGAGGGGGCTGGAGAACAAGGTTTTTTTAGCCTGAGTGTCCAAGGTAATACCCTGAATTTTATTTTTGGTCAACTTGATGCCAATGGACAAGCCAACACCAGCACCGCGCAGCAAGTGGTGTTTACTCGAGTTGCGGTCAGCAGCAAACCACCTGTTGCAGCCAGTAGCAAACCACCAGTCACCGCCGCAAAACCAAGCAGCCCAAGCACCAATACCTCGAGCAGCATTACCCGAAGCCCCATTGCTGCCAAATTACCCAGTGGTACAAGCGCCCAAGCAGGTGCAAAATACACGGCGGGTACTCGAGTCAACTTGGTTAATCATGGGGTTTCTTTTGTTACCCCGAAAGGTTTTACTGGGCAAACAACGGCTACCGCCAATGGCAATGTGACGCTGTTTAGCCAAGGCAAAACCGCCAATATTTTCATTTGGGCATTTACGGGTTTAGAACCCAAAGATGCCAGTGCATGGCTTGAGTACCCGTTAGAATTGGATGCCAACCTAAAACTCGAGCCGCTTGGCACACCAAAAGTTGTTGGTGGGGTCTTGAGCGCCCGTCACACCCATCCTCAACTTGAATCACAAACCAGTATAGTTTTTAGCAAAAGCAGCGCCATTGGCTTTACCGTCCTGACCAGCAAAGCCAGCCAAAACCAACTCGAGGGCATCAGCAAAAGCCTGATTCAGACCAGCAAATTTGCCCCAAGTCAACTGGGGGATACCGTCAAGCGCTTAAAACTTGGTTTAAGTGGGCGGTACTTACTGCATTATTCTTTTACTGGCGCGGGAAGTGGTAATGTTGGCGGCACAGAAAATAAACGTCAATGGGATTTATGTTCAAACGGACAATACGCCTATACTGGCAGGGTCGAAAGCAGTTACAGCAGCAATAATTACTGGGCTGGAACAAACACCAGTTTTTTTAGCAGCAACGGCGCAGACCAAGTTGGAGTCTGGCGGGTCTTTGCAATCAACGACCTGTTTTCATTGTTGACCATCTCGAGCCAAGGCACACTGGACTTGCGTTTATTGAGTAATCTTCAGGGTGCAGGTGGAAAATTACCGTTTTTAGATGGTAAAGAACTTGGGGCTTATGGCAAAAGTAATAAATGTACCTAATAAGCGCAACCCTGTGCTTAAATTGCCTAACTGATTATCCGCCAACCACGTTCTTTTGCGACTATTTCTAGGGTGCTGTCACCACTGGCAACAATTGCTTCTGCTGCCAATTCAAGCATGGGAATATCTGGCATCGTGTCGCCGTAGGCTATGGTTAAAACCTGCCCTGCTAAGAAATTCTCGAGTCCAAGGCGTTTTTCTAAACCCACCCGAATTTCGCCAATCACCAGCCCTGTAAGCCTCCCATTTTGTGTGGCAATCGGTGTACCAAGGGCTTCAAAGCCAAAAGGGGCAGCAAACGCCTCGAGGACTGGTTGGTATGTACCACTGGCAAGAATCACTTGGAAACCATTTTTTTTGGCTGTCTCGAGTTCTTGTAAAACACTGGGTCTGATTTTTGGCAGCAATTCATGTTCGGCAACCCAAGTGGCAACCTGCTTAAATTCTTCAACGCTTATGCCGGCAAAAAGCCGCATGATATTGGCTGTCCAACGGTTCTGAAATTCACGTTTGGAAATCAGACCGAGCTTGCTGCTTATAAATTGTGGCAACTGACTTACAAAAAATAACCAAAAATCTGTTTTGCGATTGTGCTGCTCTAAATAGGCTCGAATTCCACGCCAAGTTTCACCGACTGTTAGCGTTCCCTCGAGGTCAGAGGCAATAATGATTTGACCAGATAGGCTCATGTCTCGATCAAAAGTACCGTTCATGTCTTGATCAAAAGTACCGTTCATGTCTTGGTAATCGCCATGGTGCATCTGGAAACACAGACCAATTTACTGGCTTCATCGGTAATTTGGATATCCCAAACATGGGTACTTTTGCCTCGGTGCAAAGGTGTGGCTGTGGCTGTCACAAAACCATCGCGTTTAGGACGAACATGATTGGCGTTAATTTCGAGACCAAAAGCATTTTCGCCGTTTTCGACAACATTTAAGTATGCGCCAACACTGGCGACTGTTTCGGCTAAAGCCACCGAAGCCCCACCATGCAAAAACCCAAACGGCTGCGAGACTTTGGGCTGGACGGGCATTTTAGCGACCACTCGGTCTTTTGTAGCCTCGAGTATTTCTATTTCTAAGGTTTGAACCAATGTTTGCTGCAAAGCGCTTAAATCATTCATGTTTGCCTCCGGGCTTAAAAAAATGTACCACTGCCATTTTGCGCTGCTCTAACCCCCTGCGTACAAGTATGGGCGAACTTCCAAGCCATCAATTTGTAACTCGAGAAAACGCAGTACCCGTTCAATATGCACCGGGTCACGGTACATTTTAGAAAGCATCACTGCGCCTTCTAAGGATGCCAGCATCACGCTCGAGAAACTTTCGGGGTCTAGGTCACGGCGTAGTTCGCCGCGAGCAATGCCCCGCTCAAGAATCCCTTTGATGGCGGTTCGCCAGCCCTCAAGCGCTCGGCGCACACTCGGACGCAGGGCAGGCAAGGCATCATCGGCTTCGATAGCGGCGTTAAGCATTGGGCAACCACCACGCACTGGCGGGTCGGTTAAAAAACTCTTGAAGACCTCGAGAACTGCATAAAGCCGAGAACGTGAATCGCGGCGTTCCTCGAGCAAGCTGTTATAGCGCGTTTCGACTTGTTGGACGGCGAACAAAAAGGCTTCTTGCATCAAGGCTTCTTTGTTGGCAAAATGATTGTAAATCCCGCCTTTCTCGAGTTTGGTGGCTGCCATGATGTCCGATAAACTGGTACTGGCATAGCCTTGTTTGTTGAACAAAGCTGCGCTCTGCTCGAGAATAAATTCTTTAGTTCGTTCGCCTTTACGCATTTTAATCCTTGTAAAAAAACCATTCGGTCTTTTTTAAGGTACAGCAAGAAATAAGCAATTGTCAAGTATCAAGTTATGTGCAGCCTGTGTCTTGTGGACTCGAGCAGCCCAAGACCTAAATCCCTATATTTTGTACGGATTTTACGTGTTAAACTAGGAATGATTCTCAGTTCTACCCAGAGGTGTACCCATGTGGATTTCAACCAAAGCTCAGTACGGACTTCGCGCCCTTGTCGAAATTGCCAATGCAGACGGTCAATCTGTGGCATTAAAATACGTTGCCGAACGCCAAGACATAAGCCAGCATTACCTAGAACAGATTGCTTCTAATTTGCGCCGTGCTGGTTTTATTCGCAGTGTCCGTGGTGCTTTTGGTGGCTATAAACTGGCTCGAGCGCCCGAATTGATCTCTGCCCTTGAAGTGGTTGAAGTGATGGAAGGCAGTATTGCTCCGGTTTCTTGTATCGAGGACTCGAGCAGTTGCAGCCATGCAAATTCTTGCGGCACAGAAAGCCTTTGGCGGCGCGTGGACAGTGCCATCCGCGATGTCTTGGGCAATGCCACCCTCAAAGACCTGATGCTCGAGGCTCAGATGATAGATGCCACCAGCAAAGCTCGATTACTGGCAAACCCCGCCACCCAAAGCGGAATCGCCTTGCCAATGGCAGGGGATTAAGAGCAATAAAGTAGGGGTTTCCCCTGTCTAAGTCTTTTATGCGTGTTTATTTAGATTTTGCAGCCACCACGCCACTTGACCCAGATGTCGAAGTGCAGATGCGACCATACCAATTTTTATTGGGCAATGCCTCGAGTGTCCATCGGGAGGGTTCGGCAGCTAAAGAAGCACTCGAGGCAGCACGAGAACGGCTTTCTCGAGTGCTTGGGGTGCTGAGTCAGGAATTGGTCTTTACTTCGGGTGGGACAGAAGCCAATAATCAAGTTTTATTTTCGGTGATGCTTACAGGTGGGCATATTGTCACCACGGCGGTAGAACACAGTGCGATTCTTGCGCCGCTCCGGGCTTTGGTAAATATGGGTCGGGTTACAGCCACAATTCTTAGCCCAGACGAATTTGGCATGGTCAGTGCGGCTCAGGTACGCCAAGCAATTACTCCCGAGACTAAACTGATTTCTGTGCAGCATGTCAATAACGAATTAGGGACGATTCAACCGCTTGGCGAAATTGGGCGGATAGCCAAAGAATTTAAGATTCCTTTTCATGTGGATGCGGTGCAGAGCCTTGGGCATGTGCCGCTTGATGTCAAGGACTTGGGTTGTGATTTACTATCGGTGGCTGCCCACAAGTTTTATGGACCCAAAGGGATTGGAGCGCTGTGGGTCTCAAGGGAACTCGAGAAGCACGGATTTGTCCTCTCACCTATTTTGTATGGCGGACAGCAAGAACGTGGTTTTCGTGGCGGAACTCAAGATGTTCCCGCGATTGTTGGCATGGGTTTAGCTGCCGAAAAAGCGGCTGCATTGCAAGAATCTGAATCTGCACGGCTCGAGCCAATGCGCGATTGGTTGGCGGGGGAACTGACCAGTATTGATGGGGTAAGCCTAAATGGGCATCCGACCAAGCGCAGTCCAAGACACATCAATATTACCGCCGCAGGAGCAGATGGCGAAGCGCTTTTAATGAACCTTGACCTTGAAGGAGTGGCTGCCAGTTCTGGCAGTGCCTGCAGTTCTGGGACGCTCGAGCCGAGCCATGTACTGCTGGCAATTGGCAAAAGTAAAAGTGATGCTCGAGCCAGTTTGCGGTTCTCGCTTGGGCGCAGCAGCACCCAGAATGACCTCGAGTTTGCAGTTGGGGCGTTCAAAAAAGCCTTGAAACGCTCAAGGTAATGTTAAGTTATTGGTCTGGCTGTGAGAAGTTGTGGTATCCTCGAGTAGGTAAACAGGAAAAATCCTATGAAAAGTAATCCTTTGCTGCCTTTGATTGCCTTGTTGCTGCTTGGATACGGTGGATTCACCTTGTATCAGCGTGGTCAGTTGAACTTACCGGGTTTACCGCCGCGAACAACCTCGAGTAATGCGCCTAGCACACCGACTACACCCACCGCGCCGCCAGTCACTACGCCAACCACGCCAGTCACTACGCTAACCACGCCGCCAGCCAATACCACCTCGCTCGAGATTGAACCAGCCTTGTTTGTGCGGGCAGAATTAAAAACCTTGTTCGATTTTTACAATAAAAAGGATTGGGCGAATTTACTGACCAGTTCTGACACCTACCGTCGTAAAAACCCAACCGATGCCATGGCGGGTTTGCTGCGTGAAGAAGCAATTCTAAAACTCGCCAAGTCCGACAACTACCGAATTGGTGTTTCTGCGCCATTAACAGGCTCGTTACGTCAAGTTGGCGAGGCTTTTTTACAAGGTGTCTATTTGGCAGTCAAAGAAGTCAACGACGATGGTGGTTTTTTACGTAACCAAAAAGGCGATAAAAACAAAATCAGTGTGCGAATCCTCAACGACGCAGGAGACCGCACCACCGCCATTAAAGTGGCTTCGGAAATGATTAACGATCAGTACATTTGGGGCGTAGTGGGTCCGTACTCGAGCAGTACGCTGCTTGCCAGTGCGCCGATTTACAATGCGGCTTCGCCAGGAACACCGATTATTGCCCCAGCCGCCACCAACCCTAAAATTACCACTGCTGGCAGAATGATTTACCGCGTTGCACCGTCAGACAGCACCCAAGGCGCGGCGTTAGCCCGCCTTGTCAAGTCTCGAGGTGCAAACAGTGTGGCGGTCTTATTTGACGAAAATGATGCCTATTCTTTGGGGTTAGCCCAGACTTTCAAAGCCGAAGCCGGAAAGATTGGTTTGACCACTTCCGATATTCCTTTTGTGCTAAATTCAATCACCCAAGCCAAGGTCGGTAATTTTGCAGTGGACGCGATTTTTGTTTCTGGCTATACTGCCGATGTTGCAGCCGCCGCACGGGTCGAAAAGCCTTTTAATAAACCAATTTATGCAGGCGACGGGGCATATGGACAAGACCTAATTGCCCAAGGTGGCTCGAGTGTCAACGGGGTGATTGTCACCAGTTTTTGGCACAGCACCCTGACCGATAAGAACTCGGTGCGTTTTACCAAGCGTTTTCAGAATTTATTTGGTGGTGGCACACCAAACGCCAACGCCATGCAAGCCTACGATGCGACTCGAGCCATGATTGAAGCCATGCGGCGAATGCGAGCCAAGCCCGAAAATGGCGAAGGAATGCGCCTTGCCCTCGAGACTCTGCGCTCTAAACCCATAGACGGGATTACTTCACCGATTCGGTTTGACATCAACGGCGATATGAATGACCGCCCGTGGGTGGCAATAGCTATCGAAAATGGGAAATTCAAAGCCGTGGGGTATGCCAAATAAGCGTGATGGGTTACGCCAAATAGGGTATACTCCGTCCGCATGAAACGGGTTTTTAGTGGCATTCAACCAACTGGCGAGATTCACATTGGCAATTATCTTGGGGCAATTCGCAATTGGGTAAAAATTGGTGAGCAGATTGGTAAAGAAGCCATTTTTTGCATTGTGGATTATCATGCCATCACCATTCCACATGATGCGGTCAATTTAGGGCGTTTAACCTTCGAGGCAGCCCTAGCAAATATGGCGGCTGGGCTTGACCCGAATAAAATTACGCTTTTTGCCCAGTCGCATGTGCGTGAACATGTTGAACTCGGTTGGGTTTTTACCACCCAAACTCCTTTGGGCGACCTCGAGCGGATGACCCAATTCAAGGATAAGTCCGAACAGCACAGTATTTTGTCTGGCTTACTGATGTATCCAGTGCTGCAAGCCGCCGATATTCTCTTGTATAAAGCCGATACTGTTCCCGTTGGCGAGGATCAAATTCAGCACATCGAACTGACCCGAGAAATTGCACGGCGTTTTAATTACCGTTTTGCCCCAGACAAACCAATTTTCCCAGAACCAAAAGCCAGTATTGACCAGAATGCGGCTCGAGTTCCGGGTTTAGATGGCGCGGGTAAAATGAGTAAGTCCAAAAACAACACAATTGGGGTTCTCGAGCCAAAAGAGACGATTTGGCAAAATATCCGAGTTGCCCCAACTGACCCACAACGGGTACGCCGCAACGACCCCGGCAACCCAGAAGTTTGCGTCATTTTTGCTTACCATAAGCTCTTCTCGAGTTTAGAAAGCATCGAAATGGTGGACACCGAATGCCGCAGGGCTGGGATTGGTTGTGTAGACTGCAAAAAACTTTTGATGGAAGGCATTTGGGCGACCTTAGAACCGATTCAAGCCAAAGCCGCCTATTTACGCCAGCATCCGTCGGAAGTGACCGATGCACTGGTGTCTGGGGCGGATTATTGCCGTGCGATTGCCCAAGAAACCATGTCGGAGGTTCGTGAAGCGATTGGGCTGCTTGGTTTGGACAGCCGCAACCCATGATTTTTGAAACCACCTTTGTGGCGCGTTTTGCTGGCTTTGAAGGCACACTGCCCGAGCTTGCCGCTGCCCTGCGCTCCGAACATATTCTGCCCAGTGCCGTGCCTCTGCTCGAGTTGACTCGAGCCGTGCTGCTGCGTTACACCCAAGTCAAGGCGGTTTTACCACCCGATGAAGCGCTTGAACTGGCTTCGGAGGCATTGCCGCATTTGTCTGGGGTGATTGAATTAAAAGCGCGGTTGTTATTGCCAAAAGCCCCTCGGGTCATTCTCGAGGATGATGCCGACAGCGCCGACAGCAGCCTTGAAGATGTGCTTGAAGGGGTGCAAGCCCTTGCCAAACTTGAGGGGGCAATTTCTTTTCTAAAAGACCAACGGGCTTGCCAGTCTTTGGTGATGCTGCCCCGTGTTCCCGAGATTCGTTTGCCACGCAAGTCCAAACCAGTCTCGAGTGGACTTGGAGCGCTTTTAGAAGCTGCCAGACGACGCATCCGTGCTATAGATTTTTTGGACTTGGCATTCGAGCGCCTGACCATGCCGCTTGCTTTGGCTAGAATTCGCCAGTTTGGAGCTTTGGTGAAGAACTTTTTTTTTCATCAAGTCCCTGCCGAGGATTGGGGTGAACGCACCGTTTTATTTTCGGCACTGCTGGAAGGGGTGCGTGACGGAACTTTTGAAGCTGTCCAAGAAGTGGCGTATAGCGAGATTGACGTGCGGTGCGTCTAGCCCTAACGGGTTTTTACACAGTCGCAGACACCAAAAGATGTTACGATAAGTTTTAGTTCGGTGATTTTTTGATTGACTCTTTTTACCCTGTTCTTGATGCACTTGGCGAAGCGGCTTTGCTGACCGATGCCGAGTTGAACTTGGTGATGCTCAATACGGCGGCTGAATCTTTGTACGAAGTTAGTCACCGCAAAATGTTGGGACGTAAATTGGTGGATTTAATCGGCTCGAGTGTCAGCGCTTCTCAAGATGAAGGTTGGGCAACGGTTTTAAGCGGTGATGTCTGGCGCGGGGTGGTTTGGCATCAAAAACCAAATCGGCAACGTTTCAGGGCAGAGGTCAGTGTTCGGGCTGTGTTTGATAATAACAATGCGCTTGAGGGCATTATTGCGATTATCAAAGATGTCACCGAGCGCGAAGCCGAACTGATTAGACAACGTATTTTAAGCCGCTCTTTGCGTGCCATTGGTGATGCCACCACCAGCGACGATTTGTATCAAGTGATGCTCGAAGCCTTAACTTTAGATAATGGGGCTGACGGTGCGGTTTTCCGGATTAAAGAAAACAATGGCTACCGAATTTTAGCTGTTTCTGGGGTCAATAAAGAACTGCTTGAACCAATTCGGATAGGCGATTTCACCGAAGAAGAACCAGCTTTTTTGCGTGGTGAAACCGTCAGGGTTGTTTTTGCCGAACCCCGAATTCATCGTAAATACAAACTGATCGAAAGCCTTGGTTTCCGCGAAGCTCATCTGGTTGGTCAACGGGTGGCGGGTGAGTTAATTGGCAGTATTGCCCTGATTTACCGCTCAGCCCCTTGGGTAGATTTACGTCCTATTTTGCCAGAAGTGGCGGCGGCGCTTGGCGCAAGACTCGAGCGTGAACGCACCCATATGCGTTTAGAGCGCGAACGGGCAGCTTTAGAAGCTCTCGCCCAAGTTTCGATGGTTATGCGTCAAGCCCAAACCCAACAAGAACTTTACCGAATCTCGACTGAATTTGCCTTAAAAGCCACCCATGCCTCGAGTGCCTCGGTGCTGCTTGCAAATCCGGACCGCTCACAAATGCGTCCCGCTTGGTGCAGTGGCATGTTAGCTGAAGAAACGATTCATCTGACGCTGACCAGAGAACGCGGCTTGTCTTGGCGGGTGCTTGATACTGGACAACCACGGGTCGAAGAATTCGCGGCGCAACTGCCCGAGGCGTACACTATGCGTACTTTAGCGCAAGGGGCGTACATTGGTGCGCCAATCCGTCAAGATACAAGCACCCAAGTTATCGGGGTTTTATGTGCTGATACTTTAGGCGATAGAGACCGGTTACTACCCGTGGATTTAGATATTTTAATCGCCATTGCCGAAGCCTTATCCAGTGCTTTGGTTCGTTTGGAAGCGCTACAAACCGCCCAGCAACGCGCCGATGCCTTTGCAAAACTGGCACAACTTTCCAGCGACCTCGAACAACTCGATGATGAACAAGCCATTGCCACCCTAGGAATGCAAACCTTACTTGATTTAACGGGTTTAGAAGCGGCGGTCTATTTTGCCCTAGATGGCGAAATGGTCAGACCACTGGCAGTCTTGGGGGAAGTGCCAGAAGGGTTTTTATTGTACCGCCAGAACATGCCAGTATCGGCGCAAGGTATTTTTAATTCTGCGATTATGTCTGGTCAAATGGTCTTACTGAGCGACTACCAAGTATTAGCCGATGCCAAACCAGAGTTGCAAAAATTTGGTTTTCGCACAGGTTTACTAGCCCCTGTTCACTTGGGTGGTCGGGTTCGGGCTTTTTTAAGTGCCGCTAGTTTTTCTCATCCCATGCCTTTTCCTGCCAACACCCGCGAAATTGCCGAATTTATTGCGGGGCGTTTAACCCGTGCGATGGAACGTGCCGAGGCGATTCAGGAAGTGCTGAACACCCGAGCGCAGACTTTTAGAACCCTAGGACTTGCCCTCGAGATGCGCGACTTTGAAACCAAAGGTCATACTGACAGGGTTTTAGAACTCGCCATGCGCTTTGGTAGGGCGCTGCATCTCGAGGAGAACCAACTCCAAGCCCTAGAATGGGGTGCTTTGCTGCACGACATTGGTAAGGTGGCTGTGCCAGACCATGTGCTGCTCAAACCCGGTCAACTTTCGCCGGACGAATGGCTTTGGATTCGTCAACACCCAACCATCGGTTTTCAAATGCTCCAAGGCTTAGAATTCTTACCCAAAGCCACCTTGGATATTGTCTTGTACCATCAAGAACGCACCGATGGCAGTGGCTATCCCGAATGCTTAAGGTTGGAGCAGATACCATATTTAGCCCGTTTATTTGCGGTGGTGGATGTCTTTGATGCCCTGACCAGCGAACGTCCATATAAAAACGCATGGACAACCCAAGCCGCGATTCTCGAGTTACAACGCCAAGCAGGGAGTACCCTTGATGCCCTGTTGGTGGATGTTTTTTTGCAAACCCTAAACGAAACCAGCTTACTCAGTCTTGTCTGACCAAGGATTTGTCCGTAAATAACTTCCCTATTTGGAAATGATGAAACATTGTTTCCTAGCAGGACAGACACAGGGGTCTGTCCCTACAAAATCCATAAAAATACGTTAGGTAGGGGCGGACCCCCGTGTCCGCCCTGTGACCAATTGTCTGTTTTTGGTCTATTTGAAATCAGGAAGTTATTCTTGGACAGTTCCTAAGAAGCGGTCAAACTGTCACTTTAGCCGTCCCTGCTCCTTCTTAACTCTTAAACTTCTTAATAACATTTCCCATTGCCACCATCTTTGAAATCCGAGCCTTTGGCTGCCAAAAACTCCCAACTGTACCCATTTGGCTCGAGAACAAATTTGCTTACGCCTAGGCTCGAGTTTTGCTTGACTTGGCTGTGCGGGTGCGGGTTGGTAAAAGCGTATAAACTACGTCCACCCGTACCAATCACAAAAGAACGAATCCCTTTGAGGTCAGGTTTTCCATTCGCGCCTAGCGGTGCAAAGCGTTCATAGGTATGGTCATGTCCAGCCAGAACAAGTTCTACACCAGCTTTTGCCAGTACCGCCCAAATATCCTGCATAAAGGGCGTGTTGCCATGTCGTCCACTCGAGAACCGAGGGTGATGCCAGTACGCCAAGCTGCACTGACTTGGGTTGGTCAGCAGCGTTTGTCTTAACCATTTGACTTGAGGGCTGTTAGAATCGCAGCCGCCAATGTAATTACAATTGCTGTTCAGAGCATAAACCCGCCAGTTGCCAAGTTTATAGGTGTAATAGCCAAGTTTAGGGTTTCCTGCTCGAGTACCAAAATACTTGTAGTAGCCGCTTGCATTTGGGGTGTAATACTCATGGTTGCCGGGGGATGGATAAGTTATATCCTTAAATTGCCCATAAGCTGCGTCATAGCACTTAAATTCTTCATCCGTGCCGCGTTCATAAGCTATATCGCCAAGTATTGCCAGTTTGCTGTTTGGGTGCTTCCCCAGTTCTTTTTGAATAATTCCCGCCGTGACAAATGCCCCAAGATTGCCGCAAGTGGCAATGTCGCCAACCGCCAGTAAAGTCGGACTCGAGGCAGACAAACTCACCACGCTCAAGACAGACAAACTCAAGGCGCTTACGATAATCACGAGGCTTAGAATCAAAGGCTTTTGCATTGTTCTCGAGTATACGCATAGAATTGTCAGATGCAAATTTTGATGCCCGATTCTGTGCCGTTGTCCCTCGAGAATTTTCCGCTTGAAGTGGTTCGTTTTGGTTCTCAAGATGATTTAACCGCTCTGAATACCGATGCGCTGATTGTTTGGGGTTTTTCCAAAAAGATTCTCGAGCCATTGTTGCAAATGCCAAATCTAAAGTATATTCAGACCCTCTCGGCGGGGGTAGATCATGTGCTGAATATGTCACCTCGAGACGAAATCCTGATTTCTAACGGTAAGGGTCTGCACGATGCCCCCACCGCAGAATTGGCGGTCAGTTTATTGCTGGCTGGCGTGCGCCGTTTGCATCATTTCCGCGATTCCCAAAAACAAGTTTCTTGGGATAGAGGCGCGTACCAACACGCCCTAAGCAGCAGGCACTTTCTGACCCTCGAGTCCGCCAAAGTCCTGATTGTTGGTTTTGGCAGCATCGGCTTAGCCATTGCCCAACGCCTCAGCCCATTTGGTTGTGATATGGAAGGGGTTGCCCGTTCAAGCGGCTTACGAGGCGGCTACACGGTGCATTCACTGGATAACATAGACAACCTCCTACCCGATTTTGACGCGGTGATTCTGGTCTTGCCAGACACCCCAGACACCCACGGTTTTTTCTCGAGTGACCGCCTAGCAAAAATGAAAAAAGGCGCATGGCTGGTCAATGTCGGACGCGGCAGTGCGATTACCGAACCGGATTTAATTGCCGCCCTCGAGTCTGGGCATTTAAGTGGTGCAGCCCTCGATGTCACCCAAACCGAACCTCTGCCCGAAGATTCACCTTTGTGGAAACTCGAAAACCTGATTTTAACGCCGCACATTGCCGGCGGAGGACCTAATTTTTACCGCAAAGCTGTAAGTCTACTGCGTCGCAATGCCGAGAATTTTGTGTCTGGCGCACCGCTCGAGAATCTGGTGGATAGGGAAAAAGGGTATTAAAGAATTGGCATTTAATAACTTCCCGATTTCAAATTCATAACCATACAATCAGTTACAGGGAGGACACGGGGGTCCTCCCCTACGGGTGAATTGTGTATGAGGCAGAACACCCGTAGGGACAGGCGACCATGCCCGTCAGGTGCATCTTATGGTCAAGAAACCCCTGTGTCTGTCCTGCTTAGAGATAATTGTGTATTGTTCCCAAATCGGGAACTTTTCTCTGGACAAATCCTAAAGGCGAAGGTTGTTTACTTTTGCCCTTTGCCTAAGCTGTTTAGCTTAGCTTGCACAATTGTGTTTGGCTTAGTACACTTGGCGTACTCAAATCTGCCTAGCCCAATCTGGGGCAGAAAATCCAAAAGGAGCGTGAATGCACATGGTCAACAATTTATTCATCCAACCCAGCGCACTCAAGGCTCGAGGTTTTCGTCTGTCCACCGATTTTGTTTTTGCCGAACCCATCTAAGTGTTTACTTATAGATGACCTCGGCTTCCACGCCGAGGTTTTTTGTTATTCCCTAGTTTCAAAGGAGCTTGTCATGACCAATAGAGAATTCGCCGCCCAAGGTTGCAATGCAGCCAAACACCGTCCCTTTGTTCTCCACCGCGCTGCGCTCCGCGTCTCTGAGCCAATCCGACACCATGACAAAGACTTTAAGAACAATCACAACTGCCCCTAAACCCGAAACCCGCGCTGTTCTCGAGGCTGTGCGTTGCGAGAGCAAAAACGCTTGGAGTTTAACCAAAACCAAGCCAGAGAAAAAAAGTGGCGCATCGCTTTGATGCACCACTTTTTTTGTTGGACTTTAATGCCCAAGGGTGGCTTTGCGAATACTCCGCAGGTCAGAAGCAGATTTTGCCCAACTGGTCAGGAGTTCCGAAACGCCCCAACCGATTAAGGGCAGCAGCAATCCCCCAAAAAACGAAACAATAATTAACGCCCATTGACTTAAATTAGGCGAAAACTCGCTTTCGATTAAAAGCGAAGCAGGTAAGACTGAGCCGACAAATAAGTAAATCACCGAAAGTATTCTGAGCCAACGGGCGATGCTTTCAATGCCAGCCGTGGGATCACCCAAACGCATGGTTTGCCCTTTGCCACTCTTTTGCGGTTTGGAGTCTAGGGCGGTGCTGGCATCCATAATCTCGCCGCTCCATTCTCCACTGGCACTCGAGGGTACCATCACGGCGGTGGGGCTATTATCGGGTTTTAGGTTAATCGGGGCGGCATTGGGGTTGCCCCAATCATCGCCACTATTTGAACGATTCCCAGAATTTTTGGCAAGGTCGGCAAATGGGTCTATCGGCGGCT
Organism: Deinococcales bacterium; assembly: GCA_031414595.1. Lineage (GTDB taxonomy): Bacteria > Deinococcota > Deinococci > Deinococcales > JAAFIG01 > JAAFIG01. The sequence continues at coordinate 47,076 of JANNVX010000033.1, forward strand.
TGGCTGTAACTGGCGCTGGGTTTGGAAAAACTGGGCTGGGCGGGGGAATCATGGCGGAGGCATTCAAAAACCCGGGGGTACTGCCCGATTTGGCTGGGTTCAGTTCAGATTCTAAATCTGCCCATGAGTCTTTTTCTGGTTTTTGGGTAATCGCATCAGGTCCAACTTCAAAGGTTTGCTTTTCGGGCATCCAAGTGTTTGGCGGCGAGGCTGGTGTGGCATCCCAAGAATTGGCTGGAGGCGGGGTGCTGTCCCAAGTTGAGGTGGGTGGTGTATCCCAAGCACTGGCTGGGCTGCTGACTGGAGCAGCTTGCCAAGGGGCAGCAACTGGGATTGGTTCTGGACTCAGGGCTTTAGGGGCTGGGAAGTCTGTGCCTGTGGCACTGGCTTTGGCTCGAGCAATTGCCCCTTTGACATTCTCAAAAAAGAACTTTAATTCGGCTAAATCAAAGCCTTTGATGCTGCCTTCAATCAGGCTCTCCGTTGGGGATTTAACGGTTAGCTCACCTGTTTTGGCGGTTTTAACATTGACGATTTCCCGAAGTCGTCCGCGTTGTAAACGCGAATCTTCGTAATACATCAGTTCACGGGCGGTGATAATCAGGGCTTTACCACCCTGACCATCAAGCCGTGTTTCGATGTCCTCGAGTTGAATTCCGGCTTCACGTAAGACTTGATCAATCATGATGGACTCCCCATACGATTCTTAGGTTTACTAACATAAGCACAGTATAGCCCCAAAACATGGGTTACAATCCAGTGTGACTCTTTTACTGGCTCATCGGGGTGCAAATCGGGTGCATTTGGAGAATACCATGCCCGCATTTGAGGCAGCATTACAAGCTGGACTGCATGGCATTGAACTGGATGTGCAACGCACTAAAGATGGCGTTTTGGTTGTGCATCACGGCTTTCATTTACCAGATGGTCGTTTGATTGCATCCCTTGACTTTGCTCAGTTGTGCCTACCAGAGCCGTACACCATTCCAAAACTCGAGGAAGTGCTGACGTGGGCAAAACAAACTGGCGCATATCTCAATATCGAAATTAAACTCGAGACTTTTGCCACCGACGGACGTGAAAAAGAAGTGGCTGCCTTGGTCGAACGAAGTGGGATTGGCAATCAAATCATCATCTCGAGTTTTAACCCTGTTTCTTTATGGCGAATTAAACGCCTTGCTCCAGCCCTCGAGACCGCCCTGCTTTTTTACAACACCAAAAAGAATTGGTTACTTGACCACGGTTACTTAGCTCCTTTTTTGGGAATCAGCGCCTTGCATCCGCACCACAGTCAAGTCAGCTTAGACATGGTGTTAATGGCACACCGCATGGGTTGGAAAGTCAATGTTTGGACAGTCAACGAACCCGAAATCGTGGCTAAATTGCTCACCTTGGGTGTAGACGGAATCATTGGCGATGTTCCAAATGTTCTGCTCGAGCGCCATGACACGCGGTAGGCACAAAATTTATTTAGGCATGGCGGCTGGTGTCGGTAAAACCATGCGGGCATTAAACGAAATCCGTGATTTACGCGCCGATGGACTAGACGCAATTATTGGTTTCCTCGAGACCCATAAACGCAAAGATACCGTAGCCGCCGCCCAAGACCTACCGCTTTTTCCTCGGCTCGAGATTTTATATAAAGGTACGACCCAGACCGAACTCGATGTGGCGGGGATTCTCGAGCGCCGCCCCGAATGGGTGATGGTGGACGAATTAGCGCACAGCAATGTCCCCAATTCCAAGCACCCAAAACGCTACTTGGATGTTGAAGAGATTTTAGAAGCCGGAATCAACGTTATCAGTACCCTCAATATCCAACATTTAGAAAGCCTGAACGATGAAGTCGCCCGTCTGACATCGGTGCGGGTGCGTGAGCGCGTGCCAGACCAAGTGGTGCTTGAAGCCGACGAAGTGGTGATTGTTGATATTTCGCCCGAGGCACTGCGTGACCGCCTTGGGGCTGGAAAAATCTATGCTAAAGAAAAAATTGACCAAGCCCTCAACAGCTTTTTTACAACCGAAAATCTGGCGGTGCTGCGTGAATTGGCACTGCGACGAACTGCCGATGTGGTCGAAGAAGAACCAATGAACCCAGCCGAAATTTTAGGGCGTGGGGTCAAAGAACGGATTGTCGTGGCGGTTCGCGCTGAACAACACGATGCTCGTTTGATACGCCGTGGGGCGCGAGTGGTGCAGCGCTTGAAGGGCGATTTACTGGTGGTGCATATCAAAAATCGTGCTTATAAACAAGTCGAATTTGATGTCCTGAACGAACTCGAGAATCTGGCTAGGGAATTTAGGGCAACTTGGACAGTTTTAGATGGCACAGACACCGCCTCGAGTCTGGTGGCGTACTTAAAAGCCGAACACGCCACCCAAATTATTATTGGTGAATCGCACCGCCCAAGGTTTAAGGAAATTATCTCTGGGTCGGTGGTCTTAGAAATTTTGCGCCGCAGCACAGGCATAGATGTGTACATTATTGCCGATGATTGAACCACCTAGAGTCACTTGACCGACCCGCATCACTCGAGTGACCGATGGTGCATATTGAACCAAAAAAATAGACTCTTGGCATGAATCTTGTGCTGCTAACTTGTGCAACGGTGACCGGTTTTTTCGCCATGTTTGGTTTTATGGCAGGAATTCGTCGGGAAGAATATGAAAAACCAAATCTGACCCAATGGTACATCAGTGGCTTGGTTGGATTATGGGTTGCTGCAATGGTACTTTCTTTATTCCGAACTTAAATCATGCCGCGCCGTAGGGCTTTAACCGCCGCTTGGGTACGGTCAGAAACACTCAAGCGCAGCAAAATCTCTTCAACATGGGTTTTAACCGTACTTAAACTAATCTCGAGCCGCAAGGCAATATCTTTATTGCCTAGCCCATCGGCAATTAAGCGCAGCACCTCGAGTTCTCGGGGCGATAGAACCGCACCGTCTTGGTTGATTGGTGTAATACGGTTTAAGACCACATGGGCAATTTGTGGGTCGAGGTACGCGCCACCCATTGCCACGGCTTGCACCGCTAAGCGTAAACTCGAGGGGTCGGTGCTTTTTAAGCAGTACGCATTAGCACCACTTGCCAAGGCTGCCAATACTTCCTGCTCGAGTTGATGGACGGTCAGCATCACGACTTTAAGGTTTGGATACAGGGTTTTTAAGCGTTTGGTGGCTTCGATGCCATCTATGCCCGGTAAGCCAATATCCATGACCACCACATCGGCTAAAAAGTTCGGGTACTGCTCTAAGGCTTCTTCGCCGCTTCGGGCTTCGCCAACCACTTGTAAATTAGGATCGCGTTGCAATGCCACCCGCAAGCCATCTCGAGTAAAAGCGTGGTCTTCAACTAAAAACACACTGTAGGTCATGCTGCACCCGCCTTGGGTAACTCGAGCCAGAAAACACTGCCGCCGCCAACCCGAGGATGATAGCCAATCCGTCCGCCGTGGCTTTCGGAAATGCGCTTGGACAAATATAAGCCCAAGCCTGTACCGCCACCAGCTTTGCCGCTCGAGAAACGCCCGAATAAACGCGGTTCGAGTTCGACTGGCACACCCTGCCCTCGGTCTGAAACTTCTAGCCGTACTGCATTTTCGCTTACCCCGAGTTTAATTTCAATTTGGCTACTGGCAGGGCTGTACTTAGCAGCATTCTCGAGTAAATTCTGAATGATTCGTCGTAAATCGGCTGGATTACCAAGCACTGTTGTTTCACCGCTTATTTGCCAAATAAAATGGCTTTGTGGCAACCTTGCAGCACTTGACCGCGCTGCATTCTCGAGATTGACCGCTTGGGGTGTACTCTGAATTTGTTCTGACTCGAGTTTAGCCAACACCAACAACGAATCAGCAAGGGTCAGTAAATCCTCATTGGCTTCGATACCATTGTGGAGTGTCCGCAAATAGGCTTCGGGCAGTTCACCAAATGCCCCCTCGAGTGCCAAGCGCATATTCATCCCGTTAGCAACCAAAGGCGTGCGGAGGTCGTGGCTAAAAGCATAGACCAAATCTCTGATAACTTCGGCACGGCGCTCGAGTTCAGTGCGGTTGCGCTGCAAACGCTGGCTCAGTTCGGCACGTTCCAAAGCATCACGCAGGGTCGGCAATAAAGACTGCAACGACTCGGTATGATTCTGCGGCTCGAGCAGTGCCAACAGCATTGGCGCATGACCCGCCCATTCAAAACCAGCAATTAAGGCATGATTGGCATTTAAGCCAAATTCACTCGGGGTCTGAGCCAGAATTGTTTGCGTTGGCGGCGCACCAAGCAAGCGCGAAGGAATCGGGCTACCAATGCTCCACGCGCTTTGGGTAGCTGGAAAAGCTGTTCTCGGTGCAGAAAACTGACTCATCCCAGCACTGGACAGCAGCACCCCTCGAGCTTCAAAAGACGCTGCCAAAACCTCGGCAGCTTTATGCAGGGCAGCCTCGAGCGAAGGTTCTTGACCAATTGCCGCAATTCGTTCACGGTCACGCTCCCGACGCAAACGCGCCTCCTCGAGCCGAGCCTTTTCGAGCCGACTCGAGAATTGGGTTAATTGCACCGTCATAAAACCAACCAAAATAAACGAAGCCGCCAGTAAAACACGGTTCAGCACACTAATCGAATCTACACCACCTTCTGACGAGGCGTTCAGCAGCCCAGCCACGACGTTCATGGCTACTGCCACGACCACCAAAGCAAAGGTAAAACGGCGTTTAAGCACCAAACCAGACAAGGCAATTGGGATATTCAGTAAAATTGCGGCAACCAAGCGTTGCGGCGTTAATAAATCCAAGGTAACAATAGCCACGAACAACAGCACCGAAGTCAAAACCAGCATGGGGACTTTCATCGGGGCTAATTCTAACGGTTAGAAGTGAAAACGGGGTCAGTCAGATGACCGATAGCAGAATAGTTTTCTCGAGCATAATTTTATCTTTGCAAAAACCAGTTTTTATGGCACAATACGAACATGAGCCTCGTAGAAATGAAAACTGCTGCACTGCAATTACCATTTGCCGAACGAGGTGAATTGGCAAAAGCACTGCTTTTAAGTATGGAGCAACCCTCAGAAGCCGAACTCGAGCGAGCCTTAGAAGCCGCTCAGTACGCCCATTTGGACGAAGCGACCCGAAATGCAATTCTTAGTGCGCCGATAACCACTTGGGAAGAGATGATGCAAGATACCGACCCTGACGCACCAGAATTTGACATTCCAGAGGATAAGCAATGACTCCACAAGCTGTTTTAGTGGATACCAATGTGATGAGTTACCTGTTCCGAAAAACACCAAAAGCCGAACCGTTCCGCCTTTTACTTGAGGGTAGACGAAAAATTATTTCTTTTCAAACTCGAGCCGAATTGATGCTTTGGTCAGCGTACTGGTCAAAGTCCAATCAAGCTAAGTTAGAACGCTTTCTTGTCAATCAATTTGGTTATTTACCGCACACTGAAGCTGTAAACGTAGCATGGGTAGCAGCAATGAAGAGCGCTAAAAAGAATGGCTACCCAATTTCTGCGGCGGATGCTTGGATAGCTGCGACTGCTTTAAGCTCTGGGTTATTGCTACTGACGGCTGATAAAAACGATTTTCTGGGCGTGGAAGGTTTGAAACTGTTAAGCGTGTAATTTGGTTTTCCGTACTCTAGCGGGAAGTAAGATAAAGTTTTAGATTTTTTTATAAAAAGGAGGGTTTTTTGTCTAAAAGCAAAAATTCTGATATGGTCGAAAATAGAATACAAAACACGGCTTTATCACAACTCAATTGGCAGAACAAACTATCAGGAAAACCCGAATTGGGTATAATCGAATACCCACTCTTTTGTGATGCTCAAATTACAGGAGATTTTGTCAGTGGATTAGAACCATATAGCTTCCTAAATACTGTACCTATTACTGACGGAACTAATGCAGTGGTTGCTCCTTTTGTTTTACGAATTGCAGTCTACTTAGAAGAACACAAACCAAATTTTAGTAAAACTGATGAATCCCTTTACCACGGTGGAACTTTAGTTGATGAAATAGCTGCTCTAACTTCTGTTGCACTTGGGGTTCGCATTCGTGCTGGTGGGGAGACACGGCGGTTTGAGCTAGGAAAAGACCCATATGGTCGACCTAGTGCGTGGCATGATATTCCAAGACCTACTGTGCAGATTAAAAGAAATCGACCAATACTACCTTCGGTTTTGGGAGAACATTCAATGAGTAAATTAGAAGTATTGAATTTAGTACCTAAAATTGACACAAAGCGATACATTAGTTTGATTCGTGCTTGCAGATTATACCAAGATGCACTTTGGATTGTTGAATCTGATCCAAATCTTGCATGGCTTATGCTCGTTTCGGCTCTTGAAACCGCAGCCAACGACTTTATGGCATCAGACAATGACTTAACTGAACAATTAAAACTTTCATTACCTAGACTTGCCTCACTTCTCGAGAAGTTTGGTGGTAATAGTCTTGTTGAAGCAGTAGCAGACGAGATTGCTCATACCTTAAAAGCAACTAAAAAATTCATTGATTTTACCATGCACTTTCTTCCTAATGAACCAACGGAACGACCTGAAACTGATTGGCTTCGGCTTGATTGGTCAAAGTTGAAGAAAATCTTGAGCGTGGTTTATGAGTATCGCTCACGTGCTTTACACACTGGACTACCATTTCCTGCTCCAATGCTCCATTCACCGTTTTATTTGCACCCCTCGAAAATACCATCAGAAGTACCCCTGATGGGACTAGCAGCACATTCATTGGGAGGTACTTGGATGCCAAAAGATGTACCAATAAACCTGCATTTTTTTCACTATATTACACGCGGTGTACTGCTTAGGTGGTGGCAAGAAGAGCTTGCCACCACTGAAAGTATTCAACAAACAACCAATCCTCGACTCGAGTACCCTGTCATGACCAGCTTAGGAATTGCTGAAAGTGATTGTGACGCTGCAACCAACGAATGGGTTAGCACCAGTAAAATTAGAGTTCTGCCGTAATTTTTCTGCTCGAGCAATCTGCTTTGGCTTAAATTCGTTTTTATTTTCTTAAATCAAGCTGAGTCGCGCTTGAACCAAACTGTAATCCTTGTACCCTCGAGAAGTGCGTGTCAAAAGTAAAAAGTGGGTTCTGATACTGGATTGCCATGGCTGCAATCCAAAGGTCGTTGGTTGGTACTATTTGCCCTGCTTGCCCTAGTGCTGCATTGATGCTCGAGTAAGTAAAAGCGGTTTCTTGGTCTGGGAAAATCAGTTCTACTCGAGGTAAAGCTAAGAATTCCTCGAGCTTAACTAGGTTTTGAGTGTACCGATTACCGCCCCGAAAGCCACTGAGTAATTCTGCCATGACGATGATTGGCATGGCGATTCTTGGTGATAAACGCAGCACTTCGATACAATCGGGTTGACCTCGAAACAAGTTGCTGTACGCATTGGTGTCAAAGATTACTCGTGTGTTCATCGTTCATGAACCGTATCTAATTGTTCAAATTGTTTGGTGTGTAGTAGAAAATCTTGGTATTCGGTTTCGTTCCAAATTCCAATTAGGAAATCAGCATCATGGTGCAAAATTGGTACAAATGAATTTTGTAATGTTTCAAGGGCTATTTCCTCGGGTTTCAGACCACGTTTTGTCGCTTCCTCGAGTAACCGAGCTTCTAATTCTGGATTCTCAAGGGTTAATGTCATAGGTCAATTGTACAAGATTTTCTTGGCTTAATTTCGTCAACTGACCGACCCCTCAAAACCATCTGACCGATGCCCGAATGCCATTCTCGAGCCTAGGCTTCTAAGCGGAGGTCTTTTATGCTTTGGGTTCTACTGATTCTGGCGGTTTTGTTGGTTGTCTACTTGTTCTATGCACTCCTTCGACCAGAGGCATTCCAATGATTGGCGGCTTGCTGATTTTACTTGGTTTATTTTTGTTGTGCGCTGCTTTTATTGGCGCTGTTGAGAGGCTCTAAATGGATATTTTCTTTTCGTATGTTCTGCTGTTCGCGCTTGCATTGCCACTTGGTTGGTATATGGCACGGGTGTTCTCGAGTCAACCCACTTTTTTAGACCCTATTTTTAATTGGCTCGAGCATCTGATTTTTAGGGTGCTGCGGGTTAATCCGCGTCAGGGCATGACGTGGCGCGGCTATGCCTTGGCACTGCTTTTTAGCAATATCCCAATTGGTGTATTGGCGTACCTGATTTTTGTTTTTCAGGGCAGTTTGCCACTGAACCCAGACAACATTCCAAGTATGTCATGGGATTTAGCCCTGCACACGGCGGCTAGTTTTATCACCAATACCAATCAGCAGCATTATTCTGGTCAAGCCCAACTCTCGTATTTTTCGCAGTTAATCGCCATTGTCACAATGATGTTTGTGACTCCTGCGGCGGGTTTAGCGGCAATGGTGGCGGTGCTGCGTGGCATTACTGGCGGTCTGCGACCTGAAGGCAGCATTGGTGCAATTCCAGTTGCCAATCTGGGTAATTATTATGTGGATGTCACCAAGGCATTAACTCGAGTCTTACTGCCATTATCGTTTGTGTTGGCACTGATTTTAACGTGGCAGGGCGTTCCAAGTACCTTCGACGCGGCAAAAACCGCGACCCTTCTCGAGCCAAACGCAGAAATCACCACTCAGACCATTCCAGTCGGACCTGTCGCGGCAATGGTGGCAATTAAGCAACTTGGTACAAACGGCGGTGGTTGGTATGGACCTAACAGCGCTGTGCCGCTCGAGAATCCCACGCCGCTCAGTAATTTGTTGCAAATGCTGAGTATTTTGTTGATTCCAATGGCAAGTATTTTTATGGTTGGGTTTTTTACCAAGCGCCCAAGTTTTGGAATCTCGGTCATGGGAATTATGGTGCTTCTGAGTGCAACCTTAACATTGTTAATTGTGCCAGCCGCATTAGCTCCTAATCCTGCTTTTACAGGTTTAGCAGTTCAATCCCCAAATCTCGAGGGGATCGAACAGCGTTTTGGTACAACCCTTTCGGCACTCTGGGCAACGTGGACAACCCAAACCAGCAACGGCAGTGTCAATGCAATGCACGACAGCCTCAATCCACTAGCTGGGCTTGTGCCGCTTGTGGGGATGTGGCTGAACATGACCTTTGGCGGTGACGGCGTGGGTTTTTTGAACTTTTTTATTTATTTAACGATTGCGGTCTTTATTGCTGGTTTGATGGTCGGGCGTACCCCAGAACTCTTTGGGCGTAAAATCGAGGCTCGAGAAATGAAATTGGCTTCGATTGGTATTTTGATTGCCCCAGTTTTAATCCTTGTCCCAAGTGCTTTAACCCTTGGAATTCCGAGTTTAACCGCCAATTCCAACCCTGGTTTTCATGGATTAAGCCAAGTGGTTTATGAATTCTCGAGTGCCACCGCCAATAACGGTTCGGGTTTTGAGGGCTTGGGCGACAACACCGTGTGGTGGAACGTCATGACTTCGGTCTGTTTGATTCTGGCACGGTTTATTCCGATGATTGTGCCGCTCGCCATTGCGGGTTTTCTGGGGGCTAAAAAAGCTGCGCCAGCCAGTGCTGGAACGTTGCGGGTGGACACACCGATTTTTGCGGTCACAACCCTAAGCGTGATTCTGATTGTCGGGGCGTTATCATACTTTCCCTTAGCGGTCATGGGTCCAATTGCCGAACATCTGACCCTTGGGCAACCCCTGCCGCAACCTGTTCCACTTGAAGGTGTGAAATAATGCAACAAACTGTTAAGAATCGCCGTGCTGCGGCAATTATTCCCGAAGGTAAACTTGGTGGCTTAATTGTTGAAAGCGCCAAAAAACTCAATCCGATTTATTTAGCCAAAAACCCTGTGATGTTTATTGTGCTGATTGGCACAGCCGTGACGCTTTTTCTAACCCTCGAGAAATTATTTTCAAGTCAAACTTTTGCCTACGAATTGGTCATCACGGTGCTATTGTTGCTAACCGTACTTTTTGCCACTTTTGCCGAAAGTGTCGCCGAGGCTCGGGGTAAAGCCCAAGCTGCCAGTTTGCGTTCGGCTCGAGCCGACACGCCAGCCAATCGGTTGCTGGGCAACGGACAAACCGAGGTTATCTCGAGTACCAGCTTAAAACAAAACGATTTGGTGCTGGTCTCTGTCGGGCAACTGATTCCAGCCGACGGCGAGATTGTGACTGGTCTAGCAATGGTGGACGAAAGCGCCATCACGGGCGAATCTGCGCCTGTACTGCGTGAAGCTGGCGGTGATTTCTCGAGCGTGACAGGTGGAACAAAAGTCATTTCTGACCAGATTACGGTTAAAATTACCAACTTGCCCGGCGAGAGTTTTTTAGATCGCATGATTGCTTTGGTCGAGGGCGCAAACCGCCAAAAAACCCCAAACGAAATTGCACTGGGGATACTGCTGGCGGGTTTTACCCTAATTTTTGTGCTGGTGGTCGTTACCCTGCTGCCGTTAGCAGCTTTTATTGGTGTACGGCTCGAGGTCACAACACTGGTGGCGCTGTTGGTTTGCTTGATTCCGACTACAATTGGTGGTTTATTACCCGCGATTGGTATTGCTGGTATGGACAGGGCGCTGCGTGCCAATATCATTGCTAAGTCTGGGCGAGCCGTCGAAGTGGCTGGCGACATTGACACCTTACTTTTAGATAAGACTGGCACGATTACCCTTGGCAACCGCCAAGCGACGGCATTTTTACCTGTGTCGGGCGTAACCGAAGAGCGCCTCGCTAAAGCCGCTCATTTATCCAGTTTAGCCGATAACACCCCCGAAGGAAAAAGCATTGTCGAACTAGCCATTCTGCGTGGCTCGAGGGTAGATGCTGGACTGCGCGATGTGGCAGAGTTTATTGAATTTACGGCGCAGACCCGCATGAGTGGGGTCAACATCCCAGATGGTAAACAAATTCGTAAAGGCGCACCAGACCGCATGATGCGCCTCGTCAAAGATAGTTTTCATACTGTTCCCAAAGAACTGCAAGATGATGTCGAAAAAGTGGCTCGAGGTGGTGGTACACCCTTAATTGTTATCGAGGACGGCGAAGCGCTTGGCGTGGTGGCACTCTCGGACATTGTTAAAAAAGGCATTAAAGAACGCTTTGCCCAGTTGCGTGCCATGGGTTTACGCACCGTCATGATTACCGGCGATAACCCACTGACCGCTAAAGCGATTGCCGAAGAAGCTGGCGTAGACGATTTTTTAGCCGAAGCCACACCCGAAGATAAAATGCGCCTGATTAAAGCCGAGCAGCAAAAAGGCAAATTGGTGGCGATGATGGGCGACGGCACAAACGACGCGCCCGCCCTTGCTCAAGCCGACGTTGGGCTTGCCATGAACAGTGGCACACAAGCTGCTAAAGAAGCCGGCAACATGGTGGATTTGGATTCTGACCCGACCAAACTGCTCGAGGTTGTGGAAATCGGTAAGCAGCTTTTAATCACAAGAGGCGCATTAACCACTTTTAGCATTGCCAACGATGTCGCCAAGTATTTTGCGATTATTCCCGCGATGTTTGCTGGCACAATTCCAGCCATGAAAGCCCTTGATATTATGCAACTCTCGAGTCCAGAAAGTGCGATTCTAAGCGCCGTGATTTTTAATGCGGCTGTCATTCCACTGCTGATTCCAGTTGCCCTGCGTGGTGTCTCGTACCGCCCCATGAGCGCCGATGCGATTCTGACCCGCAACTTACTGATTTACGGACTTGGCGGCGTGATTGTGCCATTTATTGGTATCAAAGCCATAGATTTATTGGTTGGATTGGTTTTTTAAGGAGATTTATGCGGAATATCAAAATGCTAGAACCAGAACTCGACTCGAGGGGCGGTAACATTGGTACTTGGCTGGGCTTTACAATCATCATGACGATTTTCTTTGGTTTGATTTACCCAGTGGTCACAACATTTCTTGGACAGATACTTTTCCCACTTCAAGCCCGTGGTTCTTTGCTCGAGAAGAACGGTACTGTGGTTGGCTCGAGCCTGATTGGGCAATCTTTTAGCGGCGCAAAATACTTTATTGGGCGACCGTCAAGCGCTGGTAAGGGATACGACCCAACCAGTGCCAGTGGCAGTAACTTAGCCGTTAGCAATCCAGCTTTACGCCAACGCGCCACAGCTACTGCCCAAGAAATTGCGGTTCGAGAAGACATACAACTCGAGCAAATTCCAATGGATTTAATCACCGCCAGTGGTTCAGGTTTAGACCCGCACATCAGTACAGCAGCCGCCGAAATTCAAATTACTCGAGTTGCCAAGGCGCGTGGTATAAGCCAAAACTTGGTGCGTCAGGCAGTCCAAAAACAAACCGAACAGCCCTTGTGGGGGGTGTTCGGTTTGGCTCGAGTTAATGTGCTTAAACTCAATTTAGAACTTGATAGACTATCGCCTACCAAGTCTGGGACGTAATTTTATGTGCGTCCCATTTTTAGAATTTGATAGGCAGTGCTTTTAATCCCCGTGGTACAAAACTTCTTGCCCAACGCAGTTCTTCGGGTTTAACTGCCAATGTTAAGTTCGGTAAACGCTCAAATAGTACACTAAATGCCACACTCGCCTCGAGCCGAGCAAGGGGCGCTCCAACGCAGTAGTGCATTCCCATCCCAAAACCAAGATGTTTGTTGTTCTCACGGTCTAGCATCAGGTTTTGCGGATTTTCAAAACGCTGTTCGTCGTGGTTGGCAGACCCCAGTCCAGCATAGACCACATCGCCTTGGCGGATGCTTGTACCAGCAATCTCAACGTTCTGGGCGGCATAGCGTGGTGTGGCAATCATGATTGGGGCGGTAAAACGCATCAGTTCTTCGATGGCGGGCTTCATCAGACTCGGTTCGGTTTTTAGGCGCTCGAGTTGCTCGGGGTTGGTCAGTAGTGCTAATGCGCCATTGCCAATCAGGTTAGCCGTGGTTTCTTGTCCTGCCGAAAGCAGCAATCCAGCCATGCCAAGCAGTTCATCTTGGCTTAAGCTCGAGCCGTTTTCTTCGGCTTTTAAGAGGGCTGATGTTAAGTTATCTCGAGGATTCTGGCGGTGTTCTTGGAATAAGCGTTTTAAGTATTGTGCCAATTGGTAAATACTTGGTAGGGCAGTAATTCCATCGAGCGGTGCGCTGATGCTGACCATTTTTAATGACCAATGATGAAAATTAAGGCGATCTTTTTCTTGCACACCAAGCATTTCGCTGATAATCGTCATCGGGATTTGGGCAGCGAAATCTTTGATTAAATCCATTTCGCCTCTTTGAATGGCTTGGTCAATTAACTGATGCGAAAGTTTGGTCACATGGTCGTGCATTTGGGCAATTAAACGCGGCATAAAGGCTTGATGCACCAAGCCGCGCAAACGGGTGTGGTCTGGTACATCGGTCTCGAGCATATTGGTTTGTAGTGCTTTGATAAAACTTGGCATTGGGATTTGGCGTTGATTTAGGCTGCGTTGGTTTTTGACAAATCGCGTATCGTCTTTAAGTAAATTCTCGACATCGTTATAGCGTGTCACCAACCAAGCTCGAGAGGCGAGCATATCGCGGATGGGAACAACAGGGGTTTGCTCGCGCCACTGCTTAAACATGGGGAACGGGTTAGCACGAAAACTTGGGTTGCTGATGTCTATTGGTTTCATTTGCGGCATAAGGTGTTTCTCCGAAGAATTCTAAAAACTAAGTGTAAGCCCAAAGCGAATTTGAATTCCAAACGCCCCGCTTGGATTGAGGCTCGAGCCTAACGCACCGTAATTCAAGCTGGCATTGGTCTTGAAACTCAGTCCATCGGCGAGGGTATAGCTTAAATTGGGTGCAAAAACACCACTGCCATCAGTCAGGCTTTGTACCCAAGCGGCACTGAGGCTGGTGCGGTTATCAAGCGCATAACTGGCAATCAGCGCAGCGTTCACGCCAAACGTATCCTCCAGACCCATTTCGCCTTTTTGCCAACGAAAGTTAAGTAATCCTGTCAGACCAATCTCAGAGACTCGAGTTTCGGCTTGAACAGTAAACGCAAAAGCATGATTGCCGATTTCGGGATTCGTGCCATTTGGGTCTTGGGTGAAGGTATATGAAGTCTCGGCACGAATCGCAACTTCGTTAAGGCTGATGTTGGTTTCTAAACCAAGCACATGAATCCAGTCGTAATTCAGCACAGGCTGAGCAATAAATTCGCCAGCTTTGGCAGTCGGTAGTAAACGCACGGTTGGGGTTGGCGTGTGCCGATAACCCCTGTAAAAACTGATACTAAAATCTGCACCGTCAAAAATATCGAGGTTGCTCGAGAAGCGCAGACCATACTGGGTATTCTCGAGCCGAGCGGTTGGGCGGTTATCTATTGGGGCGTTCTGTCCGACAATCGTTATCCCGGGCGGTGGGGTTGGGACTAACAGGGCAAAAACGGGCAAGACACTGGGCGTAAAACCGGGTGCAAGCAGACCCTCGAGCCTTGCAGTATCGGAAAAATTCCAAACTGCCCGTAAGACTGGTATGGCAAGGCGTTCTTGGCTGGTAAAATCCTGTGGGTTGACATTGCTGACCGAACCCAATAAATCCACTGCGCCCCAATTGACCAACAAATTCCCTGCACTCAGGTCAAAATCTCCAAGGTAAGCAGTGATAAACGTTTCGCCCAAAGTCACTCGAGTTGTGCCGGTTGCGGCATCAAAACCAGACTTGAGATTGGCGGCAAAGGCAGCACTCGGGGCTTCTTCTGTGCCAAGCGAACCCGAAAATTTAAGCGTAAAAGCTGTGTTTCCTAAAACTGCACCGCTCGAGACCAAACCAAACTGCGCCTCGAGAACGCCACCGATTGAAAAACGAGAAGTTTGAGCCAAGCCACTCGAGCCAAGCAGCAGTGCAATCAAGATTAAAATAATTTTAGGCATGGCATCCTTAGGGTTGTTTCAAAAATCGTTCGGTGAAGACGCTATCAGCAATTTCAACATCCATTTCCATAGCCGTTTGCTTAAAGGTGCTTTTTGAGCCTTGCGAGACGGTTTCCATCGAAAGGGTTTTAATCAGGTTGTAGCCTTTAATCACCCCAAACTCGAGGGCGCGAAGGGTCTTAAAAACCTTATCGCCTTTGTAGTAGTCGGTTTTTAAGGTGTTCAGGGTTTTCGCCTCTATTTCGTAAATAATTTTGTCGTAATTGCTGTTCTTTTTGGCTTTGGCTTCAATGATGTATTTGCCGTTGTCGCTCGAGGTCAGGCTGTAATTAAAGTCCTTAGTGTCGGAGCGCCCAAGGTCGCAGTAACTAAAATCCGAACCAAAAAACGCCCCATCGCAATCGCTCGAGTCTGAGCCACCAGTCGCCAGTCGGCGGGTGCGCCCAAGGGCTGGAAGGTAGAGCAGGGTTTCGGTCAGACCATTTTTCTTGATACTGAGGATTCCACTGCCTTTAATATCGGCTGGGGCAAGAAATTTGACAAGACTGCGGTCATTGCTTGCCCATGATTTCATGGTGCGCGATAAGGTCTGCCCGTTTTTGCTAATCTCGAGGTTGATTGTGCCAATACTTGACTTTGGGGTTGGGCGGTCAAGGGTGGCTTGCATCACTTCTAAACCAGTTTTATACATTTGGTTCTGAGCGAGGGTCAGCGCTCCAAGTGCAACGACGATGATACTGAATATTATTTTTTTCATAAGGTTGCTCCTTCATTGGTACTCGAGGTCAGGACAGGTTTTTTAACTGGGTCACGCAAAAATTGTAAACACATGGCAGGCAGTAAAGTCAGGCTCGAGAGACCAACCGCCAGTACCGTAAAAACCATCATTTGTCCAAGGCTGGCAACGGGTTGCAACTGGCTAAAAGACAGGGCTGCAAACCCAGCCCCAAGGGTTAAAGCCGTAAACAAGATGCTGCGTCCACTGGTGACAATTGTGTTCTCGAGGGCTTGTTCTGGGGTCTGACCAAGGCGGCGTTCCTCGAGAAAGCGCACCGTCAGATGAATCGCATAATCGCCCACGCCAATTGCCAGAGCGCCAAGCAGCATCGTCGAGATGTCCAAGTCAATGCCGAGCCAACCCAATAAGCCGTACTGCAAAATCACGGTCATGATTAAACTCGAGATGGTGACCAGTGCGGCTTTGAAGCTGCGAACAAAACTATCAATAATCACCACCAAAACAATCGCCAGCGACAAACTAATAACAAAGTCGTGAATCATCACATCCTCGAGTGCCAAGCCGCTCAGGGCTTGTCCGCCGACCTTGACAGTCGCAACACCCTTAAAAACTTCTTCAGAAAGGGCTTTTATTTGATTGTAATAGCCTCTGGTGTTGCTGGTATTTTCAAGTGGAATGCCAACCTGAATGATTGTTTGTTGCTGATTTAACGACAATTGCTGAGTAATCGCACTGGTGTCGCTGCTAGACTGGTAAATCAGGAGTTCCTGAGCCACTTTCTCGCGGCTGGCTGGAATTTGGCGCTGTCCCGTAAATAAGTGATTTAAGGTCATGACGGTATCGCTGATGCTGATGGTGTTGCCGACTCCTGAAATTTCGGCTTTGGCTCGAGTCGTGAAGGTCTGGATGGTGTTCAGGATTTTTGGCTCGAGAATATCGCCCTCAATAAGCACAGAGATGCTGCTTGAACCACCAAAGAGTTTATCCACTTTGGCAATGTTTTTTACGGTTTGTGAGTTCTTAGGAAAAAAACTCAGATACGAGGTATTGGGTTGAATTCGGGTTGCCCCAATCAAACCAAAAATCATTAAACCAACTGCCGCCATCATCACGATTGTGCGGTGTGTGACGACATATCCTGCCAAGGCTTTAAGAATACCAGTAAGAGCGCCGCCTTGTGGTTTAACCCGCACTTTTGGAACTGGCAAAACGTTTATCAGGGCTGGCAACAAAAAAACCGCTCCAGACAACGCGCCAATAATCCCAAAAATAATCAGCGTACCAAGGTCGCGCAGCGTACCAATATCGGATAGCCACAAAGTCATCATTGAGGCAATAATTGCAATCGCACTAATCACCACCCCTTGGGCTGTCTCGGAAAATGTGGCTCGCAGCGCATCGGCTTTGTTTTTGCCATGCAAAAGTTCAGAATAAAAGCGCCCGAGTAGATGCAGCGAAAAACTACTGCCAACAGCCAGCACCGCAATAATGCCAATCGCGGTCAGTGCGCCAAACGTCCCAGAAATCCAGCCGTACAAGCCCATACTCCAGACCAAGCCCAGCACAACTTGAATCAGTGGCAAAATGACTCCATGAACCGAACTAAAGTTCAGAAATAAAAATAGTAAAATCAGTCCAAGGGCAATCAAACCAACCACTTGTATATCGTTGACCAAAGTGCGGTTGACTTCGGCAATCACAAATGGCGCACCCGCCATGGCTTTTTCACCAGTCCAGCCGACATTGACGGCGTTACTGACTTCTGTGCCAAATTTTTGTTGGTCTACACCAGACTTCATTTCGATAATCACGACCGTGTTCTGACCATCTTTGGTGACCAAACGGGTTTGCTCTTGGTCAATATAGGCTCGAGCCGAGGCGATTTCTGTACTGGTGGGGATATTATTTTTGAATAACTTGGTGCTTTTAATAAAGCCGTCGTCTTCCTCGAGTTTAGAAAAATTGGCTAGGGAGGTGACTTTAGCCACACCGTAAACCGATTCTAATTTGCTGGTCAAAACCCGCAGTTCGTTGATTCGTAATGCGGTGTAAATATCACCACCCAGCACGGCAATGATATTTTCAGCCGAGCCAAAAGTTTTTTTAATCTCGTCAGAAATTGTCAAAAGTGGATGATGGTCTGGTTGAATCACACCCGTGGTATCACTGATTTTGGCTCGAGGTGTGCCGCTCATAACCAGTAGTGTGACCACTAAAAAGCCAATAATCACCAGCCAGCTTTTTTTGAGAATAAATTCGATTAAGGGTTTCATAAGGACTCCTAGGGGTGTAAAAAACCGTAAACAACCTCTTTAGCTGCTCGAGTGTGTTTTATAAACAATCAGTTAGTTATTATTTGAGTAAAAAAAAACTAGCCCTCCTTCGGGTCAAGCCCACGCCAAAAGACCAAAATAAAATCCTCGAGAAAACCACTTGCACCAAACTGTCCAGCCACCGACTGGGTGGCTTTACTCATTGCAAAACCAGCCGCCGTGTGTAGCAGCGTCAAAGCTGGCACAGTTGGGTCGCCACGAATAATTCGTCCTAGTGCCATTTCACGGGCTAAATAAGCAGTCAGTGCCGCGAAATCGTTATCTACTGGTGGGGGTAAAGGAAACCCAGATTGTTGTCGTGCCGACATCAGCAACATCATACTAGGCAAAATTTCGGCAATATAGGCA
This sequence comes from Deinococcales bacterium, assembly GCA_031414595.1. Classification (GTDB taxonomy): domain Bacteria; phylum Deinococcota; class Deinococci; order Deinococcales; family JAAFIG01; genus JAAFIG01. Next base: position 65,318 of record JANNVX010000033.1, read on the forward strand.
TCTATGCGCCTTGCAATCAGCAATAAATCGGCTTTTGGGTCGCCATGACCAATGGCGGCGGCAAGTTCGGCTGTCCAAACAGGTTGGCGCGGTGGTAGCGACATCGCGGCAAAAAATAAATCTTCTTTGGTTGCATAGTGCTTAAAAATACTGGCACTCGAGATGCCGGCTCGCTTTGCCACATCCACGGCTGTGGCATTTGCGCCCTGCTCGAGAAAAATGGCTCGAGCAGCCTCGAGAATTTGGGCTTTAGAAATGGTGGCGGTACGTCCCATAAAATAATAATAACTGACCAGTTACTAATTGTCAAGCAGCCGCGCCACTTCACCAAATGGAAACTGCTCCGACTCGAGACCACCGGGGGTGACCACCCACAAGACTGGAATACTCGGCAGCAAAGACGGAAAATCGCCAAAGCCATCAGTTAAATAGACCACCACGCTATTTTCCAAGTTCAGTGTTTCCAAATGCTTAAAGAACGGCTGAAAATCCGTACCACCGCCACCGATTGGGTCAAGCCATTCATTCTCGAGGTCAAACCCACCGTACAAGGCAGCATCGGCATAAAAAACCTGAATTTTAGCTTGCGGATAGGCTCGAGAAATCCCGCGAAGTTCATTCATAAAACTTTGCATTTGCGCGTCCTCGACACTCCCAGAGGTATCAATACAAGCAAAAACCCGCACTGATTCTGAATCCAGTGCCTCGAGATACTGACGCTGATACAAAAAACGTCGGTCAAAATGGGTAAAATCGGTTGGGGTACGGGTCAAAAAACGCCACAGCAAGGTTTTCCAATCGAGTTGGGCATTTTCTAACGCACCGATTGCCCGCAGTAACCCTGATGGCAAATCCCCTTTTTGTTGCCCACGCGCCACACCAGCCGCTTGCGCCAACGCCTCCTTCCAGTACCGCTCGAGTTCCTTGGCTTGAGCTTCGCGCAACACCCCAGAAACGGGTTTAGCAGCTTGCCCAGAATCGGCTGGCTCGAGTAAATCTGGGTTCTCGAGTTCACGCGGGGCTTGTTTGGCAAGAATCGCGTAAACTTCTTCGACACTGTACTTTTGCAATTCTGGGTCGTGAATTGTGCCTTCGGGTAAGCTAAAACCACTCTGGTCAAGGATGCCATTAACCACAATATCGGCGGCGATATTAAAACCTTTTGGGTTACGCCACGCCCGTCGCGTGACGTGTAGCAGTGCTGCGTGTAGTAACTCATGCAGCAGCACACCATCTACTTGCTCAACCGGTAAGGACTCGAGAAATTCTGGATTGTAAATCACTTCGCGCCCGTCCGTCGCCGCCGTGGGATGCGAAGGGTCGGCTCGGAAGGTCGCAAAAAGCGCGAGGGTAGCAAGGAACGGGCTTTTGCCGCGTAAGCGCAGTAGACTGCCTCGGACTCGTTGTTCGCCCATCATGGGGACACCTTCTTTGCCTCGAGTTTTTGCTGGGCAGTGGAACGTACTGTTCGGTGTGCGTCTTGGCTTAACTGCTCGAGAATCGGCTGTGGAGTGCTTGGGTTATTTGCCACAGCTAAACGTTCGCGCCACTCGAGACTATTGGCATTTTTTCGTTTACCAAGTTCCGAGATTCTGGTGCTTAAAGATAAAGCAAAAATACGATTGAGTTTACTGGAACGTAGACTTTCATCGAGAATTAAACGCTGGGCAATGCCGCGTAGACTTGGCTCGAGACGCGGGTGACTAAGGGCAGTCCGACGTACCAGAATGTCGGTGTCCTGCATTAAAACAGTTAGCATTTCTGGGGTGACATTGTTGTGCTTGGCAATCTGGGCGCGAACGTCACGGTCTGGGTCAGACAGCAATTGCTCGAGTTGAAGCACAGTGCAATGAATGTTTTGAGCCGCCGCTAAGCGCACTTGCCAGACTTCGTGATTTAAGTACATTTCGATATTGGGTAACTTCACGGTTTTGGGTAAGTGCTGCATTACAAAAGGAATTTGGCTACTGAGTAATGCCCCCAGTTCAACTGGCTCTAAAGGGGTTCTGGTCTCGAGTTTACGGCGCAAGGTTAAATACTTGGCTTCCACGCAGTCCAGTACGGCATCATCATCATCCCAGCACAAAATTTCGTGTGCCACACCACGTTGCGCCACGGCGATTCGCACTGCCGAATCGGAGTCGGTGGCTAAGGCGCTTAGCATGGTTTCAGAGGTGCTTGGATGATACGCCACGGCTTGACGCACATCACGGTCATCATCCAAAGCCAGTTTCTCGAGCAGCGCTACAGGTAAACTCGGATTACCGACCAACGCCAAACGAATCTTAAAATCAGTTTGACTTAAAAACCAAGTCATGATTTCTGTACCGAGGTTGATGTGACCAGCCACCAGACGCTTGGCGAGGTCATTGCCGCGCCGTGCCACAAACTCGAGCCAACTGGCACTTAAATTCAAATCCTGAGTCTCGAGTTGCTTTAGAACTTGCGGTAAACGCAATTCTACCCCCAAGGCATACAGTGCCACCAGTGGGTTGGCATTTGGGTTGCGAACAGTGGCTTCTCGCACATCTACATCGGTGTCTTGGGCGAGGAGTTCGAGCATCAGATTCGGACAACGCGGATGGGCGGCGACATTGCGCCGTACTTGCCAATTGGAATTTTTAGACAGCAACTCGAGTAAAGACTTAGACAATCCCAAATGAGCCGATACCCCCTCCAGCACTCGAGAATCCGAATGCTCTGCCAGTTGTACCAGCACCGCATCTGGTAAATTTGTACGAATTAGCAGCGCCAGTACCACATCCACATCGGCATCAAGTGCCAGAACCTCGAGTAAACGCTGTGAGGTACGCGAGTTGGCTGCCACGGCTGCCCGAACACTTGAAACTTCGTTTTTGGCAAAGGTCTCGAGTAAATTTGCACCAGCATTGGGATGTGCCGCCGCCAGTGCCGCCATCCAAAGCGGTAATGACTCGAGTTCTAAGAGGGTCGGGTCTTTTTGCTCCAAGCGATTCAGTAAGCCCACTGTTCCTTGTGGTGCATTGGGACTGACTCGAGCCGCCAAATGCACGGCTTCATGTAAATCAGACAGTAAAAGCTCTAAAATACTGGGGCTGGTGCTTGGATTATTTGCGACAGCTTGACGCACATCACGGTCATAATCTGCGGCTAAACGCGCCAAAACTGGCATTGGGGTTTTGATATGCCTCGCCACCAATTGCCGCACTTGCCAGTCATCATCAGTAGATAACTGCTTTAATAACTTCTTAGAGATGGTGTTGTGCTGGGCTGCTAAACGTCTTGCCTTGGCTTTTCCCAAAGCCAATTTATTCAAATCTTTAGGGCTGCGTAGTGCTAAATTCTGGGCTTGTTCGACAAATACCGAAGTACAATACTGCTGTGCTGCACAAGCCACCGATTCTTCCTCATCAAGTGACAAGGACTCGAGAATGTTGGGTGGCAAATCCAAACGTTGCGCCACCAGCGCCCGCAATTCCGAATCAAAATCGGCGGCTAAAACTGCAAAAATATCTGTGTCCATCGGCAAGCCAGCCACCAGTGCATCCTTAAATAATTCATTGTTGCGCTCAAAATCTTGCAAGGGTAATAAATCGGCGTTGTTAGAGTTTGCCATATGACCCAGTAACGCATCGTTGACTCGAGCATCGGCTTGAACAAACCAATCATCTAAAATTTTTGCCTCGAGAAAGGGATTACGCAGTGCTGCCAATTGCGAATCTACACCCAGCCGCCCAGCCGTCTCGAGCCAGCCCGACGGACATGAATTCACGCCCAACAAAGCAAAACGCGCAAAATCTGGCAGTTCCTCAAACCAAGCTGGATTTAAGAAACGCAACCACTCGAGCAAAGGATTTTCAAGCACTGCCTCTGGATATAGGGCAGCTAAACGCGGCAATAAGAACTCTGGGATATTCGGATTTTTGGTGACTGCCATTCGCACCGATTTATCCTTACTGCACGCCAGTTTCCCCAGCAGTTTCGGGTCGGTGTTTGGGTTTTGTGCCAAATCAAAATCGGTCATCACGCCCCTGTTAAATCAAGAATTTCTTTGATGAACTCACGCAAACGCGGCTCACGATGAACCAATTCAACCATCACACCCTGCTGCCCACCTGCCCTAATTTTAGCCAGCGCATCCATACAATAAAAATGTACCCATTCAACCTCGGCTTTATCCACCAACCACTTAAAGGCATTTAGCACTTGCTGCACCCCATTAGCCCTTGCCGCCAAACCAATCGTGACGGCGTACCGCGCACTCGGCTCAAGCGGAAACTCGAGATGCGCTGCGCCCGAAAGAATCGCATCTATTTCAGGCAAGCTCGAGTAAATCCGTTCAAACGCCCTAAATTCGGCTTCGGTTGCCTCGCCCACGGCTGGGGCGATTGGTAAACCTGCTGATATTAGTTTAGAAGCCATTTCCCAACTGCGTGGACTCGCCCAAGCTGGACGGGCATTGTCTGGGGCATGAAGTAAATTTGGTCGGAATGCCAAAAATGCAATGATTCGTTCGTTTAAGTTTTTATCTAAGGCATAGCGCTTAAAACTCTCTAAATCGGCATTCATCTCGAGATGCAAAAACCGATTTGCCAAAGGCGCGGGCATTTCAAAAACACTGGCTCTGTCTTCGCGCCGATTCCCTGCTGCCCAGACAAACCAACCATTTGGTAAAGTATACGACCCAACGGCTCTATCCAAGATAAGTTGTTGGGCAATTCCCTGCATGGTTGGAGCAGCCATATTAAGTTCATCGAGAAAAAAAATACCTGAACCGTTGGTTGGCAAAAACTCTGGCGGAAACCATTTGGCTGTGCCATCTTCTGCCACGGGCAGCCCACGTAAATCGGTGGGGGCAAGTTGCGAAAGCCGCACATCCACAAAATCCAAACTGTGGGCTTTTGCCACTTGCTGCACAATACTGCTCTTGCCAATCCCCGGAGCGCCCCAAAGCATCACTGCAAGTTTTACATTGTTGACGATTAATTGATTCAAAAAGCCTTGCAACTCGAGTGCGGTCATGATTTCTCCTAAAATTCGCGGATATGGTACGAACTGGGCAAGGCTGCGGTGTGGTTTACAATACATCTTACCAAATGTTATCACCTGTGATACTATACGCGTATGGGAAAACTCGAGAAAATGCTCATTAAGTTTCGAGGTTTGCCTCCAGAAATACGCTTTACAGATGTGGCATGGCTACTTGAACAGTACGAGTTTCTTGAGGTTCGCAGCAAAGGAAGTCACCATCATTTTCGCAATCAATCTGGACGTATTATCTCAGTTCCAAAAATGAAAGGTAAAATGGTCAAATTAATATATATCAAAGTTATTTTGAGCTTACTGGAGGAGTTATGAACAAAAAAATCAAACGCCCACTACTCGAGTATTACCTTGGTTTATCATACCCAATTCAGATTTACCCAGAAGCGCGTGGTGGGTACACTGTCACCATCAAAGACTTACCGGGCTGCATTTCGCAAGGTGAAACCAAACAAGAAGCCTTAGAGATGATTGAAGATGCCCGAATTGGTTGGCTTGAGGTTGCTTACGCCCATAATGACCCAATCCCAGAACCACAACCCGAACCTTCATACAGTGGAAAATTATTATTACGAATGCCAAAGAGTTTGCATCAACGGCTTGCCGAAAGTGCTTCTCGAGAAGGTGTGAGCTTAAACCAATATGTCAATGTGCTACTCGGCGAAGCCAACACTATATATTTGCGCCAATAAATCCTAATTGCAAAATCCGTCACTCGAGGTCAGCAGATTTCTGTTTTTATTGACCTCGGCAGAAATACTGACCCCCAATTGTTAAGGATTTGTCCGTAAATAACTTCCCTATTTGGAAATGATGAAACATTGTTTCCTAGCAGGACAGACACAGGGGTCTGTCCCTACAAAATCCATAAAAATACGTCAGGTAGGGGCGGACCCCCGTGTCCGCCCTGTGA
>JANNVX010000034.1:0-21122 GCA_031414595.1 Deinococcales bacterium
TATCTTTGCTGATTTGGATGCTTTGGAAGATATTTTGTGTGACCGTTGTGCTTTTCTGATGCAGAATCCTGAACTGGTTCGTGGTCGGGCTGGTTTTAGCTGGCTCGATGATTAAATACTATCTAAGTAAATTTGGTATCAGAACTGCCAAGCCAGCGCAAACGCCCCGTTTCGGCTTGTATTCCAGCCCCTAAACCAAGTTGTTTGGTGCGGTACAGCAGTTGCCGTAAACGCTGTTGAACCCCAAGTGGGTCAATATCTTCTGACCAAAGTAAATCCATAAGTTCTTCGCGCCTGAGCCAATCTCCCTTGGCAGCCAGAACCGTCAGCAACCACGAAATTCGCTCCAAGGGTAATTTAATCATTCCCTCGGGAGTTTGAAGCTCGGGAATTCCGAGCAAACGCAAACGCAACATCGTCATAATTGTAACGCATCAAAGCAGGTGTTTTTGGCAAGCGAACACACTTATGGTTTAGCCCGTTTAATCGTCCCAATACGGGCATCGGACAATAGCGTGTTCTTAAAAATCTCCCAAGTCCCCTGTTTAGCTGCTTTGCTTTCTGGCAGCACATCAAAACGAAAATAAGCGATGTCGCCAGTTTCTAGCTGAATCGTTGGTGTACCAAAAACCCCAAGCCGACCAGCCGCTTCAAGGTCAAGTGCCAATTCTGCCTTGCGTGAAGGTTCGTCGGCTCGAGCCGTCTGATAAGCAGGTACATCAAGCCCCGCCATTTGAGCCGCCTCGAGTATTGTGGCGGCATTTAATTCTCTTTTATCTTTGTGTCGGGCGCGAAAGAGTTCAAGCGCAAAGCGCAAATGAGCCTCACTGCCTTGCTGCATGGCGGCATGAGAAGCAAAAAATGCCTCGAGACTGCCATTGACATCCAAGTATGGTGGTAAGTTCTGATTGGCTTGACTGCCAATGGTTTGTTCCACCAATAACCACTTTGGAGCGCTGCGAGGCAAAGCAGCGTTATCTGGATGATTCCCCTGAACTAAGCTGTAATGCCTTGCAGCAAAGGGAATCTCGAGGGCAGCCAGAAGTTCCACGCCGCGCCAAGCATATGGGCAGAGATAATCAAAGTAAACGGTAATCACGTTCTTAGGATACTCGAGTACAAAAGTAAATTTGGTACTCCTGAATGCTTAAGGAAAACTAAATCCTGCCCAAGAAAGGCAGGATTTGTTGTCTGGAGGTGTCCTTATTTATGGGCATGGACTATAAACAGGAATCTCACGCACTAAAAAGTTACTCGAGGCAGATGAACCGAGTCTGTCGGTGATGGTTAAGCGCAAGTCGGCACTACCAATTTTGACAGTGTTGACTGGAATTGGCTTGACCACAAGGGCTTGAGTGTTGAGTTTAGGGGCAATGTAAGGTGAGGTATTTGATGCAAAACCAAAAGTAACGGTAATTCGATTGCCAACAGGAACAGCAGGATTTGCAACAGTAGGGTCTGGGGAAGCAATGACATTAAAAACAGGCGAGGTGTAATCTGAGGCGGTGGTGGTTGAACCAAAGATTTTTACACGAAATGAAGCAAAATCCGAGGTTTTACCCGTAAAAGTAAACGAAAGCGTGACCTCTGTATCGTTCTTGTTTCGACAAATCACTTGCTCGGTTTTATTATTGTCGGTGCGAGTATAATTTGAAAGAAAATCAATATCGCTGCTCAGCACACCGATTAACCCCGTATCCAAACACCCAGAAAGAAGTGCTGCCAGCCCTAAGCCTATAAGAATCTTTTTCACGCCTCTATCGTACTCGAGATTTGTCTTTTGGCATGAGACCCGATTTAAGTTCTCTTTATTTGAACTTAAGCTAAACTTCAGTTTTCCAGTTCAAGAACTTCAAAAGTTTCGTCCCTTACAGTATATTCGCCATTTGCCACAATAAAACTCGAGACATCTTGCAAAACACCATCTAACCAAGTGGCATCGTGCGAGATACTGACCACGCCAATAGTTTCCCAATCATGGCTGTCTAAACCATCTAATCGGGCAACCGAAACGGGAAATCTGGCTTTGAGACGTTCGGTGACTGGGCGAATCAGGGCGCGTTTTTCTTTGAGATTACTGACCCAAGGCATCTCGAGCCGAGCGGTGTAGACTCCGATGTAACCCAGCATTAGAGCATTCCAGCCAAGTATCCAACGCCGCGTACTGCCCTGAGTAAGTCCATGACAGTGGCTTGGGTTGGGTCAAAGCTGACTTCGATTTGTCCGGGGTGCGGGTTGTTGACTTCGCTAACAGCAGCGATTGCTTTGAGGGCTGCCATGACTTTTTCGGCTGCTTCTTCTGTAACCAGTCCTCTGACCCCAAGTAAAACGCGATTCATGGGCTGTATTGTACATCTTTCCCAGTTTTTATGAGGGTTTTGGCTCGAGTCATCGGGACTTTTAGGCTTGTGCTACTTTCCACAAAAGATTATCTTACTAGCTGAACGTTCATTCAGTAAAAGAGGTGATTGATGTCCGAACCGATAACGCCAACTCGAGACGCAGAACGCAGCAAGACCGCGATTCTTAACGCCGCCACCGAACTCTTTTGTGCCAAAGGCTTTAATGCCACCAGCATTGGTGATATTGCCAGTGCCGCAGGACTAGCAAGGGGTACACCAGCTTATTTTTTTGGCAGCAAAGAAGATTTATACAAAGCCGTGCTTGAAGCTGTCCTAGAAAAATCGCAGCAAATCATACCCAACGCCCTAGAACAAGCTGGCACAAACCGCAACCCCAAGCGCCTAATCGAAGTCTTCACTGATGCCTATATGGACTTTCACCATCACAACCCAGAATTCTTGCGTTTGATGCACTGGATTGCACTCGAGCAGAACCGCTTAATGCTCGAAGTTCAAGCCCACTGGCTGAGCATTACGCAAATTATGCAATCGGTGATGATGACTGTGACTGGCAGTACCTTTGAACACGAAGATCAACGCCAATTGGTACTGAGCATCATTGGAATTTGCAATGCCCACCTGATGTATGGACAAACCCTAGCCGAACCAATGGGACTCGAGCCGAGCAGCTTGGAATTCCTCGAGCAGAGAAAAATTCATGTTAAAAAAATCCTCAAAGCTGCTCTACAACCACATTAAAGGAGAAAATAATGGCACGAATCAATGCTCCAAAACAACAACCCTTGATTGGTTCAATCATCAATTCAATCTTAGCCAAGCGCTTTGGAAAGCCGTTCCCGACACTACAACTACTGGGACACAACCCCAGTTACCCAATTGCGTATGGACTCATGGCAAATAACTTTAGCAACAGCCGCACCCAATTACCAAGCAACATCAAACGCCTTGCCACCCAACTGGTGGCACAACTCAATCAATGTGCTTTTTGTATTGACTTAGGGCAGAGAATCGCCAAAGACGAAAAACAGAGCTTAGAAAAAATGATGGCTGTGCTGAGTTATCAAACCAATCCAATCTTTGACCAAAGCGAAAAAGCCGCCCTGCAATACGCCTTTGAAACCACTCAAGTTGCGGCTCGAGTTTCCGAAGAAACTTTTACTGCCTTAAAACAACACTTTAACGAAACCCAGATTCTCGAGCTAACGGTTTGTCTGGCAGCAGAAAACTTTTATAATCGCCTGACTGCCCCACTGGAAATCGAAAGCCAAGGTTTTTGTGCCATAAGCAGGCGCTCATGAGCCTGACTCGAGCAGCGCTGGTCTACCAAATTTTTACGCTTGGATTGGTTGGAATTTGGGCATTGTTTTTCCCAAGTGGCTTCTACAACTCTTTTCCGGGCTTTGGAATGCAATGGATTATTCGTGATGGTACATACAACGAGCATTTGCTGCGCGACATTGGCAGCCTCAATCTTGGTATTGCCTGCGCCACGCTCTATGCCTTAGTCTCGAGAAACATTGGGGCGACCAGAGCCAGTGCAGTCGCTGCTTTGGTTTTTAGCCTGCCGCATTTGTACTACCACTGGCATCATCTGCAAGACTTACCGAACTTACTCGAGCGTGTCTTAAACATCACATTGCTAAGCGGAAATGTACTTATTCCAATTCTTTTATTACAACAAACAAGGGGCAAGCATGAACAACATCTTTCTTAAAATCGCCGCGTTTTTGTACTTTTGTATCGCTGCGCTGCACATCTACATTATTTTGGCTGGCGCACCCGCTTATCGGTACTTTGGGGCTGGCGAACAATTTGCTCGAGCAGCCGAGCAGGGTATTATTATCCCTGCCATTGTCACCAGTTTTATTGTGCTGGTCTTTTTCCTTTGGGGTTTGTACGCACTTTCGGGCGCTCGAGTGATTAAGCGCTTATTTCTGACCCGAACTGCTTTAATGGTGATGGCTGGAATTCTGGTGTTGCGTGGCGCATTGCCGTTCTTAGCAGGAATTTTTATTGCCTTAGATTCATTTGTGGTTATTTCATCGCTGATTGCGCTTGGCATTGCTGGAATTCATTTACTTGGAATACAGCAAATCTGGGCGAATCTCGAGCCGGACAGTCTAAAAGTTCGTAATGTTCACCAGCGCCAACTCGAGAACAACCCTAAAAATGGGCAACTGATAGACCAACTCTCCTCGAGCAACGATATTCTCTGGGCGCATGAACGTTGGATGCCAATGGAATTTCCCAAAGGATTGCATGTGGGTTCACACGGTGGACATGGCTCAATTCGGTACACCATTGAAGAGTATTTAAGAGGTCAAAGCATCACTTTTCGGTTTACTGCTCCTAAAGGCTTTGATGGTTGGCATAAACTGACCCTAGATTCTAACAACATCATGACCCACGAAATTAATTGTCAAGCCATTGGCAATGCCATCTGGCTGTGGTTATTGATACGCCCAATCCATGATGCGGTGGTAGAAGATGGCTTAGACAAAGCCGAAGCCTTTGCGGCGACTCGAGAGGTCAAACCACGGGCGTGGAGTTTATGGGTACGGTTTCTACGCAAAATCTCACCTCGAGAACCAAGTCCACATCAGTCAGTTATCTAATTTTTTAGACTCGAGCCTCATGGATTTAAGGGGTTCAGCCTTGCAACTGGTCGTATTTGCGCTTTAAGGCTTTGGCGGTAGCAGGCGGCACAAACTTAGAAATATCACCATTATAAAAAGAAATTTCTTTGACCATGGTGCTGCTTAAAAAGCTGTAGCGTGTGGCTGCCATGATAAAAACTGTCTCGAGATTCTTATTCAGTTGCCGATTCAAATGCGCCACTTGCAACTCGAGTTCATAATCAGAGACCGCCCTGAGTCCGCGAACAATCACGGGGATGTCTTTTTCTTTGGCATAATCTGCCAGTAAGCCCTGAAATGAATCCACCGAAACATTTTTCATGTGTGCCGTGACTTCACGAATAATCGCCAAGCGCTCCTCGATTTCAAAGAGGTTCTTGCCGCGTTTTTCACGGTTTTGCAGCACCGCAATCGTGACGTGATCAAAAATTTTAGAAGCTCGAGCCAGAATATCCACATGACCATTGGTCATTGGATCAAAGCTCCCCGGATAAATGGCACTTGGCACATTTGAGAGTATAGAAGTTTTGAGGTTCGGGGAGCAAGGGGTAGCCTCAATATGCTCGAGTACCAAAAACAAAAGAACCGCGTGATTAACGCGGTTCTACTTGGCGGGTTGTGAGGGGCTCGAACCCCCGACCTACGGTTTTGGAGACCGTCGCTCTACCGACTGAACTAACAACCCATCGGCGAAGGATTGTATCAAAGAGCGCGGTGAGTTTCAATAGGCTTATTCGCGCACTGTTAAAGTAGCGGCACTCGAGCGTCCGCGAATTTCGGGGTCATACATCAGTTCGGCGCTGCTCGGTAAGTGGGTATATGTTCCGGCAGTCTGGGCGCGTAGCACAACCCTAAACTGATTACGGTCCTCGAGACTCTGGGCAAACATTTCCACACGGTCAGCATAAATGTCTCTGGCGGCGTACCAATTATCCCAGTCGGAAGCAGTGCCAAATGACGTTTTGGGGTTTTTGATGCCGAGCAAGTTAATGGTGTCCATTGGTACAGCTTGGAATCCGGCTGGCACAGGCTCGATAATTTGGGCATGGCGCATACTGCCGCTTTCTGGGTTAATTTCGAGATTGACCAGAATCAAATCTCCGACCTTAATCGCTTGGGCAACACCATTTTGAATCAGTGGTTTGGGGCTGTACTCCCAAGCCTGGGCTGCTTCGCTCCAAGTTTTCTCAAGGCGTTCATAGGTGCGCTTGACTTGAATGCCATTATTTTCGTTGTCCAAACGTGAGGGTTCGCGGGTGTACTCGAGACGAACGCCATAGGTCAGGTCGCCGACTATTTCTAAGGTGTTTTCGCCGTTACTCAAGGCTGGCTCGAGGTCAAGGCTTATTCCTGCGGCAGTGACGGTTGGTTCAGCAATGGTTTTGCCGTTTAAGCGCACCTTAACTTGTTGGCTCGAGGTGCTGGGTTTGGGCAAGGTTAAGGCAGCACTGATAATCGCGCTGGTGTCGGCGGTACTGACCCACCAATCGCCGCGTCTGGCTTGCAGTAAATAGTTGATTGCTTTAGAAATCAGGGGGCTTTTAGACTCGAGTAAACTCAAGGCTTCTAAGGCAGTGGCGGTCACAAGAATCGGGTTATCATCCCAATAATAATTCCAGCGATACGGGTTTTTGGGGCGCTGCCACTGCACTGTGCTGTCGCGCTCGATTCGGGTAGCTTTTAAGCGCTCGAGCAGATTCTTAGCTTGTTCAGGGCGGCTCAGGCTGTGGTATGCCAAGGCTAATTGCGCCAAGTGGTACGGCTCAAGGTCTGGGACGGCGGCAAAAATTTGCATCGTCTCCAAGTCTGGGGATTGGGCTTCGGCTAGAGCGCGGTGGGCTAGGGCGCGTGAACCGCGTGAAAAACTGGTGTTTTTGAGGTTATCGCGCAGCCATTTAATGCCGCCATCAAGCAAAAAAGCATAGCGTTCTCGAGGAATTTTTTGTTTTTGTAATCGGGCTAAAGAAAGCACCACACTGGCAGTCATGTCCATGGCGCTTTGGTCATGACTCCAAAATCCCCAACCTCCATCGCTATGACGCAGGGTCTCCAAGCGAGCTAGTCCAGCCTCGAGTAAATCTGGCAGGTCGTCTCGAGGGGCGATTTCGGCGGCAAGCATGGCGGGGATAAAGCGGGCTAGGGTTTGTTCGGTACAGCCATATGGATAGGCAATCAGGCGTTCCAAGGCGGGTTGTACGGCACTGAGTAAACTTGGGGTCAGGCTGATATGAAGTTGTGCGCTCTCGAGTCGAGCATCTTCGGGAAGAATAAAGGTTTTTTGCTTGTTGCCAGTATCCCCAGCCCATGTTTGGGTGGCGCTAAAACCCCTTGGTTTAACGGCTAGAGGCAACTCGAGGGCATCCGAACCGAGTAGCGAAGTGTACGCGCCTTGGATTTTGGCTTGTCCTAAGTTGGTGGCGGTAATTTGCGTCTCAAAACTGGCTCGAGTATTGGCTGGGATTTCCAAACGCCCTTCAAGCGCACGGCTGCTGCTGAGTCCAAGTAAATTAAATGTAAAGACTCCGTTTGCATTTTGCGCTAAGTTGTTATTGACAATGCCACGCAAGGTGGTACTGTCACCACGCACCAAAAATTCGGGTTTGGCAATTCGCGCTAGAATATCTTTGGTGACGAGCGTTTGGGCTTTACTTTCCCCTGCCGCACCATTTAGGGTTTGCCCTCTTGCGGTGATTCGCCAGGTTGTCAGGTTGTCGGGGTACAGCACTGGTACCTTGGCAATTCCATTGGCATCGGTGATGACACTGCCAAGCCACAAGGCGGTGTCCCTAAAATCTTTGCGGACTCGTCCAGTATCATTGTCGGCTCGAGTTGCACGGGTGTCACCTTCGCCATCTCCTCCACCGCCAAGTTCGCCATCCATGTCTTCACTCGAGACAGTGCCGATTAAATTGGGGCGGTCTCCATGAAAAATATCAAACGGATTGGGTGTACCATCTTCACGTAGTAAATAGATGCCTTCGTCCACCACTGCCAGACTTAATTCGGTCTGCACAGGTTGTTTGGCGGCGTTGCTGACTTTAAGCTCGAGTTGACCAGTTTCTGACGGGGCATAACGTGTTTTACTGGGCAGAATTTCTAGGGTGAGGCGCTGGTCATCTTTAGGAACACTGACATTTGCACCTCCGCCGTATTGTGTGCCATAAGGTATTCCCAAATGCAGATAGGAAATTTGCAAATAGACATTGGGCTGCATCGCACTTGTGACCTTAAACGAATAGACAAAGGTCGAGCGGGTAGTACGGATTAAGCGGGTCTGCAAAACACTGTCCGCCTCGAGCGAGACCCAAGCATCCACCCTAACAGGTACGCCCATAATCAATGCCGTGACCGTTTCACCGACCTGATACGAAGTTTTATTCAAACGCACTTGGGCATAATCCACATTCCAGCCCCAGTTTTCGTTTTGTGCCAACTGCCATGCAAAGGTCTCGGCTTTGGATAAACGCCCCGCCGCATCCTTGGTTCTGGCTCGCACCACATACCCACCGCCAAGGCTAGGCTTAAAGACCACTCGAGCCGTGCCACTGCGGGTTTGAACGGTGCGTTTCTCGAGCGGCGTTTCTTTCAGGGTCCAAGTGGTTTGGCGCTGACCGTCCTTTAGCACAGAACCTTGGATGTACTCTTGGCGAAACAATTGCAACTCGACACTGCTGTTCGCAATTGCGCCTTGCAAATTCCTCGTCCGCACATCTAATTCAAAAGGTTCGCCTGCATTAAATAAGTAACGTGTGGTTCGCGAAGAGACCCGCACCGAACTTGGATAGGCATAAATATCCACATAGCGCTCGAGTAAATTCCGAGATTCATCTTCAATTTGTACAAAGACGGTGTAACGCACAGGGAAAGCAAATGTATTAACTTCAAATGGCAACTCGAGTTTTAATTTTCCGTTTGCATCGAGGGCGGTCACTTGTTCAAAGATGATTTTATTGTCGTATGCACCGTACTCTTCCGAATACGCAAAGCCAAAATCCTTATAATTGGGGTCATCTTTGGTAAAACTTGAAGCCCTCGAGAAGGTTACTTTAACCCGCCCGTTGCTCATGCCCCCACCAAAAAGATAATTTGCACTGACCTCGAGTGGTGAACGTGTGCCTTGCAGCACCACCAAGGGTGTTTTTAGGGTCATGTCAAAGTCTGGCTTAACGTATTCCTGTACAGCAAAATCGGCTAAGCTGCGCGAGTCATCTAAGCCCTCAAAAGTACAGGCGGCTTGCCCTTCGGGGTTGATATGAATTCTGTAATTGTACGATGAGACTCGAGCCGAAGGGCGGAGTAAAAAACGCCCAGCAAACGTACCGTAAGCGTTGGTCTCGAGCGTTAGCTGGCTTAGTTCTTGTTCACCAAAACACAAGGCAGCACTGATTGGGCGCTTGACCAAAGGTACAAGGGTTTTATCGAATCGAAAATTCCCACGAAACTCTATTGAATCACCCGGACGGTACATGGTGCGGTCTGTTTGCCCCGTAAAGACATATTTTTGCGCCAAGCCATACGCCCACGACGAATTGACGACCGCAAAATTCTGCCCCGTTTGCGCCACCACAATCACTTCTTTTTCTGGCACGGGCAAGAGCAATAAACCATTTGCATTGGTTGCCAGTTCACGCATGGTTTTAGCTTGCACCAGCCAAATTTTGGCACTACGTTTCTGCCCAGAGATTCGGTTTAAGGTTAAAATTCGTAAATCCTGCGGTGATTGCTTGGTGATTATTCCTAAATCTGAAACCAGCACCACACTCGAGCCTCGCTTTGCACCAAACCGAGCTTCTACTTGGTACAAACCAGCCGACAAACGCCCAAGCGTGACTTCAGTATCGCCTTCACCTAAGGTTTTATTAACTCGAGACACTTCGGTACGCTTTGCACCATTTGGAATGGTCGGAGACTGCCACGAGACCAACCAACCGTTTCGCAAAATCTCGAGCGGATTAGAAAAACGCGAAATGATAAAATTGATTTGCACCGAGGTCTTTGCCCCGTGGTAAATGTCTAAAGTCACAATTTGGTCTGGCGAAAACGTTCCTCTTGAACCAACTGAGAGTTCATTGTCCTGAGCCGAAACAAAAGCCCAACCTAAGAGCAGCACCGCCAGCCACCAAAAACGAATTCGAGTCATAACAGCAGTCTACGCGGTCAGATGAAAAATGTTCTTATCCAACTCGAGCCAGTATAAATTTTAAGTACCTTCCCTCAAAAAAAGTCACGGGATGATCCATGGCTTGTCCGTTTTCTTGGACAATTTGCATTTGGCGCTTGCAATCGCTGGTGGACTCGAGAATAATTTCCTTAAACACCTCGGGCGAAATTTGACTGGTACAACTGGCAGTCGCCAGTAAACCTCCTGCTCGAGTGCATTTGATGGCTAGGGCATTGAGTTTTTTGTAGGCTCTGGCGGCGGCATAACGGTTGTCTTTACTTTTTGCAAGGCTCGGCGGGTCGAGAATCACCAAATCAAATTGCTTGCCTTCTTGGACAAATTGCTCGAGCAGCTTAAAACAATCAGCCGCCAAGAATTCGTGCTTGGTGGAATCAAAACCGTTCAAATCAAAATTTCTGGCAGCATCACGCATCGCGGCACTGGCAATATCAACACTGGTAATCTGGTTTGCGCCGCCCCTTGCCGCGTACAAACTAAATGCGCCAGTGTAGGCAAATAAGTTCAGCACAGTTTTATCTTTTGATAATTTCTCGAGGGCAGCGCGGTTGTCACGGTGGTCTAGGAATAACCCAGTCTTTTGACCGTCGTAAAGGTTAGCAATAATCTTTAAGCCATTCTCGAGAATCGTCACTTCGGGCGGTGGCAACGAACCCCACAGTGCGGTCAGTTCTTTATCCTCGTCGCGCCGCAGAATTCCTTTTAAGCCGCTTTTACTCAAGGCTTTGACCACATCTGGCACAATTGTCTCGAGACAGTCGGCATAGGTTTGCAGCACCGCGTAACGCTCGTACTTGTCTACCGTGATGCCGGGCAGGAAATCGTTTTCGCCACTAATGAGGCGGTAGGCATTGGTGCTTATGTCAAAAATTTCTTTGCGCCACTCGAGGGCGCTGTAGACTTTTTGGGCAATCATGGCACTGCTTGGTTCTTCGCGTCCAAAAAGCCGAATCGCAATCGTGCTGTTATCGTCGTACAAGCCGTAAGCGCTGGCACGACCGGCTTGGACTTTGACCCATTCGCCAGTCTCGAGGTCGTGGCGTGGCAAATGATTGTGGTAAACCCACGGATGACCATTTTGGATACTCTGCTCGAGTTGCGGATTGATGTGTAGGGTTGGAATTGCCATACCCTAAGTTACCACCAATTTAATGATTTCTCACACAACTTACTCAAGTGAGTATAGTGTGTAAATAACTCAAAGTAGTAACGGAGATAAATATGATTAGCCTCGCCGCCAATGACTCAAGCGCTCTTCGTAGTTTGTTACGCAAAATCAATCCACCACTGGATTATGTCAAAGTTGCACTCGAGCGCGAGATGGACACACAACTGATTAGCGCCCGAAATCTGCGCCCGGTGCTGCTGCATGGTTGTGGCGACTATTGGCGAATTGGAATGCCAGAACTCCCCAATTTTGAGCGATTAAAGAACTGGATTGCCACCAGCAACACTCCGTATTTATCGGTTCACTTGGATTTACAACCCGAAGATATGCCAAACCTGACACCCGGGGCGGCTTTAGAGCAAATTGCCACCAACATAGAAATTTTGCACCAAGAAACTGGCTTAGAAGTCGCCCTCGAGAATGTGGCACACTATGCTTGGTCAGAACGCCCGAGTTTTATTTCTGACCCAGCTTGGATAACTGCCGCCATCGAAATCACCGAAGCGCCGTTTTTACTCGATATTGCCCATGCCAGAGTCAGTGCTGCCCACCGAGGCGAAAACGCCGAAAAGTACATGGATGCCCTGCCGCTCGAATCAATTCTCGAGATTCACACCAGCGCCCCGCGTATGGAAACTGAAGGGCTGCGTGACCGCCACTTATCCATGCAGCAGTGCGAATTTGATTGGCTTGAATGGGTCTTGGCTCGAGCCACCAAGACCAAAACCATCACCCTCGAGTACGCTGGAATCCCAGACATTGGTCACACCCGCGAAGGCAAAGAAATCCGTATCCCACGCAATGACTCTGGCTTACTGCTCGAGAATCTTGCCAAACTGGATTTGTTGCGTAAGCGTCTGGCTGGAAAACTCCGAGAAGCCCCGCGCTTGCCACAAGGCTGGCATTTGGATCAACGCCGCACCCCGAAACGTGAAGAGGAGCTGAGTTTAAGCAGCATCCGCGCCATGGGGTATTAGCGGCAGGGGTAAATAGAGTCAAAACCCTTTCATCCAATTTGTCCTTGAGTTGCGTATACCTTTTGATGATGTTCTCTTTTCGAGCTTTTACACCGTATACTTGGCAAATGGCTAATCTGCCTCCAGATACCGATTCCAGTACAAGTACAGATGAGTTCTTATTGGCACAAGTGGCACTTGGCAGCGAAGCAGCTTTGACAACGCTTTATCAGCGTTTCTCGAGACGGGTTCATTCTTTGGCGCGGCGGATTTTGGGCAGTCAATCAGAAGCCGACGACATCACCCAAGAGGTTTTTGTAAAACTCTGGGAAAAAGCGAACGTTTTTTTTGAACAACGCGGCAGTGCGGCTGCATGGCTGATGACAATTGCCCATCATGCCAGCATAGATGCACTTCGCCGTCGTAATGCTCGGCGCATAGACACAGCAGAAGAAGATTTAGGGCGGTTTTTTCTCGAGCCAAATCACGACCCGCTTGAACAAGCGATGTTGTCTCGGGCTTTAACGGTACTGAGCAGTGGTGAGCGTGAACTGATTGAATTGGCATTCTTTGCGGGTTTTAGTCATTCCCAAATTGCCAAAAAAACCGAGTTGCCTTTGGGAACAATTAAATCGCGTTTGCGTTTAGGACTCGAGAAATTAGCCAAAGCACTTGGCGCAAGCGAAGCCAATTTACTGCAAGCCCAGACTGACTCAAAGATGGTGGAATCATGATTGCGCCTTTGCCATTAAACGAAGCCGCCAGACTCGAGGCATTGTATCGGTACAGCATTTTAGACACACCACCTGAAAATATTTTCGATGCCTTAGCTGCCGAAGTTGCGGCTGCCTTAGATGCGCCGATTGCGGTGATTGGTTTTATAGACCAAACACGACATTGGTTCAAAGCAAAATTTGGTACTCAAGTCACCGTCAACACGAGGGACTGGGCAACTTGCGCTCATACGATTTACCAAGCTGCGCCTTTGGTTACACCAGACGTTCGGCTCGAGCCACGTTTTGCCAACATGCCACCACTTGGGCAAGCAGGGATTCTGGCATACGCTGGAGCGCCTATTCTCAATACTGATGGCTGTGCGATTGGGACAGTCTGTGTTTTTGACCAAAAAACCCGTCCTTTTACGGCTTTACAAATCCAGCAGCTCGAGCAGTTTGCGGCTCAGGTGCTGCAAATGCTGGAAACTCGTGTGCGCCTTGAAGAATCGGCGGGTATTGAAATCGTTTCGCAATTTGTACCGTCAAGTCAGCCCAACGCAGGACTCGAGAACAAAATCCTTGAACGGGTTCGGCAACAAGTTCAGGCGGCTGAGGCTCGACTTGAACGCCTTGGTTCGGGGCAAATGCGGCTGCATGTGGATACTGTTAAACCCGAAACCATGCACTGGCAAGTCTGGAGTATGAATCCGTTTGAGGCTGCCCCTCGTCCGATACAAAGTTTTGAATCTGTCAGTACCGACTTTTTTGTTCCAGAACAAACCCGTGTGGTGATGGTTTCACTCGAGCCAATCGGAGCAACACCAGTGTATCCAACCAAGGTGATGTCAGTTTTAGCCCTCGAGTTGCAGCATAATTAACAGAAAGACTCGAAACTAGAGCAACCACACTCACCACTATGAGGTCTCAGGGTTGTGTTTGGTGTGACTACGGTGACTGGATTTGTCTGGGGGCTTGGGGGGTCTCGAGGGCGAGTTGACCAGATTTGGTGATGTCAAACGGTTGTTGCACAGACCACGGCGTTGACAAGCACAATTGGACACTCTAAACTACCCTTGTGTTTCGTATCGCCTACCCTTACGACCCAGATGAACTCGAGGCAAAACACCCACCTTTTGTTCAAGATTTAATTGCCATGCACGAAGCAAATCAACTTCAAGCCCTGATGGAAATTAGCAAAATGATTGCTGCCCTAAAACAGCTCGGACTCAAATCTGGTTTTACCAAGAAAATGTTTGATTCCCCGCTTTACGAATTAAAAACCCATTCTCGAGGTGGACAAAAAGGTGGCGCTCGAGCGTACTTATTTCGTAGCAATGATAATTTCTTAATTTGTCGTGCCGAGTGTAAAGTCAGTAACCAACCAGACCCAGAATTACTCGAATCAGCCGCTTATATTTTGCTTGCCTTTAAGACAGGACGACCGGTATTTCCAGCATGGATGAAAAACCCAATTCAAATTCTTGGAGATAACTTATGAAAAACCTTGAAGCCAGAAAAGCTGCCCTAGCCACAGTCCTTGCAATGCGTGAAGATAACATCATTCCGGATGTGCCAACCTTTATCCCAGAAGCGAATCCTGATATTTTACTCGAGACAGTCCAACAGGCATATATTGCCCATAAAATCGGTGATTTACTCGAGATGGCACGAAAACAACGCAAAATTGGTAAACGCCAACTTGCTAGAGCTTTAGAAACCAGTCATGGAAGAATCACAGCCTTAGAGAACGCTGTTAATCTCGAATTAAAAAGTATTACGGCTGTAGCCAGCGAACTTGGTTTTGACGTGCAAGTTAATTTAATACCTCGAGATGGTGGAACAAGTTTAGGTGCAATGTTGCATAGTGGTCATTAAGCCAACGGGCATTACAATGTGAAACTCGAGCGGATGCTGAAAGTGGCTTAGGTACTCACCTAGGCTCTAGGCTCGCAATTCTGGACAGTCATTGTGACCCTGATTGCTGGTTTAATTGCCGCAATTATGAGCATCCTCATTAACCACACAACCCAAGAGAAACTAAACTTCGCCATTTCTGACGGGGTTTTTCTCGAATTAAAGATTATTTTGTTTAGAAATTCGTAATTGATTTGATCGTTCTGCGCTTAGGTCTAAATCATTCCGAACAAACTCTTGAGGAACATTCCTATAGGTAATACTAAGTTTTTTTCCACACCAAGGACAAAACTGAATACTACTCTCTTCGGCAAATACAACACGTACATCTTCATTGAATGTAAGAAATTCGCCATCGTCAACAATTCTAAATTGCATGAAAAATTCTGATTCTGAATTCTCAGATTTTTTGATACATAAACTTAAACCGCGTAAGCCAGCAAACTCAAAGCGAAACTTAAATTTTTGACAACACCAATTCATCATCTACCTCTATTTTAGGGACGTGGCTTAAAGTAAGGGCAAGTATTAACGCAACATAACTGAATTTGCCTGTAACACTGCATCTGGTTCAAGGTCTCGGCGCAGCACCGCCAAAGCAGTAAAGGTATCTTGGTCGGCAATAACTGCACCAACTTGTCCAACTTCACGTGAGCCAAGCAGCACTTTTGTACCTCGAGCCACGGCTTTATCCAAAAGCACTTGGCGCAGTTCGTACCGTGGGTTGCCCCGCGCCTCGAGCCGCGCCATGATTTCCTGTCCGATATAACAGCCTTTTTTATAAGAAACAGCACGCTCTAAACCACATTCTTGCGGTAGTAACCCCAAAAAAGCATCCAAATGGGCATGGGCTAATCCAGCTTTGACTCGAGCCAATTCTGGATTCTCGAGTGGTGTAGCATCGAATTCTGGAATTTCTGAGGCGGCAAAAAGCACATCTAAACCAAGTCCAAAACCACGATTGGCTGTCCAGTGCAGAGCGCCCGTCTCGAGTTCGCCGACAACGTGCAGCAAAGTCCAATTGGCTGTAACGACACTGATTTGCACATCATCAAAAATAATATAGCGCTTAAACCGTTCAAATAAGGCTGTCTCGAGTCCGGCTTGACAAAGCACCAACAAATCGTCTGCTCGGCGCAGCACTTTTATATCAAATTCAATTTGTCCTTTGGCATTTAAGACCAAAGCTCGGCAAGCAGCACCTATGGCTAAGCCACGCACATCATTGCTGCATTGACCCTGCAAAAAAGGAATTCTATCCGAACCCATTAAACAAAGCACGCCCGTCTCGAGTTTTACAAAAGACTTCATATTCCCGAGTTTAACCCTAGACAATTTGGCTGTCTGTCCTCTGGGATTCTTGATAGGCTAGATGGATGAACGTCTCTTTTTTAGGCTTGGGTTTGATGGGTTATCCGATGGCTGGACATTTAGCCAAGTCCTTTACCACCACCGTATGGACTCGTAATTTGGAGAAAGCCGAGCGCCACAGCCACGAATTCGGCTCGAGTTTAGCGCAAGTGCCAGAAGATGCCGCCCAAGCCGATGTGCTTTTTACATGCTTTCCAACCAGTAAAGAAGTCTTGGAAATCGCGCCACGTTTATTAGAACGCGCCAAAAGCGGTTTAATTTGGGTAGACTGTACCAGTGGCGACCCGAGCAGTGCCAGAAACCTTAACGCCATGCTCGAGACAAAGCAAATGCACTTTTTGGATGCACCCGTGTCTGGTGGGGTCAAAGGGGCAATTAGCGGGCAGCTGACCACAATGATTGGTGGCTCAGCCAATGCCCTCGAGCTTGCCCGTCCTGCACTTGAAACCTTTGCTACAAAAATTGTTCATGTTGGTGGCAGTGGCGCAGGGATGGCAGTCAAAGCCGCCAATCAAGCTCTTTTGGGGGTGAACATTTTAGCACTGACCGAAGTGCTGCTTGGACTCGAGAAACAAGGTGTTCCAAGTCGGGCTGCACTTGAAGTCATCAACGCATCAAGTGGGCGCAGTAATGTTTCACAGAATTTATTCCCCGAACGGGTTCTCGGCAGGGCATTCCCGAATACCTTTGCGCTTGCGCTGATGACCAAAGATGTGAGGATTGCCGCCCAGAGTTTACGTGAACAGGGCATCCCCGCACCAATTGTGGCATTGACCGAAAATCTGCTCGAGATTGCTTTACGGCAACTTGGGGACGTTGACCATGTGGCGGCGGCGCAGATGCTCGAGGCTTGGAGTGGTATGGAATTGGGGAAAGAATGAAAAAGAAGTCATCAACGTGGAGTTATACACCCGCTAAAAGTACGTTTACGGCTGCTAAAAAAGAATTATACTTGGCGAGGCTAGAAACATTTTTAGAAACTGAGGTTCGTCCAAAAATTAAGCCAGTACCACAAGACAATCCGCATCACTTTAATTACATGACAGGCGTTTCGGCTCGAGCCAAAAGCAAATTTCTCTACATTACGGCGCAGTGGGCAAGTCCACATCCAAAAGCCATTGCCCCAACCTTTGAAACCAGTGAATTTAGATTAGAACTTGTGGGAAACGAGCGTTTTGATGTGGCGTACATGCGTCATACGGAAAAGTTTTTTACCATCAGCACCGATTTGAGTTTTGATCAAGCACTTGAGTGCATTCGTGAGTTACCACATTTTAATTTGTTTTTCGTTTAGGTTCATTTCCTGATAGATTCTATCTTGATGATTACACACGTTGATCTAAAAACAGCTATTCCTAATGCCCTTTCAAACCTTGACTTAAGTGCTTTTGGGTCGCAGAGCAGTGGGAAGGTACGCGAAATGGTCTCGCTTGGCAATGGACGGCGTTTACTGGTGACCACCGACCGAATCAGTGCTTTTGATGTGGTGCTGGGGGTGATTCCCTACAAAGGGCAGGTCTTAAATCAATTGTCGGCGTGGTGGTTTGAACAGACCAAAGATATTGTGGCAAATCATCTGCTGGCAATTCCAGACGAAAATGCCGTTATTGCCAAAGAAGCCAAACCCTTACCGATAGAAGTCGTGGTGCGTGGCTATATTACAGGTGTGACCAAGACCAGTCTTTGGACCCATTACCAACAAGGAACTCGAGATGCTTACGGCATTGTACTGCCAGACGGCTTAGAAAAAAATGATGCCCTGCCCAAGGCAATCATCACCCCAACCACCAAAGCCGAACTGGGTGGGCATGACGAACAAATTACTCGAGAACAAATCCTTGAGCGTGGTTTAGTGTCCCCTGAACTCTGGGGAAAAGTCGAAACCGCCGCCCTAGGCTTATTTGCTCGAGGGCAAGAATTGGCAGCCAAACAAGGTTTACTCTTGGTGGACACCAAATACGAATTTGGTACAATCGACAATCAACTGATTTTAATAGACGAGATTCACACCCCAGACTCGAGCCGCTACTGGACACAAAGCAGTTACCAAGCCGATAAAACCAAGCCATACAGCATAGATAAAGAATTTTTGCGCCTCTGGTATACCGAGCAAAACTACAATGGCAGTGGCACACCGCCAATCATGCCCGAAGATTTTATTGCCGAGGTCGCTGGGCGTTATATCAGTGCTTATGAACAAATCACGGGTTTAACCTTTGTGGCAGGTTCTCAACCAGCCGCCCCACGAATCCTGAAAGCTATCAAAACCTATCTTGGCGCGGATTGAATAAACCCCAAATGGTGGTGATGATGACCAACACCAAACCAGCAATACCTGTGTATAGCAAAGGATTCATCCCAAGTTTTGGCTCGTTCAAAGGTGGGACTTCTCGAGTCGCCCAAAGTAAAATCTGGCGATTCTCGAACAAAATATCCAAAGCACTCGGGGCATTCTCGAGCGGCGAAACCAGTTTTAAGGGCGAAGCCTCAAATTGCGGAATGGCAATACCATTAGGCGTTAAGCTATCGTACAAACTGGTGATTGCGTAATAGGTAAATTCTGCGGCGGGAATATCGGTTTTAATGACAATACTCGAGCCTTCAACCAGCACTTTGGCGGTGCGATTAGCGGGTAACTGGACTAAATCAGCACTGGTATCACGCTTGACGGTCACTGCCCAAGGTGTAGCCCGAATCCAATAATACCAACCGCTATTGCCCCTTGTCGAAAAACCACTGCCTCCAAGGTCTGAGTTGCCTCCGCGTCCAGTGCCAATAAATACATCTATCACAGGATTAGAAAATCCATTCGGGGCTTTGTCTGGGTTTTGCACCCGTCCGATATTCAGTTTTAACTCGAGTCGTCCGTTGGTGTCTAAAGCCGTAAAGGTACGAATATCCACCTGAGAGACATCGCGTTTTGCCACTGGCAAGGTATAAGCACCGTCTCCCAAAGCATCATTGGCGGGGTCTGAGACACTAAATAAAATGGCACTGGCTGCAAGGACACTCAAGAGCATTGGCGCGAAGTATAACTGTCTGCCATGAGGAAAATTAAGGGGCTTTAGGCAGTACGTCACTATTGGAGTCTGACAGAACCTCATCTTTGGGCTTTAAGCGAATTGGGCTTTGTTTACTTGGGTCACGTCCAGTCACATCGGCAAAAAAACCTTTGATTGCTTCAAAATCGGCTTCTAAATCGCCAGTCGGCGTAAAATACGCCCCAATCCCGATTTCTTTGCGTTTCCAATCCATGTACGCCAAAGCAAGCGGCACTTTTGCCTCGAGTGCAATATAATAAAATCCGCTCCTCCAATACTCGGCTTTGCCGCGTGTACCTTCGGCAGCAATGATTAAAAATAACTCGTCTCGAGCATTAAAAATTGCTGCAACTTTCTGCACAAAATTTGTACTTTTATCGCGGTCTACGGCAATTCCACCCAACGCGGTCATAATCGGTTTCATAATGCCCTTAAATATTTGGGCTTTACCAACAAAGCTACCGCGAATGCCAGTACTCCAAATCCAAGCGATGGCAGGGAAAAAATCCCAATCACTGGTGTGTGGATAACCAACCACCACATATTTTTTACCTGACGGCGGCAATAGAACAGCTTTCCAACCAAATAAACCCATTAGCCAAGAAAAAAAGGCTTGACTGGTAGTGGTCGGGACATGGGCTTTAGACATGAGGCGCAGTCTAACAAAAATTGCTTCAACAGACGTTAAAATAAGTGAGTGCAGCCTTTTCAACTGATTCCTCAGTACCACCCTCGAGTCTGGGGCGGGCAACGTTTACAAGCCACCCCCGCAAATGCAACTCCGATTGGGGAAGCATGGGTTATTCACGAACACAACCTCGTGCAAGGCGGAGAATTGGCTGGGCAGACGCTCGAGCAAGTAGCCCTACAATTTGGCACGGATTTACTGGGTACAAACCACACGGGCAAACGATTCCCACTTTTGATCAAACTCCTCGATTGTGCCGATTGGCTCTCAATACAAGTACATCCCAACGATACCCAAGCCCTGCAACTCGAGGGGGCTGGGCAGTTGGGCAAGACTGAGGCTTGGCATTTACTCGAAGTACAAAAAGGCGCAGAACTGATTTGTGGGGTCAAAACAGGGGTCTCCCCTACTCAACTCGAGGCAGCCATTCGCGGCGGTACAGTCCGTGACGTTGCCCAATACCAACAAGTCTCGAGTGGACAAACAATTATGATGCCCGCCGGAACAATGCACGCCCTCGGACCCGATATGCTTTTGTATGAAGTCCAACAAACCTCAGACATCACTTACCGAGTCTACGATTGGGATAGACCCGCCAGTGCAGGTCGAGCCTTACACATCGAGCAATCGGTAGCCGTGACCAAGACCAACATCGCCAGCATTACCCCAGCACTCGAGACTGGAATTCTGACCCAATGCCCATATTTTATGCTCGATAAAATAAATGGCAATACCACCAACACCCCCGACGGCTCGAGTTTTCATGCCATTACCATCACCACCGGACAAGCCATTCTCGAGAGTGCAGGGCAGATATGGGAACTCAATCGTTTTGATTCGGTGATTATTCCAGCAATAAGCGCGATGTACAGCCTAACTGGGAATTTTGAAGGCTTACGCTCGAGCCTACCAACGCTATAAGCATAATAGCGTTGGTAAACAGCTACTCGCTTAGGATTTGTCCGTAAATAACTTCCCTATTTGGAAATGATGAAACATTGTTTCCTAGCAGGACAGACACAGGGGTCTGTCCCTACAAAATCCATAAAAATACGTCAGGTAGGGGCGGACCCCCGTGTCCGCCCTGTGA
>JANNVX010000035.1:0-32792 GCA_031414595.1 Deinococcales bacterium
GGCTGATGGTGGTTATGCGGGTCAATTGCTTGAGTGGGTCAAAACCTTTTGTTGCTTTATCCTCGAGATTGTTAAGCGTTCTGATACAGCCAGTGGATTTGTTGTCTTACCGCGTCGTTGGGTGGTGGAACGGTCGTTTGCGTGGCTGACTCGTTGTAGGCGTTTAACTGGTGATTTTGAGGGCTTACCGAGTACAACCGAATCTTGGGTTTATTTGGCGAATATTCAGTTGATTTTGAGACGTTTTGACACTTTATAAACACGCTCTTACACAAATCTTTGTTTTTTTAGGGCAGAATCTCGAGGGTACGGATTTTATTAAAGCCCGTCTGACTTTCCCAAACACCTTGGTTAGCAAGTCGAATTGCAAACTCTGGCTTATTTTTTAGGCTTATTTCAGGGTCAAAAAGATGCAGCAACACATCGTATTGACCCGATTCAAGGTCTGAGGGTAAAGATAGGGTTGTTTCAAACTGGATGGTTTGACCAGCCGCCCAGAAACGCGGGTCAAGCAAGCGATTTTGCGGGATGCTCTGCCCGTCAGTAATGTTCAGCACATATGTTTTTTTGCCACGCAGAACAACTGCTAAGCCTCGAGGATTAAACGGTGCGGCAAAGCCTGTGTTTTTAAGACTGATTTTTAGGCTTAGCGCTTGGTTGGCTTTGATTGCACTTGGCATGGAGGTCTCGAGCAATTCAAAACGGTATCCAAGACGGCGCTTAATCGCCTCTAAACACCCTTCTTGTTGCCATACAGCATAGACATCTGTGTGATAATCTCGGTTGAGCGCCGTGTATTTGAAGCGTTGTAAATCTTGTAGTGCATTTTGGCAACCAATAAAGGCTTGGGCTTCGGCATTAGCGTTGCAAGTCTCGCCACCCTGGGGTAAGAATTGGTTATCTAACTCGAGAAAGGTTTTTAGGGCTTCTCGAGCCGCCGCATTTTCTGGATATGTTCCCCAATCGGTTTTGGAAGCCAAAAAACAATCGTTATGTGCGCCAACTCGAGCGCGATCCGAACCCGAAAAGGCTTCGCTTGGACTGAGCGGCGTATTGCCAAATAATTGTTGTTTGTGCGGTGGGTAACGCAGTGTCAGCATTCTTGACTTGGGTAGAATTTGCAATAAACGCTTGACAATCTGGGTAGAAGCGGCATTGACTCCATCAGAACCGACCAGTTGATTGGTAGAACTGTGCCATTCGCCCCATGCACCAATAAACCCTGCTTCCATGAAACTCAAAATGTCGGCGTTGTTTTTTAGCAGTGGCTCGAGTTGATCAAGATGCCCAAGAACCCGTGCTAAAGACGCATCCGGGTCTTTGAATGGGTATGTGCCGCCATTCGGGAAATTATAAGTAAAACGTGGAATGATTTTCATGCCCGCATCCCGAGCTTTAGCAAATTCGGAATTCAAAAAGGTGAGTGCATCGGCACTTATATCCGAATTCAGGAATTCATCTATCCTGATGTACAAACGCAGCGTGGATACACCCTCGGCTCGAGCTTTTAGGAGTGCATTGACACTCAATGGATTTCGTTTTGTCCCCTCTCCCATCAGACCTTCTTGCTGATAAAAACCACGTTCTGGATTGGCAAAATTCTCTAAACTTGGTTCATACTTCTGGGTGCTGAATACAGGAGCAGCCGAAGCACAAGCACAGACAACCCCAAGAAATAAGAAAAGTTGGTACTTTTTCATGGCTTAAGATTAGGCTGTTCTGCTACAAATGTTATGAGCTACCTGTGAGTAACCATACCAGCAGTAGACACGGTAATTTTATGGCGTTACGCTACTTCCCGAGTTTTCTTGGGATTTTGGTCTGGATGCTAGAACAACCTTAAGGTACACTTCTACCATGATTGTAATTCTTGATTTTGGTTCTCAGTTTACCCGTTTAATCGCTCGGCGGTTTCGGGAACTGAATGCTTTCAGTATGATTTTATCGGGTAACGCGCCACTCGAGGAGATTCTCAAACTCGAGCCAAAAGCGATTGTCTTATCTGGTGGTCCAAACAGTGTCTACGACGAGGCTGCACCCAAACCGAGCGCTGGGGTTCTCGAGTTGCCAATTCCGATTTTTGGGATTTGTTATGGAATGCAGTTCTTGGCACTGGCTTTGGGGGCAAAAGTCGAATCCTCGAGTGTCCGTGAGTATGGCAAAAGTGTTCTCTCGAGTTATTCTGGGGCATTGTTTGAAGGCATCGAAGGCGAATTTGTGGCTTGGATGAGCCACGGTGACAGTGCCAAAAGTTTGCCTGATGGGTTTTCGGTCACATGCAGCACCTCGGACACGGCGATTGCTGGTTTTGAAAACCAAGCTGCCAAGCGTTACGGGATTCAGTTTCATCCCGAAGTGGTGCATACCCCAAAAGGTTCAAAAATTCTCGAGAATTTTATTGCCTTAGCAGGTGTGGCGCGGGATTGGACAGCCGAACATATTGTGGATGAGTTAATTGCTGATGTTCGCGCTAAAGTCGGTTCGGATAAAGTCATGCTGGCGGTCTCGGGTGGGGTTGACTCGAGTACCTTAGCGCTGCTCTTATCTAAAGCCATTGGTTCGCAACTCACCGCAGTCTTTGTCGATCATGGGCTGTTGCGGCTTAACGAACGTGAGGAAGTCGAAAAAGCCCTTGGCAATGCCGATTTACGGGTGGTGGATGCCTCTGAGCCGTTCTTATTGGCTTTAGAGGGCATCGAAGACCCCGAAGCCAAACGCAAAGTTGTCGGGCGTGAATTTATTCGGGTTTTTGAACGTGAAGCGCGGACACTCGAGGCTCAGGGCTACCGTTGGTTAGCCCAAGGCACACTCTACCCAGATGTGATTGAAAGCGCTGGCGGAATCGGTGCTGCCAACATCAAGAGCCATCATAATGTCGGTGGTTTACCCGACGACCTGAATTTTGATCTTCTCGAGCCATTTCGTTTATTGTTTAAGGACGAAGTGCGTGAAATTGCCAAGGTGCTTGGTTTACCAGAAGCGATTCGTTTGCGCCATCCGTTTCCAGGTCCTGGTTTAAGCATTCGTATCTTGGGCGAAATCACCAAGCCAAAAATAGATATTTTGCAGCGTGTAGACGCAATTTTTATTGCTGCCCTCAAAGACTGGAATTTATATGATGCTGTCTGGCAAGCGCTGGCAGTCCTAACCCCTGTCAGAAGTGTCGGTGTTATGGGTGATGGTCGTACCTACAGTTATTTGGTGGCGCTGAGGGCAGTCACCAGTATTGATGGCATGACCGCAGACTGGGCGCGTTTACCGCATGATTTTCTCGAGTACGTCAGCACCAAAATTGTCAATGCCGTTCCAGAAGTCAACCGCGTGGTTTACGATATTACTTCTAAGCCACCAGCCACGATTGAATGGGAATAAAAAAAATCCCCTGCAATTGCAGGGGATTTTAAGGCTTTTTTGCTCATCGCTCAAGACGCATAGCCCAATTTACCTTCTACCAAGGCGAATAACCGTGACTCGGATTTGTCGTGCGCCCCACTGAATCGCAGCCCGACGGCTTGGCATCCAGACATCCACAGTGTTGCGTTTACGAATGTTCATGGTGTCTTCAACAATAAAGTTGACCCCAGAAAGCATACGGTTGTATGTGCCGCGTCCACGTCCATTTGCCCAAGTCCCTAAGTCTTCGATGCGAACAATCGAACCGTATGGGATACGGCGCAGTAAATCCCTCGAGAGGGCAACCACACCAAAGCGGGTGCGTGCGCCAGTGGCAGTTACAAATGGGCTGCTGTCGGTTTGGGCAGCCAATGAGTTATAAGCGGTGCTTTTGGCGGTAATCACCATCAAGCTGCGGCTCGAGCTTGTCCGAACCACTGGGCTTGGTTTGGGGGCTGGCTTAACGGCGACTGGTTTGGCAGCCACTGGCTTTGGGGCTGGTTTAGGGGCTGGTTTGGCAGTCACTGGCTTTGGGGCTGGTTTTGGGGCAACTGAGGCGACAACTCGAGGAGGTGCGGGGGTAGTGACAATGGGTTTTGGGATATTGGTGCTGACAACAATTGGCATCACCAGACCAACAGGAACTTCAACGGGTTTGCTGGTTGGTTCGGTTGGTGTGGGTACAGTCACAGCCCGTGGTGCAGTAATTGGGGTGCTGGCTGGACTTGGGACAGCCACTGGTTTTACTACAGCAGGTGTCGTAGGTGTGATGACTGAGGCGGGTGCAGGTTGAGTGCTGACTGGGATTGGGGCGGCTTGGGGTTTGAAACCAATTGGTAACAGGTTCAGGGGCGACGGCAAGGGCATATTGGGCGATAAAAGTGTGCCATCGTCTGACTGGGCAAAAGATACGATAAAACTGGTAAGTGCAATCAGCAGCGCAAAAACGCGCATGGTTTGGTTCAACATTGTTCTCCTAAAGACCGAGCGAACTCGGGGTTGCAACTTGGATTTTGCATGAATGGGCAAATCCTTAAAAACTCGAGCCAAGAAAAAGCTGCTCGGCTGTCTGAGGGAGTTTAGGGAGTGGCTTTAAGCGTGTTCTGAGAAAACGAGCGTTTTTCTCTCATTTTTTTATTAACTTTATGGCAAACTCGAGTCTAAAAGAACGATTAAACGCCTTTCGTATCGGTTTTCAATTCTGAGAGAAGTGCCAAGAGAATCGGCTCTTTTCTCATTTCGTGGTTTCAATCTGTCCAAAATTTTCATAAACTAAAGCACAAGATATAGAATTAGATTTATAACACATACTATATATAGAATCAACTTTGAGGGGATGTTCGTCTCGAGCCACAAATGCTAAAGTTTTTTAAGTAATCTGGTTTTGAGAATAAAGGAGTTCATCATGATTTTAAGACGTTTATACGAAATCAGCGCCTATCTAACCGTCGCTTTGGCGCTGTTTTGCTTGGTGTCTGGTTTTATCAATGCTGTATCAGGTAAAGGTCGTCCGGAATCGCTGGTTCTTGGAGTAGTGTTGGCTGCTTTTGTCGGCGTGTGTGGTTTTGTCATCCGCGAATTTGCTTTGTCTGGCGAGAAAAAAGGGCAGACTTATGTCGGTGTTGCCGAAAAAAGCGAAATCATGAAAGCCGAATCCTTAGCCCGTAAACCACAAAAAGTGGTTGTTAAAAGCTAAATCGGTCTTGTCTTAAATGGGTTTACTTATTTGTAAGCTCATAGATTTTTTTTGGTGGTTTATGAATATTTACTTAATACTGGCGGTACTTGTGGCTGTTTTTTTTGCCATTGCCCTTTATTACGCCCTAAAATTCCCTAGTGGTAAATGGTTCAGTACCCGCCGCGACAAATTACTGCGTAAAACAGGACCGACTGCCGAAGCAATACTCGAGAACTTGAATGTACGTTTTTTAAGTCGGGCTGGCGGACAACCCCGTTTAATGCTGAACGCGGTGTACGGCTATCAAGTCAAGGAAACCAAGTACCAAATCACTTTGCCTTTTGAAAGCGCTAAACTCCCAGACTCGAGCATTAAAAATGCCGTGACCACCCAAGAATTTGAACGTGAAATCCCCGAACAACTTGAACTCGAGAGCGGCTTAAAACTCGAGGGGCGCGAAAGTATTAAGCACTATTTTCTGGAATTACTGCGCCAAAAAAGCCCCAGCGTCACCGTGATTTACGATAAACACAGCCCGAGTGTCAGCACCGTCCGAAATTGGCGCTAACCTAAAAATACTCGAGAAGAATGATAGGAAATAGCTAGAAGCTAATTTAGTGTAATTCGCATGGCACGGTCTAAAAGCTCGAGCGTGGCGTTTTTCCATTCAAACTTAAAATTATCATGATGAACCCGTAAATCTGCGACACGATTTACGGCTGGTGCATTGGGTAATTTGACATAGGTCTGGGTAATCATCAATGGATTTTGTGCGCCAAATGTTAAACATGGCAAGTCCTCGAGTTCAAAAGAACCTTTGGCATCGCCTAAACGCAAGTAACGGCTGTGCAGCACCTCACCAGCCTCGAGCAATTCCATATTCAGCGGGTCAAAACCTTGGGGTTGAAGTGGGGTTTTAGACCTAATTTCAAGCATAAATCCGTAGCCATCAAAAAACTCGGCGCGTTTGGCTTCACGTGTTTGTTTAAGCGTTTCGATGTCTTGCCTAGCGCGTTCACGTTCATACTCGAGAATCGAGAAGGTTAAAGGGCGTTCTGGAGCAGTTTTTGCCACAGTTTTTAAGAGATTATCTGGATATTCGCTACCCAATTCCCGAATTTGCTGTGGTGCAAAACGGGTCAGTAATTCAATCCAAGCCCGCCCAATCGCGTAAGCTCGAGGGCGTATTTCATTGGGGGCAAAATCATCTTCGGGCAGCAGTAGGGCTTGGTTCATCACCCGACCTTCAACAAAATAGGCTGTACCTTCAATCCGCTCTAATTCTCGTTCAAAAACGCGGTGTTTTTCCTCGAGTTTGGCAAAGCGCGAGGCTCGGGCTTTTAAGGCGGCTCTTGCCCAGCCCAAGTCTTGTTGGGCAATGGCTCGAGATAAGGCACGGGTTTCAAGACGGCGCAGTGCCAGCGTGTCAATGTCAAGCATCGGATAAGACAGTAAGTCCAGTTCATTGGCACTCCAACGCGGATACTGCATATTTTGGTAAACATGAAACGCCTCATGGATGGCAAGCCCAGCCGCCGTTTGGCTATCCACATTTTGTGCCATGACTGTCGCAACTGGTAAAAACTCGAGTGTCCCAGTGCTGTTGCCAATAATGGTTTCGGCACGTCCTTCCATCACATACCAATCCCATTCGGGTTCAAACGGGGCTGGTGGATTGGGATGATTAAACGCATAAGTACGAGTTCCATCCCAAACCAGCAGTGGAATCTCGAGTGGTGCAAAACCCGCCCAGAGTGGCTTGCGGCACATCTCGAGGTGGATGGTGTGAAAAGTGTCGGGGTCAAACATTAAGTACAGTCTACGGGTTTTGGGATTTTGGTGTAAGCGCTTGCGATAAATTCTTGATTGTAAAATCAAACTTGACAAATACTAAGTTTTGTTTTACATTATTTATAGCAGTATCAAAAGGAGTATTCATGGATCCATTTCGTCAACGCATCGAAAACCTCTTACGTCAAGGCAAAATCAGCCCTGAAGAAGCCAACAAACTGATTCGCGCCCTCGAGCCAACCGGAGAAACCACCTCCGAAGCCCTGACTGGCAGCAGCCCTGTACCACCGCCGCCCAAAATTCAAGTTGTTGCCCCGCCACCGCCAATGCCTGTTGCACCACCCCCGCAACCAGTCACGCCGCCCCCAGCCCCTAAAATCGAAGTGACAGTTACCCCACCAAAACCAAGTGTTCAAACCACTGTCCGTAGCCAAGCCACCCTGTCTGGCAATATCCAAAAACTTGAAATCAGTGCCAACAGTGGCGACATCAATGTGACGGGCGTGGCTGGTTTAAGCCAAATTGAAGCCAGCGTCAAAAACGGCACACTCGAGACCACCAATGCAAACGGTTCAGCCCGAATTGTTGCCCACGGCAACTTAGATGACCCAACCGAAATTGGCTGGCTCAACACCGTGATTAGAACCATCGGACGCGCCCTGCCGATTCAACTTGAGGTACGAGTCCCACAAGAATTGGCACACCTCGAAGTCAACCTTGTGGCTGGCGACCTCGATATTATTGGTGTACACGGAAAAGTCGAACTCGACATCAGCGCTGGCGATGTCACCCTCGAAGGAGCAACGAGTTTTATGGTCAACGCCAAAGCCGGTGACATTAAAATCAAAACCAAACTCGAGAATGGCGAATCCAGCGTTAAAGCTCTAGCTGGCGATGTCAAAGTTCAACTGCTTTCTGGCTCGAGTGTCGCCTTAAGTGCTAGGGTCAGCGCAGGTGATGTCAGCGCACGCGGCTTTATCCTCACCCAAACTGAAAAGAAATTGGTTGGCGGCAGCTTAGAAGGCAGGCTCGGTGCGGCTCGAGCCAAACTGAACTGTACTTTAATGGCAGGGGATTTGGACATTGTGGCAATAGACGGCACAAGTCAGTAGGAAGAGGCAACAAGGCAAGGGCAAAAGGGGATGCGTTTTCCTCTTTTATCTTTTATCTTTCCTCAAAAAGCCCTAGGAGGCATATCATGAGCGAAATTGAACGTGTGTTACAACTGGCAAAAGAAGGCAAAATCTCTAAAGATGATGCGGTTAAATTACTGCAAGCCTTGTCGGGGAGTCTTAAAAAACTTCCAGAGAGTACATGGGAACGCCTTTTTGCAATGATGGATGAAGGCATGAGCGCCGATGCGCTTGCCCAAGTTCTCGAGGCTGGTGAAGAAGACGAAGAACCAAAGCGTTTCCGAACGGGTGTGATGATTAACGGTAAAGATGTCGGCAGAATTGTCGAAGATGCCTTATCTCGAGCCGGAGTTAGCACAGGCGGCAAATGGAAAGGAAAATGGAATGGCGATTGGAGTAGCCGCAACGCCAGTCCTCACCCATCCGAAACTCGAGGGGCTGGCAATGCCCGTCTGATTAAAATTGAAATTAGCACCACCAATGGCGATAATGTGCGCGTCAATATCCCGATAGGACTGGCAAATTTTGCCATGAAACTGATTCCCAAAGATGCCCAACGCACCATGAGCGAACAGGGTTTAGACATGGAAACCTTATCGGAAATGCTCAAAGGCGACTTACCCGAAGGGAATCTGGTTGACATCAACACTTCTGACGGGGATTCAGTTCGCATTAGTGTGCAGTAGGGTCATGGAACTTGGTAGGCACTAGAATCTTTGCCACTACTCGAGAAAAACAGGTATAAAGGACAATTATGATTCTCGATTTACCTACCCAATTCCAAGGCTCGAGCGAAACGCCACTGGTCACTAAACTGGTTTTCCCAGAATCTGGGGTGCAAATCGAAGGGACGTTTCGCCTCAACGAATTTGCAACGCTTGCCCCAGAACAACTCGAGTTTTTGCGCTTATACATTAAAGTCCGTGGCAACCTTAAAGAAGTTGAACGCATCCTTGGTTTATCCTATCCAACCATTCGCGCTCGGTTTGACGGGCTATTGAGGGCGTTGGGGTACGAACCAGAACCCGAAGAAACAGATGCTCGAGAAGCCATTCTTCGCGCCCTCGAGAAAGGCGAACTTGAAGCAGGTGAGGCAGCCGAAAAACTCAAGAAATTGGGATAAAGATTTTTTTAGGCTATGCAAATTCATGGTAATTTTTTACCCAATGGAACTCTGGCTTATTCGGCATGGCGAAACACTTTGGAATAGAGAACAACGCGCTCAGGGACAACTCGATGTGCCACTATCGGGGCTTGGTCTCGAGCAAGCCGAAAAACTAGCCAAGCGCTTGCAGCACACCAAATTTGATTGTATCGTCTCGAGCGATTTGCAAAGGGCGTACCGAACAGCCGAGATTGTGGCGGCTCGGCTCGAGTTGCCGATTTTGTCAAGCACGGCTTGGCGTGAAATCCATATGGGGATTGGTCAGGGTTTGACCTACTCAGAAATTTTTTCGCATCAAGGTGTTCGCCCAATTGACCAACCTTGGGAAGGCGGAGAATCCAAGCGTGATGTGATGAGCCGTGTGGCGGTGGCGATTGAAAAGCTATACAGCCAATTTGAGGGTTCTCGAGTAGCGGTTTTTTCGCACGGTGGGGCAATTCGCGGCGCGATTCATGTTCTCTTAAACGACTTAGACCAACGCCTTGATTTTGCCGAGCGTGGCAACACCAGTATTTCTAAACTCGAGGTTAAAGCGGGTAATGTTGGGCGTTTATTGGTCTACAACGACACTGCCCATCTCGAAAGCCAATAAACAAATGTACCCCTATTGGTGACAACAAAAAGTTGCACTAACTCGAGAAGCGTACTAAACTATCTTCATACCCTCGAGTGCGGTAAAATAGCAACTCGAGAAACAAGGAGATTGTATGGTCAAGAATTCTTTTGGAGCGCGTGAAACCTTAGAAGTGGCTGGGCAAAAATTCTATTATTACCGACTCGAGAAGTTAGCCGAACTTGGTTTTGATTTAGCCAAATTGCCGTTTAGCATTAAAATTATGCTCGAGAGTCTACTGCGTAACTGCAATAATTACGATGTCACCGAAAATGATGTCAAGCAACTGGCGGCATATAATGCTGCCGCGCCGCTCGAGGTCGAAATTCCGTTCAAATTGGCTCGAGTGATTCTCCAAGATTTTACCGGTGTGCCAGTCGTGGTGGACTTAGCCAGTATGCGCCACGCGATGAAAGCCCTTGGTGGCGACGAAAAGAAAATCAATCCAATTGTTCCAGTGGATTTGGTGATTGACCACTCTGTTCAAGTGGATTATTACGGCAGTGCCGAAGCGCTGCTCAAAAACTCTGAACTCGAGTTTGAACGCAACCTCGAGCGTTACGAATTTTTGCGTTGGGGACAGCAAGCCCTTGATAACTTTGGGGTTGTGCCGCCCGCCTCGGGGATTGTCCATCAGGTCAATCTCGAGTATTTGGCGAAAGGCGTGATGTCTAAAGCCGAAGATGGTCTCGAGGTGCTGTTTCCAGATAGTTTGGTCGGTACGGACTCGCACACCACGATGATTAACGGACTTGGGATTGTTGGTTGGGGCGTAGGTGGCATCGAAGCCGAAGCTGTGATGCTTGGGCAACCCTTGTACATGCTGACCCCAGAAGTGGTCGGCTTTAAGGTCTCGGGCAAACTCCCAGAAGGCAGCACCGCCACCGATTTAGCGCTGGTTGTGACCCAAATGTTGCGTAAGCATAATGTGGTTGGTAAGTTTGTCGAATTTTATGGTTCGGGTTTAAGCTCGATGACCCTGCCAGACCGCGCCACAATTGCCAATATGGCACCTGAGTACGGCGCAACCATGGGCTTTTTTCCAATGGACGACGAAGCGATGCGTTTTATGAAACGCACTGGGCGTTTGGACATGGAAGTTGAAGTCTTAGAAGCCTACATGAAAGCCAACGGCTTATTCCGCACCGACGAGACCCCAGACCCCGTGTTCTCGAGCCTGATTGAACTCGATTTAAGCACCGTTCTGCCGAGCCTCGCCGGTCCCGCCCGCCCACAAGACCGTGTGCTGATGTCGGAGATGCCCAAAGTCTTTGCCGAAGCACTGATTGCCCCTAAAGACAAACGCGGTTATGCTTTGTCTGGCGCAAAACTCGAGGCTAAGGGTACAGTCAAAAATTTTAACGGCTTTAATGGCGAAATTACCCATGGTGATGTCGTGATTGCCGCGATTACAAGCTGCACCAACACCTCTAACCCAAGTGTGATGATTGGCGCGGGACTGCTTGCCAAAAAAGCCGTGGAGAAGGGTCTAACCGTTAAGCCATGGGTCAAAACCAGTCTTGCGCCCGGCTCGAGGGTTGTGACGGCGTACTTGGATGATGCGGGGCTTACCCCATACCTTGACCAACTTGGTTTCCAAACCGTCGGTTATGGTTGCACCACTTGTATTGGCAACTCTGGACCACTGCCAGACGAACTTGTTGCAGCCATCAATGAAGGTGATTTGGTGGCTGCCAGTGTGCTGTCGGGCAACCGCAACTTTGAAGGGCGGGTCAATCCGCATGTTCGTGCCAATTACTTGGCTTCACCGCCGCTTGTGGTGGCATATGCAATCGCTGGCACAGTCAAACTTAATCTCGAGACCGAGCCGCTTGGACATGACCAAAACGGTAATCCTGTTTTCTTGCGCGATATTTTCCCCTCGAGCAGCGAAATCCAAGCCGCCATGGATGCGACCATCACCGCCGATAAGTTCCGCCGAATTTATGATGGTATCGCCCAGAGTAACCAACAATGGAATGCCATTCCCGTCAAGGGCGGAGACCTGTTTAACTTTGACCCAAACAGCACCTATGTTCAGAATCCACCGTACTTTGAAGGCTTAACCATGCAAGTCGGTACAATCCAAGCGATTCATGGCGCAAAAGTGCTGCTGAAACTCGGCGACAGCATCACCACCGACCATATTTCGCCAGCCGGCGCGTTCAGTGCAAAATCCCCTGCTGGTAAGCACCTGATTGAACTGGGTGTACCTGTAAGCGATTTTAATTCTTATGGCTCGAGACGCGGCAATGACCGTGTGATGACTCGCGGTACATTCGCCAACATTCGCATCAAGAACCAACTTGCGCCCGGTACAGAAGGCGGCGTGACCACGTACTTGCCCACAAACGAAGTGATGAGTGTTTACGATGCTGCCATGCTTTACAAAAACTCGAGTACACCCCTTGTGGTACTGGGTGGCAAAGATTACGGCATGGGTAGCAGCCGTGACTGGGCAGCCAAAGGCACGATGCTACTGGGTGCAAAAGCCGTGATTGTTGAATCGTTTGAGCGTATTCACCGCAGTAACTTGGTCGGTATGGGCGTGTTGCCGTTGCAATACAAAGATGGTCAGAACGCTGAAAGCCTTGGTTTGACTGGACTCGAGACTTTTGATTTCTTAATTGGTGACGACCTTAAACCACGCCAAGACATCACGGCTCGAGTGACTAGCCCTGATGGTAATACCCGTGAAATCACGCTCTGGTGCAGAATTGATACACCAGTCGAAATTGATTACTACCGCAATGGTGGCATTTTGCAATTTGTACTACGGCAACTGGCACGTGAAAGCATGGCAGTAACAGCCTAAATAAGGCATTACTCGAGTCATT
This sequence comes from Deinococcales bacterium, assembly GCA_031414595.1. Taxonomy (GTDB): domain Bacteria; phylum Deinococcota; class Deinococci; order Deinococcales; family JAAFIG01; genus JAAFIG01. Next base: position 12,611 of record JANNVX010000035.1, read on the forward strand.
AAAAAAATTAGTGACTCGAGTTTATTTTTGACTTTAAGCCTGATAAAACTCGGTGCAAAAATTTTCAACTCGTTTTGGTTGGTCAATAATTGATTTTGAAAGCAGAAGTATCTCGAGCTTAAAATTTTTGGCGTACAATAATCTATGGATTGGTACGTTGTTGAATTTGATCAAATGGCGGTGCGTCGCCGAGTTTCCCCAAGTGGCGCAGAAGGTTGGTCAGACCATTTTTACTGGCATGACATCATCAGAGTCTGCTTTTGCGCTGGCGGATTCCTCGAGCAAGACGAAGTTTTTATTTTTACCAATCAAAAACCCGAAAGTTATCAAATTCCGATGGAAGCCATTGGCGTATCTGAACTGATGGCGGAATTGGGTCGCCGTGGATTGTTTAGCCCTACGCTTTATCTCGAGGCAATACAGCACTCAGGTGAGTTGTACTGCCATCCAGAACCTTAAGCAAACAGTTCGGTGCTTAAGTACCTCGCACCTGTATCACAAGCTATCGTCACAATTCGTTTACCCACCCCAAGTTCTTTGGCTAACTGCACCGCACTGTAAATCATGCCGCCGCCGCTCATGCCAACAAATAAGCCTTCTTCACGGGCTAAACGCCGTGCAAACGGAAAAGCATCCTCCTCGAGAACCGTGACCACGCGGTCTAAAATGCTGCGGTCTAGGTTCTTGGGAATAAAACCCGGTCCCATGCCCTGAAAGCCGTGTTGTCCGCGTTCGCCGCCCGATAAGACCTTGCTGCGTTCTGGTTCGACTGCCACCACCTGAATGCTCGAGTCTTGTTCTTTTAAGTATTTGCCAGTGCCGCTAATCGTGCCACCCGTACCCGTGCCGTAAACAAACATATCCATCTTGTGCTGCATTTGCGCCCAGATTTCTGGTCCTGTGGTTTGGTAATGAATTCTTGGGTTGGCTGGGTTTTCAAATTGATTCGGCATCCAAGCACCCGAAATACTCGAGACGATCCGTTCGGCTTCTTCGATGGCGGCTAACATTCGCCGTTCTGGGTCGGTTAAGACCAGTTCTGCGCCGTAAGCCTTTAAGGTGCGTTTGCGTTCCTCGGACATTTGGGCGGGTAGGGTCAGAATCAGTTTATAACCTCTCGAGGCGGCAACTTGGGCTAAGCCAATGCCAGTGTTGCCAGAAGTCGGTTCAACAATTGTTCCACCCGGTTTTAAGACCCCACGCTCCTCGGCATCCAAGACCATACTTAGGGCAGTGCGGTCTTTGATGCTGCCACCCGGATTTTGTCCCTCGAGTTTAACCCAGACTTCAGCGCTGTCTGGCGTAAGAACCCGTTTTAATTGCAGAATTGGGGTGTTGCCAATCAGAGAATCAATCATGGGTTTAGGCTAACCTGTTCGGCTCGAGAAGATGGTTGTGGGTTATACCAGTCTGACATGGGTTGCTCATACCAGTCTGACATGGGTTGCTCATACCAGCATAACTGTACCGCCGTACTCAGCCATCAAAGCATCGTGGGTTAAAAGGTGCATTGGTTCAGCAAAGGCTTGGGCAACCAGCGCTCGGTCAAAAGGGTCATTGTGAATTTTTGGCAACGATGACACATACAATGCGTGAACATCATGAAAAACCAGTAATTCAAAACCGTGAGCAAGCCCACTGCGCCGCATTAGGGCTGGCGATAACTTCATATGCCCTTTGCCATGTTTAATCGCAACTTCCCAAACATTGATACTCGAGAAGTAAATACGGTTATTGGTATCCTCAATAGTTTCTCGAGCTAGACTGGATAATTGTGGGTCGTTGGTTGCCCACCAAATCAAAATATGCGTATCCAGTAGAACATTCATTTGGCTTGGCTCGGAAAGACACTCGAATTTTCAAACTCAGCTTCGATTTCTTTATCTGCATCAAAAAACTCTTGTCCAATGCGGTACTCGGCTGACAAAAAACCGGGTTGGCGTTTGACTTTGCTTATCTTATTTAACTCGGCAATTGGTTTCCCAGCTTTAGCAATGATTATATGCTCACCGTTTTGGACGCGCTCGAGCAGTTCAGACAGTCTTGTTTTGGCTTCATGAATGTTGACTTGAATCATGCACTTAGTCTAGGTGAACTAAGTTCATTTGGCAAGTTCAAAACTGCAAGGCTCACCGTACCATTTGCCACCCTCGGCAAGTTTAGTCACAAAAGTCGCCGCGCTTTCCATTCGTCCTAAGCCCTTCCAGACGTTATCCTCGAGTTTCATGGCGCAGTTCAAGCTCGGCTCGAGTGGGTTTAGGGCAATTCGCAAAAACAAATGCGCCAACAATAATTTGCGTTCTGGAAAGTATAACAGCGTCGTAATGTACTTCGAGCCACTGGTGCTGGTGCTGACCGCTTGAGCGCCAGCAAATTCGACATGGTAGGTCACTCGAGTTGGGTCAAAAACCGTTTGGAAGACTTCTTTATCCCACTTGTAAACAAATGGTTTTTCGCGCTCGAGCGGGAATGGAATTTGTAAACTAATCAGGGTGAACAATGTGGTAAGCATAGAACAGCCTAGCACACCTGAAAATTGGGTATATTGCGCTGTATGACAAATGAAACTTTACTCCTCGGTTTAGACGCTGGGGCAAGCTCGACCAAATGGGCGTTGTTATCGCCCAGTCTCGAGGTGGTGGCTTCAGGGCGTTCTGCGCCTTTAACTGGGCATATTTTTACGGATACACAACGCAGTGAGAACTTTGCGGCACTCGAGACGCTTGTCTTTGCACTCTCGGCGTTTAAGCCAACCCATGCTGTGGCTGGCATTACAGGCTTAAGCATGGGCGATGAAACTGCCCAGTTTTATCAACAGGCATTGCTCGAGGGCTTAGGTTTACGTGAAGTTTCGGTCATGTCGGATATGGATTTGGCGTATCTGGCGCATTTTGAACCCGGCGAGGGGATACTGGTTTACGCTGGCACAGGTGGGATTGCCTACCACTTAAAAGCCGATGGTAGTCTGGTCAGGGCTGGTGGACGCGGTTATTTAATTTCCGACCCCGGTGGTGGATTTAGCATCGGTCAAAAAGCCTTAGAATTTGTCACAACTTTAATGGATGTGTCTGAAACTCCCGAAGCCCATCCGCTTGCCAGAGCCATTTTTTGGGAAATTGGCAACTCGAGCGATTGGGTTGTACTGCGTGAACATGTCTACAAAGGCGGACGGCAGGCTGTGGCGGCGTTTGCCAAAATTGTTGGACAAGTAGCCGCCACGGGCGACCCCGATGCCACCCAAATTCTCGAGCAAGCTGGGGCAGAAATAGCCATGTTGGCAGGGCGGGTCATGCGTCGCGTCGGGATTTTACCGATTGCTTTGGCTGGTGGGGCGCTGCAAGTTTCCCCAATAGTTGAAAAATCAGCACGGGCAAAACTTGGCAATCTTGAGGTTCGCACTGCCAATTTAGACTTGGCGGTCGCAGCCGCTAAGATGGCACTCGAGTTTTAAGTTTTGCGTTTGACAGTCTCGAGATGAAATTTTTGGCAAGCTCGAGTAACATACAGGCATGAAAAAGTTCTTACTTGGGCTTGCCCTTGGCATTGGTGGTTTGGCATTGGCGCAAAGCATTCAAAAAACTTTGGATTTACGGGTTAATGGAGCAAATGCAGGCAAAGCCTATGTGATTGCTGGGCAGTCTTATGTGCCAGTTTCGGCATTAAAGCCGTTTAACCTACAAGCTACCCAGTCGGGCAATACCCTGAGTCTTGGGGTGCAAGGCGGAGCAAATCAACTTGGGGCAGTTGAAGGGTGTTTGAACGAAACACTTTTTAATGGTGTGGTGCGTTTAACCGTTAAAAGCATCGAAGAAATCACCTATATTGGTCGTCCAACATGGGGGCTAACCATCGAGGTTCGCAATGGCTTAAGCAAAGAATTTAAGTTGATAGATGCAGGCAGCAACACCAATGGCTTATTTATTGCGGTGGCAGATGGCAACCCACGCTCGTTTGGGATTAGCGCCCCAGACACCGAAGCCGCCAATCAACTGATTTACAAATCCATCCCGGCTGGCGGTTCAATTGTCTATCAGCTTAAATTCCCAACTTTAACAGGTGTGGCTGAACCTAAACCGACCAAGTTCATCATGGGTTTTGATAAAACCAAAGCCCTAAAAGAGATTAAATTTGCCGTGGCAGACCCAAGTTTTAGGGTCAATCTGGAGTGCAGCAAGTAATCTAAGCCCCGCCGCGTTCTAAGCTACCCGAGTCTGGTTTGCGGTTGTGTAAAATCGCTATTTTCTGCCAGATTTTACGAGATAGCCCAGTGGTTAAAGTCTCGAGTTCATTGACGCTTTGGTTGGCTTCGGGGTCGTCGAATTGGGCAATGTACAAAAAAGCAATTTTTGAAATGAGCGCCAGCATTTCCGAGCAGTAATCGAGGTAACGTCCTAATTCGATGTCGGTCAGTTGACTGTTTGGGTCGTCTGGGTCTTTAGAAAGTTGTTTCATATCCACAATGTGCGCCACGCTGCGGAGTTTATTCAGGGCATCCACCACCCTTGCCCGTTTAACTCTGGTTTCAATGGTGCTTAAAGAAAAAATTCCAGCCGCAATTAAAACAATTTCATTGGTGGTGGCTTCGAGTAAACCAATTAAATCACTGATGTTCAGCGTACCAACCGTGACATTTAGGCTCGAGATGGTCAGGACTAACGCCAGCAACACCATGCCAATAAAAATTCCGATTGTCCAACGCAACCACCAGATAGGTTTAATGATTTCGGCGGTCACCAAGGGCGTTTGTTGCGAAAAAACGATTAAATCGGCACAAGTTTGCCCTAAACCACTGCTTGGAAAGCGATGCTCGATTCGGACATATAATTTCTCTAAAGTTTCGGTGATTTTACTAGGTTGCAGTTCGGCGTTCAGCATAAGTCAGTTTAACGCTTTATTGGCACGGCAATTTCGGTGCGGTATTGGTCTGGTTCTGAGACAGATAGCGGATGCTCCAAGTATGTTTCTCGGACATCACCAATAACCTCATAATGATTGTCTGAAAGCCATAAATTCAGCTTCTCGAGGGTTTGGGGTAGGGTATTGTATTCCCCATAATGAATCGTACAGGCAAGTTGTACAGGTGGCAATTCAATAAATTCAAAAGGGTCTTGATTTGGCTGCTTTGCGGCAACTGGCAGACAGGCTTTAAGTTCAATCTGGCGTTTGCGAAACGGCATTGGAAACATACAAAAAGCAGGTCCCTTGGTTTGGATTTTATTGGCACGGGTAAAGTAAAATAATTCGCCTAGAATTTTCCCAATGATTGAGCGCTGATTGCTTTCTTCCCAAATAATTTGTTCACTTAAACTAACCACTTGCTGATGGCTCGAGAGACGCATGGTGACTGTAAATAACGGGGTTGTTTGATTGATTAGGGTCTCGAGTTTACGAAGCATTAAACGGTGGGCAGTTAAGCGATTTTCAATAAATTGATGGTGTTCTTGCAGGTACTTGGTTGTTTGACTCGGGTTTTTGAGCAGCCCAAGGATTTGCTCAAGCGGCATTTCGCACTCACGCAGCAATTTAATCTGTTCGGCAACACTAATTTGTTCATGGGTGTAATAACGGTAGCCTGTGTCGGGGTCTATTAGTCTTGGCTCGAGAATACCTTCACTGCCATACAGACGTAAGGCACGTATAGACAACCCAGTCAAACGGGAGAATCTTCCTATGGAAATGAGGTTCATACAAATACTCCCTCAGCCCACACAAAACCGCACATGATAAAACCAATGCGTCTCCCGTCATGCGGTGTCAATAAAATAACACAAAAATCTTAGTACCAGATGTATTTTACATCCAGTACACTATTCTTGTCCTAGCCAAAAGTATTGGTATGGGGCTAACCAGAGCATCCCAGCTTCAACATAAACGCCTTTTTTGGTAATTAAATCTCTGGCTTGACTAAACCCAAGCCACCAAGCTGGAATGGCTTGCGGTTCTTCGCTAAAATTGAAAAGGCATAATAAACGACCAAGCGGATGTTGCCGTTCAAAGGCAAAAATATGGGCATTGGGCGACTCGAGAACTGTACTTTCGATGGCAGCATGTAAATGTGGCGTGCGAACTCGAGCCTCAATGATTTGCTTCATCCCTTTTTGAACTTGTTGTTGGGCTTGTTGCTGCAAGGTACTTGGCTGCTCGAGTTGCTTCAGTAATTCCCAAGGCATAGCAGGGCGATGCACCCAACGGTTGTCCATTGCCATTTCAGGGTTTTCGAGAAAACTATGGTCGTTGAGGAGCGCGAGTTCATCACCCATGTACAAAAGCGGCACACCACCAAACGAAAACACGATGGCATGGGTCATGAGTAAGCGCTGGACACTTAATTCCACCAAGTCTGGGTTTTGTTGATCAAAGGCTTGCTCCAAACCCGCTAAACTAGCCGCACTGCCAGAAATACGGCGGTCATGGGTTTTGGGGTTTTCTTGAAAAACCAGTCCTTTGGCAAATGTTCCTGCAAATTCGCCACTGTAAAAATCGGATAAGAACTTGCGGTGTCCGTAGCCATCCACGCCAACCGCTACCGCATCAGCATCTGAAATTGCCCAACCAATGTCGTCATGGCAACGCAAATAGGTGTTCCAAGCAGTGTTGGCAGGTTTAGCAGGAAATTGGCGCAGTGCATGACTCATTAAGCGCGTGTCTCTCGAGGCAAGACTAGACCAGAGTTGCACCATTAGGGTGTTGTGATAAGCGGTGTCCGAAACCATGCCGTAATGCTGTTCGCGCCCAAGGTAATGAATCAGGTCGTTGGGTGGCACAATTGCTTCGGCTTTAATCATCACGGCTGGGGTGACAATCCGCGCCACACTGCGAAGCGCTTGGGTAATCTGATGCACTTCGGGTAAATTCTGGCAATTCGTACCGATTTTTTTCCAAATAAACGCAATCGCATCCAATCTAAAAATATCAATGCCCTTATTAGACAACCACAAAATCACATCGGTGAACTCGAGAAAAACCTCAAAGTTACTCCAATTTAAGTCCCATTGCCAAGCATTGAAGGTTGTCCAAACCCAGTTTTTAGACTCAGCGTTCCAAGTAAAGTTACCCGGTGCAAAATCGGGAAAAACTTCTGGCAGGCTCTGCTCGAACTGGTCTGGGATTTGGCGGTCTGGGAAAAAATAAAAGTAGTCTTGGTATTTTTTTTCGCCACTGCTTGCCCGAGTTGCCCATTCGTGTTCCATTGCCACATGATTTAAGACCAAATCACAACACAAGCTAATGCCTTTTTGGTGCAAAACTGTAGTCAAATGCTCTAAGTCATCCATTGTGCCGAGGTCAGAACGGATTTCACGGAAATTCTGGACGGCATACCCACCGTCGTGCGGGGCTGGACGTGGTTGCAAAAAAGGCATCAGGTGCAAATAACTTACCTTTAACGACTCGAGATACGGAATTTTTTCAATCACCCCGCGTAAATCCCCAGCAAAACGCTCGGTATACGCCACATACGCCACCGTCTCGGGGCGTTGAAACCAATCCGGGGACAGGCGGCGCTCGAGGTCAATGGCACGCAAACTGGGCTTACGCACCACATGATGCTGCACCATGATTTCTAAGAGTGAATGCACTTGGACATTCGTTACCTGATACACACCCAAGCCCGCCAGCAAATCAGGCAAGTAACGTTTTAACCGCGCCAAAAAAATCTCGCGCTGAGGTATAGCAGCAGGAATCTTTGACTCGAGTGAATCGAGCAAAACTTGTTGATCTGGGGTCAGAGAAGTTGAAAACATATCGTAAACGCTTACGGGTAGTTTAACATATAAATTGCATCAACGCCTGTAAAACATAAGAATGGTCAAGGCGTTCTTGCTCTAAACGCCAATTGTGCTTTTGTAATTCAAGAAAAAATTGCTGTTCTGGTGGGGTCAGATACCCAAGTTCAGCTTGTGCCAACGGTTGGGAGTCAACAATAAAGTGGTAAAACTTCTCAAAGGTGGCTTGATCCATCAGAATGCTTTGGGTCTTTGGAAAGTGCCTTCGTAGGTTTGATAAAATCTGAAAACCATGCACATCCATATCGCCCCAATACCAAAGTTGGCAATTGTTTAACCAAGTCACCGCACCCAATGAACCCACTGCGCCACCACGTCCCCAAATCGCAATGGTATTTTTAAGGTTGGGTAGGGTTAAAAAAGTTTTTTTGTTCTCAACCATCAAACATGAAAGTTTGTGCCAATCCAAACCAAAAAATTCGGACAGTGGCACACTCACATCAGAAACCCGAAATCCAAGTTGGCTTTGTAAGTCAGCATCTAAAAACCGCACTCGGATTAAAGGTTCTTCGGAGCGCAGACCAAAACGTGGTTCAAAATCGGTGGTGTTCCAGTCAATCACCTCGCTTGGTAGAACTGTCTCGAGCAAATGGCGCAAAACAGCTTGATACTGCTCGATGAACTTTGTATGCACCGAAATTGGCAATTCTCGAGCATATAGATTCGGACGTGGATGCTCTAAAAAATACTGACAAACCCGCAGTAACTCGAGCCAAACCCCATGATACTCAGGTAAAAGCATCGGCTTTTTGACAAGCAAAGTTAAAATAATTGGTAACTCAACCCGAACCAAAGCAAGGTCAGCTTCGGCATTGGAAAATTCAACACTTTTGCCAATCAAAGCCAAATAATCTTGGGCAGTGTCAATCCAAAGTTTTTTGGCAATGGTTTGGGTTTGGTGCGCTCTGGTCTGGCGAGTTTCACGCTGGGTGCGCGTGTACTTTATCGGCTCGAGCCACTGGGTTTGATGCTGACGCAACTGACTGTAATCACCATTGGGTGGCGGGATATGCCAAAAGAACGGTTCAAAAGGTTCACCCCGTAACCATGCACTTAAAAAGGCTGGGTAACGCTTTTCGGCTCGGGATTTGATCTCATTTCTGGTCATGGTTCACTCTTCACTTGCCCAGCGTTGTTTTTCAGATTCATACTCGGCAAGTGTCAAGTTATAGACCTGAGAATTATCCTCTTCTGGGGTGTTGATCACAAAATGACAACTTTGGATAAAGGTTTCAACCACATGGGTTTTATCTTTGGGTGTGACCACCAAAAGCTGCAATTCTAATTGCTCAAATAAGCTCATGGCGTACCTCGAATTGGCTTCATCGGACTTACTAAAGGCTTCGTCTACCACCACAAACCGAAAGGTTTTAGGATTACTCTTGTCCAATTGATACTGATAAGCAATTGCCGAAGCCAAAATTGTATAGGCAAGTTTGGCTTTTTGTCCACCTGATTTACCACTCGAGCCTTCATAATAATTTTTTTCTTTGTTTGATTCTCGGTATTTTTCCCTTGCACCAAAAACCCGCCATTGGCGCACATCAGTTACTTTTTCTGTCCATTTGGCATCGGCAGAAAATCGTTCAATCAAAGTTTTGATACGCCTATAGTTTTCTTCTCGCATTTCAAGGTTCTGCAATTGCCCTTGGTCGGGAGTACAAGCCCTTAAGAGATTGCGAAAATCGGTAATGGCAACATCAGGGTTCTTTTTTGCCTCGAGTTGAATATAGGTAGACGGTGTGTAGTCAATTCGCTCTAAGGCACTGTTTAGGGCTTTGATGCTGTCTAAAATATCTTCTTCTTGTTTCTCGAGATGAAACTGAAAACTTTTAATTGCAATTGTAATTTTATCGTCCAGCCATTCCTTAAACTGCTCACGGTGCTTGGGTAAATCATCGCGCTCTAAACGTTCGAGTAAACGCTGGTACTCGGCAAGCGAGGCAATCGTGGCATCTAATTCAGTGCTGTCTGCCGCAAACCGACGACAAAATTCGCTCATCGTTTCTTCGATTCTTTTTTGTACGCCATTGGCTTGTCCAAGATACGATTTACTGCGTTTGGTCAGCGAATCTTTGAGGCTGTCTAGTAAATCGGCCGCGTTCTCGAGGTCAATGGTTTTCCCACGCAATTCGGTTGCTATGGTTTGGCTAAAAGCCTGCCAAAGATGGCTCGGTATTTCTGCAAGCAGTTTTTGCAACTTATGGATTTGGGCTTGGTGTTCGGCTAAGCCACGTTTTTGTCCACCTAAATCTTGATCTGACTTTTGGCGTTGCTGCTCGAGTTCTTTTTGTCGTGCCTGACAGGTTTTAAGTTGTTCTTGCAAGACTGCCAAATGATTGGATTGGGCTTCAAGCGCCAAGTGCTGAGCGGTCAGTTGCTCGAGTTGGATGGCATGGGGTTGCCAATCGAGGTCTTGGAATTGGCTAAAGTCAAGTAAACGCTGCCAGATTTTTTGTTGTTCTGCTAAGGCTTTACGGGTTTTTTCAAGGTTATGAATATCAGATAAGGCGGTGCTGTAATCCACAGCAGCGTTGGAACGTTCTTCTTCTAAAGCCTTTAACTTATCCAAGTTGCTCCAGCCCAATACATAGGTTTTGGCATCGCCAAGGTTTTTGCTGTCATCTTTTTCATGGCGGTTTTCGTTGTGTTTAATTTGCCCCGATAAACTTAATGCCCGACGCTCGAGCCTAAATTGTTCAATTGAATCACAGCAGATAAAATCCCAGCGTTCCAAAAGTTCCTGTCGCAACCATGCCTGCATTGGATGACTGGGTTTAACCTCGAGTTTACTCACCAACATCGCGGGTTCTGCTTCATCGTTGTGGCTGTTGCGCCGAGGCAAAGTGCGTAAATACACCAAACGCCCACGCAAATGGGTTTGATTGACATATTCGCTGACCCGTGCATACAAGGGTTCTGGCACAAGCAATTGCTTGGCAAAGGGATTTAACAAGCGCTCAATCGCAGCTTCCCATTTGTTTTCTTGGTTTTTAACCCGAATCAGTTCTCCAGCAAAAGGCAAGGTCTCTTCTGAAATCCCCAAAGCATGGGTCATCTGAGCGCGAATTTGCAAATTGGCACTGGGGATATTGCTTTGACGCGTACTGAGCGAATCAATCTCGTTTTTGAGTGCCAACAAATCGGTTCTTAATTTACTGGCTTCAACTTCGGCTTCAATGCGTTCCTGTTGTGATTCCTCGAGTTTTAGCTCTAAATTCTGGATTTGCTTTTGGGCTTCTAAACGCAAATGATTAAATTCAGGCAACGATACGACTGAAGCTAAACCCAACTGACCAAGTAAGGTGTTGTACTCCTGCATTTTACGTTTTTTCTGATCCAAAACAGCACCAAGTCCATTGATTTCGCGTTGCAATTCGCTTAAGCGCTTGCCAACATCATCATTTTGAATGCTGAGTTTAAGGTTTAAGGCAGTGTTTTGTTCTTGCTCGAGACTGATTTGAATTTCTTGGCGTTGCTGCTCTAAAGCCTCGAGTTGCATCTGAGCGGCTTGGACAGCTTGGGTGCGTAAGTCGAGTTGGCACTGGGCAAAATAAAACTTGGTGGCTTCAGCACTTTTTTCGGCTTGAACCATTTTTTCTTGTAAAGCCAAAAATTCGAGGTTATGCTGCATCATCGGTTGTAATAAATCAATTTGTTGCTGAGCTTTGAGGATTGCATCATGGGCTTTAGAAAGGTTCTCGAACTGTTCACGCAAACTGCGAATCTGCCCATCGGTGTCTGGTTTCTCGAGCATATGGGAGCGCACAAATTCATTTAAGCCCGTGATTTCTTTGATCGAAACGGTTTGGTTAAATAAATCCAGTGCCTTATCTGAACGCAAACCAAAGCGCTTAATAAAATCTAAGCTGTACTTTTTGAATTCATCATAAAGGCTTGCCCCTTGACTGCGTAAACGTTTTTTTAAGCCAGCCACTTCGCCATCCAAACGAAAATCAGCCGCGATACTGAGCGGTTTACCCGCCACTAGATAAAAATGTTCAGGATTGGCGTTGCCAGCCCAGTAAAATACAGCCGCCAATGAAACCACTTCTTTGCTTGGGGCATCCTTAAATTGAGCCAGCAAAACACTATAATTGTCTTTGTCACGCAAATAACGAATACTCGAGCTTGTTTCGTTATCTTCGGTGGTGCGCTTATACGCGCCGCGCACATAGGAAGTTTCGTTGCGTTCACGCTTAGCCACATCACCCGAAGCCTGATTGTAATTGCGTTGCCGCGACGACACCAAAAGAGTTAAAAACGCGTCCACCAGTGTGGACTTACCCGAGCCGTTTGCACCAACCAAAAGGGCTGTACCGCCATTAACCTCAAGCGACCAGACATGATGACTGAACGTCCCCCAGTTGTAAACCTCGAATTTCTCGAGCCGAAAACCACGGCGTTTTTTCATAAGTCCTCTACGTTGTCAGATTTGCTCGGGTCTGATGTGCGAATAGACTCGAGCAACTGATTTTTTAAGCCCAGCAATTGCTCGGCGCTGATTCTGGCTTTGATAATAAAACGCACTTCAAAACGGTCTGTGCCAGTCAATGGGCGAAGAAAACCAAGTTTGACGGCTTCTTTGATTGTTTGGTCAAATTTTTTATACAAACTGCGTTCGTCTAGTTTATCTACCGAAAATGGGCGTTGTAAATCGTATAAATCATCGAGCGTTAAAAGCAATTTATCCGAATCTGGGGTGCTGCTCTCAAACTGCTCCAAACGCTCACGCAGTAAGACACAGAGCATCGTAATCTCACGCCCCAAGCGATGCCGAGCCACCAAACGCGGCATTGGGATTATTTCACCAGATTCATCCTCGAGTTCAGGTTGACGTAAAAAAGCATAACCATCGGCTTCTTGTAAAACCAACTCGAGTCCAATTCGAGCAAAATCTTGGCGAATCACTTTTTCAAAATGCAGCAACCTCAGCCATGTCACACGGTCATCGTATTCGATTGCCCCTTGTAAAAGCCGCAACATTAACGGTGCATGTTCATCTGGACGCATCGGCACTCCTAAAGGTCATCAGTGGTACACGCCATTGCTGACGATCAAGCTCGAGTACAACCGATTGGCTGGGGTCAAGGCTGTGCTGTTTTTCACGACCCGCCAGCGTTAAATAACCCAGAATTTCGGAAAGTCCCTGCTTTAATGGATAAACTTCTAGCACATCTTGTAGTGTACAACTTGAACGTGATTCAAGCAGAACTGAAATACGCCCAAGCAGCTCATATTCATTGACCCAAAATTGCTGATACAACCCCGCAAACACAGGATTGGAAAAATCCAGAACCTCAGCTTTGGTCGGTTGAATGTTGAGGCGCTGCACCATTGATGCTTCCCATAAGCCTTTCTCAAGAGGTAAAACCACCTCTGGGTCGCCGTCCAACTCGAGCCAAAAAGCCTGATGAGGCGCAAACATCGCAAGTTGTTTAATTTCTAAAAGTAATTCACGCACCCTGCGCCGTTCAATCAGATTTTGTTCGTCGAGTAAACGCCTGAGTTGTTCTGCCAAACGCTGATTGGACTGCACCACTTTTTCACCTGCATCGCCAAGGTAACGAATAATCCGTTTTAAGACCACCTGTTCGTCCACCACATCTTGCAGTACCGGTAAGGCATAAACTTGTTCGAGCAGAACCCGCAATTCGGTGCGTTTATTTTCCGAAGATAAAAAGTTCCAAAAAGCATAAAAACTTCTTCCCTGCATCGAGTCACGCAATTGTTGGTCGGCATCCAGTACAAAACCCAGCAATGAACCTTTTCTTGAATCAGGCTCGAGTTGGCGTTCCTGAACGGTGCGAGCAATTCCACGAAAATTCTCTTCGATGGCTGCAAAATCTGATAGTAAACCTTTAGCAAGGTCGCTGGCTTGCCAGAAACGCTCACGCAGTTGGGTCTCGGAAAATGCTTCAACTGCATTGCGTTCAAGAATCAAATCAATCTCGGCTTGAATCTTTTTTTTCTCCTGCTCGAGTTGTAAAACCCGAGTGGCTACATCTTCGGTGCTTTTTGAAACAATTTGCTCAAGCAAATCAAACATGCTTAAAAAACGCGATTCTGTTCCAACAAATTGATGCTGATACAAACTCTCGAGCCAAGTGATACAACGCTCGGTATCGGCGGTTAGTTCAACCAAATCGGCTTGTTCACGACGAATAATCCGAATAATCCGGTGTTCTTCATCTGCCCAATCTTTAAGGTAGGCTGCGGCGGCTTTTGGGTAATCCTCGCTTTTATCCTCGAGAAAATTTTCCAGTTGCGAAACCAATTCGGGCATGGGTACATTGAGGCGTTGGGTCAACTTAAATTGGGCATATAAAAACCCAAAAATCATCGGGGCATTTTTACTGCGTAATAATTTCAAACTGATTGAATGCTGAAAGTCAAATTGTAAACGCGGATAATCCATTCTGGGTTCATTTTACGCAATTTGAACCAAACAATGCTTTAGCGCGTACACTTGGTCATGATGCCCGCCTTTATTGCCAGTGTTGCGCTTGCCGCCATTAGCCTACTTGCTCGAGTTTTAATTGGTATACCCTCACCACTTGAAAAACTCTATACAACCATTACTTTTTGGCTTGGTACACCACAAATGTTCCAGTTGGTGCATAAATTACTTGGCTTTGGCGAAGCTGGTAAAATTGCGGCTTTTCTCGGCTCGAGCCTACTTTTTATCGGTGGCATAACTGTACTTGGTCTAACCCCAATTCTAAGCGCCACGATTGGGGTAGGGCTGATTTCGCTGCTGCTGTTGTTCTCGAGCCAAGGAATTAGCGCCATTATTTGGGCTATTGGTTATGCGGGGCTTTACTATGGTATCCGTCGCGCCCTCGAGCCATTACAAACAGACCCGACAAGACGCACCACCCTACAAACCCTGACAGGTGGCGCAGTTGGTGTGCTTGGGCTGGGTGCTTTTGGTATTTTGCAACCACTTTTGCGCGGCACGAGTGCAGTGGCGGCTTCGGCAGTGGATAAAAACGCAATCAAACTGCCAGACGGCATTGTTTCCCAAAAAGATTTGTACTATGTTTCGATCAATAACGAAGTCCTAGACCCAAAAGTCAAAGAAGAATCGTGGACACTCGAGCTTGGCGGTATGGTCAAAAATCCGCAAAAATTTAAGCTCCAAGAACTCAAAGACCAGTTTGCCCCACAAGACCTTGAATTCACCATGAGTTGTATTTCTAATCCCGTCGGCGGCACTTTAATTGGCAACTGTATGTGGCGCGGGTTGCGGGTCAAAGACCTGCTCGAGAAAGTTGGGATTGAAGCTGGGGCAAAATGGATTACATGGGAAGCCGCCGATGGTTTCTATGAATCCTTACCGCTCGGTGAGGCTTTAGAAGAAAATGTATTGCTGGCGTATTTTATTAACGGTGAGCCACTGAACGACAAGCACGGTTTTCCGTTGCGCTTGATTTTACCGGGGCATTACGGCATGAAGCAACCACGCTGGATGACCAAAATTACCCTCTCGAGCGAAGAGCGCCTTGGCTACTGGGCAAATCGTGGTTGGAGCAAAACCGCTTATATTCAACCACACAGCCGCATAGATGATTTACCAAAACTTAAAGCTGGCGAATCTGCCACCCTGCGCGGCATTGCTTACGCTGGCATTCACGAAATCGAAAAAGTCGAAATCAGCACCGATGGCGGTCAAACATGGAACAGTGCCGCCCTCGAGAAACGCGCCCGCTACGCATGGACACGTTGGAGTTTGGCATGGACTCCAACCAGTGGCAATCACCAGTTGATTGTGCGCTCTTACGCCCAAGGGAAAGTCCAGACCGAAGAAGTCCGCGACAGCCTGCCCGAAGCCGCCAGTGGTTGGCACAAAATTAACGCCTATGTTGGATAAACCAATTCTTAAACTCGAGGCATAAAATATTATGCCTCGAGTTTATTTTTTTAACCAAGGATACTCGAGTCTATCTTAAAATCTTCGGCAATCAACCGCGCTGTCATTTTGGCACTCATCATCACGCTAGGCGTACCACCGCCCGGTTGCGCTCCAGCCCCAACCATGTAAAAACGCTCGATGTCCTCGGAACGGTTGTGTGGGCGAAAAAAAGCACTCTGGGCAAGGATTGGTTCTGGACCAAAAGCATTGCCAAGGTAACTGGATAATGTGCCTTCAAAGTAATCTGGGTCAATAAAACTTTGGTAGACAAGTCTTTGGCGCAAATTGGGAATATAGCCGCGCTCCTCGAGAAAACGCAGAATTTTATCCACAAAGGGCTGCCCTAAGAGTTCCCAATCGAGTTTAGAGCCATTGTGCGGCACGGGTACAAGCGTATAAGCCACATGATGACCAACTGGGGCAAGGCTCGGGTCGGTCAGGCTTGGAATATGCAGATACTGCGAGAAGTCCTTTGCCAGAATTTTACGACCAAAAATATCTTTTAGAAGTTCTTCATAACGCGGACCTAGAATAATGTTGTGATGCTTTAGGTTTGTCTCTAAACCATCGGCTTTGAAACCAAAGTAGACCACCACCAAACTCATGCTTTGCGGCGCAATTTTTACCTTGACATCTGAATTCCAAGTGCGGAACTTATTGGGGATTAAACTCATATAAGTGTTGGCATAATCGCCGTTAGAAATAACCAAATCTGCCTCGAGTGAACTGCCGTTCTCGAGCGTTACGCCTTTGGCAATTCTTCTCGAGAAACGCCCAGATGGTTCAGCCCCAAATTCGTTCTTGATTTGAATACTTTTGACGGCTGAATCAAACTCGATTTTACCGCCCATTTCTTCAAATTTACGCACAAAGGCGTTGACCAACGCACCCGTACCACCAAGCGCAAAATGAATTCCCCAAGTTTTTTCAACAAAGTGAATCATCGCGTAAATTGAAGGCACAGAAAGCGGATTACCACCGACCAGCAGCGTCTCGAAACTAAAAACCTGCTGCATTTTAGGGTTCTTAAAGTATTTCTTGGCAAAACCAAACAGGGTACGAATTGCATCAAGGCGCATTAAATCTGGCACGACTTTGAGCATCGCCAGCACATCACCAAAATGGGTATAGCCAAGCTCTAAAAAACCACGTTCAAAAATCGCTTTGGCATCGGCATGAAAACGCTCGTAACCGGCTAAGTCTTCTGGGGCAAGGGTTTTAATTTGCGCCCGAGTGTTTACTGGGTCGCCGTCGTAATCAAAGAATGTACCATCATCAAAATAAATGCGGTAAAACGGTAAAATCGGCACAAGTTGCACGTACTTGGAGGTATTCACCCCACCCGAGATACCGCTTTTGACTCGAGCATCCTCGGTTAAAGTCTGCGGCGGATAATCGGGCGTGTTCAGCATGGCTTTATTTGGCTCGAGACTAAAAAGTTCTTCGATAAAATGCGGCACGGTAATTACGGTCGGACCCATATCAAAGGTAAAACCTTGATGTGCCGCTAATGGTTCACGTTGTTTGATTTGCCTCCAAACCCCATCTTGCTGCACAACTTTACGCACATACGCCCGACCACCCGGCGCGTCTAATTTCTCCAAGATAGTGGTCTGGAAACCAAGGCTCTGTAAGCGAATCCCAAGGCTTAATCCACCAATGCCACTACCAATAATAATTGCCTTCTTACGATCCATGCGTTTAGTCTATGCTCGAAAGCCCCATGTGACCAAAGGGACAAACTACAGTTTATAGGCGATACTGGACTACAATTCTAGCCATTGAAGACCGTATCCATTTTTTGACGGTCATACTCGAGTAAATACCCAGAGAATTTTGTGTACAACCCCTTCAAGGCTTGATGATTTTCACCAACAACATCCATACCTCGGTCATCATAAACCCAAACCATCAGCTTATTTTGTAAATCAAAAAGATAAATTTGACAACCAGGATTAGGTTGAATACTCGAGAATTCACGGGCAACAGCGCACCAAAGAACATTAGACAGCAAAACGCTAGGAACTTGGAAAGCAACATGAACCCACCAATGTGGTTCTTCGCTGGGTCTTTGCGTTGGCTCGAGCCAAATTTCTTTATCTTTTGGAATACAAATACCTGCCGCCTCGAGACCTCGCAGAATACTACGGTAGGCAAAGCAGTTACTTGTTTGCCACATATACACCCGTAGACAAACAACAATGTCACCCACAAAAATATCAGTGCAAATTTCAGTGGCTTTACGAAGCGCCGTCAAAAATTGCTCAAGAAAATCACCACCCTCAGAAAGCTCAAATCTCAAACCAACGGGATAGGAATAAAATAATGGTCGGTCAAAGGCTTTTCCCAAGAATTGAGTTTCAATTTGCTGACGATAATTCATCGGATAGTTGAAATTTCCGTACCTGCCCAGAGTTTTAAGAGTGCCACAACTTGGGTTTCATCAATCCGCAAGGTATCCGAGCCGTTACCCACATACCAAGCCTCGAGTGGTTCGCTGCGCCGTCCATTGGTGCGAATAAACACAAGTTCAAGGTTTGTCTCGAGTTTTGTGCGAGCGTAAGCCCGAGCGCCTTTAAGTGGCATAGCGCAAGCGGTATAGAAATCGGCTGGGGTCGGTGGGTTCATGCTGGCAGAATACACCAGATACTCGAGGCTTGAATACTTTCATAACGCATAAATTGCTAAACTGCTTCATGGCTGCAACAATTATTGTTTTGAATGGTGGTTCGAGTTCAGGCAAATCTTCAATTGCCTTGTGTTTGCAAGATTTGCTACTCGAGCCTTGGTTATCCTTGGGGGTAGACACCTTTATTGGGACTTTACCAACTCGTTTATTTGCTTCTGAAAAAGGCATAGAATTCCAAACAGATGGGAAAATTAGTTTGAGTCATGAATTTACACGCTTAGAATTGGCTTGGATGCAAGGCGTTGCCGCTATGGGAAAAGCGAACGCTAAAATTATTATTACCGATGGTTTTCTGAGCGGCGCAATTTCACAACAACGTTGGCAAAAAGCCTTACATGGTCTCGAGGTACTTTGGGTTGGTGTGCGTTGTGCTGCCGAAATCGCCGCAATTCGAGAACAACAAAGAGGTGATAGAAGTATTGGAATGGCAGTGCAACAAGCCGAATTGGTTCATATTGATGTTGATTACGACTTGGTGGTGGATACAACCAATACCGAAGCCTTGGTTTGCGCCAAAAAAATAATGGCTTTACTGAACTGAATTTTAACTCTGTTCATCACCTGTTTCCTTCTTGGCATATTTTTCGGAAAATTAGTTCACCGCTAAGTCATGATTATCAGCTTTTACGCATGTTTCAACACATCCGACTGCATAAATCAAGACATCCGACTGCATAAATTTGACAAGTGATGAATACCATGCTATCATGTTTCCTATCAGCGCCCAGATGTGGCGCATTTTTTATGTCTGCTCGAGTCGTCTTAGCACTTGCGCCAAGCCATCCCCAATCCGTACCCGTTCGAGAGCAAAACCAGCTACCCGACAAGCCTCATTCTTTGTCGCATCGAACTTTTGTTGTTTTTGATTGTTGTGGCTTTTACCATCTATTTCGAGTGCCAAAAGTGGTACAAAGTCATGACTCAGAACCAAGAAGTCAAAGTGCATAGCTCGAATACGACTGTAGTGGCTGTACCGCTTTTCGCCTTGTGCCTCGAGGACATCAGACAACCGAACCTTGGGGAAAACAATATAATGCCCTTGCAGTGCCTCGAGTAGCGCTCCATAATACTGCAATTCGGATTTGGTGAAAAACTTACCCTTGCGCTTAAACTCGAGCGGATACTTGCCTGAACTCGACTCAGCACTAAAGCGTTCACGTAACTGCATAACAGCGCCAAATGCACCAATGGCAACAATCACCAAAATCAAAATGTTCAGCCAAGTGTTCACTTCAGAATTTTATCACCCGAGCAGCCACCCTTGTGCGGAAATAACTGGGCATGGGCTTTAACCACCATTCGTTGCGCCATAAAAATCTCGCTTTCTGATGCAATTAGCATCAAGCCCTTAAAGTAACGCAAATCAACGTTTGACTCATCGGCACAGTGGCTTACGCTTTTTGCTCAAGCCGATACCAAAAACCATTTGGGAAGGATTACCAGTCCTAGGCAGACAATTCTTGCCTCTTGACGTTTACTATTTCTTCTGATACCATTCTGCGCTGACCAATTCTGGTTGGCCCCGTCATCTAGCGGTTAGGATAACGCCCTTTCAAGGCGTGTACACGAGTTCGATTCTCGTCGGGGTCACCAAGCCAACCACACTGTTTAACAGTGTGGTTTTTGCTTTTAAGGGGTACAGGGTTTTGTCTGCTTATACCAAATTTACTTAGATAGTATTTAATCATCGAGCCAGCTAAAACCAGCCCGACCACGAACCAGTTCAGGATTCTGCATCAGAAAAGCACAACGGTCACACAAAATATCTTCCAAAGCATCCAAATCAGCAAAGAT
>JANNVX010000036.1:0-3342 GCA_031414595.1 Deinococcales bacterium
GCAAACGACCGTTCCACCACCCAACGACGCGGTAAGACAACAAATCCACTGGCTGTATCAGAACGCTTAACAATCTCGAGGATAAAGCAACAAAAGGTTTTGACCCACTCAAGCAATTGACCCGCATAACCACCATCAGCCCAAATCAGTCTTAATCTTGGAAAGCGTACTCGTGCTTGCTCAAATACCAATTTTGCACCATCTCGGTCTTGAACATTTGCGGCAGTCACAACGACTAAGAGTAATAATCCGATTGAGTCCACAAGAATATGCCGTTTTCGTCCAACTGTTTTCTTGCCGCCATCATAGCCTCGAAGACCGCCTTGAGGTGTAGTTCGTACTGTTTGTGCATCAATTATTGCAGCACTCGGTTCAGGGTCTCGACCACTGGTTTTTCGAGCTTTTCGTACAAGAATACGATTGATGGCAGCCCAAGAACCACTACGTTCAAAGCGTTTGAAGTAGGCGTAGACAGTTTGCCATTTCGGTAAATCATTTGGTAAGTCACGCCAAACACAGGCATTGCGTAGAACGTAGAGAATTGCATTGATTATCTCGAACATATCAACACTTCTTGGACGACCACCACTTTTGGCGGCTGGTAAAAATGACTCGAGATGCTTAAACTGTTGGCGGGTAAGGCTACTGGTGTAGATTTTTTGTTTCATAGCTTAATTCTGACCGACTTTACCCACTTTATAAACACGCTCTAAGGGAAAGCAGTTCGTTTCGTGATAAGACGAACATTGATGTTGTACTGCTGCATACACGATAAATGCGGTTGTCTATTCTCGGGCGCTGAGATTCAAGGCTATCTTGAGGAAGCGCTCACATGTCAAGGGGTACGGTTGCAATTGGCGAATTAAAGTCTACCTAAAACCAATTCGCCCTCGAAAAGCAGACTCTAAAACTTTCAAAAAGAATATCGTTTTACTGTATCTTGTGGTACAATGTCGGCTCAGTACAGGAAAAACCAACGAAGTTCAGCCCTGAAAACAGTTCTCTTTCTAGTTTTTTGAAAAATCCAATATTTGGGTTTACAACAATCAAGTTTGGTCTTTATTGATAAAGATTAAACGATAACACGGCTTTTTATTTCCCTAAAAATGGTTTAGCAAATTGGTAATTTCGTCAACCACTGGCAATTTCAGCAAGAAAGGAGACAAAAATGAATACCCTAAAACTTGGCAAAACCATAGTTGTGATTTTCTGGTTGAGTATTTTTGCTACAGCCTCTTTAGCCAAAGCTCAAGCCTCAGCGTGGTCACGCGGAATACAACTTTTGCCTATCAATTATGATGAATGCACGCGCCGCGCTCAAGGCGCACTGGAAACGCAAGGGTACAGTATTCAATATCGTGGAGGCAACAACAGTAGTGATTCAGTGACTGTTGGGCAAAAGACCATCCACACAGCAATTATTACCTGTAACACTGCACCAGAGGGCAAAACGTGGGTTAATATTTTTGTAGCCAGTCAGGCAACAGATGGAAACATTCCTGGTGCAGAGCGAGTTAGATTGCAACAACAAATGGAACCCGTCGCTACAAGTGCTGCAACACCAATTACTTGGGGTACAAACGCAGTCGGATTTCGCGGTAAAAATGGTGAACGATTTACGTTCTCATGCCCAGCCAATGGAAGCATAGGAGGAAGTGCTTGGGGAACTGATTCTTATACTGATGATTCCTCAATCTGTACGGCGGCTGTTCATGCAGGACTGATTAGCTTCGTTTCAGGTGGTGTAGTCACCATTGAGATTCGTCCAGGTTTATCATCCTACTTAGGAACACCACGAAACGGAATTACAACAGGTAGTTGGGGTGGTTGGGGTGGTACTTTCGTATTTGTTCGGTAATTGGCAAGCAAAAGTGAGTAAACTAAACCCATGAAATTACCGCGCCTACTGTTCTTGTTGTTATTCCTCTCAAGTGTCGCCTTAGCAGCCCCCAAACTACTGATTCAACCCAGAGATGGGATCGCCCCGATTTTAGAACGGATTAACGCGGCAAAAACCAGTATTCGTCATAAAATTTATCTGTTCACCGATTCACGCCAAGATGTCATAGATGCCCTAGCCGCCGCCACCAAACGCGGTGTGGATGTGAGAATTCTGCTCGAGCGCGAACCAAGCGGCACAAGTGGAGGCAACACCGCCATTTTTCTAAAACTCAAAGAAGCGGGTTTGAATGTGCAGTTGTCCAGAGCCTTTAAGTTTGTCTTTATTCACGAAAAAAGTTTTGTTTTCGATGACCGCGAAGCCCTGATTTCTACGGCGAACATCACTGGCTCGAGTTTTGGGGCAAATCGTGAATACCAAGTGGTTTTAGACGAACCCGCCTTGGTGAAAGAAATTGTGGATGTTTTTGAAGCCGACTGGAAAGGCGAGGATATAGACCTTAAAAATGCCAAATTGGTTTGGAGTCCAAGTCAAGTAAAAAGTAATGGTTTGGTGCGTGGGAACTCGAGGGAAAAACTGATTGCCCTGATTCGCAGTGCCAGAACAAGTTTACTAATCCAACAACAAAGCATGGCAGACGAAGAAATTATCCGTGAAATTCAAACGGTCTCGAGACAAGGTATTCCAGTCACACTGGTCGGACCGCCACAAGAACTGACCGATACCTACTATTACGCTGGGGCAGAACGGCTTCGCGGGGCTGGGGTTAAAGTCAAGTATTTACTGACCAATTATGTTCATGCCAAAGTGATTATCGCCGATAAAACCCGTGCTTTGGTTGGCAGCATTAACTTAAGTGGTAACAGTATCAATGCCAATCGTGAACTGAGCGTGATTCTTGAAAAAAGTACCGCCTCAGAAGCGGTGGATGCACTGGTTGCCCAAATCGAACTCGATGCCAGTAAAAGTGTGGACACCAATCCCTTTGGACTGCCTCGGCTCGAGACAGTCCAAGATGCGCGGAACATGGGTGAATTTGTGGGACGCGAAGGGACTTTTGAAGGCTTGGTCGAGGAAGTTGAACGGCGTGACGCGGTGGCATTTCTGACTTTTGGCAAGGGTGCAATTGCGCCTAGAGGTGTGGTTTTTGCTCGAGCATACGATTCTTTTGCCCAACCTTTTCCACAAGCCTACCTTGGCAAACGGGTACAAATTCGTGGGCGAGTACAGTTGTACGGCGATTATTATGAAGTGATTTTGAATTCTCCAGACCAGATTACGGTACTACCTTAGACCTTTTGGGATTTGGCGCGAAATAAGTTCCGTTTTTTGTAGGGGCAGACCCCTGTGTCTGCCCTGCTTTCAGTTATTGGGTTAAATTCCCAAATCGGATTTTATTTTTGGACAATTTCTTAGGGTAAACGCTGAAGTTCAAATTTAAC
>JANNVX010000037.1:0-70834 GCA_031414595.1 Deinococcales bacterium
GATTTTAGAACCACAAGAATTAAAACGAATTTCTCTTCTTGGATTAAACCAATGTGTCCATTGGTTCGGGTTCTCGCTTTGCACTCAAACTGTCAAGGAGCGCGCTTTGTCGAGGTTGCTTTTCCTTTCGGAATTGCCCTCGTGCAGAGCGACAAAGAATGTATCATCCATTTGTAGTCCTGTCAAGCGTTTCGGCATGGTCTCGAGAAAATAGAGTGGATGTCGTCAGAGACAGGAATGTTTGACCTTTGGGGCTTGAGTATCGAGCGTGTGTGAACTCGAGTTCAATTCATGGGTTTGAAATTAGCCTTAAGATATAAACCTTGGAGGTAGGTTGTGAAAATAGGTGTAGTGGTTCTTTTGATGCTGATTTCGTCATGGTTTGCTTTGGCACAAAGCAACACTTCACTTTGTGTGCTAAAAACAAAACTCGATTTAACCAAAAATTGCCAAGGCAAAAAAGTGCAACTAAAAGGCACAATGGCAACATTGGTGACAGCCCATCCAGACATGACCACACCCAGTTACCGTTTTCAAAATTACCTTGATACGGCTTTTGGGCAAGTAGTTTTGATTTCTAGTAAAAGCATTTCTTGCCCTAAGAAAACACTCGAAGTGATTGGAATACTTGGCTGGAAAGACCTTGGCGGGGCGGCTGGCACACGCAATTCGTATCAAAACGCGTTTGTCACCATTGAAAAAATTACCTGCCGATGAATTAGAATTGGCGTTCAATGACGGATACCCATGCCCACATTAACCTCGAGGCAATTAAAACCAATGCCCGAAGCCTCTCGAGTTTTGCAAACCGCCCGATTCTTGCGCCAATTAAAGCCGATGCTTACGGACATGGGGCGGTGCGGGTAGCATTGGCACTCGAGCCAGAAAAACATATTTTTGGTTTTGCTGTAGCAACTACCTCCGAAGCCCTCGAGTTACGAAGCGCGGGGATTTGCAAAGAGATTGTGCTTTTAACCCCGCCACCAAGCGAAAAAATTGCAGCTTTGGTGCATCATCAAATCAGTTTTGTCATCTCGAGCCTCGCCGAACTGCAAGCCCTCTCGAACGAAGGGACAGCCCAAAACACTCGTCCCAAAGTGCATCTGAAAATCAATACGGGCTTAAACCGACTTGGCGCAAGTGCTAAAGAAGGTGCGGCGATTCTCAAAGCTAGTCTTCACTCGAGTACCGAGTTGTACGGCATCATGACCCATTTGGTGGATTCAGAGGATATTCCTGCGCCGTATGCAATCCAGCAGCTCGAGAATTTTAGAGCCTTTCTCGAGCTGCACCAACCAGAGGTGGCATACCGACACGCTGCCAATACGGGTGCGGTACTGCAAAAAGACTTACAAGCCGAATTTGATTTAATCCGCCCGGGGATTGGCTTATACGGTTATGCGCCCGGTGTAGACTGCGAAGGTATTGTGCAACTTATGCCAGCCATGACACTTTTGGCTCGAGTGATTCATGTTAAACCACTCGAGAAAGGGCAGCCAGTCTCGTACAACGCCACTTGGACTGCCCCCAAGGATACTCGGGTTGCCACGGTGCGCCTTGGCTATGCTGACGGCTACCCTAAAGCCCTCTCGAGCAAGGCTAAGATGCTCTTGCATGGAGGGCAAGTTGTGCCACAAATCGGGCGGGTTTGTATGGATCAAGTGCTGCTTGATATTGGTTTGCTCGAGGTGAGTTACGGTGATTTGGTGATGGTTTTTGGAGTGCAGAGTATCACCGCCGATGATGTGGCAGGATGGGCAAACACCAACAGTTACGAGATTTTAACAGGCATTGGTTCTCGAGTACCACGCACTTATGATTGAGTTTTTGGACATTTAAGACTAAGCCAATAACTCTGGGTTTCCCTACCTTCACAGGTCTCGAGTATGATGTGCCTTCCGAGAGTCGAGTATGATATGCCATGAAATCAAAACTTGAGATTACCCGCAATTGGTTGCCGCGTTATACCGGAATGCCGTTAGCGATGTTTGGCGATCATATTTTACTGACCAATTTTGATGATTATGTACAGCGTTTTGCCAATCGTTTTGGAGCAGATATTTACGGCGAGGGTAAAGCCATGCAAGCCTGTACCAACAGCACGGGTTTAACGATGATTAACTTTGGAATCGGCAGTGCCAATGCGGCTACAATCATGGATTTATTGTCCGCCAGAATGCCTAAAGCGGTGTTGTTTTTGGGTAAGTGCGGCGGCTTAAAGCACAGCACCGAGCTTGGTAATTTTATTTTACCAATTGCCGCAATTCGTGGTGAAGGGACAAGCAACGATTACTTTCCGCCTGAAGTGCCAGCCTTACCAAGTTTTAAGCTGCACAAATTTGTCTCCGATAAAATTGTGGCAAGAAACCTCGAGTACCGCACAGGTGTGATTTACACCACCAACCGCAGGGTTTGGGAACATGACCAGGTTTTTTTAGAGCGCTTAAAACGCCTAACTTGTATTGGCATTGACATGGAAACCGCCACGGTTTTTATTGTTGGGCATCATAATGAAATTGCTCGCGGGGCGCTGCTGCTGGTTTCGGATGTGCCAATTACCCCAGATGGGGTCAAAACCGATGCTTCGGACAAAAAAGTGACTGAGCAATGGGTGGATGTGCATTTGGATATTGGGATTGAAGCCATGACCGATATTGGCGCAAGTGGCGAGCAGATTAAGCATTTCACGTATTAGGAGTACAACACAAGTTTAATTTTGTGTTGTGTTTTTGCTGACTAAGGTTTGTTACCCCAAGGAATTCACCTTGCGACTTGGGTGGAGGCATTATGATTACCAACGAACGGCAATACAAAATCACCAAGAATTGGCATAAGAAATTTAGCCAATCTCTCCAAGCACTCGAGCAGCAAGCCCGACCAGAAAATGTTCATCTGCTACTTTGGAAAGCTGAACAAGACGCAATAAAGAGCCACCTCGAGGAATTTGAAACCGACATGCTGGCTTACGAAAACCTAAAAAAAGGTGCAGTACGCTTTGTGCCAGTGCAATCCTTAGATAATTTTGGTATTGCCTTTATTCAAGCCCGAATTGCCAAAGGGTACACCCAAAAAGACCTTGCCAAAGAATTGGGTGTCAAAGAACAACAGGTGCAACAAGACGAAGAGAACTTGTATGCTTCTGCCAGTATCCGTCGCCTGACGCAAATTGCCGAGGTTCTAGGAATGCAAATCAAAGGACAATTTGAATTGACGCATTTGTAAAAGGCTCGAGAATAGGGAAATTTAGCGCAAGCCAAGTTTGACGTTCTTTTGTGGCTAACAACATATCTTTGCTCCTAACTATCTCGAGCCAAGGTGAATTGACTTTGCAGTTGTTGACTAATATTTTAGGGGCTGATGGAAATTGCCTTTTTTGAATCTGGAGAATAAATGGCTTAATAGACAAATTTATTCGATTGGTTGAGTTGGGGTTGCCAAAGCAATCGATGTATCTTTAGAGGCTTGTTCAAGCTCATCAAAATATCGATTCCAGCGTTTGAGGTAGTCGTCAGAAGGTTCAACTGAATGGGTTCTAGCTTTTTGGATAAAATACTCGAAACCTACTCGAGTAAAAAGTTTGGGGAAATCTGAATTTAAGTTATTGACTCGAGTCTCAAATAGGCTCTTTGCGAAACGGTCTATAATCTCATTTTCTGTGCCATTCTGTGATGCGTGGACGAGTACCATATTCCATTCGTAATCAACTGGTTCAAACCCTAGGTTATTCTCGAGATACACCTGATAGATTTTTGAAGATGTTTCCTTTCTTAATTCTGTAATACGTTCCAAACGATTATCTTCTTGTCTGTAGCGTTTTTCCTCATGATAGATAGCGTCTAAAGCACAGAATGTAACAACAGGCGCTTCTGCATTTTGAAAAACTTCGATGGGAAGTTTAATAAGTGAGTTTAATTCTCGGAATGGTCGGATAATCTGGCGGCAAATCCATTGTCTTCGTTCTTCTCTTAAAGTTTTTTCTGGTGTTATTATCCAATCATCGCCACAATCAATAATCACTTGTAGATAATTCTGAAACTTTACTTGGTCACGTTGCTGATATAAGCGTAATCCTAGGCTATCAAGAAAGTCAAAAAACATTCCTTTTTCCTCATTGGAGTTGGCTTGAGTCCACTTCAGAATTAATTTATCCTGCAAAGAGATACTACTTTCAGCCAAAGATGTAAATTCAGCTAAAATTTCACTTCGGATTAAACCAATTTTTAATCCGAAATAATTGCGAAAAACATATGGATCGGAAACACGAAAATTGACGTGGGATACATCAGGATCACGATTTTTTGCATAAGAAAACGTGTGTGGTTTTTGATCATCTTGTTTTGTTGTTAAATGAGGGAATAACTCTTCAAGAATTGGGACGACCAGATTAGAATGAATAGAAAGGTTTTGTAGCTTTTCCTTTGTACTTTCAACTAGCTCGGGATCTGTTCTATTGGTGCTGTAAATTGCTTCGAGTTCAAATGATGGGATATTGTTTCCTAAAAGTTCGGGTTTCATTCGAGCAAGTTGTGTCCATACACTGGGTTCACTAATTTTTAGTAACTCGAGTCGTAAAACGTCCCAGAAGTGGACATCTTCTTCAAAACTGTTCATAGCGACACGTAAAGCATTAACGTAACGGTTCATTTGTCGAATTGTTGGTAGAAATGGCTGTGATTGCAAATAGAAAAACTTCAAATCCTTTCTTGTGTAGCGTACTACTTGCATATTCGTATTTGGGGGGATGATTGCTTCAATTCTGTTTGCAAAAATTTCGGATAAAGTTTCTTCTGATGGTTCATTTAGGTAAACAGGGAACTGTACAAGTTTATCAATGTATCGTTCTCCAGAAAGTGAATGAGCGGTTTTTAAGGTTTGACCGTATTCAAGCTGACGGGCAACTTCATTTGGATCAAATGCAATAAAATATCGAGTGTAGGGAAGGTCAGCAAAGGAACGCAGCAAAGCAATCATTTGACGCAGTGCATCTGATTCTAAACGGTCAAAATCTTCAATAAAAACCCATACAGGGCAATGAATCTCGTTAAGTAATTCAACAACTAATTCTCGAGTTTCAGTCATAGATAATTGCTTACCCAATAATAACTGTTCGATACCTTCAAGTGCTTTTGGTATTGAGTCAAGTCCAACGTGTTCTGAAAGTTCTGCTAATTTAGACCGCTTCAAAAGATTGTTAATACTGCCAATGAAATGCTGTGTATTTTCTTTCGCAGATGCGATTCTGGTTTTCGCTACTGGTTTCCCCATTAGCTGGTTTATTTGTTCTTCTCTTGTTCGCAGTTGTCTCAGTATTTCTTCCAGAAATTTATTAAACAAATCTTCACGGTCACTAAACCACCACGGATTAAAGTCAAGAATAATAGGTGCCCCAATTGCCCAGTCTGAAAGCGATTTTGGGTCATTTGCGTAGTGCTTGATAAAATTTAAGACTGTGCTTTTTCCTGTTCCCCACGCACCAATGATACCAATAGTAAGGCTATCGGAACTGTTTTCCCTTAGAATCATTTCTGTAATTCCCTGTGCAAGCGGAGCGCGTTCGAGAAGGTCATCATCGGGTTGAACTCGTGGGTTGTCGTGCAGAACTTTATTTGACATATACCCACATTTTAATACTTCGAGCCTTATTAAGTAACTTCGATAAGGCATATCTATTTCTTTCAGCTTTTAAGATTGCTGTCTACTCGAGCTTGGGCAATGTCTGCGTTCAGAACTCGAGCATAAAAATCGTAAATATCAGCAATATCATCAAGCGCAATACTCGAGAATTCAAAGCCAAGACTCATGCTGTTTTGGCTCTGGCTTTTATGGCGGATTGGAATGCTTGAAGGGAATCAAAACGATAGGTTCTGCCTTGTTCAAGATCGTCAAAACCACGTTCTAGCATTGTTTCTAGTTCTGCTTGGGTTTGTTGTTGCTTTGCATTCTCGAGGGTGTTTTGAATCAGTTCTTTGGCAGACGCATACTTGCCTGTTTGGACTTGCAGCATAACCCATTCTTCAAGGTGTTTAGGCAGTTCTAAAATCATGGTTTCAAATTAGTCCGTTTTGCTTTGGCTGTCAAGTGTGCATTTTAGTGGTTTCTACAGTGTAATATTTTACAACCAGCCTTGGTTCAAGATGCACTCGAGTCAAGGCAATTAAAACCTTTTCAACTCGAGAAATTACAATTCTAACCACTCGAGTAAAACCTTTAGGGTCGCTTTGGGTTGCTCTTGGTGCGGTAAATGCCCAGCCTTGGCAATAATACTCAGGCGGCTTTTTGGGATTTGTACAAGCAACTGCCTCGCATAAATCTGCGGCACAATATTGTCAGCTTCTCCCCAAATTAAAAGTGTTGGTAAGCTCAACTCGAGCCGAGGCGCGGCGGCAAATAAACTGCGAAGCGCAGCAAAAAACGCATCGCGTTGGGTGTCGCTATTTACTCGTTCCCAAACTCGAGTGCCTAAAAACTCGAAGTCAGCACTGGGCATGGCGCTTAAATCGGCGTAGTACGGGTTTAAGGTCGCAAAAGCGGCGGCTTGTCCAGCTTCGCGTAAGCCGTTGTAGAACGCCTCGCCAATGCCAATTTCAAGTAGCGGCTTAATGGTTGCTGTTACTTCGAGACCACCAAGGTTTGGCGCAGCCCCACCAATCAAACACAGGGTCTTAGCACGGATTTTATGGGTGGCAGCAAAATTGGCGGCGACCACTGCCCCTAGGCTCGAGCCAACCAGATGCACGGCTTCTAGCTTGAGTGTTTTGATCAATTCAAGTATCACGTCTGTAAAACCGCTAAGGCTGCTTGTTTTAGTCTGGCTGCGTCCAAAACCGGGTAAGTCCAAGGCAATCACCCGAAAGTGCTGCGCCAG
Organism: Deinococcales bacterium; assembly: GCA_031414595.1. Taxonomy (GTDB): domain Bacteria; phylum Deinococcota; class Deinococci; order Deinococcales; family JAAFIG01; genus JAAFIG01. The sequence continues at coordinate 6,866 of JANNVX010000037.1, forward strand.
TGGTACGAAAACATGTCGCCATGTGTCGGCTTCGTCGCCATTACCGTGAATCAGTAGCACTGTTTCTTGCCCAAGTCTCGAGTCGAAATAAAAGATACCGTTTCGTTCTTGGGCATACGGCTCGAGCAGGGCATGGGGTTTCATATGTTCTTGGTTTCTTTGAGTTCGCCGTTGATCAAAATCGTGACTTGTCCTTGACCAACTTCAGCCCGAACAGTGTATGGGATATTGACAATCTGCCCTGCCACAACCGCAATTGAATCTACAACCCGAACCCCATCTATATCCGTGACCCGAAGCTCGAGTGTTCCACTGGCAATATCGGCGGGGACTTCGTAACGGTAGGTTTCGTTGCGTGGTTCTATCAGGGGTGGAGTCAGTGGGTCTGGTGTGGGTGTAACCACGGGTGGGTCAATCACGGGTGGGTCTGGCGTGGGCGTGACCACGGGTGGGTCTGGTGTGACCACGACGGGTGGTAAATTGTTGGGACTGGTGTTGTTGGGTGTCGTTGTCGTCGTGTTGGGTGTTGTGGTTGTGCTGGGAGTTGGTGTGGTTGTGTTGGGTATGGTCGTCGTTGTGTTGTTGGGTGTTGTTGTTGTGGTTGTGTTGGGTATGGTCGGAATCGGTTTGGGTCTGACGGGTTGTGGAATGATTGGTTTAGCCGCGTTTCCCGCCACAGCTACAGTTAAAGTCGCATCAGACTCGAGTTCAATAATTGTGTCGGCACTTGGAGACTGGCTTAGCACCGTTCCATACGGCAAGTCCGAAATCTGAGTCTTAATTTCCACCAAGCGCAATCCTGCTAATTTAATCACCGTTTTGGCATCTTCGGTGTTTAAGCCATTCAGGGCTGGAATAAAGGTTTTGCCTTCTGGCGCTCGAGGACCAGAGGCTAGTAGGGTCACGCTTTGTCCACGTACCACCTCGGTTTGCGGGGCTGGGTTCTGCCCCAGAATATAATCTCGGGCTGTTCCTTCAGGGGCGGGAACTCGAGCAATTCGCCCAACATTTAACTTGGCTTCTTTTAAGGCAATTTGGGCTTCGGCGAGGGTTTTGCCGGCTAGGGACGGCATCAAGAGCGCCCTTGGTTGATTGACCGTAATTTCAACCACGCGCTGTTCGGTGATGCTTGAACCTGCGGCTGGATTCTGGGTCAAAATCACGCCGCGTATCTTGGCTTGGTCGCTGCCCTCAACTGGACGCGGGGTTAAACGGGCTTCGGATAATAACTGGGCGGCTTCGGACAGGGTTTTACCAACCACATTGGGTACAATCACGGCTGGCGGCTCGAGAAATTGTCTGGTAGCTTGCGCCCCAAAGTAAATCACGCCAGCCAGTGCGACTGTTCCGGGGATGACCCGCACCAACAATGCCAGAAAACGCAATCCCAAACTTGGTTTTGGTGTGGCGGCTTTTAAGGGCGCGATTTGTGACTTAGAGAGTGGTGTAACTTGTGACTTAGAGAGCGGTGTAACTTGCGATTTAGAAAGCCCCGTTTTTGCCGCCGCTTGGGTCACAGTTTCAGGCTCAAGCACAGGCAAGTTTGTTTTTGAACTGTTGACTGGTGTTTTTAAGACTGGGACTTTACCACGGCTGGTTTTGGCTGTCTCGAGAAGCGGCTGATTGAGTTGGGCAATCTCACCGGTACTGCGGTCAGCACTGCGTAAACCCGTCAGGGCTGGGCGAACATCACCTTTTGCACCCTGCAAAGCAATAAAATGAGCATCAGTCAGTGCAAAACCATAACTGCCTAGCACCTGACCAGCCTCGGCTAAAGCATTTCTAAAGCCCGTGTCTTTGGGATGCTGGGCTAACCAAGTTGTGCTGTTCGTACCTTCGAGCATCTCCCAAACGGTGTAATACGCCCCCGGTCTCGAGATGGCATCGAGTAAAAGCGGTGAAGATACGTTCTTAATGGCAGTGCGGTAACGATGAAAATTGGCTCTGGATTTTGGGTCAACCACAAAAAACCAGTCTAAGCGCACCATTTTACCCGAGGCATCGGTGGCTTCAACCGAACGCATCCATTCATCCCGAGAAATCTCTCGAGTTACATTGTATTTGCTGTCCAGACGCTCTGGCATATGGCTAATTCTAGCAAGCCGTGATGAGGGTTGTGAGTGTCTGGCTATAAGCCTTCAGAAAGCAGCAAGTACGCCGCCATAATCGCAGGGGCAGAGGCTTTTAGGCTGCCGTTTTTAGCCCCTTGTAGTAATTCTTTAGGACTCATAAACTCGAGTTCGATTTCTTCATCTTCATCTGGAACACCATACGCAGGTCGTAGATTCTCGGCGCGTATCAAATGCACCAATTCATCACAAAAACCAGGCGAAACAAAAAAACTCGAGACCAAACTTAAATCCCCACCCAACAGGCACTCCTCGGCAAATTCTCGAGCCGCTGCCTCGAGAACATCCTCACCCGGTTCAATTAAGCCGGCTGGGATTTCTAGGGTAAACGCCTCGAGTGGAGCGCGGTATTGTTTAACCAGCAACATTTTTTGGTTTTGTACGGCAAGTATTGCCACAGCCGGTTTATGTTCGACAATTTCCCAGTAATCGTTGTCCAGATGTAAATTTAGAACTCTGCCTTGGTAAATGGTTTTGCGGTCTATTTTTGAATGCTTCATGACCACAGTCTACTTCAAGCCACAAAATGGGTTATATGGTTGCGTGTTCCCGAAGCGTGTCGGTGCGTGTTCCCGAAGCGTGTCGGTTTTTCATGGCATTTTCGCCGCTTGTGCCGTATACTCACATTTATGATTGAACCGAGTATCGCCTTATACGGCGAATCGTTTAATAAAGTGACCACATCTTTAGATGAGTTGCTGAACAAAGCTCATGTGCGTTACGCCATGCTGGTGGACCGCAAAGGTTTTGTTCTGGCACACAAAGAGGCGTTGTGGGCACCTAAACCCCCAGCTTTAGACAGCATTGCCACCTTGATTGCAGGTAACGCGGCGGCGACTGGTGCCTTGGCTAAACTTTTAGGGGAACGCCGCTTTAACGAACTTGTACATCAGGGTGAACGAATTGGTTTATACGTCGAAGAAATCCAAACCGAAGCGCTGCTGGTGGTTATTTTTGATGAGACCGCGCCAATCGGACGGGTCAAACTCTATGCCAAAACTGCAATTAAAGACATTTCAGAAATCATAGAAAACCTCGAGCCAATGCCAGCCATGGACATGGCGATTTTTGGCGCGGATTTCGCCTCGAGTGCAGGGGCGCTCTTGGACGATCTTTTTAAGAGCAATTAAATATGACTAACTTCTATTCTTGTAGGGTGAACAACGCCCGTTCTTGTAAGGTGACACTGTGAGTACGATTAATTTTGCGGCTCGAGAAATCAATTGTAAAATCGTCTACTATGGACCCGGGGTAGCTGGTAAAACCACCAATCTGAAGTGGATTTATCAACAAGTTCCAGACACGGTCAAAGGCGAAATGGTTTCGCTTGCCACCGAAGATGAACGTACCCTGTTCTTTGATTTCTTACCGATTGACCTTGGCACAGTTCAAGGCTTCAAAACCCGTTTTCATTTGTACACCGTCCCTGGGCAAGTTTTTTACAATGCCAGCCGAAAACTGATTTTACGTGGCGTGGATGGGATTATTTTTGTAGCGGACAGCGCCCCAAATCGCCTCCGTGCTAATGCCGAAAGTATGCGTAATCTGCGTGAGAATTTGCAGGAATACAGCCTGACTTTAGAAGAAATCCCAATGGTGATTCAGTTTAATAAACGCGACTTGCCCGATGCCATGCCAATGGACATGCTTAGGGCTGTGATTGACCCCAATTCACAATTTCAGTGTCATGAGGGTGCGGCGGCTTCTGGAGTTGGGGTTTTTGAGACCCTGCGAGCCGTTTCTAAGCTGGTCTTAGAACGCCTTGCCAAAAGTAAGTAAAGCTATCGGTTAGTGGGTCATTTGGGAAAGTTGGGTATTCTCGACAAGATTTTACGGCACGAATTTCCTTCTTATCAAACGACAAAAGAAAATTCGTGTGGCTCGAGCCTCCTTTTTGTGTGGTATTTTAACGAGTTTATGATTCCCCTTGTTTCAGAACTCCAAGCCCAACTGACCTTTGAAACATACCTGTCGGCGCCTAGCATTGACGGGGTTTGGCTGCATCCGCTTCGCAAAAACCGTTCTGAGAATGGCTGGTTTATGGAGTATTTGCGACTATCAAAAGACGGTGTTGATGGTATTCCAACGCCGCTCGAGGTTCGGCAAATCAGTATTTCTAAAGCCGCACCTGACCGTGTCAATGCTTTTCATATCCATACAAAATTGCCGCAAAATGAAATCTGGACAGTCATTGATGGTCAACTGATGGTTTGGTTGGTAGATTGTCGTGAAAACAGTCCAACCGCACGGGTCAAACGCCGAGTTATTTTATCTTCCGAGCAACCTATGCAGCTTTTTATTCCAGCAGGTGTAGCGCATGGGTATCAGGCTGGATTGGATGGTGCTACACTGTTATACAGTATGGATCAACAATTTGATTTACAAGACCCCAATGAAGGTCGTTTACCTTGGGATTTGTTTGGCACTGATTTATGGCAGGAGAATCGCGGATGAATTTACTGATTACTGGTGGTTGTGGTTTTATCGGAGCAAACTTTGTGCGCTTGCTGCTCGAGCGTGGTTATGAGCAGATGGTGGTGCTGGATAAACTGACCTATGCTGGGCGGCTCGAGAACTTAGCGGCGGTCAATGTGCCAATTGTGATTGGTGACATCGGGAATCTCGAGTTGGTACGTCATCTGGTAGAAACGCACCAAATAGATACGATTGTTAATTTTGCCGCCGAAACGCATGTCGACCAAAGTATTCTTAATCCCTTTGTTTTTACCCAAACCAATGTCCAAGGCACACATGTACTGCTCGAAGTGGCTCGTGAAAAGAATCTGCGCTTTCACCACATCAGCACCGATGAAGTCTACGGCACAATCGAAGGCGACCATCATAGTTTAGAAACTGATATTCTTGCCCCTCGCAGCCCGTACAGTGCCAGTAAAGCCGCAGCCGACCAATTGGTGCAGAGTTATTATGTGACTTACGGCTTACAAACCACGATTACCAGAGGCAGTAACAATGTTGGGGCGTATCAATTTTTAGAAAAAGTCGTGCCACTTTTTACCACCAATGCGCTGCTTGACTTGCCGCTTCCAGTCTACGGCGATGGCTTACAAATGCGCGATTACACCCATGTTTCTGACCACTGCACAGGTATTCTGGCAGTTCTCGAGCAGGGCAGCATCGGCGAAATTTACAACGTTGGGGCTGGACAAGAAATCACCAATATGGCAATGCTTGAAGTCCTGCTCGAGACTGTGGGTAAGCCGCGCAGCCTAATTCGTCATGTGACTGACCGCGCTGGGCATGACCGGCGTTACAGCGTCTCGGTCAAAAAACTCGAGAACTTAGGTTGGACAGCCAAGTACGCCCCCAAAGAAGCGGTGGCTGCTGCTGCCAAATGGTATTTGGATAACCCAGCGTATTGGCAACCAGTACGGCAATCGGCTGGTTTTATGGCGTACTATAATCGGCAATATGGTAAACGGCTCGAGGTGATTTAGTGCCACCAAAGATTCGGGAGCTTAAAAAGCAACTCCGAGACGCAGGTTTTCTCGAGCGACAAGCCAAAGGCAGCCATACAGTATGGTACTTTCCAAATACACCAATTCGTGTCACCATATCTGGAAATGATGGTTCGGATGCTAGAAAATATCTCGAGGATGATGTTCGTCGTAAAATTGCAATGCTTTGGGCGCTAAGGGGGAGACATGAATTACTCAATGGACATTCGTTGGTCAGATGAAGACCGAGTATTTGTGGTTTATTTACCTGAATTTAATTGTTATACCCACGGCGAAACCTATCTCGAGGCAGTCAAAAATGGTCAGGAAGTGCTGGAAATGCTGGTCGAAGACATGACAACCCACCATGAAACCCTACCTATGCCAAAGCGTTTTGATTCTAGTGAGATATACCAAGGTAAGCTATGAAAGGTCTGATTCTCTCTGGTGGGAAAGGCACGCGGCTGCGTCCACTGACCCACACCCGAGCCAAGCAACTTGTACCGATTGCCAACAAAGCCAACATTGATTATTGCGTCGAAGACATTGTGCGGGCTGGCGTAACCGATATTGGGATTATTATTAGCCCAGAAACGGGCGAAGAAGTTCAAAATCATCTTGGTGACGGCTCGAGACTCGGGGCAAAACTGACCTATATTCTTCAAGACCGCCCCGGTGGACTGGCTCATGCGGTTAAAATTGCCCAGCCATACCTTGGGTCTGACCCATTTATCATGTACCTTGGCGATAATTTACTCGATGGTGGGATTGGTCATATGCTCGAGAAATTCAAAGCCGGCGGGGTCGAAGCCTGTATTTTACTGACCAAAGTCCCTAACCCAAGCAGTTTTGGGGTGGCAGTGCGTGATGCAAGTGGCAAAATCGTGCGCTTGGTCGAAAAACCCAAGGAATTTATTTCTGATCTTGCCTTGGTGGGTGTGTATTTGTTCACTGCAAAAATCCATCAGATTATCGCTGAGTTAAAACCCTCGGCTCGAGGCGAACTCGAGATTACCGAAGCGATTCAGAACTTACTTGAAGCTGGATTTAAGGTCAATGCCGAAGAAGTGCGAGGTTTCTGGAAAGACACCGGTAATGCCGCCGACTTACTTGATGCCAACCGCCTTGTTCTTTCAAGAATTGTACGTGATATTCAAGGTGAAATTACCGACAGCAATCTGGTTGGCGAAATCAGCCTTGCCAAAGGTGCAAGGGTTATCAATTCAAATATCCGAGGACCTGTAAGCATTGCCACAGGTGCAATCATCGAAAATGCCTATATTGGACCGTACACCAGTATTGGACAAAATGCGGTGATTAAAAACGCCGAAATTGAGTACAGTATTCTCATGCCGGGCGCTAAACTCGAGAATTTAGACAAACGCCTTGACTCGAGTATTTTAGGTGAAGAAGCAACCATCGAAGGCGAAGCCCATAAACGCAATACTGTACAGTTTTTCTTAGGCGATAAAAGCAGCGTTAAACTCTAAGGATTTGTCCCATAATTATTTCCCGATTTCAATTTGAGACCAAAAATACGCATTGGTCACAGGGCGGACACGGGGGTCCGCCCCTACCTGACGTGATTTTATGGATTTTGTAAGGACAGACCCCTGTGTCTGTCCTGCTAGGAAACGATGTTTTATCATTTCCAAATCGGGAAGTTAATTGCGGACAAATCTAAGTAGCTCGAGTTCGCTAGACTCTGATTATCTCGAGTTCTAATTTGATATTACCGCGTCTAGTTTCGCCTTCAATCCGCTTAAATTCGATTCGCCCGATGCCTTCGGCTGCCAAAGTATCGCCAACTTTAACGCCTGTGCTGGAGGTGGCAACATTACCATTGACACGAACTTTTTTACCTTCGATACCAGCTTGAAAATATGCCCTCGAGACCCCAAAACCTTTTGCCCCAACCACATCTAGGCGCAGACTTGGTACGACCACACTGCGGGTTTTACTGCCGCGCTCAAGGGCTTTTCCTTCGGCGGCGACAAACTGCACCGCAATGGTACGCCCCAGTAAGACCAATTGCTTAATCGTCTCGAGATATTTAAGACCTTTTTGGGTGGTGGCAAACATAAAACCATCACGGTCTTCGCGTATATCGCCCAGTAGTTCTGGGCTTAAACCGAGGGCAATCCGTAAATCATCGCTGTCAAAATCGAGTTCGGATTCGGTCTCGAGCCGCAGCACCCGTACAGGGTCATCCACATTGGGAATATGTTCAGGGTAAAGGGTGTAAATCACTCGACTGGCATCGGGGAAACCACCATGGGCGGCAAAACGAATCCCATCAGCAGCCAAAGCACGGCGGTCAAGTTCTGCGCCTTCAAGAAAAGCTGTACGAACCACTCGCCCACCTCGAGCTTGCTGTACTAGGGCGCGGGTGTCCACAACAGTCATGCTTAATTTTAACTCGAGTCTGTTGGGATAGGCAATGCTCATACTATGGCTGGATAGGCATTGCGTATACTGTGCCGATGAACACAAATTCTTTTTTTAGGCAGTCTTTTTCATGGTGGTGTTTTGAAGGGCGAATTGACCTCGAAGAAATGCTGATGGCAGCCAAAAAAATTGGGCTAGATGCGATTGAATTGATTGAACCAGAATTCTATCCAATTGTTAAAAAGCATGGTTTAACAATTGCCTCGCATCGTGGACATGATTCGATAGAGAGCGGCTTAAATGACCACGCTAATCATCAGCGAATCGAACAAGAATTACTGGAGAGTATCCGAATTGCCGAAAAATGGGGCTGCCCAAATGTGATTGTCTTTGCGGGCGACAGGGCGGCGACTCAATCCGAGCAGATTGGCGCACAAATCACCGCCGAAGGGCTGGCTCGGGTTGTCCCAGCCGCCGAAAATGCAGGGGTGACACTGGTCTTGGAGTTGCTAAATTCCAAAGTTGACCATCCGGGCTATCAAGCAGACAGCACCGCTTGGGGGCTTCAGGTTTGCGGGATGCTCGATTCACCTCGGGTTAAACTGTTGTACGACATTTATCATATGCAAATCATGGAAGGTGATGTGATTCGCACAATTTTAGCAAATCATCGGCAGATTGCCCATTATCATACCGCCGGAAATCCCGGACGTAATAATTTAGATGATTCACAAGAACTGAACTACCAAGCCATTGCCAGAGCCATCTCGAGTACAGGCTACACTGGGTTTATCGGGCATGAGTTTATACCGCTTGGCGACCCACTAAAAGCCCTCGAGCAAGCCTTCAAAACCTGTCTGGTATAGGGTTAAAGCTCAAAACCACCAGCCACTTCAAGCACCTGCCCAGTAATATAACTCGAGCTTGGTTGCACAAAAAACCAAACGGCTTCGGTCAGTTCGGTCAGTGTCCCAAGTCTGCCCATTGGAATCAGTTCAAGCGGCTTAGAAACGCTATTTTCAATCACCCCCGGGCTGACGACATTGGCTGTGATGCCGTTAGCAGCTTCGGCTTGGGCAATGGCTTTGGTCAGTAAAATCACGCCAGTCTTGGCAATCACATACGGCAGTACCGTCGGGCGGGCTTGAAGGTGTTGCGTTCCAGCGAATCCAAGATTGATGATTCGTCCGTAATGTTGCCCACGCATGATTGGCAAGGCTGCATGACAAGTATAAAAAGTGTTATTGAGGTTGCTGTTTAGCATTTCATGCCAATCTTCGAGCGTCAGTGTCTCGAGTGGTTTTTTCAGGTAATTGCCAACATTATTGACCAACACCCCAAGCCCACCCAATTCTCGAGATGCGCTCTGCACCAGTTCTACTGCTTGGCTCGAGTCGCGTAAATCGGCTTGTAGGGCAATGGCTCTGACCCCCAACGCCTCGAGTTCGGCACAGGTGCTTAAGGCTTCGGCTCGAGAAGAATTATAATGCAAGGCTACGTTGTAACCTTTTTGGGCTAAACGCAAGGCAATGGCACGTCCGATGCCTTTGGCTGCACCAGTTACCAGTGCGGTTTTCATACTTTCCTTGGGAATTGATGCTCAACGCACCACTCGAGCAAACGCTTAGTGTACGAATTGATCGGATAGGTAAAAGCCTCTTCTAAGCTGACCCAAGCAAACTCGGCGATTTCTTCGTTGGGAATAACTGTATCTGAATCGGAGTACGCCACAAACTCGAGACTGAGAAAATGGGCGGGTTTATAAAAATTGGTGTCCTCGATAATATCTGAGTAAAAAGCGTACTCTGGATTATAAATCTCGAGTCCGACTTCTTCCTGCATTTCTCGAGACAGGGCAGTCAAGGTGTCCTCGCCGTAGTCTATTTTGCCACCCGGTACGCCCCAAAGCCCACTCCATTTATGGGTTTTAACAATCAGGACTTTATTTTGATGGGCAATTAAGGCAGCCACGGCAGGCAGGGGATAAGACTTCACCTTCGGAGCTTAAAGCCAATCCAGACTCGAGACAAGCGTATTTGCTACAACTTCAAAGCAATTTGTATAAAGCCGATTGGTACGATATGCTAAAAACAGATAAAAAAATAGAAATTACTCAAAAGGAGAAAAATGAAACTTGATTTAATCAGCATTGTGGTACAAGATATACAGCCCAGTTTGGCATTTTATCGGCTGCTGGACTGGGAAATTCCCGAGGTTGGGTTAGACGAAAAACACGTTGAAATTACGCTCGAGAACGGCTTGCGTTTTGCTTGGGATGACCTCGAGATGATGCGTTCCTTTGACCCAAATGCCAGCATTCAACCGCATACCGTGGGGGCGTTTCTTTGTTCCAGTCCCGAAGAAGTGGACAGCCAGTACAACACCTTAATCGCGGCTGGGTATCATGGTCACAAAGCCCCGTGGGATGCCTTTTGGGGGCAGCGTTACGCGATAGTGCTTGACCCAGATGGTCATGGCATAGACCTATTTGCAGCCCTTTAACGCAAGCCAAATTTGGGTTTAAGACTGGTCAAATGCACTTGGGCAGCTTGGAGCGAATCAAACTCGAGTTGCTGACCATTTTTTAAGTCGGTCAGCAACACATGCTCACCACTGGCACTTGGCTCGAGCCGAAGCAAGTAACTCGAGGCTGGGTGTTTCTTGGATTTTCGAGGGCTGGTCATGGTGCATTTGATGGTACTAAATACAGCGTCTCAAAAGCGTCTCAAACCAAAAATTCAAAACCACCCTTGGCATTATTCTCAAGCCTACCCCAAGCTAGATTTGGGTCGTGCGGTGGGCAGATAACAGCATTTTCGGCGTGCCATTGGGGGAATAATTGTTTGCGAGTCTCAAGCGTCATAACGGGGTAAAGGTCGTAACCCATGATGTACGGGTAAGCCACATGAGCGCTGGTCGGCAGTAAATCGGCGGTGTAAATCAGCACTTGTCCATCCGACTCGAGCCGCACCGCATTCTGCCCAAGGTTATGCCCCGGTATTGGCACAAGACTCAGTTCAGGATAAATCTGGGCTGTACCCTCAAAAGTATCAAATAAGTTCCGCTCGAGAATTGGTTCAAAATTGTGGGCGTTGTAACTGGCGCGACTTCGTTCATGGGTATGGGTCGCGTCAAATAACTCTTGGACTGAAACAATATAACGGGCATTCTTAAAAGTTGGCTCGAGCAGTGGCGTGGTGTTGCGCCCAGCATGGTCAAAATGCAAATGGGTGTTAATCACCAAATCAATATCGTCTGGTTCAAGTCCGACTTCTCGCAGACTCGAGAAGATGCTCTGGTCGCGGTCAATAGCAAACATCGTTTCAAATTTTTCGCCGCTTTTGTCGTCCATACCGGTTTCGATTAAAATGTTTTTGCCGCGCAGTTGAATCAGCAACGGATTGATTCGCAGTGCAATACGGTTTTTATCGTCGGGTGGACATTTTTTCTCCCAAAGTACCCGTGGCACAGTCCCAAACATCGCGCCGCCATCCAAGGCAAACATGCCGTCGGTCAGGCTGTACACATCGGCGATTCCAATTTTTTTGTGCTTTACCCAAGTCATGCTGCCTAGTCTACCTTGTCGGCTGCAAGTGGTTGGCGTTCTTGCCAATACAGCCCACAATTGGCAAGAAATTCATCTCGAGATGGCAAGCTAAAATCGGCGGTTTGATTCTCGAGCAGCACCGCATATAAACGCTGGTCATCGAGCCAACAACGTCCATGTCCTTTTTCATCGCGGTGTTCACGGATGGCATTGCGTAAACGAGTGATTTCTTTTCGCATTTGCCGCGCCGATAGGGATAAAAGGTCTTGATCGAGTTTTGCACTCCCTTGATTGAGTTTTTGTTTATTCGGTTGTGCCTCGAGCCTACCACGAACCCAGAGGATTAAATCCTTAAAACTCTCGGGGTGGTAACTCAAGGCTTGGATGCGTAAACTGCGCTCCAAAAAGGCTTGCAGATACTTGCGTTTGCTTGGTTTGCCCATCAAAAAATCGTACACCAAGATTTCTCATTTGGCGAAGGTCAAAATCAAATGGTGCGAACTCGAGTTAAACCTGGTTGGATTGTGGTGTTTTTGATGATTTTGTTATTTTGGTTTGTTGCCCAGCCTCGTCGTCCAGAATTTCAAGCGGCTTGTGCTGGTGCGCCAACTCCCACATTTGCCACCCCGCGAGCCTTGCCTAAAACCCTTCGTGGGGCGCGAATCATGCTTAACCCCGGACATGGAATCACCTTAACCGATAAAAAAACTTGGGGTTTTCAGCGTCCTCAAGCCAATGGAATCAGTGTTTTTGCTCTCGAGGATGATTCTAATGTGCGTCTGGCGAGGCGTATTAAAAAAGTGCTTGAGGCGGCTGGCGCTTCGGTTTTAACAACCCGTGAACTCGAGGACACCCAATTTGGTCTAAGCGGGCTACCTGTTTGGCGTGAAGCCAGTAAACATTATCTGGAACGACTGGGTGTAGATAAGGGTATTTGGGATTCTTCTGGGGTTGCTTTGCGTTCCGATTGCCGTTTGGCTAAAGATATTCGTGCCAGACCACTGTACGCCAATTTTCTTAAAGCCGATATTTTAGTCAGTATTCATAGCAATGCTGGTCAACCACTGGCTCGAGGGACACAGGTTTTTTACGCCAATCGCCATTTTTTACGAGCCACGCAGCCACAAGTTCCTAAACAAAGTGCTTGTCTGGCAAAAGCCCTTGCGGCAGCCGTTCCCAAAGCCATTCGGCTCGAGCGTCCAGATTTGCGTTGGGGTGCGGGCAGTGTCACGGCTTCAAATCAGTACGGTGAAAATGGTTTTGCTTTAATGCCGAGTGTGATTCTCGAGGTGGCATTTCACACCAATGCCTTAGATGGCAGAGCCTTACGCCAAGAAACCTTTCGAGCGGCTGTAGCAAGCGGAGTCAAAACCGCTTTAAGCAGTTTTCTCGAGCAACCCGAGTGTTAAACCTTCAAACCGACCCTACGCCTAAAACCATCCCAAATTTCGGGGATACTCGAGCCGCCACGCAGAATTACTTCGTAAGCACCAAGGTTATTTTCAAGTAAATCCTGATGTAAGGCGTTGGCTTCCCGTTCAAGGTCATTTTGTAATAGGGCGGTCAATTGACTGGTTTTTTCGCCGACCTGAACGATTCGTGGTATGCCGAGCCGCAAATATGCCACAGGTTTGGCTTCTGTGCCGTACTCGAGCCGAATTGCCAGCGCCGAGACCATCATATCTTGTTCTTTGGCGGCAAGGTTGGCTAGGGCTGCTACCCCCGCTTCAAAAGGAATTGGGCGGATGTGCGGACTGCCAATTTCACCGCTCGGAAACATCAGCATGGCTCGAGGTGGTGTTTTTTGCAGTTCGGCAGCCGCGTAACGCAAACTTTCAAGTGCGCCACGCGGGCTGCCTCGAGTCACTCCAAACGCCCCCGCAAACCTTAAAAAATTATACTTTTCGAGGTTGTCTTCAAGCATCATCACCCGGTACTCGAGCTTCAAATGCTGCGCCAGTTGCAGCCCCAAATACCCGTCCCAAAAGGAAATATGTGTCCCATGCCAAAGTATCGGATGGGCTTTTATGGGATTGGCAAGGTTCAACAACCGCACACTCGAGAATTGACCACGCAAACTGTTCTCGATGTACCAACGCCAAAAAGGTGTGTATAACGAATGATTCTCTGCTTTTGTCACATTTTTTATTCTATCCGTTTTTTGTAAATCTGACCATAGGCTAAAAGCATTTGACGTTGTAGCCACAAAATGTGCATAATAGGGGCAGATGAAGAAGACATTACTCGCATTAGCGCTCATTGCTGGCTTGCTGGGAGCGGCTTACGGCACAGTGCAGTTTATTCCCACCCCTTGGGGCGACCACGGGCTTCGGGTGGATGCTGACCCAAAGGTCAAGGGCAATAGCCTTTTTAGGATTGTCAAAGATGGTCAGACCAAACGTTCAATCTCGGCGGTGGACTTCGAGGCGTACTTGGTCGAACTGACCGGGCAAGGCAGCAGCGAATTGTGGTTGCGGGCAAAAAACGCCGGCAAGACTTGGACAGATTACTTTTTCACGCTCGAGGGCGGCTTGCGTAACCTTGGTATCGTAGACGGTCAAGGCAGTGGGATTACCCAAATCGAGGATTTAGACAACGACGGCAAAGCCGAAATTGCGATGTTCGGCACACCATTATCTTTTTTGGTTGGTTTAGACAACACCCGTTCACCGTTTTTAACCAATGTATTAACTTGGGATGGAATTCGTTTAGCCGATTCGACGGTTCAATACCCAAAACGGATTCGTACCACGATTTTGTTTCATTATTACGATTACTTGCGAGCCGTTGAACAAAACGATATGAGTGGTCAAAAAAGCGGTGCGCTTGGTTATTATGCCAACAGCCTACAAATCGGCGAAGGGCGGATTGCCAAGGCATGGCTAATGAACAACGTCCCCGAAAAAGAAATGCGCCGCTGGTTACTCGATAACGAATCACGGATGATCAACACCTTTTACAGTTACCCCGGCTGCCGCATTGCTGTCACCCAAACTCGGGCTTTGCCTGTGCCGTACCCAACTTGCGCTAAGTAAATTACCAAAATAAAAACGTGGGTCTCGAGACCCACGTTTTTATTTCTAGGTTTGGGCTTCTCGCACTTGGCGTTTAATGCGCCGTAAGACCGCCTGTAAGCCCCGTAATCGCAAAGGCGTGATAATCTCCTCGAGCTTACCTAGACGGTAGAAATCCTCGGGTACAGCCAACACATGGGCAACACTTTCGCCCTCGAGTCCATCGGACAGTAAACCCGCAAATGCCCGTACCGTTGGGGCTTCTTCGGGGGCATCGAACCACAGATGAACCAAGCCAGACTCGAGTTCGGCGTGAACAAAAAACGGTGTGGTGCATTCATGAACTTGCTCGAGATTGGCTTTCATCCCTTCAGGCAAGGCTGGCATTCGCTTGGCAAAATCAAGCAACAACTCAATTTTAATGTTCTTGGGTACGCTGGCAAGCATTTTTAAGGCGCTTTGTAATTTTACTGGAAGTTCTATCGGTAACTCAGACATACTGTAGAGCATACATCAGCCGCCTCGGGGCAAAAGAAAGTGGAGCATCGGGTGGGAGGGACCGATGCTCCTATGTGGGAGAAATGCGCGAGGTCGCGCTTAACAAGAAGGTAAATTTAGGCTTGTGGTATCGAGCGGTTGTAGCGGCTATGAGCAAAGAAACGAATCACCAATTCGCCAGCCCTGTCGCCATCGCGTACCAAAATTGTAGACAAGGTAAAATACTTACCGTGCAAACGCAGTAAAACTTCAGATGAGACCATGCTCGGACGACCACTGGCTTCGACCACAACCAACCCCCTAGCTTCGCCCGTTTCTTGATTAAAAGCCCATAAGCGACCTTCTAAGGCAATAAAGTTGCGTCCAAAGAAATCCAAATCTGCGCCGCGTAAATCCAGTGCATCGTCTTGTTCGATACTACCGAAAAGCGTATTTTTTTCTTCAAAGGCTGGCATCATCATGGTTCACTTCCTATATTTGATTAAATCCGAGGGGTTTGACTTGCTGAACACCATCACTGTACAACTCGAGCGTCACACGACCGTCACACGGGAATTGACACCCATGTGACGTTTTGATGATTTTAGAAAAATACTGTACAGAACAGCCTTTATTCAAAATTAAGGGCTGCATCTAACCACAGTGCCAAGAGCATGACTGGCACTGCACCCTGTAAAACCAAAGCAAAATTCTGAGATTCTAAGCCTGCAAAAATCGGCAAACCCAAGCCTCCAGCACCAATCGCCGCGCCAATCGCTGCCGTACCGACATTAATCACCACACTGGTGCGTACCCCACCCAACACACTTGGCAACGCCAAAGGCAGCGCTACCCGCCAAAACAACTGCGATTCGGACATGCCTAAACCAGTGGCTGCCTCGAGAACACTACTTTCGACATTTTCTAAACCAGCAATCGTCCCCGAGATAATCGGCAGCAAGCCATAGAGCGCCAACGCCAAAATGGTTGGTGCAAAACCAAAACCAAGGGCTGGATAAGCCAGTGCCAAAACCGCCACAGGAGGGAAAACCTGTGCTAAACTCGAGAGCGCCAAAACCAAAGGTAAGAATTCGCGCCAAGCCCCTCGAGTCACCAAAGCCCCTAAGCCCACACCCAGCATCCCACTAATTGCACTAGAAGTCAGCAGCAATGCCAAATGCACCAACACCAACTGCAACAATGGTGTTTCGTGCAGTACCTTGGTCTCGAGCGGATACAACGCCCGCAGCCCTGCCTCCCAGAGTGGTTGCATGGCAAACAAAGCCACTAAAGCCAAGCCAAAGAAAAACAATGCAAAGGTTTTAGAGAAAGGACGAAGAAGGGATTTTTTGCCTTTCATCTTTTTACCTTTCGCCCTTTGCCTTTTGCCTTTCGCCTTCTTTATCCCCCATAAAATCCCGAACAAAATCCGAAGCTGGCGACTCGAGAAACTGTACTGGTGTACCATCTTGTTCAATTCGCCCATCGCGCAGCAAGACAATTCGGTCAGCCAATTTCAGGGCTTCGGGCATGTCATGCGTCACCAAGACCACGGTTTTTTGCAAACGGCGTTGTAGCTCTAAGAATTCATTTTGTAAGCGCCGCCGTGTAAGCGGGTCAACTGCCCCAAAAGGCTCATCCATCAAGAGCATCGGTGGGTCGGCTGCCAAGGCTCGAGCCACCCCAATGCGTTGCGCTTGCCCACCAGAAAGCGACTTAGGAAAGACCTTCTCGAGATGCGCCAAACCCACCAACTCGAGTAATTCAGCCACTCGAGCCGAAATTCTGGCTTTATCCCAATTTAGTAAATTCGGCACAACCGCCACATTCTGCCCAACCGTCAAATGCGGCAATAAACCGACACTCTGAATCGCATAACCCATGCGTCGCCGTAACTCAAAAGGTTTTAAGGTACTCGAGTCCAGACCGTCAATAAATATTGCCCCCGAAGACGGTTCAACTAGGCGGTTGATCATCTTTAAGGTTGTGGTTTTGCCGCAACCACTCGAGCCAATCAGCACACACAACTGTCCGCGTGGAATCTCGAGCGATAGATTATCCACCGCCAGCGTATCGCCAAACAACTTAGAGACTTTTTCTAACTTAATCATTCAAACCAAAAACTCGAGTGGAGGATGGACTGAGCGCTGAATTGTAAACCGCTCGGCGTATTTGACCCCTGCTGATAAACCCCAGGCGGCTCGAGTTGCCGTAAAATCGTCACTGCTCCATGCCCACTTATAAAATTCGGCGTAGTAATCACGGATTTTAAGCGCAACATCAAAAGTGCTAGTTATATCCACATGCACCACGGGGCGGTTAGACTCCACGCTCACATACTGATAAAACGAAACAGCCTGACGGTGCGGCTCGAGTTTGGTTTCGCGCCCTTCATTGAGGATTTTAGGAATCCGGGCAAAAGTCAGGGCATCAAAAACAATTTTAGCCGTGCTGCGGTGGTCTGGATGACGGTTAAAGTCATCCCAAGAAATCACCACGTCTGGCTTAAATTCGGCGTAAAGCCGCGCTAAAATAAGCGCCTCTTCTCGAGAACCGAGCATTTTGGAATCACCCATGTCAAAAAATTGATAACTTGCACCGATTGTGTGCGCCACAAAACGCCCATGTGCTTCTCGAGTCTTGCGAACTTCATCGGCTGGTGCATCGCCAAACTGCGAAGCAAGTTCACCAAAAGTCGTCCAGACCAGTTTAACCGTGTCGCCTCGAGCCGCATGTTTTGCCAGTGTGCCAAGGCAGCTAATTTCATCATCGGGGTGGGCAAAGATTGCTAGGATATTCATGGGGGTAGCATAACAAAGAAATAGCCCTCGAGAGAATTCTCTTGAGGGCTATTTGATACCAACAAAAACGAATTTCTATGGAATCTTAGCAACGGATTCAGTGATTCCAACTGAATAGATATCACCATTGGTCATATTTTGGAATTGAGAAGCCAGATTCCAATTACCAGAGGCGTTAAAAGAATACCTAATAGCATTTGCGGTACTCGGGGCATTAACACTCGCAAATGTAGTGTTAATCGAGAAAAAAGCGCCCGTTGGACTCGTCAATACATGCAAACCGGTATAATTATTCACACCATTAAAACCGCTTGTGTTAAAAGTGGAAGCACCTGGAGTCAGTTTATCACCAAGGTTATCTACCCGATTAGTGATGAATGGCAAAAATGGATTTGCTGTGCTAGGATCGCGGTCGATCCTGACTTTAATTTCTTGGATATTTCGGTTCTTGCCGGTATCTTCAAGAACCAACCGCATAGTGTAGTCACCGTCTGGTAAGAACGGCGTACCATTTGCGTTAAAACTAAGTACAATCCTTGCCGAAGTGACGGGAGGAATAAAGGCTTGATATTGCTCAAGAGCATTGACGGGACCACTGTTTGCTGTACAAGAATCACAAGTCATCCGCAATTCGGCAAAGGTAATACCTGCATTATCGCTAATATCTGCCGCTAAAAATCCACCTGCTTGACGGAAATTAGGCAAAATAGTTTGCAGTTCATTTATACGCAAAGGTGCGATAATAATTGCTGCTGGTGGTGATTCATTGGCATTATTGTTACGAATAGTAATCTGTTCAGTCAATGTATCCACGGTGATATTTGCACCAACAAGCACCGAAACAGTTGCCTTAACAGTATAGAGGTCGTTTGGAATTGCGCTTAGATCAAATGTGCTTGTTTCAAATAGTTTTGTATCTCCAGGATTAGTGGTTGCAACAAATTTACTTTCGACAATTGTACCTCGGTAATCAATCAAATCAACTTTGAGTGAACCACAATTGGCGGGTAAAGTTGCAGCAGCACATTGTCCAGCATCAGCAAAAGTGAAGGTACTTGCCCGACGACGCATATTCACAGATACCGAAGTTGGACCACTCACACTGGCATTATTGTTTGGGGCAGCAATTGATAAAACTGGACCTTGAATGTTGTTGACTGTAGTTACTATGGCATTTGAAGTGGTACTCAAACCACTCTTGTCTACCGCTACTGCTTTCAACTCGAGTACACCATTTTCAAATTGCAATGTATCTAATGGGAATGAAACGCTTGGAGAACCACTTGGCGGGGTTGTTGTCGTAACAGGGTTGTTATTGGCAATTAAGGTAACTTTATCAATTCCACCAGCATCACTGGCATTAACTGTAACAATCAAATTTCCACTAACTGTTGCACCTGCGACAGGACTGGAGACACTCACAACTGGTGGCGTACCATCGCCTGTAATTTTATTGACAGAAACCAATACAGTGTAACGGGCAACATTACCAGCTGTGTCCACAACACCAAAAGCCACACTAAAAGGAGTAGAGTCTTGGGCTAAAAGCTCGAATTGGGCAGAATTTCCAGAACTCGAGACAATTTGTTTGCCATCGCGTTCAATGAATGTGGCTAGAATATCCGAACCAGCACTGGTGACACGTAGTAATGCACTTGCCCCTAAAGTAATGGTAGTAGCAAAGGAATTGCCTGTGCTTGGGTCAAATGTTGTGCTACCAACTTGTAAGCCAGTAGCAACAGGCGGTGTGCCGTCAACAGTCACGGCTTTTGTGGTTGTACTGCTCAGATTTGAACTGTTGGTAGCTGTAGCTTGAAGATTCACTGCACCAGCAAGTCCTGTGTAAATACAAGTTGTACGATAGCCAGTGGGGTTGGTCACTCCAGCGCATTGAACATTTGTGACTTGATTGCGGTCACTCGAGGTCAGTTCAGCCACAAAATTAGCTGGGACAAAATTGCTGCTGGCTGGAATCACAATGTTACTGACAGCATTGCGAAAACTAACAAACGAAATGCTTGGTGCGGCGGCTGGTATGGGCGGAGCTTGACAAGCCACAATTGCGGCTAAGCCAAGTACGGATAAAATGAGGGTTGGCTTCATAGTTCTCCTTAGTTAATGCTGCATTTGCCACAAACGATGGCTTGGACTTCTTCCCAACTAAAAGCAACGCCGTTGGTATTCGTACCAAAGAAAGTAATTCGGGCGCGCCAGCCACTTGGGATGACACCTCGGTTGGCAGCAGTTCGTAAAAACAGCAAAGAGGCTTCTTGGGAAAGTAAATTGGCAGTGGCTTTATCAGAAACTTTTCCCAATTCAAATTTGCAAACGCCAGTGGTCGCATCACAAGTTTTGCCTGGGGCTACACTCTGGTTAAGCGTTTGGGCAACCGCAGTTGCGCCAATATTATTGCCACTTTGATCCTCAAATTTGGCTTCAAAGCCCGTGATTACTGCGCCCATCGAACCAGAAGCAGCTTGGAAGGTGATGGTTTGGGCGATACTTGTGATTGAGTATGCACCTGTTGCCCTTGTGACCGAACCTTCAAAATCGAGGGTTGAGATTTGTGCCTTAATCGCTGCGATGGGCAAGAAACCGATTTGCCAAGTTGAACACCCTGCCATTGCTACGGCGGTTGTTGCCAATAATGCTAGAAACTTTGCTTTCATTCTTCGTCCTCCTTGAGGGCTTTGAGGTGCGGGTTTAGGATGTAAAATGCCAATCGCTTCATTCCTGCCATAAAATCCACTTGCTCGACGGCTATTTCTTCGGAAACCTCGAGTACAGTCGGTGCGAAATTGAGAATACCACGAACTCCGGCTTTGGTGAGCGCATCGGCAGCATCTTGGGCTTTTTCGACTGGTACGGTGATGAATGCCATGTCTACATTGTGCGTTTTAACGCAGTTCTCGAGGTCATTGATATGCTGTACAGTAATACCACGTAATTGCATCCCCACCTTGTGGGGGTCTATGTCAAATAATCCTTTTAGCTCGAATTCATACAGGTTTGACTCCATGTATCCAGGGTAATCCGCGAGGGCTTGTCCTAACCTTCCCATACCAATAATCACGCAATTCCAACGCCGATTTAAGCCTAAAATACGTTGTAATTCTCGGCGTAGGGTCAGTACCGTGTATCCCATACCTCTTGTGCCGAAACGTCCAAAGTAAGCAAGGTCTTTGCGGACTTGAAAAGCCGAGACTTGGGCTTGTTCGGCAAGTAACTCGCTCGAGGTGCGGTTTGTGCCTTCTCGTTCTAAAGTGGTGAGGATACGCAAGTAAATCACCAATCTCGAGATGGTGGCATTGGGGATGCTTAGGTGGGGTTTTTGGCTCATAAGTTGACTTGAAAGGCTTCAAAGCCTTGGGTCTTGAGGTCTGAGCGAATAGTTTCGATTTGGTTAGTTTGAATTGGTCCAACCAAAACACGAAGTAAACCACTGATACTTTTTGTAAAAGGTGCAAAACCAGCATTTTTGAGCTTGATTAGTAAAGCCGTTGCCCCTTTACTGTCTTTGAACGCACCAACTTGTAAGTACGCCGAATCGAGGGTGGCTGGTTGCCCATTTCCCCCACCTTGCGGTGTGGTGACAGGTTTAGGCGTGGTACTGACTCGAGCCGAGGCTTCTTTTGTTCCATCTGGACGGTATAAAATGGCATCTGGGAAAACCTGTTTGACTTTGGCAAAAGCAGTTCTAGCCGAGGCTTCTCGAGCATACGGTCCGACCACAACCACATGGGTGTTGCCACTGGGAAAGGTCTGGGCTGGTAATCCGCGTGACCTGAGTTGGGCAACTGCTTTTTTGGCACGTTCAAGGTTGGTATATGAACCTGCGGCGACACGGTAATTGCGTAAGAAATCGGCTCGAGCATATGTGCCAGTGGTTTTAAGTGGTGTGCTGACAGGTGTGGCAACTTTGCCAGAAGTGCTGGGTTGCACGGCTGGGCGGCTTGGGGGTGTGCTAGTTGCGATTGAACTTGCAGCACTCGAAGTACCCGAACTTGTAGCTGTTGTTGTATTGGTGACTGGTTTTGTGACAACTGCGCTGACTGGTGCTTCTGGAATTTCTGGTACACCCAAGGGCGTAGTAGTGCGTGGCATGGTAGGTGTAATGACTGGTTTCTGCGTTGGTTTGGTGGTTACTGGTTGGCTCGAGGGCGTTGGTGCTGGCTGACTCAAGGGTGTTGGTTTAGGTGTTGTTGGCGCAGAAACAGTGGTTACAGTGTTGGTTGTGGCAGCCGTATTGGCATCTGTATTGGGCTTAAAAACCCCACCACGCAGTAACAGAGTTAAAAATCCACCAACCACAGCAAGGATTAACCCTGCCATTAGGACATCCACCCAGTTACGTCTTAGCCAATCCATGTTTGCCCCATTAGAGTTTTTTGAGTAATTCCTTAGCGGCTTGATTACCAAGTTTGGCGGCACTCTGTACAGCTTTTTTGCCTTCGGCGCTACGACCTTGGTTAAGCAACGACAAGCCAAGGTTAAACCAAGCATCGGCGTTGTTGGGGGCAGCTTTGACCACGGCTCGAGCCACTGTTTCGGCATCTGAGAAGCGTTTTGCACCAATATACGCCGCACTTAAGGCAATGCGAATTTCTAAGTCATTAGGAGCTAATTTGACAGCTTCGATTAGGCTTTCGATTGCCGAAGTGTAATCTTTGCGTTGCAACAAGGTTAAACCAAGCCAGTACCGATACTCGGCGTTGCTGGCATCTTGGATGATTAAAGCACGGAATTCGATGGTGGCTTTGCGTAATAAATCGGCTTTGCTGCCGGCATTGTTACTTGCTAGGGCAGCCAAATAAGCACTGCGTCCCGCCACATAACGAGCGGCGGCGGCTCGAGCCGGGTCGGTTGCCAATAAGCGCAGCGCAGCTTGGGCATTTTGATAGGCGGCGACATGATTCCCCAGTTGACTTTGGGCATTGGCTAAGCCAAGTTGGACTTCGCCGTCGCCTGGGCGCAGCGAATTGGCAGCACGGAATTGGTCAAAAGCAGCTTTTGGACTGTTGTTAGAAAGTAACCCAGAGGCATAGGCATAACGCGCTTCAAAGAGTGTCCCGTCGTTATTGACTGCTTGGCGCAAGGTCTCGAGCGAGGCATTGGCTTTACCTTGGGATGACTCGACCAGACCACGTTTTAAGAGCAGTACGGCTCGTTCTTTTGGCGCAGAAACGACCGCCAATGAACGGTTTAGTTCTCGCACCGCACGATCTAGTTGTTTTTCTTTTTCGTAGATACTGGCAATTAGCCAAGCTGCTCCGATATTGCCCCTATTTTTAGCCAATACCCGATTGACCACTTCAAGCGCTTCGGTGTTGCGGCTTGCATCAAACCACGCCTGAGCCTCTGAGACTTGCAATTCGATTTCGTTGGGGGCAAATTCTTGGGCTGCCTTAAAGGCAGTCGCGGCATTGGCGTAATCGCGTTTAATCAGCAACTGACCCGCCAAGGCAACATTGACATCGCGCTGAAAAGCCACCTCGAGCCGAGCCGTTTTGGCGAGTTGCGCGGCACTGTTAAAAGCCGCAATCGCATCATCGGTTTTACGAATTCGGGCATGAACCACACCCAATTGATAAAAGGCATCAGCGCGGTCTGGGAATAACTTGGTCAGTTGGGTAAATTCAAGGGTTGCCGCGTCAAAATCGCCCAGTTCATAATAGGCTTGCCCCAAAAGAAAACGGGCATTAAAGTTCTTACCATCTATGTTCGAGGCGGACTCGAGGTTATCTCGAGCCGATTCTAATAATCCGCGTGATTTTTGCGCCCTCCCTAAACACAATTGGGCTTCGCCAAGTTTCAGTAAGGCATCCGCATTTTGCGGACTTTCTCTCACCAAGGCTTGCAAAGCGGCTGCATTACCGCAACCAGAAGAGGACGACGCAGTTTGCGCCAATGCGCTAGGCAGCGCAGCAACGCCGAGAACCGCAACGAAAAGGCGCAAAGAATTGAATCGCATCCCGTGAATCATAGCACACGGTTTTCACAAGCGTTGCAAGTCGTCCTCGAGCCTTAAAATTCTAGGGTCTTTAGTCAACTCGTGTCTGTCAAGTGGTTCACATTAAATAAAATCTGTAATGAGTTGTGAAAAACGTATTAGATGCAACTTACACACCATTTTCATCCATGCCAATACCAAAACCCTGATCGAGTAAATCCTTGGCATACGCCTTAAATGCCACCATTGTTTGGGTGCGCTCGATGCCGGCGACGAGCCTCAATTCTTGGGTGACAATATCGTCCAAGTCTTCAAATTGAGCAAAACGCAAAATACAAACAATGTCCCAATCGCCTGTGACGCTATAACACTCGGCAACATGAGGCAGGGCAGCCAAACGCTCGGCGGTTTCTGGAATGGCATCTCGAGTGGCACGAACCAAAACAATCGCAGTAATCATGGCTAGAAGTATAGAACGAATCTGGTCTCGAGTATAGAAACGTTTTTGGCGATGAGTTATAGAATTGTCCAAGAATAACTTCTTGACCGCAAAGATACAGATCAATCACGATTAAAGTTCTGCACCAATGTACTTAAAACGCGGTACTTGAACCCCGTTTTTCTCGATAGTTTCGATAAACATGCTCACTGGGCGCACCTGTAAACGCAGCCCTGTGTGTTGCGGGATTACATAGAGCGGAATATAAACCACCAGCACTTCACCCGTTTCGGTGTGTTTGGCACAACCCAAGACTTGGTAATACTTACGGGCTTCGGGGCTGCTTTTATGGTGTTCGTAAACTCCTGAAATCGGATAAGTCATACTCGAGCCAGTCTACGGGAAAGCAGTTATATTTGCTGTCTTTTCTTGGGCTATTGACAACCGTAAGCGCTTACAGTATATTTCGTAAACGCTTTCGACAACTCTTTTCACAGGTTAATACCTCCTTATTTTGTTTGTTTTAGAACATTCTTTACTTAAATAAGGCTAGACTGGAAATAACTCGAAATCGCTAAGTTGTAAAGGTTCTTTTGGAGGTTATTGTGAAAAAACGGTATATGGTACTCGCTGGTATGGCAGTCTTGCCACTCACCCTCGCCCTTGCACAAGGTACAAAAACCATTAGCATCCTCGGTGCTTTCGGTGGCGAAGAAGCTAAAACCTTCCAAGCTGTGATTAACGCCTTTGAAGCCAAGAACCCCGGTATCAAAGTCAATTACGCCAGCAGTGCTGATTTCAATACGGTTTTGAATGTTCGTGTTCAAAGTGGCGACTACCCAGACATCACCGCCTTGCCTCAGCCGGGCGTGATGAAAGACCTTGCGGCTCGAGGCGTGCTTGCCCCAGTCAATGGCATCACCTTAGCCCAAATCAAAAAGAATTATGCTCCAGCTTGGGGAGAACTCGGACGTGCCAACGACAAGAAAATTTACGGCGTGTTCCACCGTGTCAATGTCAAAGGCTTAGTCTTCTACAACAAACCAGCTTTTGAAGCGGCTGGTTACAAAGTGCCAAAGACTTGGGTCGAACTCCAAGCCATGACCAAAGCCATGGAAAGCTCCAAAGCCTCACCGTGGTGTGTTGGTATGGAATCCGGCGGCGCAACCGGTTGGGTTGCCACCGACTGGATTGAAAACATCATGCTCCGCACCCAACCAGCCAGTGTTTATGATCAATGGATTACCAATGATGTCAAGTTTAGCTCGGCTGCCGTCAAAAATGCCTTCCAAGTTGTAGACAGCATCTGGAGCAACCCCAAAGCTGTCTACGGTGGACGTGCCAATATCGCCGCCACCAACTTTATCCCATCGGCTCAAGGGTTGTTCAGCAACCCAAGCCAATGCTGGTTACATATGCAGGGTAGCTTTGCCACGGCATTTATGCAGGACAGCATCCAAAAGAACTTAGACGCGAACGTTGGTGTCTTTGTCCTCCCAATGATCAACACCAAATTGCCTCAAACCGCGCTGGTTGGCGGCGACCAATTTGTGATGTTCAAAGGCAAAAACCGCCCAGAAGTCGAGAAATTCATGGCATTCCTTGCGACTGGTGCTTCGGCTGACCCTTGGATTAAAGCAGGTGGCGGTCTGTTTCCACATAAAGACCAAACCCTCAAGCTCTACCCGACCAAACTCGAGTCAGCTTTCGCTAGTATTATCTTAGAGGCAAAAGCGGCTCGCTTTGATGCTTCGGATGCCATGCCAAGCGCGGTCAACCAAGCCTTCTGGAAGGGAACAACCGATTGGGTCACTGGTACACCCCTTGATACCGTGTTACAAAACATTGACGCAGCTTACCGAAAGTAAACCCTACAAAACAGGACGAGGGGGCTACTCCTCGTCCTGTGGTATTTTTAGACAGATTCATTTATAGGGGGAGTTATGATGATGGCGCAAGTCGAAAATAAAACGCCCAGAATTCTTGGTTTAGCGGCTGTTTTGGCTGTAACTTTGGTTATTTACTACTATGTGTTTTTGTTTTTGCGCGAAGGCACAGCCAATGCTTGGATTATTTTTGCGGTTTCGCTGCTTTGGGGTATTGGTGGGATTTGGTTTTTATTTACCTTGGTGACTTCGATTGTTGATTTACTCTCAGAAAAAATGCGCCAGAATATTATGCCTTGGGTCTTTGCTGCCCCTGCGGTGCTTTTGGTTTTTTATTACTTGCTTCTTCCCACCATTCGCACTATTTATTTAAGTTTTTTTAATCAAGACTCGAGTAAATTTATTGGCTTAGACAATTTTATTTATGCTTTTAGCAGCCCAAATATGCTCGAGAGCTTCAAGAATAACCTCATCTGGATTATTTTTGGCGGTGGCATGAGCGTGCTGCTGGGTTTGCTGATTGCCGCGCTTGCCGACCGTACCCACGCTAAATTTGAAGTGCTGATGAAAACGGCGGTCTTTTTGCCGATGGCGGTCAGCATGATTGCGGCGGCGGTGATTTGGAAATTGGTCTATGCCTTTGCTCCAGGCGTTGAGCAAGTCGGTTTACTCAACGCGGTTGCCGTAACACTGGGTAGCGACCCCTCGCCGTGGTTGACCCAACGCCCCTTAAACGGTTATTTACTGATTGTGATTCTGATTTGGATGCAGACTGGCTTTGCTCTGGTGGTTTTTTCGGCAGCCATTAAAGGAATCCCGTCTGAACTGCTCGAAGCCGCCCGAATTGATGGCGCAACCGAGTTGCAGAGCTTTTTTAACATCACCTTGCCGTATATTCAAATCACGATTATTTCGGTTAGCACCACAATAGTGATTTTTACCTTAAAGGTTTTTGATATTGTGTTTAGCATGACTGGCGGTAACTTTGGTACGCAGGTCATTGCCAACGAGCAGTATGTCCAGATGTTTCGCAACTTTGACTTTGGGCGTGGCTCGGCAATCGCCGTGGTCTTGCTGATTACCGTGTTGCCCGTAGTTTATTACAACGTTCGTGACTTCGGCAAGAACGCTAAAGGATTTTAAGGGGGTTTGGTATGGTCGCGCAGAGAACCAATTTATCTTCACAGATTGTCATTTACGGAATTTTAATCATCCTTGGGTTACTTTGGACTGTTCCAACTTTTGGTTTATTAGTAACATCGTTTCGTGTCCCAGACGACACTGCCAGCAGTGGTTGGTGGGAAGTTTTCACCAAAGGACAATTTAATTTTACCTTGCAAAATTACACCGCCGTACTGAGTCCTGGTGAGGGTGCAACCAGTAACACAGCTGCCACAATCAACCTCAATCAAGCCATCATCAATACAATCATTATGGCAGTTCCCAGCACGGTCATTCCGATTTTTTTAGCCGCGCTGGCTGCCTATGCTTTTGCTTGGATGAATTTTCCGGGGCGTAAATTCTTATTTATGGTTTTGGTGGCACTGTTGGTTGTGCCTTTGCAGATGTCCTTGATTCCAATTCTGCGTGATTACCGAGTGCTAGGCTTAAACGGCACATTCTTAGGGGTGTGGTTAGCCAACACTGGCTTTGGATTACCGCTTGCCACCTATCTTTTGTTCAACTATATTGTGACCCTACCTCGAGAAGTCTTTGAATCAGCCGTGATGGATGGCGCTTCTCATCCTGTTATTTTTAGTAAATTGGTTGTGCCACTTTCCATGCCCGCTTTTGCTTCTTTTGCGATTTTTCAGTTTTTATGGGTTTGGAATGGTGTTTTAATTCCATTGGTCTTTTTGGGCGACGATCCAAGCCGAATTGTTTTACCACAACGAATTTTGCAAATGATTGGACAGTATGCTACCAACTGGCAACTTTTAACGGCTGGTGCATTTGTTTCAATGTTTATTCCTTTGGTGGTTTTTATTGGTTTCCAACAGTATTTCGTGCGTGGTTTGTTAGCAGGGAGCGTTAAAGGCTAACCATGGGGGAATCTGACCGTCCAAAGTTTCATTTCACGGCACAAAAAAATTGGATCAACGACCCGAACGGCTTGGTGTTCTTAGATGGCGAATACCATCTTTTTTATCAGCATAATCCGCTTGCCGATACGCCCGGTAACATTGGTTGGGGTCATGCGGTCAGTCCCGATTTCATCACTTGGACAGAATTACCAATGGCGATTGTATTTGAAAATGGAATCATGGCATTTTCGGGTTCGGTGCTGGTGGATAAACAAAATGCCAGTGGGTACGGCTTTAACGCCCTGATTGCCTTGTTTACAGCCCACCACACCACCAAGCGGCTTCAAACACAGCACTTAGCGTACAGTACCGACCTTGGGCGCACATGGACACAATACGCAGGCAATCCAGTGCTGGACATTGGCAAAGCCGATTTTAGGGACCCAAAAGTGTTCTGGCATGAACTAACACAGCGCTTTATCATGCTGGTGGTGCTGCCCAACGAACACAAAGTGCTTTTTTACAACTCGAGCGACCTAAAAAACTGGGAATACAAAAGCGAATTTGGTCCAGCAGGTGCAGTCGGTGGCATTTGGGAAGTCCCCGACATGTTTAGCTTGCCACTCGAGCGAACACAACATTGGGTGCTGAAAGTAGATATTGGTTCTGGCGGACAACATGGCGGTTCGGCAGGACAGTATTTTATCGGGACATTTGATGGGACACAGTTTATAGCCGATTCACCCGAGACCAAATGGCTAGATTATGGCAAGGATTTTTATGCCGCCCTGAGCTTTGCTAACCTCGAGCATCGCACGGTTTGGTTGGCTTGGATGAACAATTGGGAATACGCTGCCCTAACCCCCACCAGTCCTTGGCGCGGCGCAATGAGCATCCCTAGAGAACTGAGCTTAAAACGCACTTCGCACGGCATTGACTTGGTTCAAAAACCAATTCCAGAACTCGAGAATTTACGCGCTAATCACTTTCAAGCCCAGAATTTTCAAATAAAGAACGAAACTCGAGCTTTGCCAATCGGTGGCAGGTGTCTTGAGATACAAGCAGAATTTACCCTCGAGACAGCCCAAGAATTTGGTTTTTGTTTCGGTAAAGACATAAAAATTGCCTACGATAGTACAAGCCAAGAGGTTTTTATTCTTCGTGGTCAAACTGAAGACACCGATTTTCACGCCAATTTTTCGGGGCGACACCATGCCAAACTGATCGAACAAAATAGTTTGAAACTCCATATTTTTATAGACCATTGTTCAGTCGAGGTTTTTGTCCAAAATGGCGAAATTGTGCTGACTGACTTGGTTTTTTTTAGCCCAAACACCACCCTCGAGCTATACGCCAAAAATGGTACTGTGCAGGTCAATAATCTTAACGTTTGGGAGCTAGAATGACCACAAAACTAACCATTCATGATATTGCTAAGGCGGCTGGCGTTTCGACTGGAACAGTCTCGAGGGCGCTCAATGACCGCACTGGAGTCAACCCCGAAACACGCCATGCAATCCTTGAATTGGTGGCTAGGCTTGGCTATCGTCCAGACCTTGGCGCTCGGCAATTGGCTCGTGGGACACGCAGCGTGGTTGGGATTACTCGTTTTTCGGATACCAGTCTTCGCAACCCGTATTACACCTTGCTTGTGGATGCCATCCAAACAGCGCTGCTCGACAGTGGTTATGCGGTGCATATCATCCGCAATGATTCTGAACTGCTCGAGGGTCATTTTGCTGGGATTATCATTCCGGGGATTCACTTAGCCGATGCCCGCCCCAACGAATTACAACGCCACAAAATTCCTTTTGCAGTGATTGGTTTAGGCGCACCTCATGCCCAAATTGCCAGTGTTGAACTCGAGAATCGCTTTGGCATGATTGAAGTCATGCGCCATATCGCTAAACTAGGACATAAGCAAATCGCGCACCTGACCGGTACACCAATCGGTATAGATGCCCAAGCGCGGCTTGAGGCATACAAAGAAGGCTTAACCGAAGCGGGCTTAGAATTTAACCCACAATTGATACTCGATGGTCGTTTTACCGAACTGGGTGCATACCGCACTATTTCCACCGCTTTGCGTCAAGAAAAATTCACTGCTTTGGTCTGCGCTTCGGATGAAATGGCAATTGGCGCAATCCAAGCCATCGAAGACGCTGGGTTGCGCGTACCCCAAGACATCAGTGTGACCGGCTTTGATGACCTACAACTCGAGGCTTTTCAAAGTGCGGCATTGACCAGTGTCCATCAGCCCTTAGAGCGAATCGGACGAGAAGCCGCGACCCTCCTGCTCGAGCAAATCGAAGGCAAAAAACCACGTTGTGTGCTGATTTACCCAGACTTAATGGTACGCGGCAGCACAACAAAACTTAAACAATAAATTCTTGACTATTTGCAACTGTTCATGCCACTGGTTAGGGCTTTGCAGTTACCATTGCCTTGAATAAATTTGAGTGCCTCAGATGCGTCAGAGACAGCATTCACACCGCGCCTGATGGCAGCAATCTCTCCATCTGGCGATACAATAAAGGTATCTCTCGAGAGCATTCCAAAAAGCGGCACAACTTCAAAGGTTTTACCGAGTGTATTGGTGGCATTGGGAATTTGCGGCACTTTGAGTTTACTGGCTGCCACAAAAGCACATTGGGCTTTGGCATCGTCGCTCGAGACTCCAAAAATTTGGGTACTGGCTTTGATAAAGTCTGGATAGAACTTGGTGTATTCGATATTCTGGGCAGTACAACCACTCGAGGCAGCCCTTGGGTAGAAGAAAAAGACCTTCCAAGTATTTTTTTGTAGCGCGTGGGTGTTGCCAAAACTATCGGTTAAACTTTTAGGTAAGACTGGACTCGAGCCAACATCAAGTGCCAAAGCCAAGCCACAACAAAACAGCGCAAAAACCAGAAATCGTTTCATGTTATGCACTTTACGCGCTTACCAGTAAAAAGAATAGGAGGAAAGCGACCAAAGCCCGAAGCGCGAACAGCCCGATAGGTGCTGTCTTGTGAGCAAGAAGGTGCTATCTTTAGGGTCAAGAAAGGCAATTTGCCTCTTCCTCCTATTCTTTTGCCTTTTGCCTTTAATTAACTTTCTTACTTCCGTCCCAAGCACTCTCGAGCATGGATTTAATTTCTTTGGGGTCGCTGCTCATGACTTCCGAGATTTCTTCGGATAAAAGTTTAATCGAACGGGCATAAGCCTGACGGTCTAAGTCTGGTAAGCCGCGTTCATCATCCCAACGGCGCAGTTCGGCAGCTAGGTTAGCAATACGGTACGGGTCGCCACTGGCAAGAATTTCGGTGACTTTACGATGACGGGCTGCCCATTGACGCGGCAGTGAAACCTTACCTGTTTTTAAGCGGCTCATGATTTCAGGTAACTCGGTTTCGGATAAGGCTGGGCGAAGCCCGACGCTGCTTGGCGAAGCCACTGGCACAAAAGCGCGGCTCGAGCCATTGGGGAAATCCACTTGGTAGTAACTATTTTGCAGTCCAGCTATTTTTTTGGTCTGAATGTCCGAAACCACGCCCACGCCGTAAGGTGGTAATACAACGCGATCTCCGGGGGTAAAATCTTCTTTTTTCACGGGTGGTACTCCTTTTTGTGTCTGGAAGCCACTTAAAATTTGGGCTTTCAGGATTGAATGGGGATAAAAAATAAACACCCGCCTCAAAATAAGTGGGGTGTGGAACTGAAGTCTAAGATTTTTGTGGTACAAATACGCAAGCCTTCACAGCCGAGAACTGTAGCAGAAAAAGCCCGAACTGCCTAGAGCCTGTTTCGGGTTTACTGCCAAGTCTCGAGGGCAAGACCAATCGCATCGGCAAGTCCGCCGTCGTTGACATGACCGACCACAGTTCGAGCGGTTTCTTGAACCCGAAGTGTGGCGTTGCCCATGGCTACGCTGTACCCCACCCCCGCTAAAATCTCAAGGTCATTTTCGCCATCACCCACCATCATCACTTCGTTTAGGGTTATACCGTAATAATCTGCCACGGCGGCGGCGGCTTCGAGCTTATTTGTTCCCATTCGAGTGACACTGGTGTAGACATGGTTTGGCAAATCAGGTGTCCCCGCACTCGAGAAACTAATTCCAGCCATGTTTTGCATCGCCGCTTCAACAATTGGATATTGGCGCGGAGTTACCACCCATTGCACCCGAATAATCGGCTCTGGGATTTGTAGCACATCGGTTTGGGTCACAGCTAACTGAATTAAACACTGATGCTCGAGACTGATTTCGGTTTGCACTTCGGCAAAACAGTTTGAAGCCGTGTAAACCTCCAAAGCAATTCCAGATTGCCGTGAAAACTGTACCAATTCAAGAAAGGCTTCTCGGGGCAGCAAACTCTGATGTACCACTGTGCCATCAAGTTTTCCAGCGTGCGCCCCATTCTGGAAAATATGCACCCCGAATTCAGAAACGATTTTGGCGTAGTCTCGAGCCAGACTGTACTCTGGTCTGCCAGTACAGATGCCCAAGTAAATACCAGCGCTGCGGGCTGTCTCGAGGGCTGTCAGTACCCTAGGATGGATACGCGACCCCTCACCAATCAGCGTACCGTCCACATCAGTCAGAATTAAACGAATCATTGGGCTAGTGTAACAGTTCACTCGAGTGGAGCAAGCAATTGGGTCAAGTCGTCTTGAGTTAATGCCACAGCACTGCTTAAACCACCCTCGAGAATACCCTTGGCAAGTTCGGCTTTGCGTTGCTGTAACTCGAGAATTTTTTGTTCTAAACTGCCTTGGGTGATTAACTTATAAACAAAGACTTTTTTGGTTTGCCCAATGCGGTGAGCGCGGTCGGTGGCTTGGTTTTCGGCAGCCGGATTCCACCACGGGTCAAAATGAATCACGGTATCGGCAGCCGTTAAATTTAAGCCCACCCCACCCGCTTTTAAGCTGATTAAAAAGACACTGGTTTCACCGTTTTGAAAGGCATTGATTTGTTTTGGGCGGTCTTTGGTTTGCCCAGTTAATTTTGAGTACAGTATGCCCATGCCCGTCAGGGTTTCCTCGAGATTCCCAAGCAAGGAAGCAAAAGCACTAAAGAGTAAGACTTTTCGTCCATCTTCGATTAAGGGCGGTAAATTCTCCTCGAGCCATTCAAGTTTGGTGTTGTGTTTGACGGATTTGGCTTGCTCGAGTTTCACTAACCTTGGGTCGCAACAGGCTTGACGCAGTTTTAGGAGCGCGTCTAAGACTACAATTTGTGAACGGGCTAAGCCCTTACTCGCCACTTCTTCGCGGATGCGTTCGGATACCGCCACCCGAATGGTTTCGTACAGGTCACGTTGTGTACCTTGGAGTTCTAATGGCACAATAATCTCGGTTTTTTCGGGCAGTTCTTTGGCGACTTCTTGTTTGGTGCGGCGCAATAAAAATGGTTTAATTCGCCTTGCCAGCACATCACGGCGGTGTGTGTCGCCGCCGCGTTCGATGGGATTGCGGTAGGTTTGCTTGAAATTGGTGTCGTCGCCTAAAAAACCGGGCATTAAAAAATTATAAATACTCCAGAGTTCACCAAGGTGATTCTCGAGCGGCGTACCCGTCAGACACAAACGATTTTCGGCTTTTAAGGCACTGGCAGCTTGGGCGGTGCTGCTTTTGGCATTTTTAATGTATTGGGCTTCATCCAAGATAATCGTGTGGAATTTCTTTTTCTTGAGCTTGTCAAAGTCACGCAGCAAAATCGGGTAGGTCGTGAGGATTAAATCCGCCCCTTCGATGGCAGCATAATCCCGTGATTGTCCATGCAGAATCGCCACTTTCAGACTTGGCGCAAAACGCTCAGTCTCGAGTCGCCAATTGGTGACTAAACTGGTTGGCATGACCACCAAAGCCGGTTGTTTTAAGCGTCCAGCTTGTTGCTCGAGCAGCAAATGGGCTAAAGCCTGAACGGTTTTACCAAGCCCCATGTCGTCGGCAAGCACCCCCGCCAAGTTGTATTCGCGCAAGAACTGTAACCACGCCACACCCTCGAGTTGATACGGGCGCAAAGTTGCCTCGAGTTGTTTGGGGGCGCTTACGGCTGCAATCCCCGAAAAAGAACGCAGTTTTTGGGCGAGTTCAAGCAGCCTGTCCGCCCCGTGCCAACGCACCTGCAAGGCTTCCTGAAGCTCGAGTAAGCGGGCTGCGTCAAAAATACTTAAGCGCAGTGCGCCTTTGGGACGCTCCGAGTACAGTTCTAACAGCACCCCAAGCACCACCCGAACCCGAGAAGCAGGCAACGCCAGCATTCGCTTATCGGGCAAGGTCACATAAAAAATGTGTTTATCGGGCAGGGCTTTGAGTTTTTCTAAGGTAAAGTCTTTGGGTAAACGTTCAATCATGCCACTGAGAATCGGCAGTAAGCTGATTTGCTTGTCGTCTACAATTACGCCTAGCTCGAGTCCAAACCAATCGTTTTTATCGTCTACCTGTCCGTACCAATCCGAAATCTGGGCAATCTTAAACGCCCAAGTTTTGTCTTCAATCACCTGCCAACCCAAGTCTCGCAAAGTCGGGGCAAAACGATTCAAGAAATCCAGCCACGCATCGTTGGTCTGTGGTCCTGCGCCAAGTGTCCAAGCGTGCTGCACCTTAGCAATGGTATTGGCTGGGGCTTTGGTAAAATTCAGAGCTTGGAGGCTCATGACGGCGTTGCGTTCAATATCAAAATCGCGTTTGATTCGCTCGAGTACACCATCTTGATACGAGACCAACTCGCGTTTATCACCTTCGGGCAAGCTGGTCTCGCCATACTCAAATTCTAGCACTGCATAATGCAAATCGGTTTGCCAAGATTGCGTACTGGACTGGGTTTTAAGCGTCAAAACGGTCTGGCAAGGTAAAATGATTTCTCGGGCATTAAATAAATTGGGTTCTGGAATGGTTGGAAAACGCGCCCGCAGTGCGTCGCGGAAAGCAAATAACATTTCGGGTTGCACCAATGGACAACTGGCAAAATGCTTGGCGGCTTTTGGCTCGAGAACCGTTTTTAATTGCCCCAATTCGCCACGCTGAGTGTCCACAAACCAAAGTGGGGTAAACGGCAGCACCGCATGACTGCTTGGTTCGGTGCTAAAGACGGGGCGTTGTGTGCCGTCAGGTTGCACAATCCACGCTGGTTCGCCAACTCGAGCAGTGCCTTTTTGCAACAAGACTTTACGGGCAGGATTTTCCCAATAACAACGCTCAGTCGACAGTAACCGCTCGAGTAAATACGAAACCAAGTCCGAATCCTCGAGGGCAAATTCGCTGCTGCCAGCCATGCTGTAGCGATTATTTTGGGTTGCCTGAAATGCCTGTAATAACGCCCTATCGCGCTTGGCATAACTGGGAAGTTGCTCGAGGCTGTACGGCAATTTATAAGCCTTAATTTCTGATAAGCCTTTGCTGCTTAGCTTGGCGCTCCAAATGCCGTACATTACTGTACCGTTTTTAATGAAAAGAGAAAACAAAAGCGTTTGTTTACTCGCGGTTTCGATTTGACTATTTGCCTTGGGTGCATTAGAAAACCATGTATTCAAAGTCTTATCCAATTCTGCGTTGGGCGCAATGATTTCCACAGGAGTCTGGGCTTTAGGTTTTGGGGCGTTTAAGGTTTTTAAGCGCTCGAGCGGGTCTGGGCGTTCTTTGGCAACCACTTGCAATAATTGGCGAGCCGTTGCCTCGAGCAGCAACGCCACCACATGTTTACAATCCCAACCGACGGGGCAATCACAATCCCCATCGAGTTCTTCAATATCACCATTTTGATCGCGGGTGATTTCAATATCCACATCGTAGCTCTCGCCGTAAGAACCACCAACCACACCAATCAGATGCTCAGAATCACCCCTTGGGCTGATTTTTAATTGAACTTTTTTTACTCGAGAACGAATACCTAACCCGCGCTTAAAAGTCGCAGGGTCAAAAAAGGTGCGAAGCAGCGTTTCGGACATAAACGCACCATTCTACGTTATTTTGCATTTTTGAAAAGGTTCAAAGGACTTATCGAAACAAAGCATTATCACGCTGATGGTCTGCAAAATTCGTATTAGGCTTGAATTCGCCTTTGTTCCCGTGCAGAAAATACAACCACTGCACACCATTCGAGTTGCTGCGCTGTGCGTTCAGGACTGCATCTAAAGCCTGTACTCCGGGGTTTGAAATTGGCGTTGGAGTTAAACCGCGTACCTTATAAGTATTAAATGGTGAATCTGATTCAAAATCCCCTGCTCGGCGGCTCAGTTCGGGTAAGCGTTTACCAAGCCCGTAAGCAATGGTTGGGTCAGATTGCAGTGCCATTCCAATCTCGAGACGATTTAAGAAGACCCCTGCAATCACGGGCATTTCTTGGGCGTTGCCCGCTTCAACTTGGACAATACTGGCGAGTGTGACCCATTGGTAGACACTTAAGCTAAGTTTCTCGAGGGCGGCTTTTCTGGCTGGGGTGATTTCGCGTTGGAAACGCTGCGTCAGGGTTCGGGCAATGCTCTGGGCATTGTCTTCTGGACGAAACTGATATGTGGCGGGGAATAAAAACCCTTCTAGGCTGGGTGCGCCTTTGCTGTACTCGAGTAGATTGGTCTGCCTAAAAGCCGTTTCGAGTTCGGCATTATTGGAAAATTTGGTGACAACGCGGCTAACGATTTCGGATAAGCGCAGTCCTTCTGGGATGGCGACAGTAATTTGTCGAGGACGACCCAACTGCCCTAAGCTACGGGCAATCTCGAGAATGTTTTGTTTACCACTTAAGTCGTAATACCCTTCGCGGATGCGGCGGTCAGTGCCAACATACTGGGCTACAAAACGAAAAACTGTGGCATTTCGCACCAAGCCTTTCTGCTCGAGTTGCGTGGCGATTGTGCCGATGCTCATGCCTTGTTTGACTTCCACAGTTTGTTTTTTGGCATTGGTTGGCAGCACCATATACAGCCCAATCCCACCGACAAGTAAACCAAGCAGGAGAAGAACACCAAAAAAACCAAGTAAAATTCGTTTCATTGCGCTAAGAATAACAAATCAGCCTTGCGTCTGGGATGGACACAAGGCTGATAAAATTTAATTTGGCTAATACAAAGCACCTATTGGGTTTAACGCACAAAGCCGTAAGTCATAAAATTAAGAACCGCGCCAACAACTGGAATTAAAACCAGTCCTAAAAGTAACCAACTTTGCCGATCTCCGAGGGCGCTTAGTTTGCTGACCAGCCAGCCTTGGGCTTTTGGCAGACTCGAGACCAGTTCAGCCGTTGCTGGCATCGGTTGGGCTACCGATTTGGGCAACTCAACCGCCTGCGGAACACTACGGACTCGAGTGGTTCTTTGCGGAGTAAGGATAGCGCGTTCTGTGATGAGCATAGCCATATTTTGCCTCAAGCAGAATGGTTTGTCAAGATTCGTTTCGCATATTGCGTAACCAAGAAAACCATTTCCTCGGCTCTTCCATCATACTAGCACAAAATCGTGTTGTGTGTGAAAAATGCACACTACATCTGGTAGTTAGCATAACAATAAATCAATACTTAGTTTCGGGTATAAATTCGAGTTTAAGCAAAAACAAGCAGCTCGAGAAAATAAAAAATACTGTTTCTATCAGCATTTCTCGAGAAATTAAAAAACCATTCTGTTATTGACAGCTAAAAAACGGCTAAAATGTCTGACACAAGGTTCTTTGTAAGGTTTTTGTAAGAAATTCCACAAGTATTCTCCCAGCTAGACACTCAAGCATCTGGTGGTGCAGGTTGCCAATTTGTCCACTCCGCCCATTCCCACGCACCAGCCATAAACAAATCAAAAGCGGGGTCTTTAATGTCGTAATATGCCTCGGCATTATTCGGAAAATACCGCGCCAATTGATATTTAATCTCGGCATAGGCTTCGCGGGTGACTGGATGGGTTCGCAAATAATCACGGCATAAAAGTGCATAAAGTTGGTTAAACCGACCATCCACCCGCACATGGACATGGGTTTTACGCTGCACCGGTGGAATAAATTGTGCATAACGCTTCTCGAGTTCGCTTGACTCGAGACTCATCCCTCGCGGGCAATGGTCATGGGTAATGTCTTCGCGCCAGACCAGACCGGCTTGTTCAAATCGCAAACGCAAATCTCGAGCATCCAGATTTGCCACTGTGACCTGAATATCAATAATGTCTTTGGCTGCTAAATTTGGCACACTGGTACTGCCAATATGATCAATTCGCAATGCCAACATACCCAAAGCCTCACGCAGTTTCTCGGAAAGCTCGAGAAATTCATCTTCCCAACGTGATTGATAGGCAATAATTTCGATTGGCACAAGCACATTCTAATACCCAAAATGCTCAATTTTGCCACCAATACGCCATTTACCCAATGTTGATGGTCTGCTACAAATCATAGAATACTAAAATGTCCATCAGACCATACACGCCATTGGATGCCACAGCTTTTATTGCTCTTCTACAACGCCAAGAAAACGATTTGGTCACCTTAGATTCATTTACCAAAACCGAAGCAAGACGGGAAATAAGCACCGACTTTTGGCGAGCGGTACTCGAGGAAAACTCAGAAATTGTTGGGTATGCACAACTCAGTATGCGCCCCTCTACGCCGATTGGATGGCGCGATATGGAAGTGATCGTTAAAAAAGATACCGAAAATTGTGGATATGGAGGGAGATTACTCGAAGCAGTTGAACATCAAGTCAAACAACAACATTTAATTGGACTGGAAACATCAGTCAGAGACACCAATACCTCAAGTAGAGTATGGCTCGAAAAACGAGGTTTTTGGTTTGATTTCCACCGCTTTGAAAGCGAACTGCACTTGCCAGAATTTGAAGAATCACAATTTTTCAACGCAGTTGCTCGAGCCGAAAGCCACGGAATTCGTTTTGCGACTCGAGCCGATTTTATGAACCAAGCAAGTTTACAAACTTTACATAAACTAGATAATCAGTTGTTTTTAGACACACCAGATGCACCAGGGCGAACGCCACTCAGCTTCGAGCGATTCCAAAAATTAGTTGCAGAAAATCCGCAAGTCACACCTGAATCTATCATTATCGCACTGGATAGAGACGCATTTATTGGTATGACCATCATGCTCCGAGAAAATGATGCGTTTTACACAGGAATGACAGGGGTTACTCGAGAATACCGTAACAAAGGTATTGCTTTAGCATTGAAAGTGCTTGGCATACAATATGCCATTCGGTCAGGTGCAATTCGCATGACAACCCATAATCACTCGAGAAACGCCCCGATGATTGCGGTTAATCAAAAACTTGGTTACAAGCAACGAAGTGGATTTTGGGTGTTCAAACGCCAATGAGGTCATTTCAGAATGGGCTTTGTCTAGCTTACGCACCCTCAGATAAAGCCTCCGAAAAGTCCATATTTTTAGCAATTTCACGGTTTAGATGGTCAGAAAAACAGGGAGACCACTCCGCCACCCAAGCGCGAGTGGTTGGTTAATTAAGCCGCACAACCGTACTGGCTTGTTGCTCGAGCCAGAGCGCCACCGCCACCGAAGTCGCAAGGTTGGTGGACAGTGGCACATTATGAACATCACAAATTCGCAGTAAGGCACTGACATCTGGTTCGTGCGGTTGGGCAGTCAGTGGGTCACGGTAAAAAAAGACTGCCAGCACCTTTTCCTCGGCAATTGCCCCACCAATTTGTTGGTCGCCGCCCAAAGGACCTGACATCAAGCGTTTAACCTCGAGTCCGGTGGTTTCAAAAATAATTCTGGCGGTTGTGCCAGTGCCAATCAAAGCAAACCGAGCAAAAAGGGCTTTATGCTCGAGGACAAAACGAGCCAGGTCATCTTTTTTATCATCATGGGCAATTAAAGCCACCAATTCTCGAGCCATGGGTAGAGCATAGGGGAAAAAGGGAAAAAGGTAAAAGGGTAAAATTTAGAACCTTTCACCTTTTGACCCTTTAACCTTCACTCTCTGCACACAAGTTATGGTATGTAAATTCTCATTTACCCTAGAACTGGTATATTTGCCCGTTGTGGAGTAGACTACGCGGCAATTGTGGCTCGCCCTTTGGTTTTCACTGAACTTAATCGCACTGCGTTTCTGGCACTTTCCAGTCACGCTAAGCCGTTACCACTAACGACCCTCGGCGAACAGATTGGTTTAAGCGCACCGCTGGCTGGGGCTTGGCTCGAGCAGCGCTTGGACGGACGTTTTTTAATCGAAGATAACATTGTGGCACTGCAAAATTGGACTCGGCGTTTTCCACCCCAAGGCG
Source organism: Deinococcales bacterium (assembly GCA_031414595.1). Classification (GTDB taxonomy): domain Bacteria; phylum Deinococcota; class Deinococci; order Deinococcales; family JAAFIG01; genus JAAFIG01. The sequence continues at coordinate 47,197 of JANNVX010000037.1, forward strand.
AAATTATTGTTGCGCTGGACTTAGAAGCCACCAATGGCGACCCAGTACGCGAAGACATTATTGAAATTGGGGCAGTGCGAATAGACGAGCATGGGACACAAGAATTTCAGTCTTTTGTGCCGAGTAACCGCCCAATCAATCCTTTTGTGCAACGCATGACGGGTATTAACGCGGCGATGCTTGAAGGTGCGCCACCAATCGAAGAAACTCTTTTTAGACTCGAGTCGTTTCTCGAGGGGGCAACCTTGGTGGTTCACAATGCAGGCTTTGATGCCGCACTATTGGCTCGAGAATTTGCTAAGCTAGGGCGCAAGTTACCCAATCCAATTGTGGATACGATCAACTTAGCGCAAGCAGTATTACCCGGGAGGCGTAAACGTGGACTCGAGACCCTATCAAGACTGTATGATGTACCGCAAGCCGCAAGGCATCGCGCATTAGATGACGCTCGGGTTACACTAGCCGTAGCCAAACACCTTTACTTTTCCCTCGCGGGAGTCCGCGAGTTGACCTTGAAAGAACTCCACGATGACTTTAGTCAAACCCAAACTCCTAAACCAAGCCCTCAAATCCCCAAGTCTCAACGCCGTCGGAGGTTCCGCCGTGAGCGTTAAACAATTGCGTTACACCATTACCCGCCTGTGCTTAGATTCAGGTAGCCTTGCAGTTCTTAAATACCTCGAACCTTATATTCCTAACGATGGTGTGCTGAGTGTGTTGCTTGATGGTGGGCGAGAAATTCGTCTTGAACCGCGTGGTGGGCGTTTATACGGCTTAGCTGATTTTTTTGCCCAACAAAAACTGGCGGTCAATGATGCGCTGCTTTTCACACCACTCGAGCCTAAGCGCTGGCAATTAGAAGTACAACAAAAAAATCGGGTTCAAAACGCTAATCCAAGTGCTATTGCCGCCGTTCCAGCTCTGATGGAAAGCATTGTCGAGGATGAAAGCTCGCATATTCGGGTGGTACGAAAACAACCCGCCGCCGTTTCGCCGTACCCGAGCGGCATTTTGTACCCAAGCAGTGAAAAACCAGAGCCGTTGGTCGAAGAAAAGCCCGTGGTGCTTTCAAATATCGTGGCTAAAGTCGCACCGAGTATCCAAGCTGTGATTAAAACCTCGCCACTCGAGGCGTTAAATCGTACCTTCACCAGTTTTGGTTATAGCGTATCTACCCTCGAGAATGGCTTGCAACTCGAAGCCCAATTACCAAAAGGCACACACCGCATTGCCCTTGCGCTCGAAGGTCACAGCGATATTGGTGCGGTACTTAAAGCCGGACGACTCAACGGCGCAAAGTATTTGGCGGTTGCCGCCAGCAGCGAACGGATTGGCTTAGTAGACACCGCCACTGCTTTTGGTCATGTGGTCAGGGTCGAACTCGAAGCCCTTGCCAGCTTAGAAAAACTCCAAGAACACTTTGCGCTTAGTCCGCTTGAACTTGAAGGCTATTGGAATGCCGATGGAATCCGCCAAGATGCACTAGAAAGCATCCAACAAAGCATCAATCAACGGCTCGAGACACGCGGCGAATTTAGTTTTATTATGCTGGCGCTCAGGCATTTTAACGCCCCTTGCGCCATCACCCCAGAAGATATTGTGGCAAAACTCCCGGGCAGTGGTATTGGCACAAGCACCGTGTTGCAAGTCCTCGAGACCCTAAGTAAAGCCCCATTTATGTTGGTCACACCGCTTGGCATGGGCGAATACCACCTTAAAACCAGTTTAGACCGTGGGCTTGAAGACTTAGCGGGTTATGTCTCGAGTGTCAAAATGCGCCTACGGACTTCTTCACCACAAAAAGCTGACAGTACCCTGACTCGAGTACGCTAGGATGAACTTTTGCAAAGCCAATAGTTTAGCTTCTCAAACACTTAGGAACTGTCCAAGAATAACTTCCCGATTTCAATTAAACCAAAAACATACAATTGGTCACAGGGCGGACACGGGGGTCCGCCCCTACCTGACGTATTTTTATGGATTTTGTAGGGACAGACCCCTGTGTCTGTCCTGCTAGAAACAATGTTTCATCATTTCCAAATAGGGAAGTTATTTACGGACAAATCCTTACCAGAAGTTCTGCATGGCGCTGGGCAGTTTCCTTCGGTGGTGGTTAGCGCCGACCCACCGCCAGAAGTGCCTAGTCTAGAGAATCTGCAAAGTTATTATTTGCGTGTCTACGACCCCAAACACGAAATTCGTAAGCTGGTGTATTACCTAGATACGATTGCGGAAATTCGGATAATCGAGGGGAAGGTGTGACCCCTCCGTCTTGGGTGGGTGCAAGACCCCTCCGTCTCTCGCAAGCTCGAGCCACCTCACCCTACCTAACGGCAGGGGAGGACTAAGAACACAAGGCTTGGGCTTTTGGCTTTGGCTTGTAGCCCTAGAAAAGTAATCCCGCTTGTAGCCTGTAGCTCGTAGCCCTAGAAAAGTAACCCCCTGCGAAGTAGGGGGTCGCCGCGAAGCGGCGGGGGGTGCTGCCCTTCCCGCGTGTGACTACATGGGGGTGCTGTTAGTCTTTTGCAGTACAATCCCACTCATGAAAACCTACACCAAAGCCCTCATCCCTCGAGCGCAAAAAATGCGCCGAGAGATGACTCGAGCCGAGGCAAAACTGTGGTTTGAACTGCTTAAAGACTACACCCCTCGAGTTCGGCGGCAACGTCCGTTTGGTTGGTACATCGTGGATTTTTATTGTGCGGCTTGTAAAGTCGTTATTGAAGTGGATGGTGGTCAGCATTTTACCCCAGAAGGCTTGGCGTATGATGCTGAACGCACGGCATTTCTTGAGGAGCTTAATTTACAAGTGGTGCGGTTTTCCAATGCCGATGTTCTAAATAATTTTTCTCGTGTGGCGGCTCGAGTTTCTGAAATTTTAGTTATCAAGGGTGAACCCTGATGCTCGAGACTAGGCATAATTTAGGTTGGCTTTAATTGGTTTTGGTTGCCCAGATAAGACCGCGCTTGACAATTTCTCTGGCTTGGGGGACATCAAAATCCTTGCGAACATGCCCAAGTGAGCAGTAAAAAACTTTGCCTTTTCCCCAGTGCCTTTTCCAGATTACAGGCATGATTGTGCCATCTATCCAATCGTTGTACTCGCCGCCAAAAGTTGTGGTGGCAAGCACTTGGTTGCTGGGGTCGGTGTGCATGTAGTATTGCTCGGAATTCATTTGAAAGTCGGTTATTCCAGCCACAATTGGGTCGTTGGAGGTGATGTTGACAGTGTAGTTAATAATGTTACCGGGGTGGGCGACCCATTGTCCACCAACCATAAATTGGTATTCGGTGTTGTTGCGAAAGGCATCTGCCATACCGCCGTGCCAACCAGCAAAGCCAGTACCGTTCTTGATCGTCTCGAGTAAGCCTTTTTCTTGTTCTGGGGTGATGGTACTCATGGTGTAGGCTTGTACGATTAAATCTAGCGATTGCATCAAGGCTGTGTCTAGGTAGATGTCGAGGGTGTCGGAAATAGTAACCGTATAACCAGCTTGCTCGAGAATTGGAGCGAAGAGGTCAACGCATTGTTTGGGTTCATGTCCGTCCCAGCCTCCCCAGACAAAAAGTGCTTTTTTCATTTTAAGAATTTTCCGATGTCCCCAGTCCAACGGGTCACACTGCCAGCGTTTGCCCATTCAATCATGACGGGTGCAACGTTGTTCTTAAATGGAACTTTGAGCAAGACTGCACCGACTTTGCCGTTTTGGAGTGCATAAGCGGTTAATTGTTTTTTTTCTAAGGTGAACAGCACATCTTTTTTAGGACTCGAGAAGGCATCTATGATGTTTTTATTTTGGCTTTGCAGGGTTTTCCAAGGCACAGCCAAAGTGTCATGTCCGACAAGGCTGGCGGTTGGGATAACCCCCGTATCGAAGTCTATGCAGCAGGCACTGCGAACCGCTTCGTAAGAATAACCAAGTCTGCCACGGATGACCCATTGTCCGCTCTTACGAATCAATGTCCAATTGGTGGCATTGGGGCTTTTTTCAAAGGTGTCTTGTTGTTCTTTACTCAAGCCTGCATAAAAAGCATCACCAGCCTTATAAAATTTATCTTGGGCGGCTTCGTTTATGGCATCGGTCAATTCGACAAAGTTAGGTTCTGGACTGGTGATGTTGCTTGTTCCACCGCTTTTTTGCACCAAATCTATGTACCGTACTTGGAGCGTACTGGCTGCCCACGGATGCGCCGCGCCTTTACAGTAGCCGCCGCCAGAGTTTTCGACCGACAAGTATTGTTCGTGGACAAAAAATAAATTGGTGGTTTCATCCTCATAGCACTCTGGGTCTAATTTTGGGGGGGTGCCTCTGGATGGGCTGCTGGCTGGACTGGCAAAAATAAATTGCTTGGTGGTCACTTGGTTATCAAAACCCTTAGCACTGATGCTACTCGAGCCAACCCGCCACCAACCTGACTCACGCGGCACAAGCACATCTTTGCCTTGACGGATTAAACTCAGTTTGCCATTTTGTGGGGCGACCCAAAGTGTTTTGTACGCACCAGCTTCGTTATAGCCAAATAACAAACCACTGGTTACAGAAGCCTGACTCGAGACGATACTGACCAAGCCAGCCGTGCCAATTGCCATTGCCAATAAAACTTTTCGCATGGCTTCTAGTCTACCTCAAGAACAAAAAATAGGAGCGATGGATTAGACTATATTTATGACCATCCCAGAGATTATTGAAATCAAACGTGAAGGCGGGATTCATTCCCGCCAAGAACTCGAGCAGTTAATTCTTGGTTTTGTGGCTGGAACTGTGCCGGATTACCAAATTGCAGCGTGGTTGATGGCGGTGTACTTGCGTGGCATGACCAGCGAAGAAACCACCCTGCTGACCCAAGTCATGGCTGCCAGTGGCGAACAGATGGATTTAAGCAGTTTGTCGCGCACCACCGATAAGCACAGCACTGGCGGAGTCGGCGATAAAACCAGTTTGGTACTGACCCCAATGCTGGCGGCGTGTGGTGTGACGGTCGCCAAAATGAGCGGGCGTGGTTTAGCGCACACCGGCGGCACAATTGATAAACTCGAGAGTATCCCCGGTTGGTCTTCGCAACTCTCAGAAACTGACTTTCTAAAACAAGCCAAAAACATTGGTTTGGTACTGGTTGGGCAATCTAAAAACCTTGCACCAGCCGACGGCTTGTTGTATGCGCTGCGCGATGTGACCGCCACCGTGCCGAGCATTCCTTTAATCGCCTCGAGCATCATGAGTAAAAAACTTGCCAGTGGCGCTCAGACAATTGTGCTGGATGTCAAAGTCGGCGCGGGTGCATTTATGAAAACCATCGAGGATGCAAGGGAACTGGCTCGTGCGATGCTCGAAATTGGGCGTTTGGCAGGGCGCAACACAAGGGCGGTGCTGACCGATATGGAAACACCCCTAGGAAGCGCGATGGGCAATGCCTTGGAAGTCAAAGAAGCAATTCTGACCTTACAAGGTCATGGGGCTTCAGACCTGCGTGAGCTTTGTTTGGCATTGGCAGAAGAAACCTTGTTGGCAGAAGGTTTCTCGAGTGAAGAGGCAATTGAATTGCCAAAAAAAGCCCTTGAGTCTGGAGCAGCCCTCGAGAAATTTCGGTTATTTGTAGAAGCCCAAGGCGGCGACCCAAGTTATGTGACCAATCCAGAAAAATTGGTGATTGCACAAGATAAAACGGTACTGAGGTTATTGCAACCCGGCTACCTCGAGACGCTCGATGCGCTGTTAATTGGTAAAGCCGTGCTTGCCCTTGGTGGCGGGCGTGAACAAAAAGGCGAAGCGATTGACCATAGTGTCGGTGTGACAATCCATGCCAAACCCGGGGAATACTTAAAAGCCGATGCCTTACTTGCGACGGTCTACCACAACAAGTGGCGTGGTTACGAAACAGCCATGAAACTGGTCAAAGACGCTTTTACCTTGGGGCAGAATCCTGTGAATGCTTCGCCGCTCATTCTCGAGCGATTGGCTTAATTATTTTTGGACAATGTTCCAAATTCTCGCCATTCCGTCACGGCTGGCAGAAGCCAGTTTTGTGCTGTCTGGCGAGTATGCCAAGGCTTTAATATAACTGGTGTGCGCCAGTAAAGTGCGTTTTTTGTTCAGACCCTTGGCATCCCAGAGGTCAATGCTGCCGTTGTCGTTACCCACGGCGAGTTCTGTGCCATCTGGACTAAACGCCACGGCATAGGTGATTCGACTCGTGCCAACCTGCTCGAGTTCGCGTCCACTGATTCGATTCCAGATTCGCACCCCGTTCTTGGCGGCGGTGGCAAAGCGCACCCCATCGGGGGAAAGGGCGAGGTTATAAATCCATTCTTTTAACTCGAGGGTGCGGGTGTTTGTACCACTGATTGAAGTCCAGAATTTAACCGTTCCATCGCGGCTGGCAGTGACAATTTGATTCTGAATAAAAAAAACACTGGTTAGCCAGCCTGTATGTCCTGTTAAGGTGCGTAATAATTTTCCACTCGAGACTTCCCAGACTTTGGCGGTAAAATCATCTGAGGCGGTCACCAATTTTAAGCCATCATCGGAAAATGCGACGCTGCGAATCCAAGCACTATGGGCAGTCCAGACCCGCAAGAGTTTTTGCTTGGCGATGTCCCACAGCGCAATCCGTCCTTCGGAATCGGTGGTCGCAACATTGCCACTGCCGTTGATGGCTGCCCCAAGCACCCAGCCAGTATGACCCGTCAGTTTCATTTCGATTTCACCTGTGGCTGTATTCCAAACTCGAGCCGTGCTGTCGTCACTACTGGTCACAAGGGTTTTTCCGTTTGGTGAAAAAGCCACCGCATTGACCCCTTTTTGATGATGGTCTAAGAGCAAAAACTCCGACTGGGCAAAAGTAACACAGCACAACAAGGCAATTGGGTAAAGGATGTGTTTCACGTTTGACCATCGTACCTCAGATGACCCCTTACGCGCTTAAGTCAAAACGCTCCATCCATTTTTCAGGGGTTTTTAGAACCTCGAACCCAAATTGGGCATATAAGCCGTGGGCATCCTGAGTTGCCAGCATAAAACGCCGAATCCCTTGGAGGTCTGGATACTCGAGAACCGCCTGCATTAAGGTTTTGCCAACGCCTTGTCCTCGGTACGCTTCAAGAACCACGACATCGCACAGATAAGCAAAAACTGCATAGTCGGTCACGACTCGAGCAAAACCAATCATCTGAGAGTTGTGGTATGCGCCAAAATTCAGTGAATGGGCGAGGCTTTTGAGGATTGTGGCTCGAGACCGATTTTTTGACCAGTAAGCGTTCTCGAGCATCTTAAAAATGGTTTCGGTGTGCAGTAAATTGTTGTCAGTGCTGATAATCAGGTTCACATCTCCCCCATCTGATTTAGAGTGGATTGAATGGCTGTCCAGATGCGCTCTAAGTCGCTTTCTTGGGTGCGCCAATTGCTAAAGGCGGCTCTGATTCCAGCTTGTCCATGCAGGGCTGTCGGAGTCATAAAGACTTCGCCGTGAGCGTTTAATTGCTCAAGAAAAAGCGTATTTTGTTGGTTGCTCAGCGCAAAACAAACCACATTCATGCGAACTTCGGCAAGCAGTTTTAAGCGCGGGTCACCCTGAATTTTTTTGCCAAGGTTCGCCGCTAAATCACAGCAGTTTTCGACTATTTCCTGATAGCCGCTTCGCCCGTAAGCATTTAAGCTAAACCAAGCTGGTAATGCCCGCAATCGCCTCGAGTTTTCTGGGGTCAAATGCACAAAATCTGGGGTACTGCTCGGCATTCCAAGATAGACCGCACTGTTTTGGAACACCTCGAGCCGCAACGCAGCATGGCGCGAAAAACTCATGGCAGCATCGTATGGCACGTTCAGCCACTTATGGGCATCTATACAAAGGCTATCGGCTTGGTCTAAACCCTGAACCAAATGGTCAAAACGCGGTGAGAGTGCCGCAAAACCACCAAACGCAGCATCTATGTGCAGCCAGAACGGGAACTCTTTTTTTAGTTCAAGAATCGCGCTTAAATCGTCAAAATCCACAGTGTTGACTGTGCCAGCGTTTGCCACCACAATACACGGGGCGTTGTGGTTCTCGAGAGCAGTTCTTAAAGCCTGAATACTGATGCGCTCCGTCGCGGGATTAAGAGCAAGACTGCTTAGATTTTGGCGACCCATACCGAGCATAGACAGGGCTTTGTAGACGCTCGAGTGCGCCGCACCAGAAAAAACTTGAATTGGCTGCCTGATGCCTTCTTCAGCCACGTTATAGCCTTGTTGCTGCCCGACCCACTGCCTTGCCATTGCCAAGCCAACAAAATTAGACATCGTTGCCCCAGAGACAAAAACACCATCATGGGCGCTGCTCAACTTAAAGAATTGGCGCAACATCGCCAGACATTCGCGCTCCAAGTCTGGGGCGCTAGAATCGAGTCCAGAAGTCGGATTTTGGTCAAAGGTACTGGTCAGCCAGTCGCCTGCCAGCGCCGCCGGCGTTGTGCCACCCGTCACAAAACCAAGGTATCTCGAGCCGACACTACCAGAAAAACTTGGGGCGTAACGCTGCATAAATTGATTGAGGGTTTGTTCAAACCCAAGTCCGATTTCGGGTAAATCCATTATCTGGGCTGGGCTTGGCAGCCTTGCGACAGCTTGAGCTTCGATATTTTGCAGCACCGCCACGGCGGTTTTTGTGGTTTGCTCGAGAATATCTTCGAGATGGACTAAATCATGGGCGAGAATTGAATTCATATTTTATCCTTGTGGACGCTCGAGCAGCAGCAAACGAATGGCTAAGAAAATCATTACACCAGCCAAGAACCAACTCTGAATTTTGGCGGCTTTGGGATAGCGCGTAAATAATTGTCCAACTGAGCCACTAAAAACACCCAGCGCCGAATGAAAAAATAGAGAAATAAAGGTGAGAACTAAGCCGAGAATTAAAAGTTGCCAACCGACATTGCCATTTTTAGCGTTGGCAAATTGCGGTAAAAAAAGCATAAAAAACAGTAAGGCTTTTGGGTTTAGTAAGCTGTTGAGCATGGCGCGGCGAAAAATCTCGAGCTTAGGGATATTATTCGCCAGACCGATTTTAGGTTGCCCTGAAGAAACAAGGCTTTGCCAAGCCAGCCAAAGTAAATACATTGCCCCTGCCAAACGCAGCACATCAAACGAAGCGGGGAGTGCGGCAATCAGGGCGGTCACACCTGTTGCAGTTAAAAAAGTTAAGACCAAATCGGCAGCCACTATTCCCAAAGCTGCCGCCAGACCGCCGCTCGAGCCGTGGGCAATACCATGTGACAGCACAAAAAACATATTTGGTCCTGGTGATAAGAACAGCATCAGCACCGCAAAGCTAAAAGTCAGTAAGGTTGAGGTTTCAATCATGGTTTTATCCTAACGTTTGACTCGAGTAAAACGGCTTAAAATCGCCACAAGCACCATAAATCCACCCGCCGCCAAGGTAACAGGGTCAAGAAACTCGCCCAGCAGTAAACCAGACCAAAGCAGGGTTAAAGGGGTTTGTGCCAGTTGTACTTGCCCAGTTTTAGCGATACTGCCCATAGCCAGACCCTTGTACCAAGCAAAAAAACCAATGAACTGACTAAATACCGCGACATATAAAAAACACAACCAAGTCAGCACGGTGGGGTTAAAACTGTGGCTCGAGAAAGCAAAAGGAAAAATCAGTAATTGCAAAGGAAGCGCAAAAATAAGCGCCCAGCTAATCACTCGCCAGCCTTCGATTTCACGGGCTAATCGTCCACCTTCGGCATAGCCAATTGCGCCAAGACAAACGGCTGCCAACATCAGTAGGTCGCCGAGTTGTAAAGACCCAGCGCCTCTCGAGAGACCATATAAAATAGCAGCAAGCACACCAACCGCACAAACAATCCAAAACCCATAATGTGGGCGTTCTTTGGTAAAAATCACAGCAGCCACGGCAGTCGCGGCTGGCAATAAGCCGTTAATCACACTGCCATGGCTTGAGTCTACAAATTGCAAAGCCAGACTTGAAAGGATTGGAAAACCAAAAATACAACCAAACGCCACCAAAGCCAAACCACGCCAATGCTGGCGTTCAGGCAGATGTTCACGGCGAATATACAAAAGTAAGGCTGCTAATAACCCTGCCAAAATAGCCCGTCCACTACCGACTGTAAAACCACCCATGAGCGGCGCAGCAATTCGGGTTAAAGGTAGCGTCAAAGAAAAACTCAGCACCCCAAGAAACGCCCAAAATGCCGCTTGGGTCTCGAGCGGTAAATTTTGAAAAGATAATGTTATCGAACTTTTAGCAGTAGCGTTACTGTGGTTCTTCATGTAGAATCGTAACATCATGACCATAGAAAACGCAAGTGTAAACGCAGAACAAGCCTTCTTGACACGATTTCAAGCCGATTACTTAAACTTCTCGAGCAGCCATGATTTATTGCCCAGTGTCCGCGACCTCAGTCGGCGTTATCGTATTTCACCAGTTACCGTTACTCGAGGGCTAAAGCATTTGGTACAGGCTGGAAAAATCATCACCAAGCCCGGGGCGGGAACATTTGTTGCCCCAACAGAGAGCAATACGCCGTTTGATGCTTCTTGGCAAGCTCTAGCCCTTGGCGCTCGAGTCCCTTTAGGCGAAGAAACCCAAATTTTAATCAGCAGCCCACGCCCCGATGTGATTGGTTTAGGCAGTGGCTACCCCGACGAGCGCTTACAACCCCATGCTCTGCTAAATAAAGCCGCCCTGCACGCCCTGCGCCGCCCAGAGGTGTGGTCACGCAGTCCCGCCGCCGGCATCGAACCTTTGCGGCTTTGGTTTGCTCGAGAACTCGGCACGGATTTCTCATTTAACGATGTCCTGATTGCCCCCGGAGGACAAGCGGCTGTTGCCACCTGTTTACGGGCGTTAGTGCCACCAGGCGGCAGTCTTATTTTTGAATCCCCCAGTTACTTTGGGGCGTTGGCTGTGGCTCGTTCAAGTGGCTTAGAAACCATTCCAGTCCCCGTAGACTCCGATGGTATTCGCCCAGATTATCTCGAGGCAGCCTTTGCCAAAAGTGGCGCAAGGGTGGCGTATCTGCAACCGTCACATCAGAATCCAACTTCGGCGATTCTCAGTCCTGAGCGCCGCCAAGCAGTGCTGAGCGTGGCTGCCAAATACAATGCTTTTTTAATCGAAGATGATTACGCCCATGATTTCACGCTCGAGGGAGCAAAACCACGCCCCCTGATTTTGGATGACACCGACGGCAGAATTGTCTATATTCGCAGCCTCACCAAGTCGGCTGCCCCAAGTTTACGGGTCGCTGCAATTGTTGCTCGGGGCGCAGTCAGTGAGCGCCTCAAAGCCCAACTTGCGATTTCAGAAATGTTCACCCCACAAGTGCTGCAACTGACCGCCCTCGAGTTGGTTGGCAGCCCAAGCTACTTGAAGCACCTAAAAGACCTGCGCCAGACCCTAAAAAAACGCCGCGATGTTCTGGTCACTGCCCTCGAGCAGCACGGCTATGCTGTGCCGAAAATACCCAAAGGCGGCTTTGGTATCTGGCTGCCCTTGCCCTACGACGACCTCGAGTTTACCCAAAATGCACTGCGTAAAAATGTGCAAATTGCGGTTGGCAAAGCCTGGTTTCCAGCCGAAAAAAGCGGCGAATTTGCCCGTCTCAGTTTTGCCGCATCCGATGAAACCGCCCTGCTTGAAGCGGTCAAACGCCTTGAAGAAATTCGGTAATGATTTACAATCTTTCCCATTCTTCTCGAGAAATCCCCGCTTGACGCAAAATTCTGTGCAGTAAATCCATACCAATATCCCCCTTATGCGGGTTAGGGATGATTAGTTTGGTCTTGCCTCGGAGCATATAGCCGTGACGTTTACCAACATAAGGACCTTCAAATCCTGCGCGTTGTAAGGCTTCAAGTAAGGCTCTGTGAGAAATTGCCCCAAAGAATGGCATCAAGCAACCAACTCAAGTTTTGGGATTTCCAAAGAAACACCTGCCAACACAGGCAATTCATCACCAAGCCGAATGTTCAGTAAAATCCATTCTTCAAAAGCAGAACGCAGTTCTTCACGGCACATCTCGAGGGTGTCGGCGTTTGCCCAGACTCCAGTAATACCTATAATTTCGGCATAAAACCCCTCATCACCACTTAGGAGTTCGTAATGGGCTTGCTGCATTCCAGCCTTCAAGTAATCTTCAAACATGGTTGCCTCGAGTTTCAGATTAGCAGATTTCCAGAGGGTAAGTTCTAGTACCTTTGCTCGAGGGCAAGTTCTAGTGCCTTTGCTCGAGGGCAAGTTCGACCAATCTCGAGACCAATTCGGCATAACTTAAGCCCCCAGCCTCCCAGAGTTTCGGGTACATACTGGTTTTGGTAAAGCCCGGAATGGTATTTAATTCGTTCAAGAAAAGCTCACCCGACTCTGGCAGATAAAAAAAGTCTATCCGCGCCAACCCAGCACAATCCAGTATTTTATACGCCTCGAGTGCCAAGGCTTGAACTCGAGCCGAAATTTCTGCGGGTACACTGGCGGGGATGTGCATTTCTGCCCGCCCAGCCGTGTATTTGGTTTCATAATCGTAGAATTCTGAATCAAAAGTAAGCTCGCCGACTGGACTGGCTTTCGGGTTGTCGTTGCCAAGAATTGCCACTTCGAGTTCTCGAGGCTTACCCTTAGTGCTTTGTTCGACAATTACACGGCGGTCAAAGCCAAAAGCAAAACGCAGTGCAACCCGCAGTTCATCCAGATTCCCTGCTTTAGAAATGCCAACACTCGAGCCGAGATTGGCGGGTTTAACAAACATCGGAAAACCCAAGTCCCCCAGCCGTTCAAGCACTTTATCGGGGCTGGATGAAAATTCGTGTTTGGTGACCGCTTGATAGCCGACTTGAGGAATACTGTAATTTGCCAAGACATTCTTCATCATGATTTTATCCATGCAAACCGCGCTGGACAGCACACCCGAGCCAACAAAAGGAATTCCAGCCAGACGCAATAAACCCTGAATTGTGCCATCTTCGCCCATCGGTCCATGTAGCAGTGGAAAAACCGCATCGAACCCTGCGGCACTCGAGGCTTGCATCAGTACCATCTCGCCGCCACTTGGGGCGCTGCCGCGCTCGAGCGCATGGGGCGTTTCGGACGGCGGTAGCCATTTGCCTTCGCGGGTAATCACCACCGGTGTGACTTCAAAACGGTCTTTGGGCAGTGCCTCGAGTACACTTTTGGCGCTGGATAAGCTGACTTCGTGTTCTTCGGATTGACCGCCGCACAAGACAAGTAAACGAATCTTTGACATGAGGCAAAGTCTGGGGGAATGGCATGAGTGTCTGATTAGAGATACCGATACGAAACTGGTTAGAGATGCCAATAGCTGACAATTCATTGTCTTAACGTTAAACTGCTCCATGCCTCGCTCCCCTGTCGAACGCATCCCGCTTGGCGGCTCGAGTGGAATGGAACGCCGTAGCCACGCGCTGCGTCTGTACTTGGCAGATTTACATAGCAGTCTCGAGACGGGTCTAGGGCGTGATTTAGCCCCTGTGCGTTTATTGGTCTTGTCCGAAGCCGATTGGCGCAGTGCCAGTCCTTATCCTTATGGTTTTACATTTTTTAGGCGCTTAAAGGACGGTTCTGGGGTGATTTTTGCGCCTGCCGACTACCCAGCAAATTTACTCTGGGTCTTTAAGGCACTGCTGGTCAAGGGCGAACATAAACCAAAAACCAGTCTCGAGATGTTCTTAGATTTAACCCTTGGTCATGAACTTGGTCATGCCGTCGCCGATCAAATTGGCTTGCGAACCCATGTCAAATGGCTTGATGAATTCTTAGCCACCTACTTGTACTTGGTGGCACTCAAAAACACCATGCCAGAAGCCCTTAAAGCTGCCCTCGAGTGGGGACAGGTACTGAGTGGCACAAACCTTGAGTGCGCTTTAGCGGACATGGCACTGCTAAAACCCAGTGGCGCAAGAAGCCAAAAACGCCGTGTCGCTAAGCAAACCGATACCACTGTGCCACGTCATGACCTTGGTGCATTCGAGTACCCGTTGGTGCGTTTACCACTGGCTAATCAAGCGTGGTACCAAGCCAGGTTTACGCTTTTTGCTGCCGAACTGCTCGAGTCTCATGGTTTTGATTTTATCAAAGCTGCCTTAGAGGTACTGCCTAAAGCCAAAGGCAGAGGCGCAATTGCTAAAGCCTTGGTGCGTCTCGAGCCAAGTTTTAAGGCGTGGTTTGCTTCGTTTGGAGGGTAGGGGCTTGGGTTAAAAGGTAAAAGGTGAAAAGGTAAGAACTTTAACCCTTTAACCTTTTTACCCTTTAACCTTGCCTTTTACCCCCTCGAGTGCGAGAATATGGGTATGACTCACAACAGCGAACTTGCCGTGGATATGCGCGTTATTCGTAAACAATTTCCGCTTGTTTTGGCAAATGACAATGTTTCTTTTGATGTGCGTTGGGGCGAAGTTAAAGCCTTGGTTGGCGAAAACGGGGCGGGTAAAAGCACCCTGATGAAAATTTTGTACGGGATGCAGTCGCCAGACAGTGGCGAAATTGTGATTGATGGCAAAACCGTGGTCTTGCGTAATCCCAACGATGCCATTAACGCTGGAATTGGCATGGTGCATCAGCATTTTATGTTGGTCGAGCCGCTTTCTGTGACCGAAAATATTATTCTTGGTCTCGAGCCGGGGTCTAAGTTTAGTGTGGATTTTGTGACGGCTCGCAAAAAAGTAGATAAGCTGATTAAACAATTTAATTTTGAACTCTCGCCAGACGATTTAATCGAAGAGTTGCCAGTGGGTTTACAGCAAAAAGTCGAGATTCTCAAAATGCTCTACCGTGAAAGCAGTATTCTGGTGCTGGACGAACCTACGGCGGTACTGACTCCACTCGAGACCGAGGAGCTATTTAAGTTCTTGCAGCAGTACGCCCACGATGGCAATGCGGTGATTTTTATTTCTCATAAGTTGCGTGAAGTGATTGAGGTGTCTGACCGAATTTCGGTGATGCGAAACGGCAAAATGATTGGTACAGTCCCCACCCCGGGCATTACCCCGCCGCAAATTGCCAACATGATGGTTGGGCGTGAAGTGGTGCTACAAGTCAAAAAAGCTGAGGCTAAACCTACCGAGGCTGCACTCGAGCTAAAAGGTGTGACGGTTGGACACAAAGGCGAAATCCCGAAAGTCAATAATGTCTCGTTTACGGTTCATGCAGGCGAAATTGTCGGTATCGCTGGGGTTGAAGGCAATGGTCAATCGCAATTGGTTGAAGCCATTACGGGTTTAGAGCATTACGCTGGGCAAATTATCTACAATGGTAAAGCCGTCAAACCGGAGGCTCGAGCGGTGCGAATGGCGGGTGTTTCGCACATCCCAGAAGACCGTAACGAACGTGGTTTGGTGGTCGAGTACAGCACCCAAGAAAACCTGATTTTAGGCGATCATTTTACCGATGAATTTTGCGGGGCGCTTGGGCTGCTAAAATTTGATGCAATAGAAAAAAATGCTCGAGCGTTAATCGAAGAATTCGATATTCGTCCGCGAAGTATAGAAAATCCAGCCAAAAGCTACAGTGGTGGCAATGCCCAAAAAATTATTGTGGCACGCGAAATGACGCGTGACCCAAAAATACTCGTGGCTTCCCAACCGACCCGTGGTGTGGACATCGGTGCAATCGAATTTATTCACACCAGCATTGTCGAAGCTCGGGATAAAGGCTTAGGGGTGCTACTGGTCAGTGCCGACCTTGGCGAAGTGATGAGTTTATCAGATCGAATTTTGGTGATGTATGAAGGTGAAATTGTTGGTGAGATGCTGCAAAAAGAAGCCACCGAAGAAAAACTGGGCTTGCTGATGGCAGGTGTCCATGACAACCCTGCCTCGAGCGCTCATGTCTGAACTTATCTTGTATTCCAAACCAAATTGTGGGCTGTGCGATAAAGCCAAAGCCTTGTTAAAAACAGCCAAACTCGAGTACACCGAAATTAACATTCTCGAGAACCCAGAAGGCATGGCGCTGTATGCGTTTGAAATCCCCGTGCTGGTCGGCTCGAGTGGACAAGAACTGATTAAAGGTGAATTTACGGAAAGTAAAGTAGCCGCAATTTTAATGCGGTCTTGAACAACCAAAGAAAAAGAGAAAAACGGTATTGGGTTTTCCTCTTCCTCCTTCCTCTGCTCTTATGTTACGCTTCTGCTATGGCATTGACTGTTATCAACCATCCATTGGTTCAACATAAACTCGCACTGGTACGCGATGAACGTACTGGCAGTAAGGATTTTCGGGAATTGATTACCGAAGTGACGATGCTGATGGCGTTTGAAGCGATGCGTGACCTTGAACTCGAGGATGTGCAAATTAAGACCCCTGTAGAAACAGCCACGGTTAAAATGCTTTCGGGTAAAAAACTGGCATTGGTAGCGATTCTACGGGCTGGACTGATTATGGTGGATGGAATTTTGAAACTCGTGCCAGCCGCTAAAGTTGGGCATATTGGCACATACCGCGACCCAACCAGTAAAGAACCGGTGCGCTACTACGCCAAGTTACCGCCAGATATTCAAGACCGCCGTGTCTTTGTGCTTGACCCGATGCTGGCAACCGGTGGCAGTGCGGTGGATGCGATTACCGAAGTCAAGAAATTTGGGGCAACCCAGATTAAACTGCTGAACATTATTGCTGCTCCAGAAGGTGTCGAAAGAGTACAAAAGGCGCATCCAGATGTAGAAATTATTGTGGCAGCGCTCGATTCGCACTTAAATGACCATGCCTATATCGTTCCCGGACTGGGCGATGCTGGCGATAGGATTTACGGAACAAAGTGAGGCTCATCGAGTCCAAGTGAGAACAAGCCTCATCTTCAAAAGGCAAAATAGGGCATTGTGAACCAGTTCTTAAGTTCAATTGGGATTATGGGTGGTCTCGAGGCAGGTTTCTTACCGGTCAGCTTGATTTTTTTAACCGCCATGGCGGTCACTTGGATGTTTATTCCTCGAGTTAGGGATTTTGCGGTCGAGCGCGGACTGGGCGACAAACCCAATGAACGGCGCTTAAATAAAGAACTCCTACCCAATGTTGGTGGCTTAACAATTTTTGCTGGGGTGATTGCCGCGATGGTCTTAGCAATTGCAATTAAGCCGCTTTTACTGGCGACGGTCAATATCCAACTCCTTTCCATTGCGCTTGGTGGGGCAATTATGGTGCTGGTTGGGTTTATAGATGACCAATTTGAACTGCCAAGTCTATTTCGGATTGTGGTTCAAGTGCTTTGTGCTGGCTTACTGATTGTCAATAATATCCGTATAGATATTATTTGGCTGCCGATGTGGGCAGATGCGCTACTGACTGTTTTTTGGGTGGTCGGCATCACCAATGCGGTGAACTTGCTTGACGGGATAGATGGCAATGTCGGTGGACTGGGCTTTATTACTGCCATGAGCTTATTGGCATTATCGGCGCAGTTTAACACCAGAGGTGCAGCCACGCTTTTGCTGGCGGCATTGGCAGGCGCGTGTCTAGGTTTTTTGCGCCATAACTTTAACCCAAGCCGTATTATTCTTGGCGATGCCGGTGCAACCTTTATTGGTTTTACCTTGGCAGCCGTTGCCATGCTCGGCACACTGAAAGTTGGGGCTGCCGCCAGTATCCTCGCGCCTGTCATCATTCTGCTTGTTCCAATTTTAGACACCACCCAAGTCACGATTCGGCGGATTCTGCGTGGGGTACGCCCAGACACCCCCGGCAAAGACCATTTGCACCACATGCTCTTAAAACGCGGCTTTGACCAACGCCGCAGTGTCGTGACGCTCTGGGCAGCAACCCTAGGCTTAAGTGTGATTTCGATGCTTTTGCAACGGGTTAATCTGGTGGTGATTGGACTTACAGTAATGATTACCATTGCATTACTGGTATTTGTAGCCCAACAGCGTATTCTCGAGGTTAAACGCAACACCAAAAAACTCGAGACCTAAAAACATGGGTTGTTGCCTGCCAAGCGCATGGGTTGTTCGTCCTCAAAAAAAGCGCTATAGTACACAGCAGTTGTTCCTCGAATCCTTCGAGGCGGGTTTCTTACCCGCCTTGTTTTTTTTCGGACAAGACAACCCACTCGAGTCAGTCTCGAGTCAAAAGTGAGGTGAGTTATCGCAGACATTTCAGAAATTGCAAAAAGTGTACTCGAGCCACTTGGTTACGAGGTGCTTGAAGTGCAAATGGGTGGGGGGAAACACACGACTACAGTGCTGATTCGGATTGATAAATTCGATGAAACTCCAGTTATCACGACCGATTTAGAACGTGCCAGCCGAGTGGTCAGTCTCGAGTTTGACCGACTTGACCCAATTCAAAATGAGTACCGTCTCGAGTTTGAATCGCCCGGCAGCAAACGCCCTTTATTGCGCCAAAGGCACTTTGAAAGAATGCTGGGCTTAAAAGCCAAAGTCAAAGTGGCTGGTGTCGGTGGTTTTATCGGCAAAATTATCGAAGTCACCCCCGAAGCCGTCACCTTAGAGGGCGATAAAGAAGAACGCCGCAGCTTTGCCTTAGCGGGCATAGACGCACATTTAACCGAATTCCCAGATAGGCACAGGTAAGGCGAAAGGTTTTAAGTTCATAGCCCATAGCTCAAGACTCAAAGCTCAATAAAAGGAGGAGGCTCGAGGCGTATGCCAACAGCCCAACAACATGACCAAAGACCAGCAGAAAGAATTTATTACCGCACTCGAGGAACTGGCAATTTCTCGAGGGATGGACAAAATGGCACTTGTCAAAGCCTTCGAGGAGGCTTTGCAGGACACCTACATGAAACGGGTCGAGCAGGGTAAACGGGTCGAGGTTTCTTTAGACCCAGATTCGGGTTCGTTGGAAGTTTTAATCATTAAAGAAGTGGTTGAAAAAGTTGAGGATGAAAACACCCAGATTAGCCTAGCGGACGCTTTAGAGTTAGACGGCGATGTCGAACTCGGTATGGAAATGGAATTTCCTGTACCACCAGAAAATTTTAGCCGTATTGCCTTGCAAAACGCTAAGCAAGTCCTGACCCAAAAAATGCGTGAAGCTGAACGCAGTGTGGTCTATAACGAATACAAAGACCGCGAAGGCGAAGTATTGACCGCAAGTGTGGCTCGGGTAGACAACAAAGGCAATATTTTTGTTGAACTCGGACGCGGCGAAGCGATTATGCCGCCCAAAGAACAAATTCCGGGCGAACGCTTAATTGGTGGCGCTCGTACCAAAATTTACTTAAAAGAAGTCGCCATGACCAACCGAGGACCCAGTATTCTGGCTTCGCGTGGTGCGCCAGAGCTTTTGATGCACTTGTTGCGCCAAGAAGTCCCCGAAGTGGCTGATGGCACAGTCGAAGTTAAAGCGATTGCCCGCGAAGCTGGTCAGCGTTCTAAAATCGCGGTCAGCAGCCGCAACAGCAATGTAGACCCAATTGGGGCGTGTATCGGACACCGAGGCAACCGAATCCAAGCCGTGACTGCCGAAATTGGTCGTGAACGGGTAGATGTAATTCAGTTTGACACCAATGCCCGAGAATTCATTAAAAATGCGCTTTCGCCAGCCAAAGTTGGCAATATCGAAATTGACACCGACACCAAAGAGGCTCGTGTAACCGTCACCGCCGACCAATTATCCTTAGCTATTGGTAAGGGTGGTCAGAATGTGCGTTTAGCCGCCAAACTGACAGGTTACAAAATAGACTTACAAGAAACCGCCAATGTCTCTGACCTTGATGCCGCCATGGAAAAAGCCTCACAAGACGGTGGCAAGAACACTTCTGGTGCAAGAGACCGTTTTGCAGCCCTGTTTAGTGCCTCGCCCGACGGTGAAATCAAAGACTCGAGAGAGGTAAAGGGATAAAGCAGGGTAAAAAGGTAAAAAAACCTTTAAACCTTTAACCCTAGCCCTTATGAAACCTGTACGCGCTCCCCATACTCAAAAAGACGAAACTGGAAAACGCATTCCAATTCGGACTTGTGTGAGTTGCCGTGCGCGTTTGCCACAAAGTACAGTCTTGCGCCTTGCTAAAGATGGAATTGGCAACTGGCAACTTGATATTCAGCGTCGCATGGTTGGACGTGGTGTCTATATTTGCCCAAACAGCAATTGTTACACCCCTAAAACCCTAATGCGTCTTTCTCGACTCCAAGCGCCGCGTTTAGCGCTTGAACTCGAGTCTCACTTTAAGCCCTTATGAAGAACATTTAGGTCTTTAGAGACCTCGAGAATCCCATGAGAAACTAATCTTTTCCGGAGGTAGTATGTCCAAAATTCGCATTTTCGCGCTTGCCAAAGACTTAAACGTAGACAGTAAGCGAATGCTCGAGATTCTGCACGAAATGGGTGTGGATGCCAAAACCGCTTCGAGTACCATTGATGAAGAAACCGCCGAACTGGTCAAAGTCCTGATTGCTGACGAGAACAAACCAGCCCCAGCAGTGGTAGTAGAAGCTGCACCCGCCGAACCAGTGGTGCAAAAAGAAATCCCACATCGTCCGCCGGTTGTTACGATCATGGGACACGTAGACCACGGCAAAACCAGTTTGCTTGATTATATCCGTAAAACCAAAGTTGCCGAAAAAGAAGCTGGCGGAATCACCCAGCACGTCGGTGCATTTGAAGCCATCACCTCGGGCGGCAAAGTCGTTTTTATTGATACACCCGGTCACGAAGCCTTCACCAGTATTCGCGCTCGCGGTGCAAGTGTAGCTGACGTTGCCGTAATTGTGATTGCGGCAAGTGAGAGCCTGATGCCACAAACCCGCGAAGCGATTGCCCATGCCAAAGCTGCCAAAGTGCCAATTATTGTGGCAATTAACAAAATAGACCTGCCGAACGCCAATGTCGATAAAGTGATGACCGATTTAATGCAGGTCGAACTTGTCCCAGAAGCCTTCGGTGGCGAAACCATCGCCGTGCCAATCAGCGCTCGAACAGGCGAAGGTGTGGACAAACTGCTCGAGAATATTTTGCTGCTTGCCGAACTCGAGGATTTACGTGCCGACCCAGAAGGCGAATTTAAGGGCGTAATCATCGAAGCCAAAGTGGACAAACAAGCTGGTGTTCTGGCAACTGTCTTGGTTCAAAGCGGTACACTCGAGGTCTCAGATTTTGTGGTCGTAGACGAACTCTACGGTAAAATTCGCGCCATGACCGATGGTTTTGGTGAACGGGTCAGTAGCGCCACGCCTGGAACAGCCGTACAGATCCTTGGCTTTAGCGAAACGCCTGTGGCTGGCGAATTGGTGGCTCGAGCTAAAAACGAACACTTGGCAAGGGAAATCATCGAAAACACCAAGCAAAAGCGCTTAGACACTGCCAATGCCAAAGCTGCCGCTAAACGCTTACAAAGCCAAAGTGCTGCCATGTCGCTCGAGGCACTGCTGGGTAAACCCGGTGAAGTACCCGTGGAAAAGCGCGTGGTTACATTAGTGGTGCGTGCCGACACCCAAGGCTCACTTGAAGCCTTGAACGGCATTTTGGCACGAGAAAACAAAGCCGATGTCGAAGTCAACGTCTTGCTGGCTGGGATTGGTGCGCCAACCGAAGGTGACGTGTTGCTTGCCAGTACCGCCGAAGGTGCAAAAATCATGTGCTTTAGCGTGACCGCATCGGCTGGGGTCAAGAAAATGGCTGACCTTAAAAAAGTCGAAATTAAGACCTACCGCATTATTTACGAGTTAATCGAAGATGTCCAAAAAATGATTCGTGGCACAATCGAACCTGTCTTTGAAGAACGTTTAATTGGCAAAGCCGAAGTTCGGATGATTATTAAAGTCCCCAAAGCGGGCGGCAATATCGCTGGTTCGTATGTTCTCGAGGGCAAGCTGATGCGAAACGGCAAAGCCAAAGTGATTCGTGCCAAAAAAGAAATTTGGAAAGGCACAATTGCTGGGCTTAAGCGCTTTAAGGACGATGTGCGTGAAGTTATGCAGGGTTACGAATGCGGTATTAACTTAAATGGTTTTGATGAATTTGAACCTGGTGATATGATCGAAGTCTCTGAGGTTGTTGAAATTAACGCCTAAACTCGAGTAGACCTTCAAATACATATCTAAAAGCCCCTTTCAAAAAAAGGGGCTTTTTCAGTTTTGAAAATGACCAGTTCTCCATTCATCCCAAGCCAAAAACCACACCAAGCAAAGCCCCAATTGCAATAAGCCATGTCGAGTTGATTTTGAAACGCACCAAACCAATCAAAGAAAAAACCGCTATCAGTCCAGTCAGAACATTAATAATCGCATCTTGAGTCAGAACAACCAGTACCCCAAGCATTAAACCAAGCGCGGCAGCATTGACGGCATCCAGCACTCGGCTTGTCCAAGGTAATGCCCGTAATTTCTCGAGAAACGGATGGGTCAGCCAAACAAACATAAAAGCAGGTAAGAAAATTCCAATTGTGGCAAGTACAGCCCCACTTAAACCTGCCATTTGAAACCCGACAAAAGTGGCACTCGAGAAGACAGGACCCGGAGTGAGTTGCCCAATCGCAATGGCGGCAAGTAATTGTGGTTCGGTCAGCCAGCCTTGGGTTACAAATTCGTTTCTGAGGTATGCCAGTAGCACATAGCCACTGCCGTAGAGGGTCGCGCCTATTTTAAGAAAAAGCAAAAAAACCATGCCCAAGCTAATCGGCTCGAGTGCCAGTGTGGGTTTGGCTCGAGTGAAGGTAAAATGTGCCAGTACCAGTGTCAGTAGTAAAACCAGTTCGTTGATGCCAAGTAAATACCCAAGGGCAGCACAACTTGCTAAAAGCATCAGGCTCGAGGTTTTCAGGGCTGGGCGCAGGAGTGCATAAATTGCTTGGGCAACCACAGCAATCACCACGGGTTTAACGCCCGTTAAGATGCCCATACCGATTGGCGTTGTGCCGTACTGTTGGTATAGCCACGCAAAAAGTAAGGTGATGCTGGCGGCAGGCAAAATAAAAGCAGCCCCGCCGAGCCATAATCCGCGCCAACCCGCTTTCTTGAGTGAAACGTGCATGATAAGTTCGGTGCTGTTTGGTCCGGGGATGAGGTTGACCAGTCCTAAATAATCTAAGAATTGTTGTTCGGTAATCCAAGCCCGTTTAACCACGACTTCTTGATGCAGCATCGCAATGTGTGCCGCAGGTCCACCAAAGGCAGTCAGCCCCAAGCGCAGCATTAAACCAATCACTTCTTGAAGCATTCTTTAGAGCTTAACAAAGTTGTGTCAGTGCTATGTGGGGTTAAGGTAGGAAAGTCAAAATTTCGGCAAGGCAACCAATTCAACACTCCACAAAAGCATTACTTCTTACTTTACTTATTTATTCAACGACAAGTGTTCTTTCATGTTCAACGTGATTTTCTCGAGGGAGTTGCATTTGTGTTTTTAAGGTTCGTATTTGAGAAATGATGGTTTTACCAGTCAATCAATGCTAACTGATTTTGAAGCAATAAATCCCGTATGGCACTCGTGTGACGTTAGTGTGACGCTTGATTGCTATGGTATGACTACATCACTTAATCGCCTTGGTAGATCATCTGGTAGGTCTGGCGTTAATCACTTAGGAGAAACGATGAATAGACGTTATCGGAAATAAGAAACTAGCTCGATTTCCGCAAAGCCCGTTTGCGAAAAGCACAGCGAAGGTTATGCAAACCACAAGCAATCTCCATAAACCAATCAGAGCAATACCACTTCGTATTCCGCAACACGT
>JANNVX010000038.1:0-3556 GCA_031414595.1 Deinococcales bacterium
TTTGCGAATACCCGCTAAGGTCAGAATTTGGTTTAAGATAGTCATGGAAGCCTTTTTGGAGCGTTGGTTTAGACACTCACAGCTTACAGTAGGGCTTCCACTTTTAATTTCTTAAATTTAAAAAACGTTCCAGACTATTGAGCATACTTAAAACTGGTTAAATCTTGCAGTGAAGTTTCTAAATTTCCATAGTAAACACTTAATTCCATGTAGCATTCAAATAAAACATCTTTTTCGTCGCTTTTTTCGCAGACCAAAAGACTATTTTGCAATAATTTTTCGGCAACACTAAAATTATTTAATTGGCGCTCGAGCGAGGCAAGATAAATTTGCGCTCTGCAAGTTAAAATTGTTTGACCTTTTTGCGAGTGAACTAAAATTACTTTTTCATAATCGCTTTTTGCCCCTTTAAGGTCATTAAAATTCGATTGTTTGATCATCGCTCGGTTCAATAAAGGGCTACTTAATGAAGCGTCAAGTTCAAGAATTTTGGAATACAAATCGAGGGCTTCTTGATACTTACCTTGATTTACTGATAGAAAAATTGCTTTGAGATTCAGAAGTGAACATAATTCAGAAGTGCTTAAACCTTGGCGCTGTAAACCAAACTCAATCGCTTGCTGCATCAGGTCAGTGCGTCCTTCGCGCAAACAAAGTCGAGCTATCAGCGATAACAACCTTGGAGACATTTGTTCGTGCCATTGTGGATGTTGTTCCCAAGCTGTCACAGCTTGGGTGCGTTGTCCTTGGGAATCCAAAACAACCAAACGCCACCCGATAACATCAGTCATTTCTTGTAATTCAATTGGTAAACCATCGAGTAAATGGTTTATTTCGGAGGTGCGTTTTTGGTCAAAACGAAATTCAACCAAGGCTAAAGTAATTTTTGGGTTGGTTGGTTTAAGTTGCCATGCAAATTCAATTAACTTTTCTGCTGCAAGATAATCAAATGGCTCTAAAATTTTAGCGGCTTCAAAAGCAGCTTGGGCTTGTTCTGGCAATGGCAAGACCCACACCATTTGGGCTTGTGCAAGAGCTACTAACCTTGGATTGTCCTCTGTCTCTGCTTTTTCGCGTATTCGCTGCAAAATTTGTTTCATCTGTTCTCGAGGCAATTGGGCAGTCTCGAGTAATTCAAGTGCCAAGGTTGGGTCGGTTTTCTCGAGTTCTTCCACAGTACGAATAGCATGATTTTTTAGGCTGGTGACGGGCAACTCACGAAGCACAATTTCTCGCACTAGGGGATGTACAAAACCTGTTTCAAACAGCAATCCTTTTTGTATTAAAATTGTTTTTGCTAAGTTAAATTCAAATTCTGGTAAGCTACTCACGGCTTGCCAAATTTGCAAAACAGTGTCAGCTTCTAAGGACTCAGGCAATACTGCTCGGGTTTCAAGCATCAACTGAGTTTGAACGTCGAGTGATGATTTCATCAACCATTGTC
Source organism: Deinococcales bacterium (assembly GCA_031414595.1). Taxonomy (GTDB): domain Bacteria; phylum Deinococcota; class Deinococci; order Deinococcales; family JAAFIG01; genus JAAFIG01. The sequence goes on from JANNVX010000038.1 coordinate 1,445, forward strand.
CAATCAGTGCATCTAAGGTCACAGGAACAAAGCCATTCTCTGGTTCGCGCCAGTGCCAGTCTTGACCATCTGACCGTAAAAAACCTTGGCGAGTTAAAAAACGCAGGAATTCCAAAACAAATAAAGGATTCCCACCAGCTCGAGTTTCAATAAAAGCCAGTGCCTCGACTGGAATTTGACCATTCAATTGCGTAGCGATTAAATCTTTAACTGCACTTATCTCGAGCCTAGGTACGTGCAGCGCCATAATCGGTTCTGGTAAATCAACCCGAGAAGTCAGCAGTAATGCCACACCTTTTGTTTTCAGAATGGCTTTAGCCAAGGCTAGAATCTGCTCGAATTGAATAGCCGTGGCATCATGGGCATCTTCGAGGTGTAGCACAATCGGGGCTTGTTGCTCGAGCAGTACGGCAAGAAGTAAAGAAATGGCTTCTGTGGGTAATTCGTTTTTATGCAGTAAATCTAATTGTTTTTGCATCCAAGGAGCTAATTGTTTTGTTTTTGGAATGGCTGAGGCAATAAGTGATGGGCTGCTGGTGGCATGTAAACTGATGTTTTTGCAAGGTAGGACTTGTAATAATGCTGTGGCGGTATGGGTTTTTCCAATTCCAGGCAGACCCACAAGGGCAATGCTTAAACTATTGCGTTTTGAACGCATTGCCAAAAATCTTTTTTGTAACGTACCAAAGAAAATACTTTGCAAGATTCACCTCAGAATTGCCGTATGATACAATATCGTTTGAACTCGAAGAGAACGGCTTAGGCTATGACTTAACAAGTGGACATACACCTGATTCAATTGTGATGGAGGTGTTTAAGAACGTCCAAACAAACGAATAAACCAAGATTTTTTAGCGACAGCCACAGGAATTTTCAATCTCCAAAGTTGTTTTTGACGATTACGTCCCCAAGTTTCATCTTGGGTTTTTGTGGTTTCTAATGGAATCATGGTTTGTGAACCGAGCAATTGGCTATTCTCGAGGGTCAATTGATTGTTGCTGACCAAAGTCAAAAATGGATTGATGTTTGTTGCGTCTCCTGTGTAATGCAGCATATGATTTTGCGACAACACCAGATTTTTCCATTCGACTGGCACTTGGGGGAAAACGGCTTCTCGAGCATTGGCGCGTACTAAAAATAATTGTTCGTCGCTGAGGTATTCAAACATCACTTTGGCGGCGTAGCGAACATCGGTGGACTGGTCATGGCATTGCAGCACTACCATTTCCCCCATGAATGCCCCACTGCGTGAATCTCCAAAGGCTTGGCAATGAAAAACCAGGGTCACACCGTCCTTGAGTGTCAATTCGGTGTGTAAATCCAAGATGTCTTTGACTTTGAACCAAGTCGAGGTTTTTTCCTCACGGTAAATAACCATTGTTTGTAAGCTGTTTGTCGTCATGATTGGCGACCTCCTTACACAATAGTTTGCTGGTGAAGCGGTCACACTTTGGTTATTGTGTAGATGATAAAGTCTGACCGTCAAAGAGTTGCGAATTTTCCTGTGCTACGCTAAGTCGTTGCGTCCGCGCTACGAAGGTTTTGTGTACCTCGAGAAATGGTAATAACCAAAGTGTGACCAAATAATGACAAATAATACAAGTATGGAAACCAAGCAAAATTACAAAGAACACGATTTGCAAAATTGGCAAACAAACATACCCATGAAACACGCCTGCACTGATTGTTACCTGCATCTGGTCTATTCTGATACCATACAGAATTGGCAGCATTGGGTGCTTAAAAAAATCAAAAACCATATTGGTAAATTCACAAGGGTCAACAATGTGTTTTTCCCACTTGGCTACGAACTGGATATTCTCGAGCATTCAGGTTATGCTCCTGCCGAAGCGCATTTTGTTAGGGTTAAACGCCTACCACAATGGGTTAAAGACCATGCCGACCAGCATCTAAAAAATTTTCCACGATATATCCATGTGGTTGGTGTGGTGCTGTGGTACGACAATCATGCTAAGTGTTTCCCGTGTAAACTACAAGAATGTGTAGACCAAGATTTATCAAATTAAGCCCAGAAGAAGATAGCCAATTACGCCAACTCGAGCAAGCCCACGGAATTCACCCTAAAGTTCGTCTGAGAGCCAGTATTCTACG
>JANNVX010000039.1:0-46164 GCA_031414595.1 Deinococcales bacterium
GGGGTTCGCCCCTACAAAATACATTTTTATGCCCTTTTTGTAGGGACAGGCGACCATGCCCGTCAGGTGCGTGTTTATGGTCAAGACACCCCTGTGTCTGTCCTGTGCTAACGATAATTTTCCATTCTTTCGGAGGCTCTATTTTCAACTTGATTTCTCGAGCAATTCAAAACGATTTTGCTATACTCAAAGCATGAAACGCAAACCCTCGAGTCTGACCCCAGATGCTTTTTTAGAAGCGGTGCTGGATGCGGGTGGACTCGAGGATCGGGTTTTGGTGGCGCTAGAAGTTAAACCCAAAGCCTTACACAATTTTCTCGAGAAAAACCCAGATGTACGCCAAGCAGCCTTATCCGAACTCGAGGAACGAGAATTTGACACCTCGGAAATGCACTTTGGTTGGTTGCGCCTAAGTACAAAAGTAAGCCCTGAAAGCGAAGAAGATGCAAATTGGGCGCGGTACAAAGCACTGCTCGAGGAAGAACCACGGCTAGAAGCGCTCGAGAGCTTAGAGAACGCAAAGATGAAAACCGAGAATTTGGTTTCTCAATTGCAAGCCGCTAAACGCGCTAAAATCGAGGCAAAGAAAGTACGCCAAGTACAAAATTGGGAAGATTGAATTTTTACCTTATCTTTTTCCCCTCGAGCGTTTCTGTGGTTTACCACCGGGCATATTGATGGTTTTAACTTCTTTGCCAGATAGCTTGGTCTCGAGTTGCCTGATTTGGTCGCGGAGTCGGGCTGCACCTTCAAAGTCCATCGCTTCGCTGGCTTGCCACATGTCTAGCTCTAAATCGGTGATGGCACTTAAGATGTCGTCTTTACTTAAGCTAATGTCAGTTGGCTCGAGTGGCGTTTCTGGGGCTTCTTCACCTCGTATGACCTTACGAATGCTTTTGCTGATGGTCGTCGGGGTGATGTTGTGTTCAAGGTTATAGGCTTCTTGGATAGCTCTGCGCCGATTGGTTTCTGAAATGGCAAACTGCATGGCTGGAGTAATACTATCGCCGTACAAAATCACTTCGCCGCCAACATTGCGGGCAGCCCGTCCGATGGTTTGGATTAAACTGCGTTCGGAACGTAAAAATCCGGGTTTATCGGCATCGAGTATGGCAACTAAGCTGACTTCCGGCAAGTCCAGCCCTTCGCGCAATAAGTTAATCCCAACCAGCACATCAAAATGCCCAAGGCGTAAATCGCGGATAATCTCTTGGCGTTCCATCGTATCAATCTCGGAGTGCAAGTAGCGGGCTTTGACATTATGCGATAGTAAATACTCGGTTAGGTCTTCGGACATGCGTTTGGTCAGGGTCGTGACCAGCACCCGCTCATCTCGAGTCGCCCGAACTCGGATACGCCCAAGTAAATCTTCAACTTGCCCCAAAGTCGGACGAATCTCAATTTGAGGGTCAACCAAACCCGTTGGACGTATCACTTGGTCAATAATCTGACTCGAGATGCTGCGTTCATACTCGCCGGGTGTGGCAGAAACATAAACCACTTGTCCAACTTTTTCGTAGAACTCCTCGGTTTTTAACGGACGGTTATCCATGCAGCTTGGCAACCTAAACCCATAATCAGATAAAGTTTTTTTACGGGCATAATCGCCTTTGTACATCCCGCCAATTTGAGAATGCGAAATGTGCGATTCGTCCAAAAAAGTAATAAAGTCGTCTGGAAAATAATCGAGCAAGGTATACGGTTTTTCGCCCGGTTGCCGCCCATCTATGTGCCGGCTATAATTCTCGATGCCCGAACAATAGCCAAGTACCCGCATCATCTCGAGGTCATACAAAGTGCGTTCTTTAATTCGTTGTGCCTCGAGCAGCTTACCAACACTGTTAAAATACTCGAGTTGACTAGCAAGTTCGGCTTCGATTCCAGCGATTCCAGCATCTATATTGCCTTGCTCGGTCACATAATGCTTAGCGGGATAAATGACAGTGCTGCTGAGGTTTTGCAGGATTTCACCAGTCAATAAATTGACCACTTGAATCTGCTCGAGGTCATCACCCCAGAGTTGAAAGCGCATTGGGTGTTCGTCGTAACTACACCAGATTTCTAAAGTGTCGCCTTTGGCGCGAAAACGCCCCGGCAGCAGTTCAATGTCGTTGCGTTCATACTGAATCTGCACCAAGCGCTCTAAAATTGCGTCTCGAGCAATTGGTTTACCTTTCTCTAAATACAAATTCATGCGTTTGTACTCTTCGGGGTTGCCAAGTCCGTAAATACAGGAAACACTGGCAACCACAATCACATCTCGGCGGGTCAGTAAACTGCGGGTGGTGCTGTGGCGCAGTCGCTCAATTTCTTGATTGACCGCAGAATCTTTTTCGATAAATAAATCCTTACCCGGAACATAAGCCTCTGGTTGGTAATAATCGTAATAAGAAACAAAGAATTCCACCGCGTTATTGGGGAAGAACTCACGGAATTCTCCAGCTAATTGGGCGGTTAGGATTTTATTAGGGGCAATAATTAAAGCTGGGCGCTGAAGTTCTTGGATTGTTTTCGCCACTGAAAAAGTTTTTCCTGTGCCAGTGGCTCCTAATAAAGTCTGAAACCGAAAACCACTTTCTAAACCATCTACCATCTGAGCAATGGCTTTAGGCTGATCGCCTTTGGCGCTAAATTCGGATTCGAGCTTGAAACGTTGATCCACTTTTAACCTCCACCTCGAGTCTCGAGGTTATTTTGTCTATTCTCGAGGATAGAGGTGTTTTCTGTCAATAGCAGAATGGGCTTAGGTGATACAAGCAGGCGTAGCGGCGATTGTCATTCTTAAGCTGCCGAAAAAACCATCGCTTCGGATGGAAGTTGAACTTGATTGCGCCATGCAAAAACTTGGCTGATGACTTGACTTAAATCCAAACGTTCGGTTTCAAACTCGAGTTGGGCTAGTTGGGCTGGGCTTAAACCACTCTCTGAATGCCATGCGGTTTTGCGTTTTAACCAACCTTCAGGTGGCGTAATCCGAAATTGGTAACTCAGCGATAGGCTGGCAGTGGCAAAAATTATCGCATGTTTGAAATCGCCTAGTTTATGGGCAATGATTGAGAAATTGTTGATCGCATAGATAATCGAAAAACGCCTTTCTAAACGACAATAAATCTCGAGGGCTTCAGCGTAATTTTCAAGCGCAGCCTCAATGTTTTCTTGGTCAAAAGCATTTCTGCCCAGTTCAAGTAAACCATTGGCAATGCCCTGTTGGTCGCCTAGTTCGCGTTTTAAGCGCAGAGATTCTTGTAGCATGACTTTTTCTAAGGCTAAGTCGCCTTGTTGCCCAGCGATTATCCCTAAGTTGCTGAGTGCATAAGCAATCCCTTGTTTATCGCTCATTTGACGCTTTAAGCGCAGGGATTCGCTAAAATACTCCTTTGCCTTCTCGAGGTCTTGCTGCATGGCATAAATAATCCCAAGGTCGTTGATGCAAATAGCGATAGCATTAACATCGTTTAGCTCAGTAAACATCGTCTGGGCTTTTTCTAAGTGGATTTTTCCAAGGTCGAGATTTCCTTGTTCGCGCTCGAGTAAACCATAAAATTTTTCAGCAATGGCTAAGGCTTGAGCCTCGGATAGCATGAAAGCAAGTTGTTGGTATTCTTTTACGCTAGCTCGAGCCAAGTCATATTCCGATAATTCTTTAGCCAAACTGGTTTGAGTCCATAAGGCACGTAGTCGAATTTGATTTGGTTCTGGGTATAAAGCCAAGTATTGTTTTGCCCATTCGATACCTTCACGGTGATAACCGCGCAAGTACCAAAAGTGTTCTAAATTGCCCACTAGCTGCATTCCATATTGATGATCATTGTTTAATCCCCAAGTTAGGACAGTACGAATGTTATCAAACTCTTGTTCGATGCGCCGACTCCATTCGGTTTGTTGTTCGCCCTTGGCATGTAAAAACCATTGTTCGGACAATTTAATTGTCACTGCTGCTAAACCCAACATGGCGTGGGCTTGATTTTCTAAGCTAAGTTGTTGCTGACTGTACTGTCGAATCAATTCGTGAATTACAAAACGCTGCTCACGCCTCGAGATTAAGGATTTATTGACCAAGCGCAATAACAAAGGCAAACTTGCCCCTGTGACCTCTATTGCCATTGCCTTGTCAAAACCGCCACGAAAAACCGAAAGTTTTGCCAGAACATCTTGTTCGGCTTGGCTTAAAAGCGACCAACTAGAATGAAAGACCGCCGCAAAACTACGATGACGTGCAGGCATATCTGGGGAATCCACGGCGAGGACATCAAGGCTTTGCTCGAGTTCTTCGGCAATTTCGGGCAAAGTCAGGGTTCTAACCCAACTGGCAGCCAGTTCTAAACCGAGCGGAATACCAGCCACGGCTTGATAAATTCGGTTAAAGGTTGCAAAATCGTCATTGAGCGAAAAGTCCAGATGACTGCGCTGGGCAGCCCTGATAAAAAGTAAAGCCGCATCTTGGGTCTCGAGTGGAAAAACAGTGTCTGGGGCTGGTAGACCACTGAGTTCAATAACTTGTTCGCGCAAAAGCCCCAGACTTTCTCGGGAAGTCACCAAAAAACGAACCGAGGCGGTGGTTTCTAAAATTTTAGCGACTATTTCTTTGGCAGCCATGACATGTTCAAAATTATCTAAAACGATCAACATAGACTTGTTGGCTAATACATGTTGTAAACGAGCCAGAGCCTCTTCTACGGGCTGCTCGCCTAGCGACTCGAGGATTGCATTTGGGACAAGTGACGGGTCGCTGAGCCTTGCCAAATCAACAAAAACCGCGCCATCTGGCATCATCACCAGATTTGCGACTTCAAGTGACAAGCGGGTTTTACCAATTCCGCCAACACCAACCAGACTTAGTAAACGACAATTGGGGTCTTTTAGCCGAACTGCAATTTGGTCAAGCTCGGCACGACGACCAACAAAGGCACTGCTTGGCACAGGCAATTTGAACTGAGGCGGACTGATTTTAAGCACTCGCGTGTTGCTGCCCAAAGACTGAGCCAGCAGACGTAATTCCTTGGGAGGCTCGAGTTGTAAAGTCTGCATCAATTCACGTTCAAACCGTTCAAAGGCACGTTGTCCGACTTCGGGATTGTGTTTAGCATAATCCAGCAAGGCTTTTAGTAATTCTTCATTTAAGGGTTCAACAATTAGGGCTTGCTCGAGTAACAAGGCAGCCTCTGCTCCAGCCAAAATCGAAGCCTGTTCTAAGGCAGCAAAACGAAACTGGGTGCTTAAAGTGGCGCGTTCCAAAGCAAACCACTCCTCGAGTTCGGCATGTTCAAAGAGCGCACCACGCAGTAAATCACCACGGTAGAGCTTTATGGCTTGCTCCCAGTTTCTGACTTGAATCGCCAAGCGAAACGACACCACATCGCTGTCCCCTGAATAGCGCAATTGTGTACTGGAGGTTTCTACGGCTGTCCCATATGGCATTTGTTTAGCGCGGTAGAGCAATTGACGCAAACGCTGCTTTATTGCGCCGTCATCGCCGTCTTCTGCCCATAAAAGCAGCATTATTTCGTCTCGAGTGACCCAATCATTTTGACACGCCAACATTGCCACCATATACAACGTCCGTTCAAGCGTTAGGGGCTTATCTTGGTAGGTTGGTGTTCCTAAAAGCCGAATCACTTCTTTAATATACGAGATTTTTAATGGGAACAAAAATTTATTTGACCTGAAATCAATTTTCATCAGAACTTGCTGATTTACGGGTTAGACTGTCGGTATGAAAAAGTCGTTTTGGGTTGTACTGGTCTTGTTTGCATTCTTTGGCTCGAGGGCAACGGCACAGAGTTTTTCGATAGAAGCAGGATTAACCAATTTCTTTGGAATGCCCGGAATTGCGGCTGGAGTCTTTTTTCCTACCGAACCAACTGGCATGAGCGGCGGGCGAATCCATGTCTATTTCGCCTCAGATGCCCTAAACGCCCTTGGCTTTATTGGTGGCACTGGTAAAACGGGTTGGGTCTTCGGAGCGCGTTCCGAGGTGCTAATTGGACAAAGTTTGCTGCCGCTTCTTGGGGTAAATGCTGATTACTTGGGGGCATACGCTAAACTTGGGGTTGCGCTGATGATAGGGAATATCTCGAGCGCTGGCGGTGGATTACTGAATCTCCCTGTCGGACTTGGCATAGAGGCTGGGGCTGGAATCCTGCTGCAAATTCCCAAAGTGATTGGAGCATTTTTTGAAATTGAAGCTGGCTTTTTGCTGCCCGCCCAATGGTATGCCACCCTTAACTTTGGACTGCGATTACGGATTAGTTAAATGCACAACTTGGCACTGATTGGCTTTGGCAATGTCAACAAAGGTTTACTAGAACTGCTCGAGCAGAAAAAAATAGAACTTGAAGCCCTGGGAATAACTTTTCAAATCACTGGGGTGTACTCGAGGCGCTTAGGTTTTATTGTCAACCCAAATGGCTTAAACCTGTCGGATTTACTGGGGAATCGCGTTGCCCCAGACCCAAGTATTCAAAGTGTCCCCGAATTCTTAAGTGCGGCACAAGCCACAACGCTTTTTGAAGCCTCGAGTTTAGAGCCTTTTAGCGGACAACCTGCCATTGATTACATCCGAGCCGCCCTACAAATCGGCGCTCATGCGATTACCGCCAACAAAGGACCCTTGGTTCATGCTGCCGCCGAACTCGAGCATTTAGCCCAAGCCAACAAGGTTAAATTTAGGTACGAAGCCACTTTTATGGGTGGAATCCCAATTTATAGTTTGCTGCGCGAATGCTTACCTGTAGCCAAACTGCTGCGCTTTCGTGGTTTACCGAACAGCACCAGCACGGTGATTCTCGAGGCGTGGGAGAATGGGCTAAGTTATGAAGAAGGGGTGCGCCGCGCCCAAGAAATGGGGATTGCCGAAACTGACCCAAGCATGGATGTGGATGGCTGGGACAGTGCTGTAAAAATTGTTGGACTGGCAAACACGGTCATGAACGCTAACCTTAAACTCGAGGATTGCACGGTTGTCGGTATTCGCAGCCTCACCCCAGAGCAAGTGCGAGCCGCTAAACTCGAGGGACAGCCGTACCGCTTGGTTGCCAGCTTGCGCTTATTTGGTAAAGCAGTCATGGCACGGGTTGCCCCAGAACAGGTCAGTGGTGTGTTTGCCACGGTAACGGGCAACGATATGTTGGCACGGTTTACTTTTGATGTTTTACCCGCCGTTGAACTTATCTCGAGGGATTCGGGTGCAAAAGAAACGGCATACGATATGCTGGCAGATTTTGTCAGTATCGCTAAAGCAAAATAAAAACTCCTCGAGCTAGACTCGAGGAGAGAATAAACAGGGGAGAGGATTAGCCTTTTTCGCCGCCAGCCGTGTTACCCGAAACAAAGACTTGTTGGAAGCTGTAGTACAAAAGCACAATCGGAATCGCACCAAGTACCGCCGCCGCCGCAAATGTGCCGTATTCGACACTGAATTGCCCTGTGGCAAATGACCGAAGTCCCACACCGACATTCCAGTTCTGAGCGCCCGTGACCAGCACATTGGCGGTTAAGAATTCGGTGTATGTCCCCACAAACTGCATCAAAAAGATAAAAACCATCATTGGACCAGATAGCGGCAGCACAATTTTGGTAAACGCCGTCCAACGTGTGCAACCGTCCACCAAAGCAGCTTCCTCGAGACTGGCTGGAAGGCTCTCGACGTACCCCTTGTAAATCCAAGTGCCAAAAGAAACTGCGCCGCCCGTATAAGCAATCACCAATCCTGGTAGGCTTTCGGTTAAGCCAAGGCGGTAAATCAGTTCGTACATGGCGACCAAACCAAGTAAAGCTGGGAACATCTGAATAAAAATTAGGAACATCAAAAATTCAAAACGCCCTGGAAAACGCAGACGGGCTAATCCATAACCCGTGGTGGTACAAAGCAGCACGGTTAGAATTCCAGTTGCCCCAGACACCAAAAAGGTATTGCGAATCCAAAGCAGAAACTTGCTCGAGTTGCTAAAACCCGTGAATTGGTCAATGGTCAAAGTAGCAAAGAAGGCAAAAACCCCAAGAATCGCAAGCCAAGTGCTAACCACTCGAGCGCGAGTGATGTTAGGGTCGGCAAGCCCGCCGCTAGTGCGTTGCACAATCGCCCAAATCACAGCAATACCCAGTACACCCAGCGCCGAAACACCCAAGAGCAACCATTGCCAAGAAAAGATATTGACCCCATCAAAGAGTTTGGCGTAATTGGCAAAACTCATCCCCTCGAGACTGGGAAGCACTCGAGACCGAATCAGCAGAGGTTCTTCGCTTGTCCCTAGGGTGGCTTGGGTCAAGCGGTTTAGTGGGTCAAACGAGGCGCTGATCACATAAAAAATCGGATAAAGCGAAAACAGAATCACAATCCAAAAGAACACATGGGTCAGTTGGTCATTTAAGACCGATAAGTAATTGACTTTGCCGTATTTACGCTGCCTTTGCCCAATGACTTGACCAATATAACTGGTTAAGCAAACTAAACCGACAATTGCTATAAAACCAAATAAGGTGTTGAGTGCCGCGTTTTCTGGGTAGAGAATAGCAAAGCTCTTGCCTTTCATTCTCGAGTTTAAGTCCTGCCCTAAAAAGAATAAAGCAATCAGAACACCAGCAAGAATACTCACGTTTAGTACAATCCGCCATGTTGGGGTTTTTTGTTCATACTGCATTGGGGTGTTGGGGCTACTCATTTGCTCGCCTCCTTAAATACGCCAGCTGCACGGAAATTAAAGTATGAAATAATCACGGTCAGCACACCGACAATCACCGAAACTGCCCCAGCTAAACCGTAAGCCTGAGCGCCCGCCCCAGTAAAGGCGGTGTTAAAACCCCATGAAAGCAGAATATCGGTGGCTCGAGCCGTGGCTTCGCGTCCTTCTTCGGCAGGTCCGCCACCAGTTAAGAGGTAAATAATTCCAAAGTTATTGAAGTTATAAGCAAAAGTCGCCAACACAATCGGCGTAAATGCAGCTTGGAGCATTGGTAAGGTAATAAACTGAATTTGTTCGATTTTGGTCGCACCGTCCATCTCAGCAGCTTCGTAGAGTTCATCTGAAATAGCCGAGAGTGCGCCAAGGGTGGCGGTCATCATGTACGGAAAACCAAGCCAAAGATTGACCAACAGAATGGCTACTTTCGCCCAAAGTGGGTCGGTCAGCCACGGAATCGGCAGCCCACCGAATAAGCCAAGTAAACGGTTTAAGCCACCAAAGTTTTGGTTCAGTAACGCCACCCAAAGTTGAATCGAAATCACACCCGGAACTGCCCAAGGTAGAATCAAAATCGAGCGGTAAAAATTACGAAACTTCAGGCGTTTGTTATTCAGTAAAATACCAAGAAGTAGTCCAACAATGACGTTAATAATCGTGGTGGATAAAGCAAAAATAACTGTCCAAATCAGCACTGGATAAAGTTGCACACTGGCTTTAGAAAAAATATCTTGAAAATTACCCAGCCCAATGTTTGCCACTGGGTTAATTCGCCGCACTCGAGTAATGTCGGTTGGTAAGACACCTTGGTTTGGTGCGAGGGTGATGGTTTTGGCATCTACTTTCAGGACTTTGTACGTATCGCCCGGTTTACCTGTTTCGGCATCGGAGCGAAGCTCGATAGGTTCGTTTACACAGGCAGTTTGCCGACAAGCTAAAGTCTCGAGTTTTGATTCACCTGTTAATTCTAAGGTATCTGCGCCAATCACTTTAACCGAAATTTCGGTGGTGCTGTCCGGGCGGTCATTATTTTGCGAATTAAAATTGGTAAAGGCATATCCAAAAGTCATGATCAGTGGATAAACCGTAAAAGCCAAAATACAAATAATGGCTGGAATCATGTAGTACCAATTGATTAACCACGGGAAAATCCGTACTGCCACCAGCATTAAAGGAATAAGGGCAAGCACCACAAAAACCAGCAGTAACCACGGTTCGGCACTTGGGATTGCTGCCACCACACCACTGGTCACAAGTAGACCAATCAGTAAACCCAAGGCACAAATGCCAAGCACCAAGCCAATTGCAAATGCCACACCGCCAGTTCCTTCTGGTGGTTTGTTCGAGCCAACCCCAAAAATATCTGGTTTTGCTGTCATCATTGCCATGTTTCTCTCCTCTTAAACTGGCGTGTACTCGAGAACCGTTAAATAAGACCATTGAACGCAAAAACCCCGCCCTTTTCAAGAGCGGGGTTTGGATTGTTAAGTCTCGAGCTTTCTCATATTTTAATTTCCGAAACTCGAGTCCTAAAAAGATTATTTCTTGTTAATTGCGGCTTTGATTTGGTCAACACCCTTGCCGAGCAAGCTGGCTGCGTCTGCATTTTGGGTCTTGATAATCAGGTTCTGAGCGTCGCCCCAAGGTCCCCAGACTTGACCCATTTCTGGGATGTTTGGCATTGGGATGCCTTTGGCAATGGCTGCGCCGAATCCGGCTGCCACTGGGTCTTTGCCGAGTTGACGAACTGCACTCTTAGAAATTGGCAAGCGTCCACCAATTTTGTTGAGGCTGATTTGGTTGGCATTGCTGACGAGAAATTTGGCAAATTCCGAGGTAACTGGTTTTTGTTTGCTGTAGGCGTTCATCACCAGTCCGCGCACACCGAGGAAAGGTTGGAAGTCTTGGGTTGCACCGGTTGGGCGTGGTGGCAAACCAATTCCGTAATCAATTTTGGCTTTTTTGATGTCTGCCATTTTCCAAGGTCCGTTGAGCCACATGGCTAAGTTGCCCTTGAGGAACAAATCGGTTTGCAGACCATCGTCTTCTGCACCTTCTGGAATCAATTTGTGCTTAAAGCGCAAATCGGCAAGCAGTTGTGCGGCTTTAACAGCCCCAGCGTTGGCTAAACCAATGTCAGCAGTGTTGTAGCTGCCGTCTTTGTTCTTCCCAAAGACATAACCGCCGAAAGCACGGTAGAAGCCGTGTTGGTGGTATTGAATACCGATTGGGCTTAGGTAGCCAAATTGTTGTTTTTCGGCGTTGGTCAGGTTCTGAGCCACTTTGATGAACTCATCCCAAGTTTTTGGAATACCGCCGGGCAAGAGTTTTTTGTTGTAAATAATGGCAACTGCTTCGCCCCACATTGGAATACCGAAGGTACGACCTTTGTAGTTAAAGGCATCCAAGCTGCTTTCAGCAACATCAGCTTTGAAAGCCACAGATAGGTACTTGTCCATTGGCTCGAGAACACCAGCGCTGGCAAATTGTCCAACTTGGTCGTGTGGAATGGTGGCAATCAGGTCTGGACCTTCGCCTTTAGGAGCGCTTTGAATAAACTTGTCGCGGTTTTCACCGAGCGGTACAGCCACAATCTCGAGTTTTGCGCCTTTGGCTTGTGGGGTTTTTTCAAAGGCATCGGCGGCTGCCGAGAACCATTTGAGTTCTTCGGTCGCAAAATCTGTCCAGATAACGAGTTTGCCTTGACCACTGACTGTTGATGCACCTGCGGCAAGCGCAAGGCTAAGTACGGCTACTGCTGCTGCTACTTTTTTCATCTTCACTTCCTCCGTGGGCGTGAACCAGTGTACTCGATTTGGTAGCGCTTCCATGACTGAAAGTACACAAAAACACATCTGATGCGAGAATCTACTGGCTGTTTGCCTAATAAAGATGCTAACACAAGATTTTAAGAAGTGGAAGAGTTTAATAGCGAATTTTATGAACAAAGTGTTTAGAACACCAATCGCAAGGTGACTATCTGAAAAGGTGTAAGGTACAATTTGAGACTTTGACCATCCACCTCGAGTTCGGTTTGATTTTCCTCGAGCAGATGACAAATATAAGCAGTTTGAAGCGCAAAAGCTGTCTCCAAATCCACCCAGCCCCGAGAGCGGTTGCATTCAAAAAAGCGCACAATAAAGCCATGACTATCGTCGGCTTGCTTAATCGTCTCGAGGATGATGTTGTTGTTGATGCTCGAGACCAAAGACTTGAGTGGTTTGGCTGCTTGGCTCGAGCCGTGACGAACCAAAATCGGGTCATTCAGTTCATAGGCTGCCCCTGACATTTCCCATTCAGTGGGGTAAGTGCTTGGCACAAGGGCATAGCAAAAACGCTGTTCCCCTTGGTCGGCTTCAGGGTCTGGCGAAGTTGGCGAACGCAACAACGACAATCTCATCACATTGCCTTCTATATCATGCCCATACTTGGAATCGTTGACCAGCCCCACGCCATAACCACTTTCTGAAAGCATCACCCATTTTTGAGCGCAAGTTTCAAACCGCGCCCAATCCCAAGAGGTGTTGCGGTGGGTCGGGCGCTCGACACTGCCCCACTGAATTTCAAAGGTGGCTTTGGGCGACAACACATCGACTGGAAAAGCCACTTTTAAGAGCGTGTGCCGTTCACGCCAATCCATCACGGTTTCAAAATGCAAGGTTTTGCTCCAACGGGTCAAAGAGATGCGTTGGGTATAACGGCTTCCGAGAATCTGGCGTTCAATCTCGAGCATTACCCGCAAAGCCCCAGTCTCGAGAATGCGAATGGTACTGGCTGGCTGTGCTAAAAACATCTTATCGTCATAAAAAATATCAATGTCCCACGCATCCCACATTAAAGGACGGTCTTCAAAGGCTTGGAATTGGTTTGCCACAGCCCCATGCGGTAACACTTCGCGCTTTGCCTCTTTATCAAAAATCCGCATAATGTCGCCAGAGTCGTTCAGTTCAACCCGCAATAAATCGTTCTCAAGCAGATTTTTCTCGATTCGTAACGAGCCGTATGGCGTGTCCGAAACCTCATCCGAGAACTGCAAGGCTCGAGCGCTGTAGGGCAGTAGAGCAGACTCGCAAGCAATCAACGTGCCATGCTCGAGTTCTTGGGTGTGAATGTGCTGCCCAAAGCTCTTGCCATTTGGTAATTTGCCATCCCAGAATGCCAAGCTGCCATGTAAAAACCCAGTAGGATTGACCAGAACCACATCGCCGCCGACTTGGGACTTGACCACCTCGAGTGCCGATTCGAGAACATTAGACCCCAAGCGCTTAATTTCTTGGTACTGCTCGAGTGATTCTTTGTAAACTGCGCCTATGCTGCTGCCCGGAATGATGTCGTGAAACTGATTTAAGCACAGCAACCGCCAAGCCTGCTCAAGAATGTCGTGAGGGTACAAAAAACTTGGCTCGAGCAAACTGGCATAGGTCGCCAGAAATTCGGCATCGTGCAGTAAAAATTCACACCTTCGGTTAGCGAGTTTATTGCGTGCCTGACTGGTGTATGTGCCTCGGTGAATCTCGAGGTAAAGTTCGGCATTCCAAGTCGGTAATTTGTCACCGCTTTCAGACTCGAGTTTTCTAAAAAAATCAATCACCTTGCCTTGGCGCACTTTTGGCACAGCCGGAAAGGAGCGCAGCACTTGGGCATTCTCGAGCATTTCGCGGGTTGGTCCACCGCCACCATCGCCGTAACCGTAACTCATCAGCATGGTTTTTTGGACGGCTTTGTGTTTCAGTTTTGCCCATGAACCCAATGCCCCAAAAGCGTTCAGTTGGGCGTTGTAGGTTGCATAATTTTTCATATCGGGTGTGGTTGGTTCACCACTCCAAGGGGTATCGGGCGTGGTGCTAAAATGGGTCAAGACCTTTGTGCCGTCCAAGCCCTGCCACCAAAACGAATCAAACGGCAATTGATTGACCTGATTCCAACCGATTTTGATTGTAAAAAAATACTCGAGACCGGCTTGTTTGATTAACTGCGGTAAATTCCAAGCGTAGCCAAAAACATCTGGCAGCCACAGCACAGGCGATTCTGTGCCAGCGCCAAAATGTTTGGCAAAAAACTTGCGCCCGAGTTTCAGTTGCCGCGCCAAGGATTCGCCGCCCGAGATGTTGCAATCGGCTTCGACCCACATCCTACCGATAATTTCCCAGCGCCCTTCTTGCACTTTTTCTTTGATTGCTTTGAATAGTGCGGGGTCATCCTCGAGCGCGTACTGGTAAAGTTGGGGCTGACTTTGGGTAAATTTATAATCAGGAAACTGCTCCATCAAGCGCAGCACATTCCAAAAAGTGCGCCGTAATTTCTGGCGCGTCTGCCCAAGTGTCCACAACCAAGCCACATCAATATGGGCATGACCAGCGGCAATCACTTCTAGCTCGAGCGGTGCGCCACAAGCTGCCACCGCCGTTTTGAGTGTTTTGAGGGCATTTGGCACACTTTGATAGAAATCATCCTCAAACGGCTCTCGAGTCTCTAGTAGCAAAAAAGCCGTATCAAGGGCGTTATAGAGTAAATTTTTAACAGGGTTGATTTCCTCCAATAAATTCGCGGTTTGCAGTGCAGTCCGTGCCAGTGCCACAAAATTTCTTGTGGCTTGGTCAATTCGCACCAGTGCATACTCGCCCATAAAAATCTGTCTGCCAGATTCGCCACCCATTGCCCCAAGTGTGCCAGTCCAACCGTGCAGCACTAGCCGATGCGCTGCCCCAGAAGTCAGTTCTCGGGTCAGCATAACTTCTTGGTGATGCCTGTCGGTGGTGGCAAATGGTTTGCTATCCACATAAACCAGCGCTTCAGCATGACTGAATTCGCCAGCCTCACTTAGTGGCAAAAAAAGCGCGATTGGTGCGCTCGAGCCAAAGTGCTTTGGCACGGCAAACACACCACGCAGTACAAAATTGATGTCTTGCCCACCCCAATAAGAACGCGGCGGAATCGGTGTGCCAAGTGTGTCTGCCTCGAGTATCGGTAACTCGAGTTCAGATTCGAGTTTTTCAAACAACAACGGCTCGAGTGGTTGGCGCTGACGGTACACCAAGTTGGAGACCAACTCAAGCCGCGCTAAGATTTTCTTGGCGGTCATACGAACGTCGTGATTCATGGATGTAGTTTAAGCCAAACTCGAGTAGACCACAGGATTGATCGGGCTGGCAGCCAAATCGCCAGGTTGTAAACCGGGCAACCATTGGGCGAGGTCGTTCTCGCGGTTTTTATTGTCTGGAACAGCTACCCGAGCGTTCTCATCTATATAAATGACGGTCATCACTTTACGGCAAAAGGTTGCCGATGGGTTTGGCGGTGCCATGTGCAGCACCCAACCGCTATGAAAGGTGGCATCGCCAGCCTTCATGCCGCCAAAGGTTTTGATGCGCCAATTTCGTTCTGTGACCATTTGGGCAAATTGGGTTTGGGCAGCATCGCCAATCGGAATATCGCCCAAGTAGCCTTGATGATGTGAGCCAAGTGCAAAACTCAGTGTGCCAATCTCGGGTGCGACATCTAAGAGTGGCATCCACATGGTGATGGTTTTATCGGTCTCAAAGGGCCAATAATGCTGGTCTTGATGCCACGGGGTTAAACCGCCGCCGGGTTCTTTGTACAAGGCTTGGTCATGGTAAATCCGCACCCCCGATACGCCCATCAGTTCGGCTGCGACTTTGGCAAAACGCTTGGCGAGGCTATAGCGCCGCACGGCTTGGTCTTGCAACCACAGATTCATCGTTTGCAAAAATGCCATGCCGTAAGTATCGCGGTCTTTTAAGGCTCGAGTCTCGGTGTTAAAACGTGCCACAGCCTCGTTAATCACCAAGCGGTAGGCAGTGATTTCATCAAAGCTGGCAAGCCCGCGCACCAATGCCACCGCATCGGCTTGGTAACTCGAGATGGTTTCTAAACTTAAAGTATAAGGGCTGTCAAGGTCGGGTAAATTCATAGGTTTTCTCCTTTTTGGGTATTCTAAAGACTGGTTACTCGAGAATTCTTCTGTTGTTTTCTTGTTTTTTTCCTGTATCCTAAGAAAAGTGTATCCAAAGAACACGCCAGACCAAGACATCCAAACCGAGCCATCCTCGAGTTTGCTGGGCTGGTATGGGCAACCGTGGGAAGTCAAACAACTGCACCGCCACAACGACATCGAACTCAATTTTGTTGCCAAGGGCGAAATCCAGTATTTGTTGGCTGGGCAAATCCAGCGTGTTAGTGCCAATCAATTGCTGATTTTTTGGGCTGTCACGCCGCATCGTCTTGTGTATTGCAGCCCAGATACCGAACTTGGGGTGGTTCATTTGCCTTTGTTCGAGTTTCTGCGTTGGAACATTGGTAATCTTCAACACCAGTTACTACAAACCAAATGGCTGCTCGGACAAGACCCAGACCCCAGTTTTGACCAAAAACTCTTTTGGCGTTGGGCAAAAGAACTGCAAACCAGCCAAACCCCGCAAGTCCATCAAGCCCCACTCGAGCAGCACACGATTATTTTGCTCGAACTCGAGGCTCGGTTGCGTCGCCAAGCCCGCACTTTGCAAACGCCCCTGGTTGAATTGCCGTCATCCAGTCGTACACCAATTTTGGTACAACAACTTGCCCAAATCATTGCAGAACGGCACGACCAACCTTTGCCACTCAATCGGCTGCTCGAGGGCGTAGAGATACACACCAATTACGCAATGAATCTGTTTCAAAAACACTTTGGTTTGTCCATGCACCAATACCTTGTGCAACACCGTATTGCCCATGCCCAAAGGCTTTTGATTACCACTCGGCAGAGTATTCTGGATTGCGCCCTCGATTCTGGTTTTGGTAGCCAGAGTCAATTTTACCAAGCCTTCAAAGAACACACTGGGTATACCCCAAAGCAGTACCGCAAAACTTTTGCACGATAAGGATTTGGGACTTAATAATTTCCTGATTTCAAATTCAGTTAGGACACCAAGAATACGCAATTGGTCACAGGGCGGATACGGGGGTCCGCCCCTACCTGACGTATTTTTGTGAATTTTGTAGGGACAGACCCCTGTGTCTGTCCTGCGTGAAAATGATATTTCATCGTTTTCAAATTAGGAAATTATTGCTTACCAAATCCTCAGTCTATTTCTGACCAAGCACCAAACGCCGTGCAGTCTCGAGAAAACCAGAATCCATCGAATTGTCCTGCATGTCCCACGCAAGCATCAGTAGAACCCGAACTCGTAAATAATTGGTCACTCGAGCCGTGCTGCACGGCAATATTTGATTGTACCCACGCAAAAAAATCTCGAGGTGGTTAGCTGCAAATGGCTGGCAATCATCACGCAAACAAGCTCTGGCAATATCGTACTCTGAATGTGCGAGGGTTGGTTCATCAAAATCTATGATACCGACTTTTTCGCCATCCCAAATCGCATTGGCTGGACGAAAATCTCCATGACAAATAATCAATTCTTTTTCGGGTAAGGCTGCCAACCAACGGGTTAATTCTTGATAGACGCTAAACAACTCTGCATCTGGCTCGAGGGTGGCTTTGACGTTGCGCCAGAAATTCGCCAAGTAAAACCGCTCTGGTAAAAAATCTCCATTCGGTGTTTTGGTCATGGCTGGCACGTAACTTGAACTTGCCAAATGCAGTTTGCCTAATGCCACACCCCATGCCTCGAGTTGAATAGAGGAGAGGTCATTACCAAGCCCAACGCCTCTGATGCTACGCCACGCGACTGCAAACCAAACTGTGTCAATTTCCTCAATCAAAAAACCATTTTTAGACTCGAGTGCCGTCGTTACATCTGCGCCATGTGCCGCTAAGTGCCGCGCCCAGTCAATCCCAGATGCCAGTTGAAGCTCGTCGCGCTGCTCACAATGAATCAAACGCAAAAACACTGTTTCAGAGCCACGCAGACCACGATAAACCGCGTTGGCACTGCGCCCAATCAACTCGAGATTGTTAATATCCCAACGCTGTGCGGCTCGAGTCGCTAGTGCAGGAGAAATCATTCTTAAGGTACTTGCCCAACTCATGAATACAGAATCTACAGCAAAATCACATTGCAATTCAAACTCCGAGTTGTGCGAAATCTATTTTTACAGTTCAGTACAACAAAAACAGTAAAAATCAAACGAATGATGATTTGTGTTAAAACTCGAGAAATCATGTTTGGAACACAAGAAAATTGATTGTATAGCCAAAGGGGTTATTCGCAATAAACCTAATCCAAAAACTTGCTACAATGCACGGAACTCGAGAAGTTCTGCTCGAGACGGAGGACTTAGTATGTCAGGTTTGTTGTTAATGGCAGTGATATTCGGCATGGGGATGCTCGGACAATGGTATTTAAGCAGCACTTTTCGTAAATACCAACAGGTTCATAATTCTAAAGACCTCACTGGCGCAGAAGTCGCTCGTGATATTCTCGATGCACACGGACTGCAACACGTCAAAGTTGAAGGCACACCGGGGCAACTGACCGACCATTACGACCCAATGTCGAAAACCGTGCGTTTGTCTGAACCCAACTATGCCAGCCCAAGTCTGGCTGCTTTGGCAGTGGCGGCTCACGAAGTTGGACACGCCATTCAAGATGCAAAAATGTATGCCCCACTGGTGATGCGAGCTAGACTTGCCGCTCCACTTGGCGCAGTGGCTAATCTTGGCAATATGGCACTGATGGCTGGTGCAATGATGTTCTTTATCGGTGGTGCTGGTGGATTTGGCACAACACTCTTAACCATTGGTGTGATTGGTTTAGCTGCTGTTCTGATTTTTCATCTGGTCACCTTGCCAGTAGAATTTGATGCCAGCAACCGCGCCTTGGCACTGCTCGAGACCAACGGGTACTTAAGCCGTGAAGAAAACGCAGGCGCAAGAAAGGTGCTAAATGCCGCCGCCATGACTTATGTGATTGCGGCTGTGGCGAGCGCCTTGCAACTCTTGTACTACCTAAACATGTTACGTGGTGGCAGCGACGAATAAGTAATTTATTTAATGCAGAACGAACCCTATTTGGGGTTCGTTTTTTTTAGTCTCGAGAACACAGTTTTTTTAGTTCGTGCCTAATTTAGCTTTGCTTGGTATTCTGGTCTTTCGTTGTCAAAATTGGCTTGGTGATTGCGCTGCTACCCATCTGCTACAGTTGTATTGCCTTTGCTCATGACCCAATTGTACACCATGCCCCTCAAAACCCTGTGTTAGATTTGCTTATGACCGATGCCCTCCTTGGTGAACTGACCGATGTTCTAAACGGACTTTATGCACCAAATCGTGTTTGGCAGGGTAAAATTCAAACACAAATTCTCAAGCATCCTCTACAGGTGCAATTCAACGGTACAGACAACACAGGTTTAACCCCTGAACTCGAGGAGAGCCTAAGAACTTTTCTCGAGCAGCAAAAAGAATATAAGCAACTAGCCCTGAGTGCCTTGCTCGAGTATTACCAAACGCAAATTCTTCCTCTGTGGCGTGAAAATAATTACTTTGGAGTACCAGAACTCGCCCCATATATTGAGAGTATTGTCGAACTCGAGGCGCTGCTGACGTATCCGCGTCTTTGGTTGCACAATGCCAATTCTTGGGGTCTCGAGTTTGAATGCACTTGGGATGTTGAACACGGGGCTGGGGTCTTGTTTGTGGATGGTCATGTGGTTAATGCTGGTTTAGCTGAGGCTGTCGCTGCTATGAGCTAAATACTGTTATGTTCCAAGGGTTGTCTAATTCAGAAAAAATTAGCGATTGAATTAATATAAGCGCTCTGAGCCTTTAAGCACAATTCTTTTTGACTTTTAACTTTGATACTCCTCCTACGAGCATCATCAAAAAAACCTTCCAGTTTTGCAGACATTTCTGATATTGGTTCTCCACCTATAATTTCGTCGCTCACCATTAAAACATTCGCATAATTTTGTAGGGCGTAAAACAGGTTATCATCCATAGTAAGCGGAATTGATGCAGGAAAATAATTGCCGGAACTTTGCATCGAAAATTGAAAACTAGCATTGCAGGTCGAAAAAATATCTACGTCCCCCAAACCTCGCAACTCACCATTTTTCTTCAAGAACAAAACTTTACGCAAACTATAATTGTCTGGCGGTTCATATTTTTTGGCGACCTCAAGATTATTATTTGGATTGTTCGCTAATTTAAAAGCTATGTGGTCTCGAAAAAATAACCTAACAATGGAGGGGTCAAAGTATTTTGTCATTATCGTTTTGTTAAGTAAATACTCGGCAGCAGAGATAGGAGGGGCTTCAAAACTACCATCATTTTTTAGCACACCATCTATTCCATTTGGCGATCTAATGAAGTCAAAATCCCACTCCTGCAATGAAATATTTTGGAGTTCACATTTGATTAATTCCGTATCAAACCGAATAATTTCAAACAAACTCTTAGCTGTTTCAAATTTGGGAATATCTTCATCAAACCGAATTTCTATTTGTAGTTCAGTCTCCAAAAGTAAAAGCAATTTCTGAAATTGCTTCCAGTGTTCGGACAATGAACCTGACACCTGATTCCGATGAAATTCATAAAAAACTACTGGGCGTATCAATAAATTTGCATGGAAATGTTTTTGTGCTTTGAAGTAATCAAAGTAGCAGAGTATTGCAAGAATACCTTCTGAGAAACTACCCCTTGCAATATCTTCCAAACGCATTAGAATATTTGAATCTAGCACCATGCGAAAAGGCTCTCTTAAAGAAAGTGCTGAGAATTCTTGATCGAATAGCATTGATAAATTCTTAAAAAAGCGTTGCCGTTGTTTATCTGGCAGCTTGTGAAATTCTTTTGCGATTTTTTCAATATTCATACCTAAGCATCCTATTGGTTAAATTTTTAGAACGACTTATCTCGAGCCAATGAATCCACAGCTTTAAGTAGGGTTGGAATGCGGTGAGCGCCGTGCATTTGCTGTACCCGTAAAGCCGCTTGAATTGTATCACACCCGATGCTCGAGATAAAAAGCGCTTGCTTGGATGCACCACGCAGAATCGGAAGGCTTGGCGCTCCTATAAAATCAGTTTTTGCTACGCCAATGACTGGAATTTTCTGCTCGA
Organism: Deinococcales bacterium; assembly: GCA_031414595.1. Taxonomy (GTDB): domain Bacteria; phylum Deinococcota; class Deinococci; order Deinococcales; family JAAFIG01; genus JAAFIG01. The sequence continues at coordinate 20,697 of JANNVX010000039.1, forward strand.
GTGCCATGTACAACCGTGCGCCTAGCCCATGCTTGAAGCTCGAATCTAAGAACACAAAGCTGTCCACCACAATGTATTCGAGCGGTTCGATAATCGTCCCTAGAACTGCAAGCAAACACGGTAATTCGCGTTTGTAAAATGCCCCAGCTTCGTACTCGAGAACATCAGCAATTGGTAGGGTCACGGCTCGAGTGGCGGTGCTGTCTGACCAATCCTTAAAAAGAAGCGCAGCCGCCAGTGCTTGATTATGGGTGTACTGCACATCGAGACAGACTTTCATGGTTGGTATTATTGCAGAGCAAAGAATTTTGTGAATGCGCTGAGTAGCTTAAGTAGGTTCGAGACCAAGTACAAACTCAGTCTCGAGGGAGATAATTATGGATTCATGCGAAGCACAAAAAAATCGGTGTCCGTGGCAGATAAAGTTTTGTAACCCGCAATCACAATTTTGCCGCTCGGGTCGGTAGCAATTCCAATGGCTCGGTCTTGTTGAGTAGCCGATTGTGGAAGGCTGAGAATCCCATTGGCTGGGCTGGTGCTGAATGTGGTGTCGCTTATGCCAGAAGCGCTTAATCTTGCGACAAGCGAATCAAATCCAATGTTGCTGTTGGATGTGGCGCTGTACCCTGCTACCAGAATTTTTCCGTTGCTGTCTAATGTGGCAGCATCAGCACAGGCGGGGTTAGTGTTTGGGATGTATGAAAATTTACCACTTGTGCCAAAACCCGTGTCGAGGGCTGGGGTGGTCATGTTAAAACGAATGATGTTAATTTCGCTTGTGCCAACACAACCTATTAAAATCACATTGCCATTTTGGTAAAGCATGTTGTAGTAATTTGAAAATTGTGGCTGGGCAGTAGAAAAAATTCCGTCGCTGCTAAAGGTTGTGTCTAGTATTCCGTTGGTGTTGAGGCGAGCTACGCCAACATCATAATTTGAACTTCCACCACCAATAATTATTTTGTTGCTCGAGTCTAGGGCAATCCCTTGGGGCGTGTCGTTTGGGTCGCCTGTGACCGAAAAAGTGGGATTCCAAACAAAGATGTTCAGTCCAGAGTACGTTCCGCCTGTGTTAAAAGTGGTGTCGAGTGTGCCGCCAGTTAAATTCAAGCGAAAGGCAACAATATCAACAAAATCTGTCCCGCCGTAACGGGTTTGGGCGGCTGCCACGACATAAGTATTGCCACTGACGGTTTGTAAAGTCATGGCGTTGATTTGGTCAGAATCGCCGCCGACATCTCGGGTATACTTGCCATTGGTGGCAAATGTAGCGTCTAGTGTTCCATTGGTCTCGAGCCGAACAATGGCAAAATCGCGGGACGTGATTGTGCCGTACCCTCCAACCAATAATTTGCCATCAGGTTGTTGAATCACCGAAAAAGCAACATCGGCATTTGCATTAAAGTCTATGGTGATAATGCCATCTGTGCCAAAGGTGCGGTCATACGAGCCATCGGGGTTTAGGCGCACAATAATCCAGTCCCTCGTTGCATTGGCTGCCACGCCACTCGAGCCAACCAGAACAATTTTTCCATCGGCTTGCACAATCATATCGTTCAGGGTTTCTTGGATGTTACTGACGGGTGCAATGTCTCGTTTACCACCAGCGCCAAAACACTGATCCAAAGTGGTTACACTGGTACTTGGTGCAGCCACTAAAAAAGCCGTTGGACTGGCACTCGAGCCGGCGGTGCGAACGCGGCAAGCATTGGTTACATCTTTGCTGGTGCTTAAAGTTGTGCCAGATAAAACCGCAATTTGACTGGCACTAAAACCTGTGGCTCGAGTGTCTGCGCTACTGCTGGTTTGTTCTTCGAGGCTTTCGGAGACCCTTGAAACCGTGGGTTGGGTAAAGGCGATAAAGGTCATGCTAAAGCGATTGACTTGGCTGCCGGGTTCGTTGGTGTTGGGGACTTGTACTCCAACTGTCAGTGTTCCAGAATTGCCAATTGCAAGACTACGACTTGAACTGCTGCCCGTAGCTCGAGCCACATAACCATATGGGAAGAGGTATTCGCCATTTGGTAATAGGCTGCTGGCTTGGGTTTCTAAGGCTGCCACTTCGGTTTCGGTAAAAAATTGGGTGTCGGCTTCGGAACTTAAAACTGTTATGGCGTTGCTCATGGCATGGGCTGGTTTGATGCTTTCGGCATAGGTGGTTAAATTGACACTCTGGAAGTTCTGCACATTCTTTAAGGCAGTTGCGCCTTGGTTGGTCAGTTGATGCTCGGCAACCAATGTTAGGTCGTTTAAGGCAGCCCCAGAATTATTGGACACATTAAACTTTGCAACTAGGAATTTATTGCCGCCACTGATGATGGCTTGGAATTGATTACTCGAGAAGGCAACAGAACTTTGATTGCTTAAAAGTGCTTGTGAAGATACTCGAGCAGGCAAAAAAGCGGCTTTGGCAGTCTTGTTTTGTAAATCAAAAGTCAGTTCAACACTGCCCAGCACCTCGAGTTGATTGGTTTTGAAAGGTTGGTTTTGTTGGCACGCCACAATAGTCAGTGCTGCAATAATCGGCAGAAGTGCGCGTTTCATTGTTCACCATCCATAAAATCCAGCGTCTCGAGTGGGTTGTCTAAGGCATTTGTGCCAATCGGTAAGCTCACGCCTGTTAATTGCACCCAAGTTGTGTGCTGCTCGAGGTGCGGTGGTGAATACGGTTTTTTTGGCTGGTGCAGGTCATTCATAAAAGCCTCCTGATTGAATTCGTTATGGGTCATTAGAATTTTTCATCCAATGACCCACTCGAAAACTTCGTCTGGTTTTAATTCGCGCCAAGGTTGAACTGGGCTAACATTCCCCTACGATTCCCAAGAATATTTGAATCATTAAAAGACCCCGAAACCAGTAATTTGCCATTGCTAGGCGTTCCGAGCAGCAAGGCTGAAGTTACTTCGGTATCTAATGGTATGCTGCCAGCAGTCAGGGTATAAAACCTGATATGGATTGTGTTGCTAAAAAAGGAATTATCTGGTGCGCCAGTGTCCAAGTACCGCGCTATAAAAGTACGCTCAATGGTACTACCTGAAAACGAAGTTCCAGCAATCAGAATGCGATTATTGGGCTGAACAATAATTTTGCTGGCTCTGACTCGAGGAGGATTGGTGTTGGAGTAGGTCAATTCTCCACCTGTCGCAAAGGTTGTATCCAAAGAACCATCGTTATTGATTCGCACCAGTGCAAAACCAGTTTGGGTTAATGACGGGGTAAAATTACCAGAAAACAGAATTTTTGTGCCTTGCAGGGTAACGCTGGTAGCCGTATCGTCGGTGCTACCAGAAATTCCTTGAAGTTTATGCCCAATGCCATTAAAAGTTTGGTCTCGAGCGCCTGTGCTGGTGAACCTCATCAATAAAAACACGCCTGGATTGTTGTGTTTACCCGCCACAACAATGTTACCGCTTGGGTCTATCAGCAGACTTAAGGCTTGATTGTCTAAACTACCGCCGTCCACATCGTCTATGCGGTAGCCAGTGGTGTTGAATGTGGTGTCAAGTGTACCATCGGTGTTGTACCGAATCAGTAAGACATCATTATGACCAGCCGTACCATTTTTGACCCGTCCGACCGCTACAATTTTTCCATCCGTTTGCAGGGCAATATCGTTAATCACATGTTCTGAACCTGTTGCGGAGTAAATCTGGGTGTTGAACGTTTCGACACTCGAGAAGGTCGTGTCGTTACCAAGCGTGGCATTGATTAAGCTGCGACCAATGACCAATTGGGTTACACCTGCTAAGGTCACAGAATATCCTGCTCGGATAATACGATTTTGTGAATCAATTGCAAGACTGGTGTAATGGGTACTGCCTAAAGTGGTTGCCATGGCATTACTGAAGCGCAAAATTTGGCGTGAACCATCTGGTAAAAAGGTTGCGACATACGAACCAGTGGTGAGATTGGTGTCATCATAGTACGTGCCTACCGTGGCAATCCGACCATCTGATAAAAGTCCAACATCGGTATTGACTGCTCTTTGAGCCGGGAAAACAGTATGAACTCCACCACCACCAAAGCAATTACTCAGGTCACTCGAGTTTACACTAGGGGCAATACTTTCTAAGTAGGCTTCTGGTACAGCCGCCGTTCCAGCAATTCGCACTTGGCAAGCATTGGCAAATTGTCCGGCTGCATGAATTCCATAATCGGCTAATTCATTCTGACCTGAAGAGTAGAGTGTCACTGCTTCGGCAGGGGCAAGTCCGCTACGACGTGAAACGACTGCCGTGCTTGATTTTTCTTCTAAACTGGCAGAAACTTGGGTAACCGGGGTTGGATTCTCGAACACCAAAGCGGTGTAACTAAAACGGTAGGCTGTTGGCACACCGGGTTCGTTGCTGCCATCTACAGCCATTGCCAATGTAGCCGTCCCAGTGTCGGTGCTGTTGTTGGCAGTAATTGTGCGTTGTGTCGCGGCAGTTGGGGCAACTGAATCTCGCACAGTAAAACCATACGGTAGTAAGTATTCACCACTGGCAAGGGCTGTTCCTGCGGTTGTGGTCATGGCGCTTAAGTCGTACTCGGTAAAGAGGGCTAAATCTTCTTGTCCTGCTACCACTGCTACCGTGCCGTTGCCACTCATAGTTTGGCTAGGACGTACAGTTTGGGCATATGAGGCTACAGTCGCAACCCGCAGCTTACTCGAGGTTGTGGTAATCCCACCAAAATCCGTGACATTTTTTAGAGCAGTATTGCCAATGTTACCGTTTTTGCGGTACGCGACCAAGGTTAAATTCGACAGACTCGCACCCGTTAAATTACGAACGCTAAATTGTGCATTTAAGAATTTTCTGCTTGGCGTGGTCTGTGTGGCTGCCGAGTATGTGCCAGCCGTGAAAAGCAATTGGGCTTCGTTGACCAAGGCTTGCCCAGCTATTTTTGAAGGGGTGAACATGGCTTTGGCTTTACCGTTTTCAGCCCCAAAACTGACCTCGAGTGTGCCAAGTAAACGCTGACCTGTATTGCTCTCGAGTTTCGGGGCGTTCTGGCAAGACATAAAAGTTGCTGCTACCAAACCAAATAGAATCATTGTCTTTTTCATTTGCCATCACCTTCTTGTCCTAAAACCGTGCCAAATGGGAAAGATGCCCCTGTGAGGCTAATAAATTGCGGTTGTTGCTCGAGTTTTGGGGCTTGGTACTCGAGTTTTTTGGGTACTTCTATGATTTCGTTCATTATTTTTTCCTTTCCCAAATCTTGGGTTTGCGATTTACACGGACTCCCGTTTGAACCGTGACAGAAGCGTATAAATTGGCTCTCTCGCAGCTTCCGCTTGGGCGAAAATCTTCAAAAGCAACCCGAAAATATGTAAATAGCAAAACAGTAAAAGTCAAAAAAACCTGTACAATGAGCGTTCTGATGCGCTTACACTTGCTTGGGCAACCTCATTTGGAATTGGGCGACAAAGTTTTGCCACTGTCCAAGAACCACAGTCAAATTCTGGCTTGGCTGACGATGCACCAAAAAACGGGGCTACCAATGCCCCGAGTACGCTTGGCTCGAGCCATCTGGACGGACTGCACCGACGAACAAGGACGCAAACGCCTAGCCAACAGTTTGTACCGATTACGCCAAGAAATTCCAGAAATAGAAGAATTTATGATTGGCGATGCCACATCCTTAGCGCTGCAACCAATGCCCACCGATGCGCTCGAGTTCCAAAAACTAATGCAGAGCCAAACCCCACAAGATTGGTTTCAGGCTCTTGAAATGTACCAAGGCGATTTACTCGAGGGCGAAGATGTACCTTGGTTAGACACATGGCGCGTAGAACTGCATCAAACCCTGTTGCAAGGTCTACGCCAAGCCATCCAGCAAGCCGACTCGAGCAGGGCAATACTCTTATCGCAACGCCTGATTCAACTCGAGCCGTGGAACGAAGAGGCACACACACACTTGATACGCCTGTACGCCGACAATCAGCGCTTACCCGAAGCCATCAGTGCTTATGAAAAACTTGCAGACACCTTAAAACAAGAATTCTCGAGCCAACCACGCCCAGAAACCCAAGTGTTTGTTAAAGACCTTGAACGCCAACTTGAACAGCAAAACAGTCAAACCCACCAAATCATGGTTGGGCGGAGTCTGGAATGGCGTTCTTTAACCAATGCCCTGAATGCCGTAAAAATCGGACAAGGTGGAATTATTTTAGTCGAGGGCGAACCCGGATTGGGCAAAACCCGTTTACTGCTCGAGTTAAAGTCATTATCGGCTTGGCACAATGTTTCTGCACTCTACGGAGCAGCCGCCAACAGCACACCCGCTTATGCCCCACTCGAACAATCCCTGCGCGGTGCGGCGGTACTACTCGAGCAAGCCACGCCCTTAATTCAAAAAAACCTCGAGCCACTGCTAAAAACTGCTCTGGATAACGAAGCCCAAGCCAATCCGCAATTGGTCAGTGCCGCCCTAGAACGCTGGTTGCGTCACCTCGAGCAACCGACGGTTTGGTTACTTGACGACCTGCACTGGGCAGGGGATTTATTCTGGAATGTGCTAAAAATGTTGGCTCGGGTCAGTCAACAACGCCCTGTGCTGCTGGTCATCTGCACCCGCAGCCAAGAATTGCGCGAAAATCAAAAAGCTTTTGAAACCCTGCTCGAGATTCGCCAGAACCAACAAGCCATGCACCATGCCCTCGGCGGACTGAGCTTAGAAGAATGTACACAATTGGCTCGAGGGCAAGGCAAGAACCTTGGCAATAAAGAACTCGAGCAGATGCACCGCATCAGTGCTGGTAATCCACTGGTTTTTCAGGAATTGGTACTGGGAAATTCTGCCGATAACCACCTAAGCGACGCTTTCCAAAGTCGGTTTTCCAAATTGGATAAAATGGCTCGAGAAGCGCTCGAAGCCGCATCGGTACTGGGTAAGCACCTAGACTTAAACACTTGGGAAGCGATGTTGGGTGTACAACCACCAATTACACAACTCCTCGAGACTCGGTTTTTGCATAAAGAACCCGAACTTGGTTTCCAACACGATTTAACACGGGTTTTTGTGTATGAACAAATGAAACTCGAGACACGGCAGAAATGGCATGGGCTGGCTTTTGAAGTCTTAAAAACACAGCAGACTCGAGCGGCTGTTTTAGCGCACCATGCCGAGGAAGCGGGGTTATTGGCGGAAAGTGTGGAACATTACCGTAATGCCGTATCAGAAGCCCTTAATCTAAATGCGTTTCAAGAAGCCAGTCGTTTATTAAAACTTGGTTTTTTATACAATCAACAATACCCAAATCAACTCGAGACAATGCACTTAAAGTTACTGCAATTGCAATTAGCTCAAGTCCAAACTGCCAGTTTACCGGAAATTGAGGATTTAGAATCTTTAGAACAATCTGCTCGAAAACTTCAAGTTCATGATTTGGTATTCAAGTCACTGCAAATGCAATTCGATGTTTATGGTCTCAATGGAAATCATGAAAAGGCAGAACTGGCAGCTAATACTTTAATAAAATTTACTCAAGAAACTAATAATCAAGAAAAAGAAATAACAGCCTTAACAAAAATCGCACTGCTGTTTGCTAAAACGCATTTTGAAGCTGGCAAAGGTCTAGGCTTTGCGTTAAGGGCTTACAATCTCTGTCAGAATACCCCTATTTCAACTCAATTGCAGTTGCAAGTTTTGATTGCAGTAATTAATACACGTATGCGTACCAAAGAGTACGAACTTGCTTGGGAAATTCTCGTAGAAGCTGAAGAATTGGTTGTCAGTCATCCAGATTTAGTTGGATCAGAATTTTTGTTACTTAACACAAAAGGGAATCTAGCCAACACCTTAGAACACTATGAACTTGCAGTGACAGTATTTCAAAAGCAACATAAATTGTCTTATTCCCTCGGAGATAACCGCGCTGTAGAAGTAACTTTAGCAAACTTAGCTGACGTACTTAAAAAATTAGGACGATTTGAAGAAGCCTTAGTGTGGGCAGAAGAATTTTCGCAAATGATGCCAGCCGCAAAAAACTGGCAGGAAGAAAGTAAAATTGCTTATTATTTTTCCGAAATAACAGAAATTCTTGTTCGCATGGGGCGGCTAAATGAAGCTAAACAAATACTTCAACCGTTAGAAAAATGGATTAAAGAAGGTGCAACTTCAATAGGTTCAAAACAAATTCTCCATATTTTCTTACAAGTACATCGTACCCAAGGAACATATCAAGAAGGATTAGAATTTCTAAAAGCTGTTCCTGAAACGATGTATACAAAACTGATTGCTGCCGAACTGTATTACTTAGCAGGATTCAGATACGAAGCTGAACTTAGAATCAGTCAAGCCCTTGCAGAACCAAACCACTTTTCAAAAAATTTTGGGACACTCAGTCTGTTTTACACTGCTTATGTCATTTATCAACAAGCAATTGATCTTGAAAAAGCACGTTTTGCTTTACTTAGATTCACTAGCCATATCGAAACCCTCGAGAATCGGCAAATCATGCTTAAAAATGTGTACTACGCCAAAGCCATCGAAGCCGCTTGGCAACAACAAACCCTCGAGACAACTGTTATTGAACTCCCCGCTTTAACTGGCGAAGGCACGATTACAATCACTTGGACACTGAGTAGCGGTGCGTCGGACAAAGCACATCTCGAGCAACACGGCAAGGTTGCCCTGCGTAATCACCGCTTAAAGCGCCTAATGCTAGAAGCCCAAGCCCAAGGTGCGAAAGCCTTGCAAAGAGAATTGGCAACCGTGCTAGGTGTAACAGTCCGAACGATTGAAGCTGACATAGCCCAATTAAAGACAGAAGCATCTGTGCCACACGCTAAACCGCAAGCAAATCCATAGAATTTAGTAAGGCTGTGATACACTGAAACCACCCTGAAGATTGATGGGTGAAATTCAAGGAGAACATATGTTGAAAAAGTTAATTGCTTTGTTTTTGGTAGTTGGTCTATTTGCAATGAGTAACAACGCGTCTGCCGGTTGTATCACTATCTCTCTATTGGATGAAACGGGAGCCGTTGTTGGCGTAAGATGTAATTAAATTGAGTCGTTGATATTTTAATAAAAAACGTTTAGCTCGAGACCGAGATAGCAATTATCTTAGTCTCGGTTTTTTAGTGTTGGCTATCACTCAAAGAAAATATTAAAATTGCTTTATAGTCACTTCTCGAGAATCAGACTAAAAAAATACTTGGCGGAACTTGAAAACGCGCCGCGAATCGCTTGGCTAAAACCTTGCCAATGCCACGTTCTCCGCGCAGAATTTTAGACAATGCCGATTGGTTCACCACGCCTTCTTGTGCCAATTTGTACTGCGTTAAACCGTGTGCATCCATCAGTGTTTGTAGTAATTCAAATGGCTTAGACTCGAGCGGCTTGGGTTCATTGTGCTTTTCCCACTCGAGGGCGTAACCAGCCAGCACACGCCATAAACTGCGGTATGGTTCGGCGTTGGTGTCGTACTTCTCGATTAAATTGGTGGTGAATTCTAGTAACTCGAGGTAATCAGCTTCGGATTGTGGGGCTTTGATCTGTTGCTGAAAAGTTTGCCAAGTTTTGATAACACTGTTCATGCTGGTCATGATGGTCTGCCTCCTTTGTTCCATTTGTCATAGTCTTTGTGGTTCAGCACGTAAAGTATAAACACAGCACGAAATTCAAAATCTATTCGGGTAATCACACGGTATTTGTTGCCGCCAATATCAAAAATAAAAACCAGTGTTCCATCTTTGGCTTTTGCAGTGTCCACCGCAGGAAAAAAGGCTTTGAGTTGGGCAAAATTTTCTGGCTCGAGTTTGCAAAGTAAATTGTACCAACCGCGTAAGACAGGTTCGGCTTCTGGCTGATGTTCGCAAAACGCTCGTATGGTGCGGTAAGCGATAACATTCACATCTCGAGTATAGGTCATTTTGGACTGTATTGCAAGTTCTGTGAAACGACTGAGGTTGGGACAGCAAAAAGCCTGTGCAAGACTGCACAGGCTCGAGAATATAGATTTAATTCGCACCGAGTTTGATTTTACTAAGCATTCCGTACTGACTACCGGCGGTGCTGTCTGGAACGAGCCAGCCACCAATCACGAGCCGACCATCGGTTGATGTACCGCCAATCAGAGCCGATAACGCCGTGGTTTTGAAGGTGTTATTGCCAAAATTATAGATTCGCCGATTCGATGCCACTGGGTTACTAATACTGGTGTCGGGGTTAAAGGTCGTGTCGGCAGCCCCATTTAACAAGTACCGAAAGGCAAAGACCTGAGATGCACCGCCAGTGTTTTCTTCTGCTCCAATCACAATGATTTTATCATCCGACTGTACCAAGACTTTTTTGGCGCGTAAGGCTTGGGCAAAAGCACTGGCAGCAATCACTGTTCCACCACTGCCAAAAGTTGTATCGAGCGTCCCATCAGAATTTAAGCGAATCATGGCAAGGACGGTGGCTGTGGTGGTGGCTGTTCCAACCACAATAATTTTTTGGTTTTGCAGTGCCACACTGCTGGCAGCGTCACCAGAACTACCAGGAATGCTTTGTATGACATGCCCGACCGTGTTAAAACTGGTGTCTCGAGCGCCAGAACTGGTAAAACGCATGATTAAAAAAGAACCTGTTGTGCCGTGTTTACCGACCACAATGATATTGCCACTTGCATCTAGCATCACGCTCGAGGCTTCGTTGTCGCTGTTTGTGCCGTCCACATCGTCTATGCGGATACCTGTACCGTTAAAACTGGTATCGAGTGCGCCAGTGGTGGTGTAACGCATCACAAAAACATTTTTATCGCCAGTTGTACCGTTTCTGACGTAACCAACAGCCACAATTTGATTATTGGGTTGTACCACAAGGTCAGTCATGACGTGTTCTGAACCTGCGGCGCTATGAATTGTCGTATTGACGGTTTGGTTGCTCGAGAAGGTAGTGTCGTTGCTGATGTTTGAACCGACTACACTGCGTCCCATAATCAACTGAGTCCCAGTGGCTGTGGTGATATGACCACCGCGAACAATACGGTTTAGCGAGTCAACCCCAACACTGGTGTAATAGGTGTTGGTGGCAGATGTTCCGTTGCTAAAAACAGCCCGAATATGGTCTCCGTTTGGGTAATAAAGACCAAGCCAACCCCCTGTGCTGCTGGGCATAACTTGTCCAACACTGGCAATTCGACCATCAGAAAACTGGGCTATATCTTCGATACTGCTTGTTCCACCCGGGCGGATGACCCGAAACCCACCAGATGCAAAACACGGATCCATCCTGCCGACCACACTGGTAGGTGCAATACTTTCTAAGAAGGCTTCTGGGGCGGCGGCACTGCCAGCAATCCGAACCTGACAAGCATTGGCGTAGTCGCCTAGTGCATGAAGTGCATAATCGGAGGCGGTGTTCTGTGCCGAAGAGTAAATCGTGGTTACTTCTTCGTTGCTGTTACGTCTGGTTTCGATGTCGGTGCTGGCTTTTTCGTCTAAACTGCCAGCGTAACGAAATTCAACAAAATCCAGAACAGCACGAAGATTTGTATTTTAATGCGCGAGAAAAGTACCAAAAAGTAAATCTCGAGTAGTTTACTCGAGACTACATGATATTTACAGGTAATTACCTTTAGCGGCTTTCATTTACAGTTATAACTGCCTCGCCATGTTCATCTAATAGCTCGACCAGAATATCTTTAGCTTGAGAAACTCCACTAAACGCAAATACGCTAATAATGAGGAAAACAGCAATCAACTTTTTTAACATAACTACTCCTTTGTTCCTAATGTGTCGCAAAGCAGAATAAGATAGTATAGCAGGTAAAACAATTGGATTCATTGTGCGTACTGTGATTAAAACGAGGGCTAAAAGTCTTAATATATGCTCTTACTTCACTTTAGTGAAATAAGAGCATGGTTAATTATTCACCATGCTCATCTAAAAGCTCAACTAGAATATCGGTGCCGCAATTGGATGATGTATCTTCGGTATCTATAGCCAGAGAAAATCCACTAAATGTGAATGCTCCAATGGCAAGGAAAACAGCAATTAACTTTTTTAACATAACTACTCCTTTATTTCTACGGCATCCTAGAGTCAATTAGTTTACCAGATAAAACAAGAAAAATCTAAAAACAGAAAAAAAAGCCGTTCTGAACCATATGAAATAAGAATTAATTAGTATGTAAACTTTAATTGCTCGGCAAATCACAGCCAGATTTTGGCGTTCCTAACGATGCAGCAAAACCCTAATTTGCCGATGCCCCGAGTGCGTTTGGCTCGAGCCATCTGGACAGACTGCACCGACGAACAAGGACGCAAACGCCTGACCAATAGCCTGTACCGGCTGCGCCAAGAACACCCAGAATTCGAGGAATGTATTGTGGCTGATGCCACCACTTTGACCCTTCAACCGATTTGGACAGACACCAACCAATTTATGCGCTTAATTCATAGCCAAAAAGCCCAAGATTGGTTTACGGCACTCGAGCATTACCAAGGTGATTTACTCGAAGACCAAGACATCCCTTGGTTAGAAATATGGCGTGTAGAACTACACCAAACGATGCTGCAAGGGTTACGCCAAGCCATAGCACAAGCTGACTCGAGCCGAGGCATTGTCTTATCGCAACGCCTGATTCAACTCGAGCCTTGGAACGAAGCGGCACATACCCACTTAATTCGGTTGTATGCCAAGTTAGGACAACGACCAGAAGCGATTGCGGTATTTGAAAAACTTGAACAGACCCTCACCCAAGAATTCTCGAGTCAACCACACCCAGAAACACGGGCATTTATTGCTGATTTACAACGCCAACTCGAGCAACCACACAACAAACCAAACCAAGCCTTGGTTGGACGCGACCAAGAATGGCGTGTACTGACCAATGCCTTAAATGCGCTGCGGGTCGAACAGGGCGGTGTGATTATACTCGAAGGAGAAGCTGGACAAGGCAAAACCCGTTTACTGCTCGAATTACAATCCCTTGCCAAATGGCACCAAATCCCAACTTTAGCTGGCATGACTTTTGGTGCAAAACTGCCTTATGCCCCACTCGAACAAGCCCTACAAAGTGCCACTGTTCTACTCGAGCAGAGCAGTACCTTAATTCAAAAGAATCTCGAGCCGCTCCTAAAAACCAGTGTAGAGATTGAATCTTCGCCACAAGTCATCAGTGCGACTTTAGAACGTTGGATACGCCATCTTGAACAACCCACGCTATGGTTACTCGACGACTTACACTGGGCTGGCGATTTATTCTGGACAGTCCTAAAAATGTTGACCCGAATGGCACAACAACGTCCGGTCTTGCTGGTTCTAGCGGCTCGTTCCGAAGAACTGCTTGGCAATCCAAAAGCCTTCGAGACCCTAACCGAAATTCGTCAAACCCCACAAGTGCAACATTATCGGCTTGGAGGACTAAGCCTAGAAGCCTGTGCTGTTTTAGCTCGAGGACTCGGTAAAACCATCAATTCAATCGAACTCGAGCAACTGCACCGCGTCAGCGCTGGCAACCCCTTGGTTTTTGGAGAATTGGTACTCGGGCAACCCGCCGAACAACACCTCGAGAATGCTTTTCAGGGCAGATTCGCAAAACTGGATCAAAAACTTCAAAATGCCCTCGAAGCCGCTTCGGTACTCGGCAAACAATTTGATTTACAAGTTTGGACAGCCATGCTTGATACCCCCGCCCCGATAGCCCAACTATTAGAAACACGCTTTATCCTCGAGTCACCGACTTTGGCTTTTCAACACGACTTAACACGGGTTTTTGTGTACGAACAAATGAGTCTTGAGACACGGCAAAAATGGCACGAACGCGCTTTTGAAGTCTGCAAAAATTTTCAAACCCGAGCCATTTTGCTTGCCCACCACGCCCAAGAAGCCAATTTGTTAAGCCAAAGTGTGACTTATTACCGCCGAGCCGCCGAAGAAGCCCTAGGATTTTGTGCCTACCAAGATGCCCAAAATTACATCCAGCAAGCAACGATAAATAATCAATCCCTTCAAGCTAATGTACTCGAGGCACTACATTTGCAACTGATGCAGATGCGAATTTCATTTATTCAAGAGCCGGGGAATCAATCGGTGTTGGACTTAGAAACTTTGGAAACTCAGACCCGCCAATATCAAGACAAAGACCTAATGTATCACACCTTCGTTCTTAAATTGGGAATTCTAGCGACTCAAGGAAAAAGCCAAGCAACTTTACAAACCGCTGAGTCACTATGGTTCTGGACTCGAGAAATAAGAGACTCTGTACTAGAAGTCCGTGCATTAACGATTAGTTCAGTCACCATCGCTCGGTCTTTTCTCGAGTCAGATAAAGCCCTTCTGTATGCCCAAAAAGCCCACGAGTTATGTCAAGTACACGAAATTCCTGCCAGAGAACAATTTCGTACACTGATTGCCCTGACTAATTCGTATATCCGTGCTTCCAATTTTGAATCGGCGTGGCAAACACTTGCCGAAGTCGAACAGATATTTCATGACAACCCATCACTGGTTATCCATGCTGTACAGCTTTTTAACATTAAAGGCGCATTAGCTCTTTATGGTGAACATTTTGAATTAGCAGTAAACGTTTTTCAAAAGCAACTTGACGATTGTTACACCCTAGGTGATGGTCGGCAAATCAATACCACCTTGGGCAATTTAGCCAGTTCGTTAATTAGACTAGGACGTTTTGAAGAAGCGCTTATTTGGGCAGAGGAACGCGCCGAACGAGCGCCAAAAGCAAAGCACTTACTGAGTGAAAGTCAAGTTGCCTATTATTTTACCAATCTCGCCGAAGTTTTACTTTGTTTAGGACGAATTGACGAAGCCAATTCTTTACTCGACCCAATAAAATCATGGGCAATTGCAGAAGGTGCTTCTTTTTATGCCACAAAAACCAGAGAGGTTTTAGCCCTCATTTTACGGGCTAAAAAACAATTTGTGGCAGCCTTAGAAATTTTGTCGAATACCGAACAAGATTTAACGTTTCAATCTGAACTGGCATGTTTAGCGGGTTTGCAAGAAAAAGCCAAACCACTTCTTGGTCTGGCTTTGACAGCTACTTCGCCACTCGAGAATAACCACTCGGCAATGTGCTACCACTACACAAAGTACCTGATTTATCAAAATCCAACCGTCCTTGAATTGGCTCGTTTTTCACTGCTCAGATTCGCTTGTCAAATCGAAACCCTCGAGAATCGGCGGGTGATGCTTAAAAACGAGTATTACGCCAAAGCCGTAGAAGCCGCTTGGCAACAACAAGCCCTCGAGACAAGCGTTGTAGAACTCCCTGCTTTAACTGGCGAAGGCACAATTACAATCACTTGGACACTGAGTAGTGGCGCTTCGGACAAAGCCATTCTCGAGCAGCAAGACAAAGTGGCACTTCGTAATCACCGCTTAAAACGCCTGATGCTTGAAGCCCAAGCCCAAGGCGCAAAAGCCTTGCAGCGTCACCTTGCTACTGCCCTAGGGGTGGCAGTACGCACCATCGAAACCGATTTTTCTCAATTTAAGACTACAGCACAGGAAAAATCTCTGAACTCGAGTTCAGATTAAACAATCTGTAATTTTCGGGATGTAGATGTTTAGCTCGCCGCAAGTGATACCTGTGCGATTAGGTTCTTGTATTCTTGGTTATGAATTTTTTGCGATCTCGAGGCTGGGTTTTACTTGTACTGTTGCCAATAGCGGCGTTTGTCGCGTGGTTGCTACTGCCCAAAGCATTACATATGAACATTGTCGAAGCCAAAACCGAACACTTTTTTCGGATCGGTCAGCATGATATTCGGATTGTCCTCAGTCCCTTGGCAAAAGGTGATAACGGCACGGCTGAAGTTCAGATTTACAATGGTACAATCCTGCTCGAGTCTCGAGAATCGCTGTTTAACTACGACACGCTGCAAAATAATCCTCCTGCCTTTGTGCGTTATGCGTGGCTGGATGGGGATTTAATACCAGATTTACTGCTCGAGTTGCAATCTGAATCCTTGTACCTCAGCAGCCAAAGCGGAAAGGTCGTGGCTTTATGAATAACTTTGTGTACTTACCCGCCGAGGGCATCTGGCGAAGTATCCCAAACCCAGACTCGAGTTTTGAGATTCTAATAGCGGGTGACAGCACTGAACCCAACTCGGCGCATTTGGCATTTCTGGGGGATTTACTACCGCATCTCGAGGCGGTGCGGCTTAGGGCAATTGGCTACTTAACGGTTTTTGTGAATCCAGCCCTTAAGCTAGATTGGTTTTTTGAAGCACTGCACATCACAGGTGATTTTGCCACCGAATTTGAATTATCTTTTTCGCTCGAGTCAGATGTTTACGGCGATTGGCGGGTTGGTTTTTACACCATCAATCAGCATTTTGAACCTGATTCGTTCTCGAGGACGCAGAGATGAACTTTTAGCAATTGTTACCTAGACGAATACCTGATTAACTACATTTTTCCTGTACAGGATTATACTTATTGCAAGAAATCAGCTAACATGAGGTTCTTAGGAGATTCCATGAAAATACGTGCTGGTTTTGTTATCCACAATCCATTGACCAATTCAAAGACCGTAGTTCTCAAAACAGAGGTTGAAACCCAAGGCAGAGGTTGGTTGCTTGAAGTCGAAAGTGTGCCTAATAATTTGCCTGATATTGCTGAGCATCTTCATACCACTTGGACAGAAACTTTTGAAATTATTTCTGGTGAAGCGAATTACAAAATTGATGGGATTCAAAAAACGGCTCGAGTAGGCGATGTATTTGTGGTACATCCACGCCAAACCCATATTCATCCTTGGGCAGTTGGAAATTCCAATATGGTTTATCGGCAAAGCAATGTTTTTGCACAACCTAACCTAGAAGCCGTACAGGAGGTGCTAGGGGTATTTGCGAGTACCGCAGGTTTGGCTCGAGAAGGTAAAGTTCATCCAGATGGCAAACCGAAAAATCCACTACAGCTTGCGGTCTCGCTTGCAACTTTGGTTCGACATGGGGGATATGATGCCAGTTTACCCATACCTTTGCAGAATTTTGTGGTGGCAACATTGGGAAGGCTTGCGTTTGCCATGGGATACCGCGCAGTTTACCCTGAGTATTTAAGTAACCAGCCACCAAATTCCTAAAAACGGTGCGGGCAATCGGGTATTTAACGGTTTTTTACACTGTACTGAATCTACTCGAGACGAGAAGACTTGATGAGGGAGTCCGTTTTAATGTGGGCTTGCCTTGCAGAGAATACTTTTGCTTTTTGGTATCTTCACTCCATGAGTTTAATAATTGGTCAAGCCGCCCCAGAATTTAATGCAGCAGACGACACTGGCAAAGCAATTTCCCTGGCAGCACTGAGTGGGCGTTGGGTGGTGCTTTATTTTTATCCAAAGGATAACACTGCGGGTTGTAGTATTGAAGCCGCTAAGTTTGAGCAAATTCTGCCAGAATTGAATCAGTTAGGGGCGGAAGTCATTGGCGTTTCGACGGATTCAAGTGCTTCACATGCGAGTTTTAGGCAAAAATGTAATTTAACCTTTCCTTTGCTTCCAGATACCGATAAAAAAATCTCGCAGGCGTTTGGCGTGGTCGGTGGTTTACTTGGGGCGATTGGTTTTGCGCGACAAAGTTTTTTGATTGACCCCCAAGGTATATTGGTTAAGCATTGGAAGTTGGTCGTAAATCCAATGACCCATGCCATAGAAGTCAAACAAGAACTCGAGGCGCAACAAAAAAGCCGCCAGTCATAGGCGGCTTTTTGAAGGTTAGAATTCTTTACTCGAGAATTCGTTTTAAGTTGCGGTAAATGTCGTACCAGTCTTCTTTGGTTTGTGGACGTTTGCCGCGCAATTCAATACGGGCAAGGCTCGAGACCCAATCTGGGGTGATTTGTCCGCCAAGCACGGGGTCAGAGACCAGTTCGGCAAGTCCTTTTGGCAATGCCTGAGCGCTGACTTCGCCGTAGAATTCGACTGGGCTTAGTAGGTCGTGGACGGTGATGTTGTAAGAGGCTGCCAAAGTTTGCAAGGTTTCCAAACTTGGGTTGGTGCGTCCGCGTTCAAGGTCGGATAGGTACGGGATGCTGATTCCAGCAATTTCGCTGACATCTTTGAGGCGTTGTCCGCGTTCGGAACGGAGTTCGCGCAGGCGTTCGTGGAGTTTCATGGGTGTTCCTCCTTGTTCTCAAAGGGTGCTTGGTTTGCTCGGGCAGGGGCTTTGAGCGCATCGGCTCGTGCTTTGTTGAGCGCACCGTCTTGAGTTTTGTCGCTGGGTAAATTCCTTGCGACTATTCTGCTTGTGACGAGGTTAGCACAAAGTTTGGTTTCGGTCAAGACGTAATCTAGGCTTGGACTTGATGAAATCACGAAATTATGCTAGAATCATAAAAGTTAGGTCAGTTACGACCATACATGCTAGGACTGTTAGACCATACATGCTAGGACTGTTACGGAGGACACCATGCGAATACTCGAGACCATTGCCAAAAGCCTAAGAAGCCAATCTATTCATCCCACAGTTGTCTATAACGCTCTGATAGACCTCGAGAACAACGCTGGTATTGGGGCGATTGCCGACCTCGAGTATCGTCTTGCTCGTTTGGTTCGTGCCATGAAAGAGCGCGACGACCTTGCCACGGGCATTGCTGCCGCATGGCTTTCCAGCACCCGAGCTTACCTAGAACAATTTGGCACAGTCGAACCGATTTCGCAGCCAATAAACCCTTTGCACAGCACAGTTTTACGGCTGGTGCAACCCAAATTAAAGTCAATGCCGTTTTCATTCGGCACAAACTTAATTCCTCAAGGAGTGTAGCTTATGCCAGACCAAACTTGCGCTCATCTTTCGCCAATTGGGAATTGGTGTCGCTTGAAGAACAATTTCAAATGCCCCGCCCAAGCCGGACGAATCGGTTGCCCATTTCCTAAAATCCCTAGCCTCAACGACCGTGCCGAAGACCGCCGTGACCGCATTGCTAAAGCCATTGCCTTAGAGACCATCGAAGTATCTGCCCCAAGCATTATTCCAAGCCCACTCGAGCAAGTGCGAATTCTACACCTCGAGCGCCAAATGCTTGAACGCCAAACCGCTTTTGAGCGCCTGACCGAATTATTTCCACAAGAGTTAATAGAGTGGCGATTCGAGAGCCGTTCACGCGACCAACGCCGTGCTTTGGTACGCCCTGTGCTAAGTGCTAAAACCGTAACAGACCGTCTCGAGACAGTGGTTGGAACAGCCAATTGGAGCGATTTTTACACCAACCTGCCCGGCTCACGGGTGGCTTGCCGTTTAACGGTGCTGGGTGTGACCAAAGAAGCCATTTCTGCTGCCCTCGAGCCAGAACTGGCTTACAACGACGCACTGGTACGGGCGGCGGCTAAATTTGGGGTCGGACGTGCCTTAGAACGGATTGTTGGCACTTGGGTAGACTGGGATGACAACCGCAGCCAACCGCTCGAGCCGCCAGTCTTACCAGATTGGGCAGTGGCAACACCAGCCCCACAAATTGTGCAAATCCTGCCAAGCCAGCAAGTAGCGGAGGCTCGCGCAGGCGAAAAACTGATTACCGATTTAATCAAAGCGGTGCGTCAATTGCCTGGCGGTGAAATCGAACTGCGCCGTTTGATGCGTCGTCGTAACCGTTGGCATACCAGCACCGATACCGATAAACGCGCTTTGTACAGCGAACTGCGTAAAGCCTACCGTCAATTGTCTGGTGGTGCAATGCAGAGTGTTTGAAAGGCTATGAGCTATGGGCTTTGAGCTTTGAGTTAAGGACTGCCAAATTTATTAAACGGAAGTAGCCGCCATGTGGCTCTACCCGCCACATCTTCGGCTTTGACCAGCCCAAATGCCCTCGAGTCTAGGCTTGCTCCCAAACGCCGATTATCGCCCATCACATAGTAGCTACCTTGGCGCACGACGGTTTTCATGGCGTTGTCCGAGCCTTGATTTTCAGAAATATAGTATTCACGCAAGCGTTCGCCGTTTAATAAAACCGTGCCGTCTTTGACTTGGATGGTGTCGCCCGGTACACCAATAATGCGTTTAATCAGATACGGACGAAAAGTCCAGTCAGATGGGATTTTCCAAGCCAGTAAATTTAGTACAGGCAGCCCCTCGAGAAAGACCGACATCGGCTCAAAACTGTTGGGATTGTCCTGTGGGGGTTTAACCACAATTAAATCTCCGCGTTGCAAATAATTCGGACGAATTCCCCAAGCCGCAAACCAGCGCTCGAGTTTATAGACCAGTAAATAATCACCAGATTCAAGCGTCGGACTCATGCTTTCACCACGCACACCAACTGGAATGACCAAAAAAGTCACGACCAACCAAGCGGGTAAAAGGGTTTCGAGAACGACTTCTTTAAGGATTCGTTTCCACCACGGCATTGGTGCTTTTTTGTCTGGTAGTGCAGGTAATTCTGGCATTTAACCAGAGTGTACGATGACCCAGATGAGCTTAATGACGTTTTTTGGCTTTCCAAGTTCCGCCGTACCGATAACCAGCAAACTCGAGTTCGGCTTTTGTTCGACATTTTGGACATAAGTAAACCCAAGGTTGATTCACCCCAAGTTGCACACGGTACAAGATCAGCCCAAGGGCAGTACAGTGGTCACAGGTTTTTTGGCGAATTCGAGTGGCTTTCATTTAGATGGTTGTCAGGTTACGGCTGCTTTGGCGCTGCGTTTGCGACTATACATCTGAGCATCGGCACGCTCGAGAATCGCATCTACTTCGTCTTGGCGGTTGACTGGAATACTGCCAACATCGCCTTTGACAATTAAGATTCCTTTGGAGGTTTTGATAGGGGCAGTAAAAATTTGCTCTAATCGAGCCTGTAAATCTGGGTGCTGCGAAGCGATTAAAAATTCGTCACCACCAATTCGAGCCACCAAATCGTTTGGGCGAACACTGGCAATTAAACGCTTGGCAACTTCATGCAGCACTTCGTCACCAGTTTTATGCCCGAGTTTGTCATTAAATCCCTTAAAGTCGGTCAGGTCAACATAGGCTACCGAAACGGCTTCGCCGCTTTTACACATTTCCTCGAGCCGCTCTAAACCTGCTGAACGGTTATACAACAAACTCAAAAGAGGGTCGCGGCGGGCAGCCCGACGCTCGAGCGATAAGGTCATGGCGGCTGCACCCATTGAGGAAAGCGCCACAAAAAACATTGAACCAGTGAGTAAGTCAAAATTCTGCCATGTCCCAGCAATACCGCACCCCGCTCCCATCAGCAACATCCACGGAATTGGTTTGGTTTCTCCATCTACCAGATTGGCGAGGGCAACGCCAAAAAACCAGACTGGGATAATCATTAAAAAAGGACTGTTTTTACCGCCCGTAGATAAAATCATCAGGCTTAAGGTAATCGTGTCGGTAAACGCCAAAGCCCAGCGAACCCATGGTGGACTGCTCGAGAATGCCGCCAGCAAATAAAGCACAAAAGAACCTACTTGGGCAGTTAAAACAATCGTGCTGAACGGTAAAATGTTGGTAAAGTGCAAAATTAGATAAAAAGCAAATGACCCCAGACCGCCATAAACCCGTTGTCGCCAAATGGCGCTGCTCGAAGCTCCCACAAACTTCATACGGTAGTCTAATCCTCTAGCGTCACACAACCATCAAAAAGCCTAATGGCTGTACCGTTCTTCACGCCACGGGTCGCCCCGCTTATGGTAGCCATTTTTTTCCCAGAAACCAAGGCGGTCGCCAGTCATAAACTCGAGACCAGAAATCCATTTTGGGCTTTTCCAAAAAAATAGGTGCGGCACAACAATTCGCATTGGACCACCGTGTTCGGCGCTTAATGGCTGGTCATCATAAATGTGCGAAAAAAGATTTTCGGGGCGCACAAAATCCTCGAGTGGCAAATTGGTGGTGTAGCCACCGTAACAGTGCATCATCACATGGGTGGCACTGGGTTTAAGTTTAATCAGCTTCATGATTTCTGGAACACTTACACCCGTCCAGCGCATATCGAGCTTGGTCCAATGGGTCACACAATGAATATCATGGGTTTGGGTTGACATTGGCATTTGCATTAGCTCCGCCCAAGGAATCTGCACTTCGCTCTCCACTTCGCCAAAGACCCGAATAGAAACCTGTTCGGCTTCGACTCGAGGTACAGGACCGTAAGTCAGCACTGGAAAGCGCTCGGTTAGGCTTTGCCCGGGAGGGGTGCGTTTAGCGAGTTCCGAATTGGCGGCGGGTTTTTGGAAGAGTTTAGAAAACATAGTCATAGTCTAGTACGTTCCTCGAGTCAATTTGGTTCGGTAGCCCACCAAATTAAACCCTCGAGAGGAATGTCATCTCGAGGGCTGGGTTTAGGAGGTCATGCAACAAAGAGGAAGCTAGAGGCTAAAAACGAGAAGCTATTAGCTTCTAAGCGTTGCGAATTGGTATCTCGAGCGTAAAGGTACTGCCTTCGCCTTCGCCAGCGCTCTCTGCCCAGACACGCCCGCCGTGGGCTTCAATGATGCTCTTAACGATGACTAAGCCTAAACCGGTGCCTGTGCTGCGGCGTTGCTCACCGGGTAAACGTTGGTATTTTTTGAATAATCGCGGTAAGTGGTCTGGTGCGATGCCATTGCCTGTATCGGCAATTGAAATTCTAAAAAGTGCGCCTGTCGTGGTTAGGTGTACATCTATTAAACCATCGTCTGGGGTGTACTTGATGGCGTTGCCAATCAGATTGTCTATGACTTGTTTCAAGCGTGGTTCATCGGCAATACTCGCTAAGGTATCGGGCGAAGTTAAATTTAGGCGCTGCCCTTTGCTGGTGGCAATCACACGGGCTTGTTCGGCGCTTGACCGAATAATTGCAGCAATATCGCTTGGGTTTGGTTCTAAAGTAAAGTAACCCGCGTCTATTTTGGCGTAATCTAAATAATCCACCACCAAACGTTGCAGTTTTTCGGCGGCATCCTGCCCGACCCGAACGGCTTTAAGTTGTTCTTCGGTCAGGTTAGAAATGTCGTTTTCGAGCAGATGCTCCAAACTAAGTCCAATCACATTGGCAGGGTTTTTCAGGTCGTGTGTGACCATGCTGTATAAATCGGCTTTCATGCTTTCTAACTGCTGACGGGCAATAATCCCAGCGCGGTACTCTTTGGCTTGCTCTAAAGCATAATAAAATTCGCTTCTATCGCCCTCGAGTGGCAAATCTTGTTTAGCCAAAAAGCCGTCCGCCCCAATTCGCATTGCTTCGATGGCGGTTTTGACATCCCCTGCGGCGGTCAGCATGACAATCACCACATCTTGAGAGGCTTTACGAATATGCGGTAGCAACTCGAGACCGGTATAGTCGGGCATTTGTAAATCGAGCAGAATTAAATCGAATTTACCAATTTCTTTGAGGCGATCCAGCAATTCTGTGCCATTGCGGGCTTCTTCGACCCCAGCCCCAGATTCACTAAAAATACGGCGGATGGCACTGCGAACCAAACCAGAATCGTCTACTGATAAAATACGCCGCAAACCACCAGCCGCTTCATCAGATTGTGGTTCGACCACCGGGGTTGGGTCTAAGTTCAGTGCGCCCATTGGTGGGGCATACAAAAAGGCTTCTTCTTCAAGGCTCTCGAGTTCGTTCTCAAGCCGCGCAAGGTTTTCAGATGGGTCGGCGCGTTCTAAGGCTTTGAAAGTCGTGTCCAGCACCGATAAAGACACAGGAAAATTCATTTCCACGGCAGTTTTTGCCAGTCCAGCCAAGCGATTGGCGACTCGAGCCAAATGCACTGCGCTGCTGGCTTGGGCAATTTTCTCTAGGGTTTTAGCGCCAGACTCGAGTTCCCCGAGCGGTACGGCTTTTACATTTGCCGAGAGACGAGAGATGAGCGCACTGACTTCTTGCTTAAATGGTTCAAGGGTCACAATCGGGAAACCTCGCTTTCTGATTCATTCTACTGATAAAGTATCACACAAGCGTCACAGAATAGCGAGACAAAAAAACCACAGCCACTTTGGCTGTGGTTTAGCTAGATTTTTGATTATGCGTGTGGTTGCACCACATAGACTTCATCGCCAAATGGGTCTTTGAAGGTTAAATCTCGTCCCCAAGGCATTTCTCCTATCGGGCGAACGATGCTTAAGTTGTTCTGCTCGAGTTTGGTAACCAAGCCATCAAGGTCATCTGAACCCAATACCAGTAAAGCCTGATGACCAATTTGGGCAAGGGCGATTTCTTGGGCTTGACCCTCGAGCCAATTGTGTGGGTTATACAACACCACTTCAAAATTCTTTTGGTTTGCAGTGCAGACAGTAAGCCATCGTTTTTTTTCGTCCATCATTGTGTCTGTATGAACCTCAAAGCCTAGAATATCGTGGTAAAATGCTAAGGCTTCGTCTTCGTTGCGGACATAGCGGGTGATGTGGGTAACACTTGTAATCATAGTTGCTCCTTTTCTTGATTATTATAAATCAATAAACTTAAATTTGTCAAAAACAGAAAAAAATTCTCCTATGAAGCCTAGTGGTGTTTTGTCGGCCCACCATTTTGAGGGCTTTACATTCAGTAAAATCTATCAGGTCTTGACAATACGACTGGTTAGGGCTACTATTTCGGTGTTTGGCGAAATACCAAAATAAGGAGACCATGAATGAAATCTTCAAAGCACTGGCTGACCCAACGAGGCGCGAAATCCTACGTGTGCTGCGAGAACGTGAACGCAGTGCGGGTGAAATCTCGGAACTTTTCCCATTGGCAAAAAGTACCTTGTCGGGACACTTTAATGTCCTCAAAGCGGCTGACTTAATCGAACAAGATAGACGAGGCACAACCATCACCTACCGACTCAACACCAGTATTTTTGAAGAGGTTGTTACCCATTTATTTGACTTTTTTGGCACTCAACAACCAATTGCCCAAAGGAAGGAATCATGAAAAGTGTAATCGTAAAAAGCATCAATCTAGCTGGAATCATTTGGGGGTTCGCTTATGGGTTACTGCTGTACTTACCGCTTCCTGAACGAGTCCCAGTCCATTTTGGAATAGATGGTACTCCAGACCGGTATGGCACAAAACTCGAGGCAGGATTTGGCATTTTGCTGCTTCCGGTACTGCTGCTTGGTTTGTACACTTTGTTTTGGTGGATGACAAAAAATGAAACTCGAGTGGCACAGAAAAAAATCCTCGAGACCACCCAAATAGGCATGACTTTTTTGCTGCTGTTGGTACAGTTTTCGATTATACAAGCCATGCAGCAAGGGCAATTTAAGGATATTCGTTTAATCGCACTCGGCATTGGTGTGTTGTTGATGCTGCTTGGTAATCTTATGCCCAAAATTGTGCCAAATGCTCTTATTGGTGTACGAATTCCTTGGACTTTTGCTTCTGATCGTGCTTGGTATGCAGCCAATCGACTTGGGGCTTGGATACTGGTGGGTATTGGCGGGGGGTTGATTTTGTGCAGTCTGTTTTTACCAATAGTCTGGAACGTTTTTTAAATTTAAGAAATTAAAAGTGGAAGCCCTACTGTAAGCTGTGAGTGTCTAAACCAACGCTCCAAAAAGGCTTCCATGACTATCTTAAACCAAATTCTGACCTTAGCGGGTATTCGCAAAA
>JANNVX010000040.1:0-5424 GCA_031414595.1 Deinococcales bacterium
GGGGTTCGCCCCTACAAAATACATTTTTATGCCCTTTTTGTAGGGACAGGCGACCATGCCCGTCAGGTGCGTGTTTATGGTCAAGACACCCCTGTGTCTGTCCTGTGCTAACGATAATTTTCCATTCTTTCGGAGGCTCTACCTATGCCAAAGGTCTGGAATTTCCTCAGAATGTGGTGTTATAGTCCGAGCCATGAAATACTTGTTTTTGCTTGTTCTGATGTTCTTTTTTAGTGCTTGTGGACTCTTGCCACTGCGTATAGGAATTGAAGAAATCAATGCAACCATACCGATTGCCGTCAACACCAGCAACAGTGTGATTTATCAAAAAAACCCCAGCACGTTTAACCCGCCGACCCTGAGTTTTAGCAGTGTAAAACTCGAGGGTAATGCCAGTGCGACACCAATTACCAATGAAGTCAGAATGTTCTTATACGCCCGCCATACTGACCCAAGTACAGATGCCAGTTGTACGTCATCTGGGACGCTTTATTTTTGCCCCAATTCTGGACAAAAGAAAATTAACACGACTGTCATTGTTCTCTCGAGCGGGGGTACAAAAAAATCCTTTGCTTTTGATGATGCCAATAATGCTCTGCGAGATGCAATCAACAACGGTAAAATCTGGCTGGGCATCGAAGTCACCAGTGGTGCAGCCGTTGGTTTGAACCTCAAATTATCTGAATTGCTTTCGATTGTGACATTGCTCTAAATACCCCCTCGAGATGTTTTGGGGAAAACTTGCGACTAACCCCGCCCGTCAGCGAACCCGCCCGTCAAGTGCGTGTATGGGTTTAAGACAGGTGCGTGTATGGGTTCAAGATAGACATGAGATGCTTAGCCCAATCTTGCTTTATTCTGGTACATCGTTTGGTCAGAAGCATGGTACAACTGCGCCGCGTTGTCACCATCACTGGGGTACAAGGCAAGTCCGACCGAAACGGTTGGATAAAAATCTGGGAGTTCGGGCAAGGTCACTCGAGCCACCGCGTTTTGAATGTGCATGGCAAGGATTTGTGCGTCTTGTTGGCTGTTTACATCTGGGGCAATAATGCAAAATTCGTCGCCGCCAAGCCGCGCTACAGTGTAGGTGGCGAGGACAGCTTCTTGTAAGGCTTTGGACACGGCTTTTAGGAGTATATCGCCAAGGCTGTGTCCATGGGTGTCGTTGACTTCCTTGAAACGGTTTAAGTCTAGGTTAAAGAGGGCAAAATTTTCGCGGTGACGTTTGGCATGGCTAATGGCTTCGGCTAGACGTTTGTTGAATAAACTGCGGTTTGGTAACTGGGTCAGTTGGTCGTGCATGGCTTGGTGTTCCATTGAACCCAGTAGGCGGTTCTGTTCAATGGCGATGGCAGCTAAATTACAAATCGAATGGATTCTGGGGTCTTGATGAATGGCTTTTTGTTGATTCGAGAAAAAAACAATTCCGCCCCAAGCCAAGCCTTGGGTAATTGAAAGCGGCAAAATATGAACATGGCTCAGTTCGGCATAGACCAATAACTGCCGTAGTTCAGGACTGAGCAAGAGATTGGCTTTGATGTTTGATTGGTACGGTTGCCCAGTTTTGAGTTGTAAATACACACCAAGCGCTCGTCCTTTTAGTTTAATTTTTTCTAAGTACGGCAACATAATTTTTGCCAGTCCAACATTGGCTCTAAATGCCATTTCAGAATCTTCGTATTGAACAATGCCGCAAGGTAATCTAAATTGCTGATGCAGCAAATGGACAATACTTTGCAGTACATCAAATAAATCGGTGCTTTGGGCAATCATCTCGAGAATTCGGTTGCGTTCGCGCTCAAACAGTTGTTGTTGTTTTAAGGCGGTAATATCGGTGGTTAAACCACGCCAATAGAGGTCTTCTTCGACATCTACCCGCGCTTGGGTTCGCACCCAAATTAAACTGCCATCGGCGCGGCGCAAACGGTACTCTTCATCAAAAGCAATTTCGTGGTTGTTCATGGTGCGGGTCAGGGCTTCGCGGATACGGTCACGGTCATCGGGGTGAACTGGTCGAACATACAAGGCGGGTTCATGAAACCAATGCTCAAAACGGTAGCCTAAGATACTTTCGGTGTTCTGAGAAACAAAGGTCAGTTGTGGGACACCATCGCGTAAACATCCTTCAAAGACAATTCCTTCGAGGCTGTTAATAAAATCAAAAAACCGAGTTTTAGAGATTCGTAATTGATTTTCGATGCGGCGGCGTTCGTTTAGCTCGAGTTGTAGGGCTTGGTTGTGTTTTTGAACCGTCAAGTTCTGCTCAAATAAACTCAGGAAACGACTGGCGCAGTGTATTTCGTGGCTGGTGAAGACTCGAGGGGTGTGACTTCCAAGGCAGAGCAGCGCCGTACCATTGGGTTGCACCAGTGGTAAGAGCAACACGCTAAAAAGCTCACACTGCATCAGAATATTTAAGAAGTCACTCGAGCCTAGACTGATGTCCTCAAGGGCGACAGATTTTTGTTGGGCTAAAATATTTTGAATCAAAAGATCGTTTTTAATCATCACCGATACACCAAAAGCGCGGCGTTGACTTAGGGTAAATTCTGCGCTTATAGAAGCAGTTTCTGGCTGAATTTGCCAGTGCATGACCCAATCGGTCTTGAGGATTTGGTTGAGTTCTTGGCAGAGATTTTGCAAGTTGCTATCTGGTTGTGGCGATAGCAAACGTAAACCGAGTGCTTCGGTTGGTCTTGGTGGGACATGCGTTTCGGTAGCCGCCATGAGGTTCTTAGCCAAGCATTGTACCTAAGAAGATGATATTTTTTTGGTCAAATTATTGTCCTCGGTCTAAGTTCGTCCCGTAAACGCTTACTGGAAGACCGTAATCTGACCAAAGGTATTAGCGCTCGAGGGCTGGGTTGTCTTTGAGTGGCTGCATAATTAAGCTGTTGATCAATTCACCCATTCGCTTGGGGTCTATCCGATTTGATGGCTCGAGCCACCATTCAATCAGGTTAATAACCGCACCAATTACATGTCTGGCAGCCAAATCGGGGGGGATATTGGCTTTGAGTTGGTGGGCGAACTGCTCGATAAACATGGCTGAGCCGATGGTCATGACCCGTTCGAGCAAATGGCTGATGTGACGGGTTTTAACCAGCATTTGGTAGCGCTCGGGTTGCTCGAGTAACTGCTTAAATAAGGTGGTCATCATCAGTTCGGGTTGGTCGCTCAGGGCGTTGACACTGCTAATCAAGGTGCTGATGCTTTCTTCAAGGATGGCATTTAAGAGGCTCTCTTTGTCAGAATAATGCCTAAAGAAAGTGGCATAACCAATGTCAGCGCGTTCGGTCAGGTCTCGTAAAGTCATTTGTTCGTAATCGCGCTCTAAGCAAAGTTGAATAAAAGCATCTGCCAATTGTCGGCGGGTGCGATTGATACGCCGGTCAGTTTTGGGCATCTTGTCATTATGGCGCTTTCGTGCGGGGCTGGCTAGTGCTGTCAAGTTCTCATCAGATGCGCCAATCTATAGCTTATGATATACACTGTATCATAAAGGAGTATTCATGACTTTATCTGCTTGCCCAATAGACCATGCTGCCATGACCAAAGGCTCACGTAAAACCCAAGCAGCCGATTTATCTGCCCAACTGAGCCTCGAACAAGATACCAATGGTGTTTGGCAAGTCAAATCTTTTGACTTTTGCCGCCAAATTTTGCGCTCTGACACAACCCGCCAAGCTGGTTTTAGTGCCGAAGAACTCGGGTCAAGCATCAAACATATGCGAGAACCAATCCTTTTTCTCGAGGGCGAACGACACAAGCAACTGCGGAGTCAAACGGCTAAATTTTTTACCCCAAGCACCACCAACAATAAGCATAAGCAGATGATGGAATCTCTGAGCGACGAGTTAATCAGCCGATTCAAGGATAAGCGCCAAGCTGACCTGAGCCAAATGGCACTCGAGTTAGCGGTTGGTGTGGCTGCCGAAGTGATTGGCTTAGCGGGTAGTTCACGCCGAGGTTTAGCTGCCCGAATCGGAGCTTTTGCCCTTAATCCAACCACAGTTCCAAAATGGCAACGCCCCTTGATGCGTCTGATGTCGGCTTTCCATATCATGGCATTTTTTCATTTGGATGTTCGACCCGCGATGCAGGCTCGGCGCAAACAACCGCAAGATGATGTCGTCAGTCATATCCTTGGTTTGGGCTATAAACCCTTTGAGGTACTTGGTGAATGCGTGACTTATGGTGCGGCGGGGATGCTCACGACTCGAGAATTTATCAGTGTGTGTGTTTGGCATCTGCTCGAGCGCCCGCAATTACGCGCCCGATATTTGGTGGCTTCTGAACCCGAACGCCATGCCATCCTTGGTGAAATCCTGCGTTTAGAACCTGTGATTGGCACATTAAAACGCCGAACCACTGCCCCGATGCAGCTTGGTGAGCAACTGCTTCCAGCCGGGTCATTGCTGCATTTACATGTCTATGCTGCCAATGCCGACCCCGCAATTGTTGGCGAAAACCCCAACGACCTTTGCCCAGTTCGTCCTTTACCAAAAAGTGTCCAAGAACCTGTGCTGAGTTTTGGCGACGGGCATCATCGTTGTCCCGGCTCGTTTTTGGCATTTGCTGAAACCGATGTTTTTTTATTGCGTTTATTGGCGTTGCCGATTCAATTGGTCAGCACTCCCAAAATTACCTTTAATCCAACCCTAGAAGGTTATGAAATTCGTAACCTGCAACTTCGACTTGGGGCAACATGATGAAAAACCTTGTCTGTATCCTGATTTTTTGCTGTGTGGCACTGGCAGATTCGACACAAGAAGCTACAATCTTATACAGCCAAGGACAATTTCTAGCGGCAGCCAAAATGTTTGCCGATTTGAACACCGCTAAAAACAGTGCCAGTGCTGCTCGAGCTTACAGTGTTTACGCCTTAACCCAGCCAGAAACGCAACGCGAGAAATTATATATCCAAGCCGAAAATCTTGCCAAAAAAGCCATTGCCCAAGATGACAACCTTGCCGATGGTTACTTTGAATTGGCTCGAGCCATTGGGCAACTTGGTGTGCTGCGTGGAATTGGGGCTGCCTTAATCCAAGGAACGGGTTCAAAAATCAAACAATTATTTGACCAAACCCTAGAATTGCAACCCAATCATGCAGGGGCAATGGTCGGCTTAGCCGTTTGGCACACTGAAATTACCGCCAGAGGGTCTTTGGCTGCTTTGTCTATGGGGGCTGATGCCAGACAAATCGAACCGCTTTTCAAACAAGCCCTGCAATTAGCCCCCAACAACATTGGTTTTCGGCTCGAGTACGCCAAGGCTTACTTAGGATTTGTCCGTAAATAACTTCCCGATTTACACCTCAAGTCGGTTTAGCCACATAATTCCATTGCGGCATGACCTTATCAAACACAATACGCATCGAATCCTTGAAGTCATCTGCGACTTTTCGTTTAGTGGCATAA
>JANNVX010000041.1:0-172781 GCA_031414595.1 Deinococcales bacterium
TTTATGCCACTAAACGAAAAGTCGCAGATGACTTCAAGGATTCGATGCGTATTGTGTTTGATAAGGTCATGCCGCAATGGAATTATGTGGCTAAACCGACTTGAGGTGTAAATCGGGAAGTTATTTACGGACAAATCCTTAAGTGATAAACCCACCACCAAGTAAGCGTGTTCCACTGTACAGCACCACGCTCTGCCCGGGCGTGACGGCAAATTGAGGTTCGAGAAATTCTAGGCTAAAACTTTTTTCGTCGGCTCGAGTTAATTTGGCTGGCACGGGTGCAGTTCGGTAGCGCACTTGGGCTTCAAGGTTTGTGGGCAATTGATCCAAGTCAACCAAGTAATTCACACCTCTTGCAATCAGGGTCTGGCTGCTACAATCGGCTTTGCTGCCGACAACAATTTGGTTCTTGGTGGCATCTATTCGCACAATAAACTGCTCGAGATGACTCTGAAATAAGGTCATGCCTTTTTTCTGCCCGATGGTGTAAAACTGCGTGCCTTCGTGTTCACCAACCACTTTGCCGCTCATGTCTATAATTTCACCTGTTTTTGGCGTGATGCGCTCCGAAATGTAGTCCCTAATTGTGTTCGGCACAAAGCAAATGTCTTGGCTTTCGGCTTTTTCAGCCGTGATTAATCCGTAGCCTCGAGCCAGTTCACGCACGGCAGGTTTCTCGAGATGCCCGACTGGAAAAAGCACCTTCTCGAGCGCCCCTCTTGGTGTACCCCACAGAAAATAGGTCTGGTCTTTACGTGGGTCGTTGCCTCGGTGGAATTCTGGTTGAATGCCATTGTCTCGGCGTTGTACAAAATGCCCAGTTGCTACAAAATCACACCCGAGCATCTGGGCTTTTTTGACCAAATGATCAAATTTGACTTTGCTGTTACAAAGCACACAGGGGTTAGGGGTGCGACCTTCGCGGTATTCTTGGACAAAAGGCGCGATAATGTTTTCTTCAAAGACCTCGCGGTAATCGAGTAAATAAAATGGCAAACCAAGATGATCAGCGACCCGCCGCGCTTCATACGCCGCATCGGGTGAACAACACGAATCAAAGGTAGAAACACGCTTTTGGTCGGGCCAAAAACGCATCATTGCACCAATCACTTCATAACCATCATCACGCAGTAACGCGGCGGTCACACTTGAATCCACACCACCAGACATGGCGGCTAACACACGACCTTTACTCATAGAACTCCTGACAACTTAAGCATTGTAGCGGCTCGAGATGAATTTGTCAGGTATTTTCAAATGCCTTAGAGCCTCCGAAAAGTCATGAATTTAGGATTTTTATCGAAATACGTGAACGGAAAAACAGGGCGAACACGGGGGTTCGCCCCTACGAAACACATTTTTTGTGCCATTTTGTAGGGACAGGCGACCATGCCCGTCAGCGCGAATAGCCCGCTAGGTGCTGTTTTATGAGCAAGAAGGTGCGCGTATATGGTCAAGACACCCCTGTGTCTGTCCTGTTTCAACCATGATACGGCATTCTTTCGGAGGCTCTAAAATGCCTAAAGCTCGAGAAAGCAGAATCTCGAGAAATCAAAATTTGCGGTAGACTAAAGCCCATGAAAAGAATTTTTGTGTTGCTAATCGGCATAGCAAGCGCTGCTTTGGCTTTTGACCCTCTGCCACCTGTACCAAATACCATTGGTCTTGAAGGCGCTGAACAAATTATTCTCGAGGGTACAAATCGTGAACGGGCAACCATAGGCTTACCCGCCTTAAAACCCGATGTTCGTCTTCGGGCGGCGGCTCGTTTGCACGCACAAGACATGGCGACCAGAGATTTTTTTGCCCATGAGTCGGACAAACCGGGTTTTGAAACTCCATCTAAGCGGGTACATAAAGCCGGCGCACTGGATTTTGGAGCAGGCGAAAACATTGCTTTTAACGAAGTCAGTCCAGATGAGACTGGCGAGAAGTTAATGGAGCAATGGATGAACAGCCCACCGCATCGTGCCAGTATTCTTGATAAGAATTATACCCATATTGGGGTTGGGGTGTACCGCCATTCGGACGGAAGAATTTACGGGGTACAGAATTTTGTGCGTCGTGAACTGGACGTAACGGCTGATACAACCCGAGCGATTCTCGAGATGCGCCAAGTCAAACTCGAGGGCAAAGCTGACCTTGGTTTAGAACTGGCACTGTTTTCTGGGCAGGAATACCTTGGAATTGTTAAAACCGATGCGGCTGGTAAGTTCTCGAGAAACCTTGAATATAAAGCTGGACAAGTTTTTCAACTCGGGTGGCGCAAGGCTGGTACAAATGGTTCGTTTTTAACCCAAGCCACAATTACTGCCCCTGCTTCATTTGCTGGCACAATCACGCCGCAAGTCCAGCGCGGCGCACCCTACACCGTTACAGCTAAGCTCGAGGCAAAACGCGAAGATACCTTTACCCTCGAGTTGCGTTTCCCGAATGCCACCAAAGGTGTAATTTTATTTGAAAAAATCGGCAACACTGAAGAACGAATCACCGCCCAAAATGGTCTAATTCGCAGCCGATGTGCGGTTGGTAGCCCCCGCAAAGCCATGAAAATTGGTTACGGCAACAATACCTTCAGCATCACCCATCAATTTGTGATGGATTGTAAAACGGGGATGCTCGAGCCGGGCGCAGAACGGTAACGATTATGCAACGAGCATTTGGTAGAATTGAGAAACTTTGAGAAAACCATATGCCTAGCATCTTTGATAATATCTCTGAACATCTGTCCCCTAGCCTCATCACAGCTTTAGAACAGGCTTACCGTGCTGATTTTTGTGTCGGTTACTTCAATTTGCGTGGTTGGAAATTACTTGCTGATAAAATAGACCACTGGGAAGGCACAGAAGATTCTCGAGTGCGGTTGTTAGTAGGGATGCAAACCTTACCGCAAAAGGAACTGCGTGATTTTTACCGACAACTACCAGATGACCTTGATAATGCCACAGCCAGGCGCTTACTGCGGGACATGGCAAAACACTTTAAGGAACAATTAACTTACGGTGTACCAACCAATGATGATGAACGCGCTTTGAAACAACTTAGTCAGCAACTGAAAACGGGCAAAGTGGTGGTAAAACTATCGGTTCGTAAAGGGCTTCATGCCAAATTGTACTTGCTGCACCGTCATGACCAGTTCACTCCGATTATTCCGTACTTAGGCTCGAGTAACTTAACCGTAGCAGGTTTAAGTTATCAAGGCGAATTAAACGTAGATGTTCTCGAGCGCGATGCGGCTAAAAAATTATCGGATTGGTTTGAGAATAGATGGGAAGACCGTTGGAGTATTGATATTTCCAAAGAACTGATTGAAATTATTGATTCTTCTTGGGCTGGACAAAGGGTCACGCCGTACCAAATCTATATTAAAATGGCTTATGAATTAAGCCGCGAAGCACGGGCTGGACTGACCGAATTTAATGTACCCAAAACCTTGCGTAAACAATTATTTAGTTATCAAAGTGCGGCGGTCAGCATTGCCGCGCATCACCTCAATAAACGCGGCGGGGTGGTACTTGGTGATGTCGTGGGATTGGGCAAAACCTTGATGGCAACAACCCTAGCCAAGATTTTCGAGGATGACCACGGCACAGAAACCCTGATTCTCTGCCCAAAAAACCTAGAAAAAATGTGGCGCGATTATGTGGAACGCTACGGAATGCGGGCTAGGGTCATTCCAACCAGTAAAATTCTGCAAGAGTTGCCCGAATTACGCCGTTACCGTGTGATTGTAATAGATGAAAGCCATAATTTTCGCAACCGAGAAGGGCGCAAATACCGTGTGCTGCAAGAATATATTGATAAAAATGATTCCAAGTGTATTCTACTATCAGCCACGCCTTACAATAAAACCTACCTTGACCTCTCGAGCCAATTGGCGCTGTTCTTAGGCGAAGATACTGACCTTGGGATTCGTCCAGAAGCCCTGATTCGCAATCTTGGCGAATTACAATTCTTACGCCTCCAAGCCGCTCCAAGAACCTTGAAAGCCTTTGAACATAGTTTTTATGCCGATGATTGGCGTGACTTGATGCGGCTTTTTATGGTTCGGCGTACCAGAAGTTTTATTCAAAACAACTATGCCCAAAAAGACAAGACTGGACGAGCCTACCTGACCTACCCGGACGGTTCACGTTCGTACTTTCCAACTCGAGTGCCAAAAACTGTGCGTTTTGCGATAGATGATAACAACCCCAAAGACCCATATGCACGGCTTTACGCCAACGATGTGGTTCAAGCCATAGAGGACTTAATTTTGCCACGTTACGGCTTAGGTAATTATATTGCTGCCCAAATGACACAAATGCCAACGGTGAGCGAACAACAACAAATCAAAAACCTAGGCAGAGCAGGACAGCGTTTAATTGGGTTTTGTCGCACCAATCTTTTTAAGCGGCTCGAGAGCGGAGGTACGACCTTTATTCAGAGTTTAGAACGCCATGTTTTACGCAACTATATTTTTATTTATGCCCTCGAGAATGGGTTGCCCCTGCCGATTGGAACACAGACCGCCGATTTACTTGATGCCAATTTTTCCGACGAAGACCTAGATGACGAACGCCAAACCTTACTCGAGAATGAACTGACCGATAACCAAGACGACCTTGAAGAACTCGAGCAGGACAGCACCGACCAAGACAACCTAAGTCAGACCGAAAGTGAAATGAAAGCTCGAGCCAAAGCCATTTATGAACAGTACCAAGGGCGATACAAAAAGCGTTTTAAGTGGCTGCGAAGCCAGTTATTCACGGATGAATTAAAAACCCATCTTGAAGAAGATGCCACGGCGATTCAAGCTGTACTCAAAAACTGTGGAGGCTGGAATCCAGATTTGGATACTAAACTTGGTGAATTACATCGGTTGATTAGCAAAATACACCCCGAAGAAAAAATACTGGTCTTTACTCAATTCGCCGATACTGTGCATTACTTAGAACGCGAACTGAAATCCAGGGGAATAGGGGAATTGGCAGGTGTGGTTGGCTCGAGTCATGACCCGACAGAATTGGCATGGCGTTTTTCACCGCACAGCAACGATAAAAAAGTGAATAGCGAACTGCAGGTTTTAATTTCTACCGATGTGCTATCCGAAGGACAAAACCTTCAAGATGCCCATATTGTGGTGAATTTTGATTTACCTTGGGCAATTATTCGCTTGATTCAACGGGCGGGGCGTGTAGACCGAATCGGACAACAAGCCGAAGAGATTCTTTGTTACAGTTTCCTACCCGCCGAAGGGGTGGAACGCATTATTGGGCTGCGTAACCGCGTCAAAAACCGCTTGCAACAAAATGCTGAAGTGGTCGGCACAGACGAACGCTTTTTTGAAGACGACCATGAGCAAGTGGTACTGGACTTATACAACGAAAAAAGTGGCTTACTGGACGGCGAAAACGACACCGAAGTGGATTTAGCCAGTTATGCCTATCAAATCTGGAAAAATGCAGTAAGCCACAATCCTAGTTTAGAAAAAACCATTATCGAAATGCCCAATGTGGTTTATTCAGCTAAAACAATCACCAACCCAACACGCGGCACACAAAGCCCAGCACGCGGCGCACAAAGCCCGAATCGCGGCGCACTGATGTACGCCCGTACCGCCCAAGGCAACGATGCCCTTGTTTGGATTGACGAAAATGGACAAAGCGTCAGTCAGTCCCAACTCGAAATCCTCGAGACAGCCGCTTGCACCCCAAACACCATCAGTCAACCTCGAGCCATCAATCATCATCAGCTTGTAGAACGTGGCATAGACCTGATTACCGAGGACGAAAAAACAGTTGGTGGACAACTCGGCAAACCAAGCGGCGCAAGATTTAGAACCTACGAGCGCTTAAAAGCCCATGCTGAACGAATCAAAAATAGTTTATTTGACAATCAAGCCCTCCACGCCGCCATAGATGAAATCTACCGTTACCCGCTTTTTGAAACGGCTCGAGACAGCTTAAACCGGCAATTAAAAGCAGGAATTTCCGACCAAGACCTCTGTAACCTTGTGTTTGCCCTACGCGAAGATCATAGATTGTGTAACATCCAAGAAGACACCGAAGGTAAAGCCCCAGAAATCATTTGTTCACTAGGATTAGTATGAGTCTAAGTATTAAAAAACTACGCCAACACCTACAAGACTTTGATTTCAAGGCGGTATTCAATCTACTTGGCTGGGAAAACCCACGCAACAACAACTTAAATAGCATAAAAATAGCTGACACCACCAGCCGCTACAAAAGCATTGCCATCCTAGGCGGAGTTCAAGTCTTTGAAATCGAGAACACCAATGCGCTTAGTAACCGTGAAACACGCAAAAGAATCCACAAGGAAATCAGTAAACTGGCATTTGAACACCTGATTATTTTTACCGATAAAATAGATGCACCTACGCAAAGCCTTTGGTACTGGGTCAAACGCGATGGCAAAAAAGAAATAGAGCGCGACCACTTATTTGTAAAAGGTCAAACAGGCGACTTATTTATATCCAAAATCATTGGTATGTTTGTGGATATTTCCGACCTCGACGAACGCGGCAATTTGCCAGTCACCGAAGCGGTCAAGCGCCTAGGCAATGCGCTGGATGTTGAAAAAGTAACCAAGAAATTCTACAAAGAATTTGACTTGGTGCGGCTCGAGTTTAGAGATTTTATTTCTGGCATAGCAAACGAAAAAGACAAAGCCCATTATGCCAGTGTGTTGCTGCACCGCCTGATGTTTATTTATTTTTTGCAGAAAAAAGGCTTTTTAGACACCAAAAGTGGCGACAACGGCAACCGCGACTACTTAAACCAGAAACTCGAGGCAACCGAAAATACTCAGCAACTCGAGGCAACCAAAAATTTCTACCAAGATTTTCTAAAAGACTTGTTTTTTGAAGGGTTTGCCAAAACCACCGAAGAACGTTCGGCGGCAGTCCAAAAGAAAATTGGACAGATAAAATACTTAAACGGAGGACTTTTTTTAGCGCACCGAATCGAACTCGAGAATCAGAACATCCAAATAGAAAACCAAGCCTTTAAGAATTTATTCAAGCTGTTTAGCGATTACTCTTGGAATTTAGACGATACCCCAGAAGGCAACGACAACGAAATAAACCCAGATGTACTTGGTTATATTTTTGAAAAGTATATCAATAACAAGGCTTTTGGCGCGTATTACACCCGCCCAGAAATTACTGAATACCTGTGCAAACAAACGATTCACCAGCTTATTCTCGAGAAAGTTAATGACGGGCGTGGTGTGGCTGGATTACCCCAAAAGAAATTTACCGACCTGCCCGAAATGCTCTTAAAACTGGATGCCAAACTCTGCACAGAATTACTCGAGCAAGTGCTGCCCAAATTAAAACTGCTTGACCCAGCTTGTGGTTCAGGTGCATTTTTGATTGCTGCCTTAAAAACCCTGACCGATATTTACGGTGCAATTCTAGGGCGGATAGATATTCTGAATGACCCCTACTTAAACACTTGGAAGAAAAAACAACAAGGCAGCCGCAGCACCATGAACTATGTGGTCAAACGCCGCATTGTGACCGATAACCTATTTGGTGTTGATTTAATGCCTGAAGCCACCGACATTGCCCGTTTGCGCTTATTCCTAGCGATGGTCTCGAGTGCCAAAAGTGTAGAAGACCTCGAGCCGCTACCAAACATAGATTTTAATATCCTAAGTGGCAATAGCTTAATTGGTTTAATGCACATAGACGAAAATGAGTACGAAAATAATAAGCCTCTGCTCGAGCTTCACGGCGCGTCGTACCCGGACATTATCAAAAAGCGTTTAATTGACCTTAACAGTTACCGCCATAGTGCCGAATTGGGAATTGCCAATTTACAAGGATTACGTGACAACCTTCAAAACGGACGAACCGAAGCCCTAAAAGTGCTTAACCCAATGCTACTCGAGGATTTTGGACGCTTAAAAATACAATTTGAAGCCGCTACTTGGGACACCACCAAAAACAAAGAAGGCAAAACCAAAAAACGCCATCTCGAGTTAAGCGATATTCTAAGTCTCGAGCCGTTCCATTGGGGTTTTGAATTTTCTGAAGTCATGGAACAAGGTGGTTTTGACGCGATTATTGCCAATCCACCATGGGATATTCTGAAGCCGAATGACAAAGAATTCTTAAAAGAATACGATAACGAAATTTCAATCAACAAAATGAGTATTAAAGAACTCGAAATAAGAAAAAACGATTTACTGCAAGACCCTAGCATCCGCCAAGCCTATTTAGATTACTTATCCAGATTCCCGTACCAAAGTGCATATTTTAGGTCAACTCAGCAATTTGCCAATCAAAGCAGCATAGTCAATGGCAAGAAAACGGGTACAGACATAAACTTGTACAAATTATTCCTTGAGCAATGCCATAATTTACTGCGTTCAGGCGGACAATGCGGCATTGTTATCCCAAGCGGAATTTACACTGACCTAGGCGCAAAAGGCTTGCGCGAAATGCTCTTTGATAACTCAACTATCAATGCACTTTTTGGAATGTCAAACGAGCGCTACATTTTTGAAGAAGTACATCATGCTTTTAAGATTTGTATTCTGACATTTAGTAAAGGGAGTTTAACTAAAGAATTTGATGCTTTTTTTAGAATTAATCCTCGAGAAGCAGTTAGCCCAAAAGAACTTGATGTGTACTTGAACGAATCTGTGCATCACATCAAAATTCCTGTAGAACTGGTCAAACGCCTAAGCCCAGATTCAATGAGCATCATGGAATTTAAGAGCGACCTAGACAAAGTAATTGCTGAAAAAATGCTGATGTATCCGTTGTTGGGTAAACAACTCGAGAATACTTGGAACTTAAAACTTACTCGAGAATTTGATATGACCAACGACAGTCACCTGTTCAAAACCTCGAGTGGCAAAGGCAGATTGCCATTGTACGAAGGTAAAATGATGCACCAATTCACCCATACTTGGGGAGAACCAAAATACTGGATTGAAGAAAAAGAAGCTCGTGCAAATTTAATTGGGACACGCAATAAAGATATTGGGCAAATTCTCGAGTATCAACAGTATCGTCTGGGGTTTAGAGATATTGCTTCAAGTACAAATGAACGAACCATGATTATGACTGTTTTACCACGAAATATTTTTTGTAATCATAAGCTCCCTACTGCTCACATATTACTTGCAGATAAGTCGCCAGATTTTGAAGCGGAACTTTTTATATCAGCCGTCATGAATAGCTACATCATTGATTGGTCACTTCGCCAACGAGTCACCTCAAATCTCACTTTTTTCTTTCTTTATCAACTTCCAATGCCGCGTCTGACATCTCGAGACCCACGCTTCAAGCCCATTGTCACTCGAGCCGCCAAACTTATTTGCACCACCTCGGAATTCGATGAACTCGCCAAAAGCGCTGGCATCGGCAGTAGTGCGAATGGGGCAAGTATTCCCGCCGAACGCGCCAAGTTACGGGCAGAATTGGATGGGCTGGTGGCGCATTTATACGGGTTAAGCGAAAGCGAATTTGCCCATATTTTGCAGACTTTTCCGCTTGTGCCAGAACCGACTCGAGTCGCGGCTCGGAATGCTTATCGGGATGTGAGTAATGGGCTGATTAAGTAGTCGGTGGGGGTAGCTCGCTTCGCTCGAAACAACCCCACCGACTCTCGCAAGCTCGAGCCACCTCCCCTGTTTCACAGGGAGGATTTTTCTAAAGCCAGAGCCAAAAGCCCAAGCCTTGTGCTGTTAGTCCTCCCCGCGAAGCAGGACGATTAGCACTGCGTGCTAATGGTTCTGAGGAGCGAAGCGACGAGGCGGAGGGGTTGTTTTTCCATTCCCACGTGTTTCTACGTGGATGCTTTGCTTTTGCAGTACAATCGCTTGATGAAAACCTACACCAAAGCCCTTATCCCTCGAGCGCAAAAAATGCGCCGTGAGATGACGAAACATGAGGCTAAGTTGTGGTTTGAGTTGCTGCGTGATTTTGTTCCTCGAGTTCGGCGGCAACGTCCTTTTGGTTGGTATATCGTGGATTTTTACTGTGCGGTGTGCAAAGTGGTGATTGAAGTGGATGGTTCGCAGCACTACACCCCAGAAGGCATGGCGTATGATTTGGAGCGCACGGCGTTTCTCGGGGGGCTTGGGTTGCGGGTGGTACGGTTTTCTAATTTGGATGTGCAGAATAATTTTGTGGGTGTATCAGAGCGTATTCGGGCTGTGTTGCTCGAGGGAGTTATGGGATGAGCAAAAAGAAAATAAAACTTGCTTTAAGCAGTGTTCGGGTTAATAATTTCAAGGCTATTCGTAATTCTAAAACCGTGAAATTTACGCCTTTAACTGTTTTTATTGGGGATAATGGTTCGGGTAAAAGTAGTTTGTTTGAAGCGCTCGAGACCCTGCAAATCATGAGCGAACATGGTTTGGATGCTGCGATGAATCGTTGGCGTGGTTTTGAGTTTGTATGGAATCAGACGGCTCGAGCCAATGCAAAAACGTATTTGGATGCTTCTAATAGCGAAGCCACCCGCAAGTTGTACGAAAATGCTATTACTTTTGATCTTCAAGGAGATTGGAGTGCTGCAAAATATCGGGTATTTTCAGAAATTAGTTTGGTATTGACTCAAAATACCACGAGTTTAGTTATCAGTACCGAAAAAATTGAACATACCAATTTAACAGTACAAAGAAATGTTTTTGGAGATACCGAACTGTTGGATGAAGATGAATTTGGTCCTCGGGTTTTTTTAGAATATAAACTTTCTGATGGTGAATCCGCTATTTCTCGAGGTCTTGGTAATTTTCTCGAGCGGTGGCAGTTTGTGTTGCTTGCGCCAGAAATTATGGGTGTGCCAATACCTCAAAAACGCACTTCGGGTGCAGTAAAATTGGCTCGAGATGGCTCGAATATCGCTGATTATCTACGTGATATTCTGAGTAAAGACCCCATTGCTTACGAGGGGATTGTTGAGGTTTTCAAAGAGGTAGTACCTTTTGCTCGGGATTTACAAACTCAGGTGGCTCAGGAATTACAACGCACAGTCTACCTCGAGATGACTGAAGGGAATTTTAAGATTCCTGGTTGGATGCTTTCGACAGGTACAATTCGTGTTTTGGCTATTATTGCGTTGTTGCGGCATCCGACCCCACCACCAATTATTTTTATTGAAGAACTCGAGAATGGACTTGATCCTCGTACTCTAAATTTAATTGTTGAGGAAATTCGTCGGGCAGTGGAACTCGAGAAAACCCAAGTGGTAATTACAACCCATTCGCCGTATTTATTAGATTTATTATCGTTATCGCAAATTGTTGTGGTTGAAAGGGTCAATGGTCAACCAGTATTTACCCGTCCTGCTAACCAAGATTCGTTGGCGGCTTGGCTCGAGAAGTTCAGTCCGGGGCAGTTGTACACAATGGGTCGTTTGCGGGGAGTAAATTCATGACGCAACCAATTAAACGAAAACTGGGTTTAATTGTTGAATGTGGTCCGCTCGGAGCAGACTTAAAGGTTTTTAAGCACATTGTCACCAGATTAGATGTGAGTACAGTTATCGAACCCATCACTCTGGATAATAAGAAAAAACTGATTGCTGGTTGTGGTGAAAGTACCGTGCGTTTATTGGCAGAGGGTTGTGAACGTGTTTTGATTGTCTGGGATTTATTTCCTGCTTGGCGTGAAGATGGTCAAAAACCATGTCGTAA
Source organism: Deinococcales bacterium (assembly GCA_031414595.1). GTDB lineage: Bacteria > Deinococcota > Deinococci > Deinococcales > JAAFIG01 > JAAFIG01. The sequence goes on from JANNVX010000041.1 coordinate 11,659, forward strand.
AACAGATCGTGAGCAGATTTTTGCTGCTTTGGTAGCGGCTGGTGTTGCACCAAAAGATTTTGAATCACCCCAAGTCGGTACTGCCGATAGACGAAAGGTTTTTTTGGTTTGTATCGAAGAAGAACTCGAGGCTTGGTTATTGGCAGATCATCAGGCGGTTGCTACAATTCTCTCGAGAGATAGCTACCAAGTGAGAGTTCCTGCAACAAAAAATCCAGAAGAAATAGATAATCCGAAGAAAAGATTAACAAGATTTTTTAAGCAGTTAGGCGGTGTTGAGTACAATGATCGGGTTCATGCAGAAAAAGTCATTAAAGAAGTAGCAAATTTTAGGCAAATTGCTCGAGCCTGTCCGACTTTTTCACGATTTGTGCTGCACGCAGTTCATAAGGTTTTCTAATTTCGTTTTTTAACTTGGATTTTACAGGACAAAGAGAACACGCATTTACTCGAGCAGGGAGCAAGTGTTTTTCAAAAATAATCTACGAGTGCTTAATCTTTTGCCTAATTCCGTGTCTGTGTGTCGGCTGCGTCACGCAGGGCATCGCCAAAGAAATTAAATGCCAATACCGACAAAATAATCATTCCGCCCGGAATCAATAACCATGGGGTGCGGGTCAGTACACCAAATCCACCCTCGCGCACTTCAGCAAGCAGAATTCCCCAACTGGTCATTGGTTCTTTGACTCCCAAGCCAAGAAAACTTAGGGCGCTTTCGCCAAGGATATAGCCCGGAATGGCAAGACTGGCAGTCACAATTAAATAACTGGTCAGGTTCGGCACAATATGGCGCAGAATAATCCGTAAATCCGAAGCACCAAGGGCTTTGGCAGCTTGGGTATAATCTACACTCTTGGCACTTAAGACCAAACCACGCACCACCCTTGCCAGTCCAGCCCACCCAATAAAGGCAAGCACCGCCACAATCCCAAGATAGACATAGGTGCTGGGCCAATTGGCGGGAATGACATACGAGAGCGCCAGTAAAATCGGTAAGCGTGGAAAGCTCATCAGCACTTCGGTGATACGCTGAATCAGCATGTCAATCCAACCGCCGTAATAGCCGCTAATGCCGCCCATGAGAATGCCAATGCTAAACGAAATCAGAATGCCAATAATCCCGACAGTTAAAGAAACTTGCGAACCAACCACCATTCTCGAGAATAAGCAACGCCCAAGTTTATCCGTGCCAAGCGGGAAATAGTTGCCATTTTCAATGCCAAATAAATGCAGATTGGTTTTGAAGCCAAGTAAATTGTACTCTTCGCCCCTTGCTAGTAATTTAATCGCTTGGGGATTGGTTTTATCCTCAGAATAGTTCTTTTCAAAAGTCACAGGGTCCCTGGTCACTTTCATTGGATAAGTAAAAGGAAGCCGCAAACCACCTTCATGAACAATATGCACAGGCTGTGGCGGTTGCAAAGGAGATTCGTAGTGCTGGGTTTCGATGGCATAAGGTGCAAAAAAACCAGCCAATAAGGCAATAAAGTACATTACCGCCAGAATCCAAAACCCAACCACACCAAGACGGTTCTTCTTAAAGCGCCGCAAAGCCAGTTGCCAAAGACTAAACGAAACTTTTTCTTCTGGGGCTGCCCCACTCGAGACTGCAACGCTCATACATGTACCTCGAGAAGAACAAAAAAGCTGTTCCCCTTCGCCTTTGCCTTGTTGCCCTTTGCCTTAGTCATAACGAATCCTCGGGTCAACCGCAGCCAAACCAATATCAGCCAGTAAATTCCCAATCATCAACATAAATGCCGATAACAACAAAATACTCATCACCACATATTGGTCTTTGGCGAGTAAACTGCTGTACATAAAAGGTCCTAAAGTCGGTAAATTCATCACCACCGCCCCGATTAACGTGCCACTGACCAATTCGGACAAACTAAAACCAGCGCTCGAGACCAGTGGGTTAAGGGCGTTTCGCACCGCATGACGGTAGGTCACAATCCGTTCGGCTAATCCCTTGCTGCGGGCAGTTCGCACATAATCTTGGTTCAGGACATCGAGTAAACTGGCTCGCATTTGGCGTTGCAGACTAGCAATGTGATTCAAACCAAAGACCAAAATGGCGGGCCAGAGATGGTTCAGATGATCCCAGAATTTTGCCCATGACCACGGCGCATCAATAAATTCGTTGCTGAATAAACCGCCGACGTTCGTGCCACCAAACCCCAGAATCAGGCTAAATAACAGTAAGCCCAGTAAAAAATCTGGCACAGCTAAACCAATATAGCCAAAGAAACTAGCCACACTGTCCACCAAACCGTTTTTACGCACGGCGGTAAAAATCCCTAACGGAATAGCAATCAACCAACTAAAAATCAGCGATAAACCCGCCACTTCGATGGTCCACCACAGGTATTCACCGATTAAACTGGTTACTGGGCGATTGTTGACAAATGAATAGCCCAAATCAAAACGGGTAATGATTCCCCAAAGCCAGTTAAAATACTGCACCATCACGGGCTGATCCAAACCATACTGAATTTTTAGGCGCTCGACCGTTTCTGGCGAAAAACGCGGATCCTCGAGGTAGGTGTCTATAAAACTGGTGGGTTGCAACTGAATCACCCAAAAAGAAATAAAAGACACCACTAATAACGTCGGCAAAATACCTAAACAGCGTTTCAATAAAAAGGTCAGCATGGTTTTCCTGTGGGTTACATCATATTACTTATTGGCAAGTCCAAGCAACTTAAGTATCTTCGCGCTTCGCGAAATGATTTTCGGTGACTGCCAGTGGGCAGAATTCCACACCAGTGCAACTGACCACGCCTTCGACAATTTTATTTGGGTAGGGTGTGTGGCGCGTAAAAAATGGCTGTGCCGGCACCATCTCGAGGTCTTGGGTTTTGATATTGGACATAAACACTCCTTTTGTTGACAGGGGCTAGTCGGCTGCTTGTTGACAGGGGCTAGTCGGCTGCAACGGTTGGGCTGGGGGTACGGCTTGGGATTTGCAGAGTGTGTTCACCACTGGTACGAACCAACTCGAGTTCGGTTTTTAGGCGTTCAATCTCGAGACGCAGCACCGCCACGTAAAAAACAGCGAAACTCAGCAGGGTCAGCACCGTTAAAACAATAAAAATAATTTGCGGATAGCTTTTGCCAAGGGCAGCGAACAATAAAGGCAAGGCAAATCCGCCAAGTCCGCCAAGCAGCCCGACCAAACCACCGACCACGCCTATATCCTTGGCGTACCAATGGGTTACTAATTTGTAATTACTGGCTTTACCAACCCCCATGCCAATACCAACCAGCACAGTCAGGCTTGTAAAAATCGGTAAGGTAATGATACTGGCTGGCAGCGAAAGAGCAGCCACAGCAATCATCATCACCATAAACGAAGCCAAGGTAATCGGACGAGCGCCAAATTTATCGGATAAATAGCCACCCAGTGGGCGCAACAAACTGGCTGGAAAGATAAACAGCGCCGTTAATAAACCTGCGGTACTGAGTGGCAGATTGTAGACATCTTCGTAGTATTTAGGCAGCCACAGCGCAAGGGCGACATATGCTCCAAAGAAAATCACATAGTACAAACCAAAACGCCAAACCTGAATTTTGGTCAGTGGACGCAACCACTCGAGCATGGTTTTACGGGTAGTGGTGGCTTTGTCCTTTGGGGCGTAAAGCCGAATAAACAGCGCCGCCAAAACCAAGGCAATCCCGAAACTAAACGGCACAAAGCGCCAACCGTAAAAAAACAAACCGCTCGAGGCTGGAATAATGCCAATCATGGTTGGGGCAAGTAACTTGGTGATACTCGCGCCAACATTACCCGCGCCAAATGTACCAAGGGCTAAACCACTTTTTTCTTTTGCCACCCAAGTTCCAATCCAAGCGTTGCCTATCGCAAAACTGACACCAGCACAACCAATAAAAAAAGCAAGCGTTAAAATACTCGAGTAGGTGCTTAAAGTCGGTAAAATAAAAGCCGTACAAGCTGTAAATAGCATCAGTAAAACAAACATATTGCGTCCGCCAAACCGTTCTGCCATGATGCCCGCCGGTAAACGCAACAGCGAACCCGTCAGGATTGGCACAGCCGTTAAAAGTGCAAATTGTGAATCGGTTAAGCCCAGTTCTTTACGCAGTGCCAGACCAACAATTGAAAACATCACCCAAACCGCAAACATCAGCGTAAAGCCAATGGTCGCAGCCGTGATCACTCGAGCCTCTTGGGTTTGCTTAAAAACAAAAGTATTATTTTTAGCTCGGTTGCGACCAGCTTCTCGAGTGGTTGCCCCAGACAGCAGCGCCCCATACCCCAAAGGCATTTGATTCGGGGCAAAAATCGGGTGTAGCGCAGGAATTTCAAGGCTATCCGAGATTCGCTCGAGTTTGGCTGGAGTGACCTTAAAGTCTGGCATTTTACTGGTTGGGTCTAAGGTGGCTTTGGTCAGGCGGTTGGCGTTTTCTAACCCAGCGTAATGAAAAGTGGTAAAAACCGTGTCCTCACGAATAGAATCTTGAATCTGTACTTCAAAATCAGCACTGCCAGATTCGGTACTGACCCGTATTTTTTCGCCCTTTTGCACCCCATGTTTTTTAGCGAGGTTCGGGTGAATCTCGAGAACCGCATGAGGTGCTTTTTGATTCAGTTTATGGTTGCGCCGAGTTTGTGTGCCACTTTGGTACTGATGGGCATTGCGTCCGGTCGTAAAATAGACAGGGCGTTCAAAACTGGCAATTTCGGTTGGTAAACGGTAGCTAATTGGCTCGAGATGGGCTAAACCATCGGTGTGGGCAAAGCGAGTCTTGAATGGTTCGGGTGTTCCTGCATGACTAAGGTCAGGGCAAGGATAAAAAATACCGTTTGGCTCGAGTTTCTCGTAGGTTATACCCGAGTAATCGGCACTTGAACCTTTGGTAGCAGCGGACAGTTCTGTAAAAATTTCTCGAGGGCTGCTAAAGGCGAATTTATCTGTTTGCCCCAAACTTGCAGCCACAGCACAGAGAATTTCCCAATCGGCTTTTGTATCTCCGGGCAAGTCGGTCACGCGACGACGACGCAAGACCCGCCCCTCAAGGTTGGTCATTGTGCCGTCCTCCTCGAGCCACATGCTGCCGGGCAAGACCACATCGGCAAGTTGGGCGGTTTCGGACAAGAAAAAATCAATCACCACCAAATGCTCGAGTGAACCCAAGTTACGTGTAACAGCCGTGCTATTGGCAGCACTGACGACTGGGTTTGAGCCAATCACCAATAAGCCCTGAATGCTTGTGCCACACGCCCCAAGTAATTCCTGAGCGCTTAAGCCTTTGCGGGGTAAATCGGTCTCTGCAATGCCCCAAAAATCCGACATGAAGGCTCGAGATGCTGGGTCTTCGATTAACCGGTAGCCCGGTAATTGGTCGGCTTTCTGCCCATGTTCGCGTCCGCCTTGTCCATTGCCTTGACCAGTTAATGGTGCATAAAAACCACCCGTTGCCAGTGCCAAGTTGATTAGCGCTTTGATTGTTTCGACCCCTCGAGAAGACTGTTCTGGACCACGCCCCGACAAAATCAGCAGCTTACCTTTTAAGGCACTTGTGCCAATCACCCGAGCCATTTCGCGGATAACCACGGCATCCACACCACAGCGAGCCGCCGCCCAAGTTGGGGTACAGTAACGAACACTCTGAGCCACTGCTTCCCAACCCGAGACCCGAGACTCGAGGAAATCAAGGTTAATCAGGTTTTGCGAAATTAAGGCATTGAGTAAACCCAATGCCAGCGCTAAATCGCCGTTTGGTTGAACTGGAATATGCAGTGTCCCAAGTTTGGTGCTGGGCGTAGCCCTTGGGTCTACCACAATAATCGGAGCGCCATTTTTACGCGCCCGAGCCACAAATTGCGAGACTGGTGGCAGGGTTTCGGCAAGGTTACTGCCCCACAGCACAATGCAGCTTGCCTCGGACACCTGCTCGAGTGGAAACGGCAGCCCCCTGTCCATGCCGTAGACTGCTTTCATCGCAGCCCCAGCGCTGCTCATGCAGTAGCGCCCGTTGTAATCAATGTTGGCGGTTTTTAAGGCAACTCTGGCAAATTTAGCCAGTAAATAGGTTTTTTCGTTGGTCAGGCTACCGCCACCAAAGACCGCAAAGGCATTGTTGCCATGCTCGGCTTGGATTTTTTTGATGTTTTTTGCCACTCGAGCCAGTGCGTCTTCCCAAGAGGCTGGCACAAGTTCGCCATTAACGCGGATAAGCGGGCTTAAAAGCCGATAGTGGTGGCGCGGTTCGTCGAGTGCCACCAAACCTTTTTTACAGACACTACCGTGGGCTACTGGACAAGCGGGGGTGCTGCGAAGTGCCAGTAATTCGTTGCCTTTATGCTCGATTTCAAAAGTACACTGCACCGCGCAATACGGGCAAGTGGTCAGGGTCACTTGGGTCTCGAGATTCATGCTGCACCAACTGTACGGGTGTTCATAGATACTTTCTCGAGGCTCAGCACAGGAAGTAAGCTCTTAGGCACTCCCCCCAGCGCGGAGCGCTGACCCCCTCGAAAAAGAGGGGGTTTTTTGGCAGTGTTTTTTTGTTTTAGTTGTCCCCCAATTAAAACGACAACACAAACTGAACAACCCTCTCCCGCGCTGTTTGGCGGGATGAGGGTGTCGCGCCTAAGCGCGGCGGGTGAGGGTTGGGATGCGGTATGGGCTATTACATTTTGAGCAATAGGTTTTTGCTCTTTTGTGCCAAAAATCCTCACTGCAAGGGTCGCCCCTACAGTTGATTGACAAATTTGATATTCCGCTCTCGAGAAAGAAAAAAAATTAATCATCGGCGGCTGCCTCAAGTTCAGGGGCAATCAAATGCGGCAAGTGTTCTCGAGCCAATGCGACTAATTTTTCGGGCAGTTCGGTAATCGGTACACGTTCGAGAATTTTTGTGGCAAGTTTGGCGTTGCGTCCAATCATTCCGCCAACGTAAACATCCACAGCTTCGACCATCACGCCATCTTTTTTGACTTTTGTGCCTTGCAAGCCAAAATCACCAATGTGATGACTGGCACAAGCGTGTTGACAACCACTCCAATGAATCCGAATTGGCTCGAGCAAAGGCAAAGCCAGTAAAAGCTCGGTCTCGAGAATATGGCTGACTTCAAGCGCACGGGTTTTGGTTTCAATCACCGCCAATGGGCAGAATTCCACACCAGTACAACTGACTACGCCTTCGACAATTTTATTTGGGTAAGGTGTGTGGCGCGTAAAAAACGGGTGTGCCAGTACCGTCTCGAGGTCTTGGGTTTTAATATTTGGCAGGATTAAATTTTGTTCAATGGTAAAACGGGCTTCGCCAGTACCAAATTGCTCGGCAAGGTCGGCTAACTCGAGTAATGCTGTGCCGGTGGTGCGTCCGACGGGGACGTGAACCCCAATGTAATGTAAGCCCTCTTGTTTTTGGCGATTGACCCCAAGGTGTAAGCGTGGTGTGCCATGAATCCGTAAATCCTCGCCTGCTGTCTCGAGTTTCTGACTTATGTGGGTCTCGAGTTCAGCACGGAATTTTTCGATGCCCCAGAGTTCGAGTAACCACTTTAAGCGGGCTTTATGGCGTTCTTCGCGTAAGCCATGAATTCGGTAGAGTTCGACAATACCGCGTGTGATTTCGAGGGCTTGATGTGGTTCTATCCAAACATCCAGTTCCCGTGCCAACATCGGGTGTTTACCACCAACTGCGCCGCCAATCATGACGTTAAAACCAAGCGCACCGTTTTTTCTGGCTGGATACATGCCAATATCGTTGGTGCTTGCACCTGTGTCGTGAATATGCCCAGTGATATGAATGTTCATTTTGCGTGGCAAATTGGCGGTCTCAGTGTTGCCTTCGTGCAAATTGGTAATCCAATCCGAGATTTCACGGCAAATTGGCAGCGCATCAATTAATTCGCCCGCATCAAGTTGCGCCACACTCGAGGTCACAACATTGCGGATGCTGTCCATACCGTTTTGCAAACTGGTTAAATTCACTGCCCGTAAGCGCTCATAGACTTCTGGGATATGACTGGTGTCAAGCCAGCGCAGTTGTACTTGTTGTCGTGTGGTCACATCCACCAAATCCCGTCCGAAATCTTGGGCAATTCTTGCCATAACCCGCAATTGGCTACTCGAGGCGACCCCGCCAGCCACACGAATGCGCTGCATCAGTGAAGGCGGCTCAGTTTCTCTGTACCAAAATCCAATCCATTTGATGCGTTGTTGGTCGTCTTTAGATAATTCAGCCACTGGTGTTGCTGCTAAACGCGGGAATTCATTTAGCAACTCGAGACCGAGCTTTTCTTGTTTTAAGCGTTCAATTGGATTCATTGTGCTGCACCTACCCTTACGAGGGTCATGTTAGCCACAGTTTGTGCAAATTGTCAATTCAAAAGATTTCATGTGTTAAATTTTATTTATACATTTTGTAGAATAATAAGCCTATTTTGTAAAATGTATTTGATTATTTGTACACTTTGCAAATTCAAAACCCGCAGAACGCTCGTTTGATTTTGGTTTTTGTGGCAAAAAATAAGAACATTGGACTCGGGACAAATTCGAGTCTCGAGTTAGACTTGACATCGGGTTGACATACGAGACTTGACATCGGGTCTACCCGACGTTGCATTCTTAAAAAGCCACAAGGAGGCAACCATGAATGGAATCAGTAAAACCAAATCAGAACTCGAGGCTTTTATTTTGCAATTCAAAACCATGATCGAGAATCCAGAAACCCAAGGTGTGATTTTAGTGCTGTGCGACAATAATTTAGCCACCGCCGAGATTTTTATACAATCTGGCGATGGACTGGGAATTGGTGAATTTTCGCAACTGGCTGGGGTCAGTCTCGAGGCTGTTCGTCACTGGGTTGAGGTTGGTTTAATCGAACCGTATTCATTAAACAGCAAATTCAGATTCTTACCACCACATCTGCTCGAGCTTCGGAGTTTGCAACAATGGCAAAGTCTGGGTTTAACTTTAGATGAAATTAAAAGCCGTAAAAAAACAGGCACGATTTTTATTCAAGATTCCCCAATGCAAATTGGCTCTGAAACCATTCCACATGCCACGATTCAGATGTTGCCCCAAGACCATCCACAAGCCCAAGCCTTGGCTGGTCAACAAGTAGAATTTAAGAGGTACAGCAAAGAAGAATCCGAAGCTCGAGGGGTGAAACTCGATTATTTGCGAACCGACTACGAGGCGCAAATACTGGCACTCGAGCAGAAAAAACTCGAGCTAGACAAACAACTCGAGAATGCAAAGAACTTACGAGCCAAACTCGAGGTTACTTAGTTTATCCTGCACGGCTTTTGCCAGTATCTCGAGGGCAGAATCTGGAAAGGGTGAAACGCAACTGACGTTAATTTCGCACAGCACAAAAGAATCTTGATTAGCATCGCTAAACAAAAAATCGGCATCCCAAATCATTGGTAAATCGGCGGCTTGAATCCCCAGTATTTTGCAAAGTTCTGGCAACCACTCGGCTTCCATAGGTTGCCGAATAACCTGAAATTCAATTTGGTTTTGATCAAAGTAAAGGCGTTGCGTTGGTACTCGAGCCACCTCGCCAAAAGGAACAGGATAAAGCGCATTGATCTCTTGGTGTCCAAAACCAACCACTTTGTCCTGCACAAGGTAACAACGGATCATACCTTCGGTTATTCGCTGCTGATAAGTCTGACCTATGATGCGTCCGTTATTGGCAAAGTAAGGCTCGAGAATCTCGTAAAAAGCCGAAAAAGTCATGTCCTGCTCAAGATTGGCTCGAGGTGCATGACGCACCCGGACTAAGCCAGCATCGGTCGGATGAGCTTGGACTTTCCAAATACCAATGCCGTCGTTACCACGGTACTGCTTTAAGACTCGAGGTCCTGTTTTTAAGTGCTGTGGTAATTGCATTTGTAATTCCTGCATCGAATTGTACCGATGTGTTTCACAGCCCCAACTCATGTTTTGGGTTTGGTACAGAACATCTTTTGTGCCTAATTTTAGAATCATGTCTGGGTGGGTGCTGACGTACACACCAGTATTGGCAAGTTCGCGCAGCATAGCATCCAGAATCCGTCGGTTACTATCCTGATGCAGTGGATTAACCCAGACCAAAACAGCATCCGCAGTTAATAATTCAGCTTCGACTTCTTGGGCAGCTTCATCGTTATACACAACACCAATCGTGTATAAACCAACTGCTTTCAAAGCAATCGCCACAGCATGGTAACGGCTCTGCTCGAGACTCGAATTCTGGCGAGCAGTTTGGTCGCCAGACCAAACAATCGCAACGGTTTTCATAGGGTTTCAGGTTGGTTAATCTGTGCGACTACACCATCTGGGTGGCGCAAAAATGCCATGTGATTACGGTTGTTTTCATTAAAAAAAGGTTCGCGTTCGTAAATATAGCCGTCCCCCAGCAACTTAGCACAAGTGGCTTTAATGTCGTCTACCACAAAAGCAATGTGTAGTAAGCTCGGGGCTGGCATTCCAGAAACTTCGATTAACTCGAGGTCAACCCCCGTGGCGGGATTGGTAATAAATGCTGTCGGCATTTGATTGGCGTAGTGCTTGCCGCGTCCACGCAGCACAAAACCAAGGGTTTGGTACAAAATAATTCCAGCTTCGACATTGTGGATGCCAAGGGCAACATGGTGTAATTTCATGCCGAATTATACGTCAAAATGGTCTCGGATGCGGTCATCTATAATTTGCATCAAGTCATTGGGGACAAAACCGAGTTGTTTGAGTAACCTCACCGTATGGACGGCTCGAGTCATTTCAACTTGGGCGCGACTATCAAAATCTAGTCCTGTACGCTGATTTGGCAATATCACATCGGTACGAAAAATACGTTCTAAGTTACTCGAGAGCGGCATAACTTGAACCAATATAGCTTGTGCATTGACGTGGTTGTTACTGACCAGGATGGCTGGATGAATCTGGGCGGCTTCGCCTTCACGTCCGTCGGGCATAAAATTCACAAGGTAAATGTCACCTCGGCGTAGTAATTTCATGGGTCACTCGTTTCAAGACCATCGCTTAAATCCAAACCAATCAGGGTTTCAGGGTGTAATCGTTGATACTCGGCTTGTTCGGCATAACCACGTTCCATATCCAAACTTTTTAGGGTTTGAATCGCCAGTGCAACCACAGCGCTGCGTGACTCGAGACCGTGCCATACTTGGTAATCGTCTAAGAACCGAGCCAAACGTGGTGGGATGGTGACATTAACTCGAGTTGCTGTTTCTTTTTCTAATACACTTTTCATGCCATGATTTTAGCACACTTAAGTTCAGTATCACTCGAGTAACCCCGCAGTAAGTATAAGATAATACCCTTATGACCTCGAGTGACCAGTACCAATTTGTGCGTGAGCTTGGGGCTGGGGCGATGGGCAGGGTTTCGTTGGTGCGCCATCAGGTTTCTGGGCAGTTCTTTGCCTTAAAACGCATGAACGACCATGTGGCGGCTTCTGGTGGGGCGAGAATGCGTCAGGAATTTCGCTCCTTAGCCCAGATTAACCATAAAAATGTGGTGCGGGTTTTTGAATTTGGTGAAGAGAACCAAAAACCTTTTTTAGTCATGGAATACGTCCAAGGACAAGACATGTCCGAATGGATTGGCACAAATCCAGATTTTATGACCATCAGTCACGTCTTTGCGGCGATTAGCGACGGTTTAAGCGCAGTTCATGCCCAAGGCTTAATTCACCGTGACTTAAAACCCGAGAACATCCGAATTACCACCGACGGACAAGCGAAAATCATGGATTTTGGACTGGTTAAAGTGCTAGAAGGTTCAGTCGCCATCACCAAAGTCGGGGCAATGGTTGGCACAGCCTTGTACATGAGTCCAGAACAATGCAAAGGTCATCAACTCGATTACCGCGCCGATTTGTACGCCCTTGGTGTGGTGCTGTACTGGGCATTGACCAAGCTGCATCCTTTTCGTGGCGATAGCATTGTTGAAGTGGTTTTGCAGCACGTCCAAAAAATGCCAATCCCACCGCGAACCCATAACCCACATATCCCCGAAAGTCTCGAGAAAATTTGTTTGGCATTGCTTGCTAAAAAACCAGCCGACCGCCCAAGCAGTGCCGAAGCAGTCCAAAAATTATTAACCCGTGCCTTAAGAACAGCAAGCAGCCAAACCATCGAAACAACCGTGCAAACGGCTCGAGCCGACGCGCTTTTAATTGCGCCACTGATTGGACGAGACATCGAACTCGAGGCGCTGCTGGTGCTGCTCGAGAACAATTCCAAAGGTTTATATGCCTTGACTGGCGATGTTGGCATTGGTAAAACCCGTTTACAAGGCGCTCTTTCCGAACGCGCCCAAAGTGAATCAATGCGTTTTGGCATTGCCGAAGCTGTCGCTAACGACCCAACCCCATTTGGATTGGTCAAGCGCTTAATCGAAAATCTCGAGAAACACTATCAATTTGTTTTTGAAGAACTCAGTCCAGCCTCCAGAGCCGAACTGTCGCGAATCGCCCCGCAATTTGGCAAACCAGTCCCCACCGACCCAAGCATCCCAATCGAAATTGCTCGATTGCGTCTGCTTGAAGCCTTCGCGGAATTCTTACAACGCATCTCGAGCCTAACGATTATTGCCTTAGAAAACCTGCATTGGGCGGATGAAAGCACCTTGGCGCTGCTTGCCCATGCCTTACGAACCGTACCAGAGGCTCGAGTAATCATTACTTTTCGGCTCGAGGATTTGCCACCTGGTCAGAACCTGCCTAAAGGCATTCCAAAACCGATTAAAACCATCCACCTAGAACCCCTCGAGCCACCCTCGATGCGGGCATTACTTAAAGCATTGCTGGGCGGGGAAATCGAAGCCGCCTTAGAAGAAGAACTGGTCAGGCACGCCGACGGCAACCCGTGGGTTTTAGAAGAACGGCTTAAAGCGATGCTCGAGAACGGGGCAATCGAACACCGAGGTGATTATTTTCAGTGGAACAAAAGTTTACCTCCTGTGCCAAACAGCTTATCGGATTTACTCAATCACCGCTTAGAAGCCTTAGAAGCCAATACTTTAGAATTTGCTCGAGCCGCCAGTATCCTCGGGCGGCACTACGACTTTGAAGATGTCCGCGCTATTCTCGAATGGACAGACGACCAAGCCTTAGAATCCTTGGAAGCCTTGACTCGAGCCAGATTAGTGGCAGAAAATGCAGGTACACACGGCGAAAACTTTAGATTTACCCACCCGATGTACCACGAACTGCTGCGCCAAGGGATTATTCGCCTAAAACGCAAGCGCCTTCATGCTAAAGCTGCACTGCAACGAACAGGCAAAGCCGAAAGTATCGAACTGGCCGAACACTGGCATGGCGCAGAAAATTATAGCAAGGCGCTCGAGTACGCCATGCAAGCCGGAATAAGCGCCCAAAATGCCTTTGCTTACCCACAAGCTCAACATGCCTACCGACTGGCATTAGAAGCCACCCACAACTTAGAACTCGAAAGCAGCATCAGTCTCGAGCAGCGCCAAGCAGCCCTAAAAGCCAAACATGCACTGGGCGAAGTCTTAAGTTACACCGGTGCAACTGCCGAAGCACTGAGGTTATGGCGCGAAGTGCTAGAAGAAGCAAAACGAGTCCAAAACAGCCAAGAAATCAGTGCGCTGGCTAAAGTTGATTTGGTACGGTTAATGCGCTTTGCCGATGACCATAAAAATGCCCTCGAGTTAATAGGCGAACCAGAAGAAGCAGCGCCTTTATATGGTTTATTGTGCGTTGAATTATCGAATTTATGGCGCAAAGATGATTTGCCCAAAGCTCGAGCTTATGCACTCGCTGCTGTAAAAAACGCAAAACTCGAGAATAAAAGATTGGATTTGGTGAGGGCAGTTTTATCGTTAAGCACCTGTGTGAAGCAACCAGAACGAAAAATCGCTTTGGCGAAAATTGCGGTGAGATTAGCTGAATACGAGCAAAATAATCATTTCCTATCTGTTGCATGGAATGACCTTGGTTCGGCGTTGTATCGTCAAGATTATCGAGAAGAAGCGTTTAAGGCTTGGCAAAAAGCCACACAATATGCACAAATCACAGGCAATATTCGCATTGTAGTTACCGCAGACATCAATAGGTCACTCATGCTTACTCAAGATTCTTATTTTTCTGAAGCAAAAGAAATGTTAGAAATTGCTCGAGAATTAGCAAACCAACTGGAACTACAATCATTAGAAAATAGTGCGATTTCAAATATTGCACTCTGTAAATACGCATTGAACCACCTAAACGCTGCTCGTGTAGATTTTGCACAAATACGAAATCATAACCTTGAAAAACAAGCTCGTTCTTGGGAAGCTCGAATCACTCTCGAGCTAGGTGATGGTTTTGTAATGCAAATACCAGAATTTGAAGAACACGAGTTTGGCTTTGGAATTTATCAACTTGTTAAAGTGCTACAAGCCCTATCTTTTGGCGATTATCAAGGTGTTTGGCAAAACACCACTGAACCAAACCATGAATCCGACTGGCACTGGGCATTGGCTCGAGTTCATGCGGGTTGGCGTTTGGGTTTACGTGACGAAAATGCAATTAATCAAATTTTAGAAGGACGCGCCGAAGACCCAACGTTAAGTAAACCCTTAGCTCGAGAATTTGCGGTTTTTGTAGAACTGGTTCTGCAATCTTGGACACCAGAAATACGAGAGCAACTTGTAGCACAAGCCAAAAAATACATTTCAAGTCCGATTGGTTTACTGGCTCGAGACGTGCTGCTTGAACTCGAAACCCATTAAGATTTTTCACCAATGATTGAGTATATTCTATACGTTCCAAACAGTATAAATTTATTATTGCTAAGAAAAAACGGGCATTAGTGGTAGCATTAAGTATGAAGCGGTTTTATCAATTTAGTCTTTTTTTACTCACCCTTTTAATTGCTGGGTGTCGTCCAGATGTAGTGCGTCCTTTTAATCAGCAAACGGCAACTCAAGTCCAGAAATTTGGCGATGACATGACTGCCAGTTCAGTACAGTTTTTGAAAGGTTTTCCGGTAGATGCAAACAATGCGCCCGTTTACCTCCAAAGCCTTTTGCCCGTCCCTCCCACCCCCAGCGCTGGCGTGTCCTCGAGCCTCCGCCCTCAAGCTGGCACAGATTGCGGGCTTCCTAGCAACGACCCAATGCGTTTAGATGCCGATAGCGATGGTATTCAAGCCAATTACAATTATACTTTTAACTGCTCGAGCGCTTCATATCGGGGTTTCCCTGCGCTGCTCACGGGTAATATAAAAATTACTGACCGTGACGATAACGACCCAACCAGTGGTTATGATGTGACCATCACTGCCCTAAAACTCGAGTACACCAATAGTGAGGGTAAAGCCGAATCGTTGGTCTCGAGTCAGGTTACAAAGTTGCTGAAATTGGTTTCTGGCGAATATTCGGTCAATCAAGATTTTTCGTTTGCCAGCACCATAAATGGTCTGACCACTGGTTACACCCGTAAAGGTGTGTTGACTTATGCGCCACTTGGCACGGCAGACCGTTTTGCCAGAGGAGTGCTGAATGGCACAACCGATTTTTCGTTTACTCAGAACAGTGAGACCCGCAATTACAAGTTAATAACCCAGAATTTGCGAGTTGATCAAACTGCTTGTGGTCGGGATTTAGCGGTCAATGCCGGTGTGTTGCGTTTTGAGTATGCGACAGGCGACAAGCTGACTTGGACGTTGCAGGATACCAATAATGATGGCAATGCCTGTGGTGAGGGTATTTGGGCGTTTAATGCGGTTAACTTGCCTCCTTCTGGTGCGTTGTCTGCCCCTTTGCAATTTGGTAATGGCTCAGATAACTTGGCGGCGGGTGTGGCTACCGATGCTTCTGGCAATACCTATTTTGTGTTTACCAGTTATAACGGATTCGAGGAAACAACAGGTTCTAATAGTTTAGATGTGGTGCTGGTTAAATTAAATGCGACAGGTGTCAAGCAATGGTCTCGAGTAGTGGGTACACCATTTGAGGATGTTGCGGCGGGCGTGGCAGTTGGGGCTGATGGGGCTGTTTATGTGGTGGGGACTACGGCTGGGTCGTTTCCTGATTTTGCAAATGGTGCGGATAAAGACGGGTTTGTGGCATTCTTTGACTCGAGCGGGGTGGCAAAGGGTGTGAAACAATTTGGTGGGGTTCGTGACCAAGTGGTTTCTGGTGTAGCTGTTGATAAAACCAATGGTGATGTTGTGGTTGTGGCTTCAACATTAACTGCGGCTGGGGATACGGATATTTTGCTGAGGGAATTTACCGCCAGTGGAGAGCTAAACTGGTCTAATCAACTTGTTTCGTCAGGTAATGAATCACCAAAAGCTGTGGTGGTTGGTGCTTGTGGTTGTGGTATTTATGTGACTGGTTCGGTTCTGGGTAATTTTGAAAGCAATACTGCTTTTGGTGGAACGGATTTATTCTTGGTAAAGTACGACGAGCTTGGTGTTGGGCAGTGGTCGCGTCAGTTCGGTACAAATTTTAACGACTATGCCGATGCGGTTGCCACAGACTCGAGTGGAATCTACTTAACCGGTTTGACTTATGGTACGTTCGCTACACAAACCAGTGCGGGTGGGGCGGATGTGGTGCTGATGCGTTTTGATATTTCGGGGACAAAGCAGTGGTTAAGGCAATTTGGTACGGCTAATTTTGATGCTGGTCATGCCTTGTACGCCGATGAAACCCATGTCTATCTGGCTGGCTCAACAGAGGGTAGTTCTGCTGGCAATACAAATGCAGGTTTGAAAGATGTTTTTGTTACTAAGTTTGCGGTTGACAGCACCAAACTCTGGACAAAACAACGTGGTTCAGACAAAACCGATATTCCATTTGGCATGGCGCTTAGTCGTTCCAATTATTTGTTGATTATTGGACAAACCGACGGTGTATTTACCGGTGCATCTGGTTTTGGTCAGATTGACACATTTTTATTACCGATTCAAAAAACCCCGTGATTTCTCAGTAAAAACCCGTCTTAAGACGGGTTTTTACTGTTCTGCTCTACAGATGGGTTTTGAACCATTCAAGCGTCATGCGCCATGCTTCTTCAGCCGCATCTTTTTTGTAATTTGCACCAGTGTCGTTATGAAAAGCATGGTTTGCACCTTCAAAAATCTTGATTTGGTACTTGGTTTTGGCAGCTTTTAGGGCGGTCTCGAGGGCGGGGATTCCAGCGTTAATCCGTGTGTCGTTGCCACCATAAATTCCTAAGACGGCGGCGCTGATGTTCGGAACTTTAGCAAGGTCTGGGGCGGGTCCGTAGAATGGTACGGCAGCCAGTAATTCTTTGCTTTCGGTTGCCAGTCGCCATGTTAGCCCGCCACCAAAGCAGTAACCAGTTACACCTAAGCGCTCACTTTGGATTCCAGATGTGCGTTTTAAGACCAAAATCGCGGCTTGTAGATTTGCCATATGTTCGTCAGCACTGGTTTGGGCTAAGTAACTCGAGATTTGAGCCGTATCGGTGAATTTCTTTGTGCCACCATTCTTGCTGACCAAATCTGGGGCTAGGGCAATGTACCCAGCTTTTGCCATGCGCCGTGCTACATCTTCGATGTGTGGTTGAAGCCCACGGTTCTCGTGGATAATCAGTACACCCGGCGCACTGGCTACACCAACGGGTCGGGCTAGATACGCCATGTGTTCAAATCCCCTGTCGGTATAGACAATACTGCTGGCTTCGATACTCGGGTCTTTTGGGTCTACTTGTTGGGCTTTTAACATCGGTTCAGCTTCGGGGATACTGGCAAAAACTTGTGACCATTCGGTTTGACTGGCTGCTGCAATTCCTGCCGACTCGAGCAGGGCGGCTGCACCAACAATTCCGCCGCCAAGTAATGCCATGCGGCGCAGGAGTTCACGGCGACTGATTTCTCCATGTTGGTAATCTTCAACGAATTCTTCGACCACGTAACGGTACAGATCTTGTTTCATAAATACCTCCTAAGTTTGGTACAAATAAAATTATGATTTAGTCAAGTGGAGATTTTATGAAGCTAGACCACACGGCGGTTCAGTTCACCAGTTGCCAGTGAAACAAAAAGTAAAATTCCAGCCAAAGCCGCCGCCAAGTGTGTGACTTCGCCCGGACGGGTTGTCCAACCAATGCTGCGCCCTAGGCTTTTATAGACGGCGTTCAGTTGTCCTGCGCTGCGGGCTTCAAAGTATTGTCCGCCAGTGGTTGCGGCAATTTGTTTTAGGGTTTCGGGGTCAAAACCGACCCGAAACCCCCCACTCTCGAGGTTGATTGAACCACTTTCTGTGCCAAGTCCGACGGTGTAAATTTTAACTTGTTGGTCGCGTGCCATGCCAGCCATTTCGATTGGGTCTGGTTCGCGGTTGTTGCGTCCGTCGGTTAAGAGTACCACTGCCACAGGCGGTGGGTTTTTTTCTGGTTTGGTTAGCCCGTCGGCGTTACGTCCAGGTAGTGCCGAAACCGATTCGCGGATACCAGCCCCAATAGCGGTGCCTCGTCCCATCGAAAGTTCATCTATGGCTTTTAGGACTTCTTCGTGGTTAGCTGTAGGACTGACATTAATTGCGGCATAACCCGCAAAACTGGCTAAACCAATTTTTGTGCCTTTGGGAAGTTGTTTAATAAATAACCGAGCCGCTTCTTGGGCGGCAACAAAGCGAGTTGGAACAATGTCTTTGGCATCCATTGAAAGCGAAACATCAAGGGTAATCATGATTGTGGTTTTGTTGTCTGGGACTGGAATAGGTGCATTTGGGCGAGCCAATGCCACCACCGACATGCCAGTTGCCAGTAAAAACACTAGGGTTGGGATGTCGCGTCCTTTTGAAAATCGCTTCTGGGAAATGCGTTGCAAAAATTCTGCGTCCGGGTGAAGCACCACACTTTCGGCAGGACGGGCTTGACTGCGTAAGTACAAATAAGCCAGCACAGGAATGACCAAAAGCGCCAAAAGTAACCAAATCCAAGTAAAACTCATGCCAACCTCCCCATGTACGACTGGTTCATGCCCATGTACAACTGGTTCATGCCAACCTCCGATGCCAAAGTAGATTCTGACCTGCCGAAATAAGTAAAAAAAGTAATGCCAAACCCGACAAAATACCGCTTAATTCGAGTTTGGTAGGTTCAAAACGAATGGCTGTGCCGAGTTCTTTGAAGACCTTCTCGAGTTCGGCTTTGTCGTTGGTCACAGCTTGCCCTTCGCCAAGTTGGGCAATTTGTTTTAAGGTCTCGGCATTAAAGGGAATAAAAAAATCCTGTCCGTCTATTTTGGCAACTGCCCCACCTTGTTTACCAATGGCGACGGTATAAACTTTGACTTTATAGGTTTTAGCAAATTGGGTGGCGAGCCTAACATCCGCGCCAACATTACCAACCCCATCAGACAGTAAAAAAATCGCACCCGGCGGCAGAGCGGCGATATTTATGGGTTTAGCATTGGGATTCGGATTTGGCTGATTGGGGCGTAACGCGCCTGGTAAACCTTGTGGAATAATCGCCGCCGCCCGCCCCGGCAAAGAGCGCACACCCGCCACAATTGGGTCGGCTAAACTGGTGGTGTTGGAAACTTTTACCTTCTCGAGCCGCTCGAGTAACTGGGTTCGGTCGGTCGTGACGGGTACGACGGCTGCTGCACTTTCAGAAAATGTGACCAAGCCAATACGGGTGTCTTGTGGCGCGAGTTTTACAAAGTCTTTGATTACACCTTTGGCAACCTCGAGCCTTGTGGGTTCAACATCTGGGGCAAGCATTGAACGGCTGGTGTCTAAGGCAATCATCACGGCGGCTTTGTTTTGTGGCAAAGATAAGGTCGCCGTTGGGCGCGATGAGGTAAACAGTAATGCCACCAAAGCCAATAACTGTAAGACTCGAGGGATATTGGAATGCAGCTTGGGCGCAGTTTTAATCGTGTTGCTCAGTAAATTCGCATCGGCATACGCCAGCGCTGTGTTTTTACGCCGCGCCTCGAGCCGAGTTAAACCAAACCAAGCCAGTGGCACGAGCAGCAGCAGCAGCAGCATTTCAGGAGAAGCAAAAGTCATTTAACGCCGTCCTTTTCTGCGAATCGCAAATTTTAATAAGGGATTGAGAATCCCGTTCGCGGTAATCAGTTCTAAGTGGTCTACGGTGGCGCGTCTAAAGGATTTTTGAATTCGGTTCTCGCGTTCAAGCACCATCTGCTGATGGGCGGCTTGGACACCTTTATCGGAGGTATCTACCCAAGTTTCTTGACCAGACACAGGGTCACGAAAACGCGCTCCACCCACTTTGGGCAATTCACGTTCTACTGGGTCAATGGTTCGCACCGCAATCAGGTCGTGTTTAATGCCTAGCCTCGAGAGGTTCTTTTCCCAAAGCGCGGGTGGCTCGAGAAAATCCGAAATCACAAAAACCAAACCGCGCCGCCGTAAGGTCTTAGCGACTTGTTCAAGGGCAGTCCCAAGGTTGGTGTGGGTCGTGGCAGTTTGATTCTCGAGCTTGGTTAATTCATCCACAATACGCAGCGCCTGTTGCCGTCCACTTCCGGCTGGAATCAGTTTAATGCCTGTAGCACTGACTGCTAACGCCCCAACTTTATCACCGTGTCGGGTGCAAATTCGGGCTGCCAAAGCCGCAAACTCGAGCGCCAATTGATACTTGGTTAAACGCCGTGTGCCAAAGTGCATACTTGGGTTGGCATCAACAATAATCCAAGCGGTAATTTCGCGTTCTTCACGGTACTGACGCACATGCAGTTCGCCAGAACGGGCGGTCACATTCCAATCTATGCGCCGTACCTCATCGCCCGGTTGGTAGGGTCGAACTTCGGCTAAATCTAAGCTGGGTCCGTAAAAGACCCCTGTGTACTCACCGAACAAAAAACCATCCAAGCGTTTAAGAACTGTAAACTCCAGCTTTCGCAGCAATTGTTCTGGTAAGGCTATTGGCTTTACGACACTCGAGACGGCTGGCAAAGCAACAGGAAGCGCTTTTGGTTTCGGGGCGCGTCGCCAAAATGGAACTCGAGCGGGGTTTGAAGATTGAACAAGTGTCACGGTTAATCCTTAGCTTGGGCTGGGCGAACACAGAGGTTCGCCCCTACGGTGTATTGGTGGTGTATTATTCTTTGGTTGCTCGGTAAAAAACAGGATTACAAATTAACTTCGATGTTGTTCATTGGGCTGGGGTTAGGAACGGCATCCACCGATTTGTACGGGTCGCCAAGATGAACCCTTGGGAGGGAAATGTTCTGCACAATTTGGCTGATAATGCCCTCCATGCTAATGCCATCTGCCAGCGCATCGTAACTAGGGATAATACGGTGGCGCAGCACATCAAAGGCTAAGTCGCGGACATCTTCGGGTAGGGCGTATTCGCGTCCACGCATAATCGCAAGGGCTTTAGCACCTAGAATTAAATTGATGCTGGCTCGAGGACTTGCACCTATCGAAATAAATTTTTTCAGTTCGGGTAGTTTGGCTTCCGATGGTTCACGGGTGGCTCGAGCCAGACGCACGGCGTACTCGGTGACACTCGGGTGAACGTACACTTGGTCTGCCATGCCTTGCAGCTTGACCAGTTCGTCTAGGGTCAGTTTAACATCTAACTTATCGAACTTGGCACTGACACGATCTACAATTGTCATTTCTTCGTGGAAACCAGGATAAGAAATCACGACCTTGAACATAAACCTATCCACTTGGGCTTCAGGCAAAAAGTATGTGCCTTCGGACTCGATAGGGTTTTGGGTAGCAAGAACTAAAAACGGGTTAGGCAGTGGAAAAGTCTGTTGCCCAATCGTCACTTGGCGCTCCTGCATTGCCTCGAGCAGCGCACTTTGAATTTTAGCTGGAGCGCGGTTAATTTCGTCGGCTAGAATCAGATTTGCCACAATCGGACCAAGTTCGGTTTCAAACTTGGCTTCTTTTTGATTATAAATTCGCGTGCCAATTAAATCGGCTGGAACAAGGTCTGGGGTAAATTGAATCCGCTTAAAACTTGCGCCAATCGCGTCGGCGGTGCTTTTAATCGCTAAAGTTTTTGCCAGACCCGGAACACCTTCAATTAAAATATGTCCGCGAGCAATCAAAGCCACCAGTAAGCGCTCGAGCATCACATCTTGCCCAACGATGACACGTTTGACTTCAAATAAAAGGGTGCGAATTTTAGCGCTGGCATCCATGACATCTTTGGGATTAAGGGGGGTGTTCATTATGCTCCAGTTTGCGGTATGGGAATGAAGGACGTGTGAATAAAGGCAAAGGACAAAAGGTTGAAAACTGTTTTGGCTAACTTCTGGGGTTTGTTGGGGTGTTTGGACTCGAGGGTGTGCTTGGTGTACTTGGACTCGAGGGTGTACCGGGATTCAAGGGAATCAGTTCTTGCGCTCCGCCGGGTTGACTGGGTTGATTGCCTTGTCCTTGACCGGGTTGTTGACCGGGGCGCGGAAAGGTAAAGAGTTGACCATCTTGGTAGATTTGCACAGGGCAATCTGCCGGGGCTTGTCCTTGACCGGGTTGAGGTTGTTGCCCTTGACCAGGTTGCTGACCGTTTGGACCTAATGGAATCAGTTCTCGAGGGTCGTTAGGGGCTGGCTGTTGGGTTTGCGGGGCAGCATTTTGCACCATCACCAAGGCAGAAGAACTTCGGGCTGCTCGAGCTTCAAGGGCTGTATTTGGAAGACTGACCCGACCCAGAAAAAAGCCAGCACCAAGCAGTGCAAAAGCGGCTGCCAATAAACCAAGTGATTTCATGGGTGTATTGTAGCGCTTTTAGTGTGAAGCAATTGAATAGAAAATGACAATAAAATTCACATAAACTTCAAAAACGCTATGCTGTGGCGGATGAATCTACATCTCCAAAATGCCTTATTCGATTTGGCTGTCAACCGTGCGGCTCGAGTTACAGCGCTTTTGGGCATGGGGCATTTGCAAGTTTGGCATCAAAAAACCAGATTTGCAATTCGGATTCCGATAGAATCCATTCGGGCTGCCCTCGAGAGTCGCCCAAGTGGAATCTATCATTGGCGTGGTGGTGAACGAGGGATGTGGCATGAGGGAAAAGCAGTTACTCCATAAGTTTGATATTTTGCCCTGTGCTACTCGAATCATAACAAGCAAGCGCAACCCGCAGTCCTTCATACCCATCTTGCCAAGTAATCGGTACGGGTGTGTCTGAACGCACCGCATCCAAAAATGCGCCTAGCATCTTGGCGGTGGCATCTGACCCCCAGCCGAGCCAATTGGCAATTCTTGGAGCGCGACTCGAGTAGAGGCTTAATTTACCCGCAAAGGCATCTATTTCAAAAGCCCCATCTTCAAGAATAACCTCGAGTTTTAGGTGTCCCCAACGTGGATAAATTCCAACAGGGCGACTCCATGAACAATCTATACTGGCTGGTACTCGAGTTTCGCCCGTTCCTAAAATCAGCGTGGCAAAGCCGGCACTGTCAATCTCGAGGTCTGGAAAAAATGGGTTGCTGACTTCGGCTTGGACGCGACTAACTTCGGTCTCCAGTAGCCACCTGTACAAGTCGGTCAGGTGAACCGTGTGATCCATCACCGCGCCGCCGCCAGCCAAGGTTTTATTGGCAAACCAAGCGCGGCGGTGCATTGGATTTTCGGCGTGGTTGATGCCAATAATTGCTAGGACTCGTCCTAAGTCTTTTTGGGCTAAACGCGCTTTTAAGGAAATCAGGCTCGAGTCAAAGCGCATTGGGTAGGCAGTCATAAATTGTACCCCTGCGGCTTGACAAACCTCCTGCATTTGCAGCGCATCTTCTAAAGTCGTGGCAATCGGTTTTTCGCACAGAATATGCGCCCCACCTCGAGCCGCCAATCTGGTCAACGGCAAGTGCAACGATGTTTCCGAGCAGATAATTACCGCCTCTGGGCGTTCTGCCATCAGGGCTGCGTGGGTCGCAAAGTGTTTGAGTTTTGTACTACTCGAGAATGCCTCGGCTCGAGTTACGAGGCTTTCAGAGAAACCTAGAATCTCGATATTTGGAGTACGTTGTAAAATATCGGCAAAGCCATCGGCGTGGACATGGGCGGTACTTAAAATTCCAATACGAAGGGTTTTCATAAGTTCACCACTAAATTGCTGCCCAAGGATTCACGTACTGCCAAACCGACTTTTAGGGCAGTCAGGGCATCTTCGGGCGTGACTAAAAATGGTGAATTGGTCTCGAGGGCATGTTTGACATGGGCAATTTGCAAATGGTACGGGTCTGCTCCACCACTTAAAACAGGCAGCCCAACGGAGGCAATGCTCTGTGCTACTGGCGGCAAAAAACTCTGGACACTGTTTGCATCATCTGAGCGCCATTCGATTACACCATCTGTGCCAGCCACATCAAAACCAGTCCGAAAGACACCTTTGGGGTACGCCCATGCCCCCTCGAGATGGGCGATTGCACCACTGGCAAAACGTAGTGTCGCAAGAACAACATCGCCTTTGGCATCGGGATGGAGGCTGCGAGAGCTACGCGCAAAAACCCGTGTCACCAGACCAGCGCCTGCCAGACCAGCAAACCAATTTGCCACATCAAAATCATGCACCATTAAATCCAGTGGCACACCGCCTGAACGGGTTTCGTCCAAAAACCAATTATCACCTTCTTTGGCAGGTTGATAGCCAGCCCGTTTTAAGCGCATTGTACCAAGCGCCCCAATTTCGCCTCGAGCGATACTAGCAGCCGCCGTTTGGTATTGTTCAAAAAAACGCACCACATGGGCAATAAAAAGGCGCACACCTGCTTTTTGACAGGTCTCAAGCATGGTGGTTGCATCTTCTAAAGTCAGTGCCATTGGTTTTTCGCACACCACATGCTTACCAGCCTTAGCAGCCAAAAGCGTAAACTCGAGATGCTGCGGGGTCGGTAAACAAATATCCACCACATCTGCCAATTCAAGCAGTTCTGGGAGGCTGCAAACCTTGGCGTTGTGTTCTCGAGCCAGCCGCTCGGTTTGGGCAGTGTTTTGGTCATAGAGTGCCACGACCTCCGCCCCAGCCGCTCGCCAAGCCGCCAAATGCACCTGCCCCATTAAGCCCAAACCAATTATTCCTATTCGCATTATCTTTAGTATACCTACTTGCGAACCCTACAAGAGCAGCAGTAGACTACAGCCTCAAAACAAATAGGAGGCTTATGAAAAAAGCAGCAACCGTGGCATTTTTATTGGCAACAGGCGCAATTTTAGGTGGTTTGGCATTATCGCAAGATAAAACCAAAATCAGCATCGAATCTTGGCGCAACGATGACCTAAAAATTTGGCAAACTCAAATTATTCCAGCTTTTAACAAAAAATTCCCGAATATCGAAGTGGTTTTTGCACCGAGCGCCCCAACCGAGTACAACGCGGCACTGGATGCAAAACTGCAAGCGGGAAGCGCTGGCGACTTAATAACTTGTCGCCCATTTGATAAGAGCCTCGAGTTATTCGCCAAAAAACAACTCGACGCGCTCGACGGCTTAAAAGGCATGAGCAATTTTTCGAGCGTCGCTAAAAGCGCTTGGCAAACCGACGATGGCAAAAGCACTTTTTGCTTACCAATGGCAAGTGTGATTCACGGCTTTATTTACAATAAAAAAATCTTTACAGAATTAAAGCTGTCTGTGCCAAAAACCGAAGCCGAAATGTTTAGCTTACTCGAGAAAATCAAGAGCAACGGTAAGTACGCCCCGCTTGTGATGGGAACAAAAGACCAATGGGAAAGCGCCACCATGGGCTACCAGAACATCGGACCTAACCATTGGGGTGGTGAAGCAGGGCGTTTAGGACTGATTAAAGGCACAGCCAAATACAACACTGGAGGTTTCTTAAAAGCCTTTGAATCGCTTGGTAAATGGAAAACTTACTTACCTAAAGGCTACCAAGCCATTGCTTACCCTGATGCTCAGAACCTCTTTAGCCTTGGTAAAGGCGCGATATACCCAGCCGGTTCTTGGGACATCAGCACCTTCAGAGCCGCAAAAATGGATATTGGCGCATTCAAAGCCCCTGCCCCAGCCGGAAGTAAAAAATGCTATATCTCTGACCACACCGACATCGGTATTGGCTTAAACGCCGCCAGTCCAAACAAAGACGCAGCCAAAACCTTTTTAGAGTGGATGAGCAGCGACGAATTTGCCAGTATTTACAGTAACGCCCTACCGGGATTTTTTAGCTTAAACAGCAAAGCCAAAGTTAAACTAACCGACCCAGTAGCCCAAGAATTTGTCTCATGGCGCGGACAATGCGAAAGCACCATCCGCAGTGGCTACCAAATTCTATCTAGGGGAACACCGAACAACGAAAATGACCTTTGGGCAGCCAGTGCGGCTGTCTTAAACGGCACAAAAACCGCTAAACAAGCGGCGGACGAAGTGCAAAAAGGCTTAGACAGTTGGTACAAGCCCGCCAAGTAAGCTGGCTCGAGACATTTAAGGGGCAGAAATGCCCCTCTTTTTGTTCAATAAGAATCAACAATGCCTAAAAAATTCCCTTTTCACATTCTGGTTTTTACTGCCCCAGCCGTGCTTTTATACTCGGTGTTCATGATTTATCCGCTTTTTGATAGTTTGCGCTTATCGTTATTTGCACAGGGCTTAGATTTCAAACCAGTCTTTGTGGGTTTAGAAAATTACCATAAACTCTTAACCGATGAACGCCTTGCGCCAACGCTTTGGAATGCTGTCCAGAATAATGCTGTATTCTTTGTGATTCACATGGTTTTGCAAAATCCAATTGGGCTGGGTTTAGCGGTTTTACTCAATGGCAAGATACGTGGCAGCAGCCTTTACCGCAGCCTGATTTTTATTCCGACCGTGCTTTCGGTGGTGCTGGTTGGTTTGTCTTGGCGGATGATTTTATCGCCAATTTGGGGCATCGCCGAAGGTGCATTGGGGGTTTTTGGTTTACAAAGTTGGTATCAGCCTTGGCTTGGTCTCGAGAATTCCGCCCTTTTAACGGTTTCTTTGATGAGTGTTTGGCAGAACGTCGGTATTCCAATGATGCTGTTCTTGGCGGCGCTGGTGCGAATTCCCGAAGAACTGCTTGAGGCGGCTCGAGTAGATGGGGCTTCTTTTTGGACTATTTTTTGGCGGATTCAATTTCCACTGATTTTGCCAGTTGTCGGGATTGTAACAGTGCTAACTTTTGTTGGTAATTTTAATGCTTTTGATTTGGTGTACGCTTCACAAGGCGCGTTGGCGGGACCTGACTTTAGTACCGATTTATTGGGAACATTTTTTTACCGTACTTTCTTTGGTTTTCAGTTGCAAAGCGGTAATCCGTATCTTGGGGCAAGCATTGCTGGGGTAATGCTGCTGATTATTCTGGGTGGTTTGTTGTTTTACTTATTTACCTTTGTGCGCCGCGTTGAACAGGTGGAATACTGATGATTGCTACACAGGTGGAATACGTTTCCCTACAGGTAAAATACTGATGATTTCCCTACAGGTAAAATACTGATGAAAAACATCAAATGGAATGTCTTAGCCATTCATGCAGTGCTGCTTTCTTATACTGCCCTTGCCTTATTTCCAACACTGTTGATGCTGCTTAATTCCCTCAAATCTCGAGAGGCAATTTTTGGTAGCCCATTAGCCTTACCAACTCCGCAAACCTTTGATTTAAGTGGTTATCAAACAGTTTTCTCGAGTGCTAGGTTTGATTTGTATTTCTTAAATAGTGTACTCGTCACCACAGGTTCTTTAAGCCTGATTCTGCTTGTCTCCAGTGGAGCGGCTTGGGCTTTGGCGCGGTACGAATTTAAGGGCAGTACATTACTTGGGTTGTACTTATCGCTGGGGATTATGGTTCCAATTCGACTTGGCACAATTAGTTTGTTAAAACTGATGGTGTCCTTAAATCTCACCAATACCTTGTGGGCGTTAATTCTGGTCTATACCGCCGGCGGGATTCCACTCGCGGTCTTTATTCTGACTCAGTTTTTTAAGCAAGTCCCGCGTGAACTCGAGGACGCTGCCAAGATGGATGGTGCGTCTGAATACCAAATTTTTTGGTTGCTGCTGCCCTTGGTGCGCCCCGCCCTTGGAACAGTCGCGGTCTTTAATATGATTCCAATTTGGAATGACCTGTGGTTTCCCTTAATTCTAGCCCCAAGCGAGAAAAGTAAAACCGTTATCTTGGGCGCACAAATTTTCTTAGGGCAATTTATCAACGACTGGAACGCAGTTTTGGCAGCTTTAACACTGGCTATTATGCCGATTATGATTCTGTATATCATTTTTTCCAAACAACTGATTCGCGGTTTAACCCAAGGTGCAGTCAAGTAAAGAAATAACCTTTAGCACAACGCGATTGTGCTTTTTGTGCTAATTTATGGCTGTACCATGTACAATAGTTGCAGTAGAACACAACAAGGAGGCATTTTATGAAAAAGTGGTTACTGGTTTTCGTAGCAATTCTAGGTTTCTCGAGTTTGGCTGGCGCTCAGCGCTTCTCTATCGGTGGGGGCATTAGTGGTTCTTTTGGTAGTGGTAGTAGCGCTTTTAGTTTTGGAGTGAACTTGGGTATTGAAGACCTTGCTCGACTCGGACCGATTGGCGTGGATGCTCGGCTTGACCTTGAGGGAGCTTCGCTTGGTGGTGTCTTTATTTTGGGGGCTGGCGCATCTGTGATGGGAACATTTCAAGTGGCTCAATTCACTTTGTACGCCGGTCCTCGGGTTGTCTTTGTTTTTGTGCCAACCACGGCTTTTGGTTTTGGCGCGATTGCTGGGGCAAGATACTCGATAGGTGGAGGTTTATCAGCCTATGGTGAACTCAAATTATTGTTTTCCCCTGCTTTTGATTGGCAAATTGGTGTTGGCGTAAGATTTAATTTTTAAGACTTTTTTAATCGCTCGAGACGCGTGGCTGCGGCTGCTAAAGTCTCGAGCGATTTGCATATCGCAAATCGCAGGGCATTTGGGGCGCGACTGCGAGTCGTTGGGTCGTAAAATATGGGGACAGGCATGGCAGCCACGCCGATTTCTGAGACCAAGTAGCGGGCAAATTCTTGGGTGTTATGTGAAAAATTTTCAATACCAGCCACAATAAAGTATCCACCTTCGGGTCGCATGGGCTTAAAACCAACTCGAGACAGGGTTTGAAATAGGGTATTGCGCTGCTCGAAAAAGCGCTGTTGCAAAGCCGTGTAGTACCCATTGTGCGCGGCGGTCTCGAGACAAATGGCAGTGGCTTCTTGAACATGCCCTGTGACATGAAACGGTATCCATTGGTGCGCTCCGCGCATGGCTTGGGTAATCTGGGCTGGGGCAACTGCCCAACCGATGCGCCAACCTGTGACCGAAAAGATTTTTCCTGCGCTGCCAATCGTGATGGTGCGCTCACGCATTTCGGGCAAAGAAGCAAAACTAATGTGCGGGGCTTCAAAGGTGATGCGATCATAGACTTCATCGCTAATCACCCAAAGGTTGTGTTCTAAGACCAAAGCTGCAATGTCCTCGAGTTCAGTTTTGGTAAAAACCTTGCCTGTCGGATTGTGCGGCGAATTAAGAATAATTCCTTTGGTGCGTGGCGTGATGGCTGCCCCTAATTGCTCGAGATTTAATCTCCAAGTTTCATTTTCTGGCTCGAGCTGCACAAAAACTGGAATGCCATCACACAGCCGCACTTGTGGGGCATATGAATCAAATTTTGGCTCGAGTAAAATCACTTCGTCCCCAGAATTGACCAAGGACACCAGTGCGGCATGAAGGGCTTGAGTTGCGCCAACCGTAATCGTGATTTCCTCGAGCGGGTCAATTTTGCCAATCTGTGGCTCGAGTAAGGCTGCGACTGCCTCTAGTAAACGCGGTATACCACGCGGCGCAGTGTACTGATGCGAAGCGGTTTTTAGGCTTTGAAATGCGGCTGCCAGCACAAAATCCGGCACTGCCCAATCTGGGAAGCCCTGCCCCAAGTTTACGGCATTGTGTTTGACTGCCAAGGCGGTCAGTTCAGTAAAAGGATTGGGGCTAAAACCCAAAACTCGAGAAGCCAGTTGCATGGGCATTAGCATACTGCTTATCTGTACAGGATGAAAAAACAGGTATGTCTCGAAATGCCCGTACCTCCAAGCCCTCAGACTTGGTAGAGTGACACAGTTGTGATTAGTGGTCGCTTAAAAGATGTCCCCATCGAAGACATCCTTAGCCTGATTGCCGGAGGGCGCAAATCGGGGGTCTTGGTGGTCAATCTCGATGAGCGTGAAGCCAAAATTCATTTTGAGGACGGCAAAATTTTGTATGCTCGAATTGAAGATGGGGCAAACCTCGGGGAGTATATGGTGCGGCTCGAGATGACCACGCCCGAAGATGTGCAGAAACTGGTGGGCAAACAAAAACAAGAAAATCCGCATACCCCGCTTGGCATGATGGCAGTGCGAAATGGTGTGATTAACGACCAAGACCTTCGCACGGCGCTAGAAGCCCAAGTGCTTGACGCGATGATCGAAGTGATGATTTGGGCAGATATTCCCCGTTCCAGATTTAACTTTAAGGAACGAGGCTTGGATGCTTCACAAGTCCCAACGCCGCATTTACTCGATGCTTCTGGGATGCTGATGGAATGCACGCGGCGTTTAGACGAATGGCGGCGTGGGCAAGTCAAACCCCAAGATGTTCTCGAGGTGGCAGTGGATTTACAAGGCGATAGCCGCACCGCCAAATTAACCCTTGGGCAATGGGAACTGATGTACCTTGTGGATGGGCAACGCAGTGCTGCCAGTATTGCCGCCGAACTAAATATCCCTGAAGGCGAGACTTATTACCAACTTTTTTTAATGCAGGAACAAAAACTGCTTCGTCCTGCCGAGGTGCGCGGCGAAGACCCTTGGGTGTTAATTGTTTCGACTTCACAAACCACACGGCGGCTTTGTACCCTGACCCTGACCCGAGAACGCTACCGTGTGATGCACGCCACCACCTTGGAAACTGCCAAGAACCTGCTCGAGACACGCCGTCCAAATACGGTTTTACTGGATTGGGAAGAACCACTCGAGACCATCAAAGCTATTCGTGGTAGACGCAATTTAACCCCAATTGTAGCAATAGTTCAAACCGAACCTCGGGTTGGGCTTGGCTTATTTCGTAACCATGCCACCACCAATGTGCGTTACTTGATTAAACCGTATACCGAAATGCAGCTGATTCGTTCGATTGGCGCAGTCACGGGCAGAGCCGTCTAAGACTAACCACGGTCAATCTAATTTAAGGTATTCTGGGTCTCATGTCTCGAGTCTTGATGATTGGTGCTGGCGGTGTTGGCGGAGTGGTGGCAAAAAAATGCGCCCAGAACGATTCGGTCTTTACCGAACTGATGATTGCCAGCCGTACCAAAGCCAAATGCGATAAAATTGCCAGCGAAATAAAAGAATTCTTTCCGAACTCCAAAACCATAATTACCACGGCTCAAGTGGATGCTGATGATGTGGCAGCGCTGGTCAAGCTCATTGGTGAGTTCAAACCGAAAATGGTGATTAACGTCGCTCTGCCCTATCAGGATTTGCCGATTATGGATGCTTGTTTAGAAACAGGGGTGCATTACTTGGACACCGCCAATTATGAACCCAAAGACCTTGCCAAGTTCGAGTATAGCTGGCAATGGGCGTACAAAGAACGCTTTGAAAACGCGGGTTTAATGGCGCTTTTGGGTTCTGGTTTTGACCCCGGTGCAACCAATGTTTACAGTGCTTACCACGCCAAGCATCACTTTGACGAAATGCACTACATGGACATTGTTGACTGCAACAACGGTAGCCATGGCAAAGCCTTTGCCACAAATTTTAATCCAGAAATTAACATCCGAGAGATTACGGCAAATGGGCGCTACTGGGAAAATGGCGCATGGATAGAAACCAGACCGCTCGAGATTAGCCAAGATATTTACTACCCACGGGTTCAAACCCGCAAGAGTTTTGTGCTGTACCACGAAGAACTCGAGAGTCTGGTGAAGCACTACCCAACACTCAAACGGGCGCGTTTTTGGATGACCTTTGGCGAGCAGTACATCAAATACCTGTCTGTTCTCGAGACGGTCGGTATGACAGCCATAGAACCAATTCGGATTAAAGGGGTGGACATTGCACCCATTGAATTCTTAAAAGCGATTCTACCCGCACCCGAAAGCCTTGCTGCCAATTACACCGGACAGACCTGTATTGGAGTGCAGATTAAAGGCATCAAAGACGGCAAACCAAAGACCCATTTTATTTATAATGTCTGTGACCATGCCGAGACCTTTAAGGAAGTTCAAGCCCAAGGCATTAGCTACACCACTGGCGTACCCGCGATGATAGGCGCAATGCTGATGCTCGAGGGCAAATGGATGAAACCGGGGGTCTGGAACATGGAACAATTTGACCCAGACCCATTTATGGCAGCCATGAACCAATGGGGTTTGCCGTGGCATGAACTGAGTGATATTGAACTGGTTAAAGATTAAACGCCCCTTGGGATACTTTATTCGAGATGGGATTTGTATTTTTAGCGCAGCCTAGGCACAAGCCTCGAGAGTTGCTTGATTTAATGCTTAAACAGAGTCTAAAACTACTTTTAAGCACACCGCGTCGGCTCGAGGGCGAAAGACTTAGAGATTCTACTCAGCCTCTTCTACTTTTTTGGTCTTCACAAAGCGCTTGAGTACGCCACTTAAGCCACTCGAGACTCGAGCTAATAACGTGGGTTTTGCTGGCTCAGTAATTATTGCTGGCTCGATAAGAGTTTCCTCGAGTGGCTTACCAGTCAATCGGGCATAGGTGCGGCGGTCTGCCATAACCACCAGTTCATCGAGTGGCTCGAGGGTGGTGCTGCCGCGTGGGACACGAACATGTCCGTCACGCAAAATAGCCACCAGTAGCGTATCTTGCCAGTCAAGGTCGCGCACCAATTGGTTACGCCATGTTTCTGGTACAGGCAGTCGGTAAAGACGTTCGTCGTCGGTATCCGAAATCATCAGTGCGTCTTGCTCGAGTAAATCAAGTAGGTCTGGGGTATCGCGTAAGCCAGTGGCACGTTTTAAGTATTCGTTAATATGCACTGGACTATTTGAACGAGATTCGGCTTGGGCTGGCAGGATGCTTTCGCGTCCAGTCAGGGCATACCCCGCTAAAGTGGTCATTAAGAGCGGCACAAGCAAGCCGTAGCCGCTCCATTCGGTAATTAGCAGCGTGGCGGCGAGTGGTGCATTGACTGCCCCAGCCAAAAAAGCCGCCATGCCTGCCAAAGTAAAGGCGGCTGGTTCGATGGGGTAGTTTGGAAAAATAATGTTCAGGGTTTGGGCAAATAAATTTCCGATTAACCCGCCCAGCACCAAGCTCGGGGTGATTAAACCGCCAGTCACACCACTCGAGCCTGCCAGCAGTACAATTCCAGCCCGAATGATTAGCAATGCCAGTACCGTGCCAATCGGTAGAAAATCGGATAAGGAAAGCTGCATCCAACCCAATCCGTCACCCAAAGCAAATTCGGTGAAGACTGCTAGGACACCAATTAAAATGGCGGCTAGGGCAGTTCTTACCCAAATCGGGATTTTAATTAAATTCCAACCTTCGCGCAGTCCACGTAAGGCAATTACAAAACCAGCCGCCGCCAGTGCCTCGAGTAAGCCCAAGACAAAAAAGGCTGGCAATAAAGCGGGGGGCTGCCCTCCGAGTTGTGGCAGTTCAAAAAGGGGTTCAAAACCTCGGAATAAGCCGTAAATTGCAAAGGCAATCACACTCGAGAGGACGGCGGGCATCAGGGCTTCAATTTCAAATTCAAAACGTCGGTAGAGCATTTCGACCGCTAAAACCGCCGCCGCTAAAGGCGCACGTAAAGCCAAACCAAGCATGGCAGCCAAGGTTGCCACAAACATCAAACGTCTGTCCTCGTCGGATAAGCGGGATAAGCGGGTAAAGACAGGCGCGAGAAGCATGGCGAGACTGGCAAAAACCCCTTCGCGTCCTAACGGTGCGCCTACACTTGCAGTTAAGATACCTTGGAGTAATTCTAAAGCGGTACGACGCGGTTCTGGGTTGGCATTTTGACCATGAAAGGCTTGAACCGCAGCGTTCACCCCGTCTGACTCGAGTGGAGGGGCATCTTTTTGTCTGGCACGCCAGAAAGCCAGCCCAGCAAATCCCAGTAAGGTCAGGAGTGGCAGTAACCAAGCACTTTGGGCGGTGTAGGCTTGTAAAATCCCGCCTTCACTGGGTAGTCCGGGTGGGCGTAAACCAGTTAAGCCAGATAAAAACCAGTCTTGTAAACGCTCGAGTACCCATGCCAGCGCTGCCCCGAACGCACCAACCAATAAGCCAGTGCCAATGCTGTACAAGACAACCCGACCAGTCTCGAGTCGAGCGCCAAAAAAGGGCAATGCGCGGCGTGTCGGTTGCATTGGGAGTAGCGTATCATTGTTTGTTGGAACATTGACCCATATGTAACTGGGACTTTGACCCATGTGTAACTGGAACATTGACCCATGTGTAACTGGGACTTTGATTCGTTCAACTGAACTTTTGCGGATTGTTTGGCGTACATAAAATCAGAGGATGTTTAATGACACTGGCGTTTGCGGCAAATTTAATTCAGGTGGGTTCACTACCCAA
Organism: Deinococcales bacterium; assembly: GCA_031414595.1. Lineage (GTDB taxonomy): Bacteria > Deinococcota > Deinococci > Deinococcales > JAAFIG01 > JAAFIG01. Next base: position 46,158 of record JANNVX010000041.1, read on the forward strand.
GCCTTATTTGGTTAGAATGCCAGTCATGAATTCATTGCCAGAGTTATCAGACGCGGATTTAATTGCGCGTTTTGCTTGGCGTGACGAAGCGGCTTTAGCAGAAATCTATGACCGCTACTCGAGTTTGTTGTTTGGTTTGGCGGTACGGGTTTCAGGGTCTAAGGAACGAGCCGAGGAAATTGTCCAGGATGCCTTTATGAAACTCTGGCGCAATCCTAGTTTGTTCGATGCGTCTCGAGCCAGTTTGTCTACTTTTTTAATTACGTTGGTACGAAATGCCTCGATAGATACTCTGCGCCGTGAGCGCTACACCACGCCACTTGAAGACGAAGAAGGCGAGCCGCTTCCGATAGCCAGTAGCATCGCCACCCCACTCGAGCAAGCAGAACTGGCACAAACGGCAATGCAGGTGCGGGTCGCAATGGCGGAGTTATCGCCAAACCACCGACGTACCGTCGAACTAGCCTATTTTAAGGGCGCGTCTCGAGAAGAAATTGCACTGGAAATGGATGTACCTGTAGGGACAGTCAAAAGCCGTTTGAAGTACGCTCTTGATAAACTTAAGGCTTCGCTCGGCGAATTTTCACTTGGAGGGCAACATGGCACAAATTAAAGAATTGCTCCCAGTGGTTGCGCTTGGTATTGCCACACCCGAAGAAGTTCAGTTGGTTAAAGCTGCTCTCGAGTCGGATGTTGCCCTGCAAACCGAGTATGCCGAACTCGAACGGGTTTTAACTGGGCTTGGTGCAGATGTTGCCCTTGCGCCTCCTGCTACCTTAAAAACCAAAATCCTAGCTGCGGCTCGAGAATCCATTCCAAAAGCTGTTGCCGTTTCTCGAGTTCGGGCTGCGCCACAAGCTCGGCGTTCTCGTCCAATCGCAAAATTTATTCCGTGGGTCATGGGTGGTTTAGCGGCTGGTTTAACTGCCTTGGCTGTCTTTGTTGTGCAACCCCAAGCCTCACAAATCAATGCAACTAGCGTGGCAGCCACCTCTGACGGCAGTATTATTTATGCCAATTCTGGGGCGGTGTCACGTACCACACCTGTTGTGCTGATGCGGGCTAACGGTCAGAAGATTCCAATTAAATTTGTGGCAGATAAAGAGTGTTTGTTTAAGGCGGCTGTCTCGAGTGACGGCTTAACGTACTTACTGGATTCTGCCAATAATATCGTTTTCATTATCGAAGAAAAAACTGGTGAACTGATTGATCGCTGGACTGTACCGAAAAACGCTACCGCCATGGATGTGGTTGGAACAACTGTGTTGGTGCGTTCTAGCGAAGTTGCAATCATTTTTAGGCGCAACCAAAGTGGCGAAAAAAGCATGGTCGAAGCACGGCTCTCGAGTCTCAGTAAACCCAGTGCGAACCCCGAAGCGGCTGTCATAGATGGTGACAACTTATACATCACAGACCAAACAGCAGGGGTGATTCATGTTTTAAGCAGTATAACGGGTAAAGAAAAAACACAATTTCAAGCACCTGAATTGCCTGTTTCTCTGGCTGTTAGGGGCGGTTTGTGGGTACTTGATGGCAAAGGCGCACTGCTAAAACTTGGGTTGCCAAGCGGTCAAGTTCTCGAGAAAATTGCACTTCAAGGCAGACCACAACTTTTACGTCTAACCGATGGGTTTGCCTTTATTGCTGATTCTGATGGGTTTGTTTCGGTGGTTGACCTTGCAAAAAAGAAAGTAACAGCCCGTAAACGCTTGCAAAATTCGGTCATGGGACTCTCCGATATGCCCGATGGTCATATGGCAGTTGCGCTCGAGAAAGCTGGAATTGTTGTGCTGGACGATAATCTTGAGGTTGTCAAAAGATTCAACTGAGTATAAAATTCTTTTTGACGATTTCGTGACGGTGCGTTTGTTACAATACACCTATCAAAAGGACGGGCAACGACCCAACCTTTAATTCAGCTTACCCTGGAGGGGTTTATGAAACGCACAAACTACATGAAACGCGCCACGCTCCGTTTTCTCGAGGGTACAAAATTCCGTACTCCTGTCGAAGCTGTCGAAGCTGGAGTTCGCAGCTTAGGCGACTGGGCAGATATGCTTGCCGAAGAACGCGAAGCCGAAACAGTCCAAAACAGCGTAGACCGTCGTCGTAACCGCGAAGTTATGGCAGAAGCCTAAAGAGCAGCTTTGAGTCATGAGCTATGGGCTTTGAGTAACACCGTCCAAATGGCGTAGCCAACACCAAGTCAATTAGCGCACACGCTTCTTAAAAAAACGCAGTACAATAAACCCAAGTTGAACAAACCTCCTCCACCTCGAGACCACGCTTTTAAGCGCTCTCGAGGTTTTGTCGTTTGGTAGCTATTAGCTTCTAGCTGCTAGTTTTCAGCTTCTAGCTTTTCACCCTTTGTCTTTCGCCTTTCGTCCTCATAGCTCAAGACTCATAGCTCATAGCTTTCTTAGGAGGTTATTACGGAAAAAGTACATGGTCATACAAGCGGCTTAAAGCCCAGTATTCTTAAACTCTTATCGAATTTGTACCGCCGCAAAGTCCCACCCAATACGGCTGTCACCCCAGAATTGGCGCGTAGCCTGACCGAACTGTCTTTAGAGATTAACCGCGAGGTTTGTGTGCTGATTGACAGGCGTGGACGGGTCGTGACGGTTTCGGTCGGTGATGCCAGCCGAACCGAATTTCCCAGTCTGGATCGTGGACGTGAAGCCGAAGCCCGTCTGCGTGGTTTATGGTTGGTTCATGCCCATCCTAAACCTGCGCCGCTTTCTAAGTCAGATTTATCCACGCTTTTCTTGAACCGTTTAGATGCGATGGTGGCGATTGAAGTCCGCGCCGATGGCTTACCTGGCAACGCACATCTGGCGCATTTAACGCCGCCAAACGCCAAAATTGAAGAAGAAGATTGGCGTATTTACGCGCCGCAAAGTGTGCAGAATCTCGAGAACTGGGATATTGCCGCCAATACCCGCGCTTTAGAAGAAGAATTTACCCGAACCCAGAAGGTACGCGAAACCAAACGTAGCAGCGAAGAACGTGCCATTTTGGTGCAGCTTGACCGTGGTACTGGAATTAACGCCGAAACTGCGCTCGAGGAACTCACTGAACTGGCTTGGACGGCTGGGGCAGTGGTTGTCTATAAAGAATTGGTGTTCCGTAAATTTGCCAAAGCCGATACCTTAATTGGACGCGGTAAACTCGAGGAACTGACCAGTCGGGCGTATCATTTGGACGCTGATGTGCTGATTTTTGGTGAGGGCTTAAATCCTGCTCAGGCAAGGGAAATCGAAAGCGCTACCAATCTTAAAATCATTGACCGCAACCAGTTAATCCTTGATATTTTTGCCCAGCACGCCAGTGGTCCAGAATCGAAGTTACAAGTCGAACTGGCACAATTGCAGTACATGAAGCCACGTTTACTTGGGCAAGGCACAAAGTTAAGTAAAATTGGTGGTGGTGCGGCTGGCTCAGGTGGAGCAATTGGCACTCGTGGACCCGGTGAAACCAAACTCGAGCTTGACCGTCGGCGCATCAATGACCGCATCACCTTTTTAGAACAAACCCTGCGTGATTTGAATAAACGCCAACAAGAACGCCGTAAAAGCCGTCTGCGAAGCGGTATCCCCAATGTGGCAATTGTTGGCTACACCAATGCGGGCAAAAGCACACTGCTGAATGCCTTAACCCACTCGAGTGTATTGGCAGAGAACAAACTCTTTGCGACCCTTGCACCAACCAGTAGGCGCGGTTATTTACCAGACTACGGCGAAATTGTTTTCACCGACACGGTGGGCTTTATCCGTGAATTACCGACTGACCTTAAACGGGCTTTTCGCAGCACCCTTGAAGAACTTGATGATGTGGATGTCTTGCTGCATGTGCTGGATGCCAGTGTCGAAGATGCTCTCGAGCGCCACAGTGCGGTCGAGAGTATTTTAAGTGAACTCGAACTCAATAACTTGCCGCACTTACTTGTACTAAATAAATGCGACCATGCCGACCCTTTTGACATAGATGTACTCGAGGAACGGCTCGGCGGAATTCGCATTTCTGCCCAGAACAAACAAGGTATTCCCGAACTCAAACACGCCATTCTCAGCGCTATTCTTGAGCATCGCGCCCAGTTGCAAGTGCTGTTTATGGAAGAACAACAAGCCAAATTGCAATACGCTTAAGAGGCAAAAGGCAAAGATTTATTGAGATGGTCGTTTACTCGAGAAAAAAGTCGTCAGCAATAACTGGGCTTCTTTCTCGAGTAAACCTGTTCGGATACTAAATTGATGATTCCAATTAGCTCGAGACGCATCTAAGACACTGCCCAGCGCTCCAGATTTTGGGTTTCGGGCTGCAAATACAATTCGTGCTATTCGAGCTTCAAGGGCTGCACCAAGGCACATCAGGCAAGGCTCGAGGGTCACAACCAAGGTGCAATCAGTCAGGTATGGGGTTTTTAGGGCTTGGGTCGCTAAACGTAAGACCTCGAGTTCGGCGTGTTGGGTCATGTCACCCAATTCTCGAGACCGATTATGTGCCTCGGTAATCACCACACCATTGTGCAAAATCACCGCACCGACTGGCACTTCGCCTTGAGTTGCCGCGATTTGGGCTTGGGCTAATGCTTGGCGCATTGCCTCGAGTTCAGGGTTTTTGACTGGCGGCAAACTCACATCGAGTAACGGCGGCTCGAGACCTACAAAAACAATTTTTTGCTCAACCGCAAGCACTGGAATTTGGTCTCGGGATTCTCGAGGAATTTTACGGTCAATCAGGACTTGCGACAGTTTTTTAGTCCCACCAGACAAGGTTATAAAATCACCGTTTTCTCGAGTTCGCAAAACCGCCTCTGGAAAAGCCTTTTGCGCCAACATAAACGCGGATTCATTGCCCAAACCTCGTAAGGGCGAACCCCCGTGTTCGCCCTGCTTTTGCCTATCGCGTTTGTCTGGGTCAGGACAGACACGGGGGTCTGTCCCTACGGTTGATGGGTGGACATTGATATTGCCGTTTTGCACAAGACCTGTGTAATTATTTGGTAATGAAATTCTGGTGGTTTGCGGTAACTCGAGGGCAAGTCTGAGGTTTTCAATATGCTGGTAATCCGTTGGAATACTTCGTTGCTCGAGAATTTTACGAATAGCTCGGCGTTGAATAATGGTTTCTTCGAGTCGTAAATCAGTCCATTCTGGTAAACTTGAGGCTTGTTCTAAATAAGCATCTTCGTCTCGAGCATTTTGGGCATACCTTGCGAGGCGTTGAACAGCATTCGGAAAACGCTCAATCAGGCGTGGCAGTATCTCGAGTCTGACCCAGTTGCGAGTAAATTTGGGGTCTTGGTTGCTCGGGTCTTCACGCCAAGTCAAGCCATGCTCGAGCAGGTATTTCTCGAGAACAGTTTTTGGAATCCCTAAAAGCGGACGATAAACCCGTGCGTTGCGTGGTGGTATGCCAGTGGCTCTGGCTGTGCCGCGCAAAAGCTGCATCAGAACTGTTTCGGCATTGTCCTCGAGTGTATGCGCTGTTAAAATTGTTTGGCATGAATTTTTCTTCGCTGTTCGGCTTAAAAATTCATAACGCACATTTCGGGCAGCTTCCTCGAGCGACCAACTACGTTTTTCGGCGATGCTCGAGACTAAAATCGTTTCCGTAAAAAATTGAATGCCAAGGTTGGCGCAAATTCGACCCACAAAATCAGCATCCAAGCTCGAGTTTTCACGCAGGGCATGGTCAAGGTGAGCCACCACAATCTCGAGCTTGGCAGCATGAGCCAAATGCAGCAGCGCCATAGAATCCCGCCCGCCAGAAACCGCCAGTAAAAACGGGGCTTTGCACGGCTCGAGTTGCGTTTGAAGGTGTGAAACCAGCATCAGACCCCCAGAAACCAATAAGGCAAATCTAAATACTGAACCGTAGGGGTTTGCCATGGCAAACCCTGCCCCGAAATTTCGATTTTGGTGTAAAACGGTTCAGCCATAATTCCTGTGTTCGGATGCCATTCACGCCCAATACTCACAGCAATGATTAACCCCTGTGCATCTCCAATGGGTGTGAATGAACTCGAGCCTTCGCGGTACTTGGGTATGGAAAGAGTTTTTTTTGTCCAATCTGCAAATTCGCTTGCATCTGGTACTGCCATGCCAATTTCTGAGATGCTGAGAATACCTCTCGAGGTGAATGGTACAGTTTCGTCGTGGTTGAGTTCGTGTCGGGCGATTAACTCGAGGATATTGCCAGCAGGGTCATAAAAATAAATCGCATGGGCGTTCCAATTTAGAAAATCAGCAATGAAGTCTGACCCGTCTAGTACAATCTCAACTCGAGCCTCGAGCCAAGTTGCTGCCGCTTCTATTTGTTGCTCGGGGATATTAAAAGCAAAGTGGTACTTAGCGTTTGAAGCTGGTTTCTCGAGAAAGACCAATTCACTCGAGCCAATCTGAATCTGTAAAACACCATTCTCGAGCATCACAGGTAACTCCAGAATTTCACCATAAAAAACCTTGAGTGGTGCTAAATCGGTTGTCTCGAGGGTCAAGCGGTGGATGTTCACCCACTCAGTTTAGCCTGTTAGAATACAGGACGTGAAAAGCGATACGATTAAACAAGGTCCGCAACAAGCCCCCGCTCGAGCCATGCTTCGTGCCATTGGTATTACCGATGCCGAATTTAAGATTCCGTGGGTCGGGATTATTAACACCTGGACAGAAGGAATGCCCTGTAATTTCCATTTGCGCGACCTTGCCCAAGACTTAAAAGAAGGTTGTAAAGAAGCGGGGATTCATCCATTTGAATTTGGTGCGCCCGCCATTTCCGACGGCATCAGCATGGGAACACCGGGGATGCGAGCCAGTCTGGTCTCGAGGGAACTGATTGCCGATTGCGTCGAAATCGTGGCTCAAGGCTATATGTATGATGCGATGGTGGCGCTTGTTGCCTGTGATAAAACCAATCCGGGTGGTGCAATGGGCTTAATTCGAGCCAATGTTCCGGGTTTGGTGCTGTACGGCGGAAGCATTGCGCCAGGTCGTTTGGGCGATAAGAACCTGACCGTGGTCAGTGTTTTTGAAGCCGTTGGACAACATGCGGCGGGTAAAATCACCGATGCCGAACTTGATGCCGTTGAACGGGTCGCCATTCCGGGGGCTGGAGCATGTGGTGGTCAGTACACCGCCAACACCATGAGCATGGCGCTCGAGGTGCTAGGTTTATCGCCAGTCGGCTACAACAGCATTCCAGCCACTGCGCCTGAGAAAAAAGAAGCCACCCGTAAAGCTGGTTATGTGCTGATGGACGCAATCAAGCACAACCGAAAGCCGCGTGATTTTTTGACCCGCCAAAGTTTCTTAAATGCAATTGCGGCAGTAGCAGCCACGGGCGGCAGCACCAACGCGGTACTGCACTTAATGGCAATTGCCAGAGAAACAGACATTCACCTCGAGTTACAAGATTTTGATACGGTCTCGAGGGCAACGCCAGTCATTGCCAACATGCGCCCGTGGGGGGTGTATACCGCTTGGGAACTCTGGGAGGCTGGTGGAATTCCACTGATTATCAAAAACCTGATAGACGGCGGTATGATTGACGGTCATCAAATGACAGTCACAGGTAAGACTTTGGCACAAGAAGTTGAAGGTGTGACTGAAACGGCTGGGCAACAAGTCGTGGTGACAAGGGAACATGCTTTTAAGCCAACTGGTGGTTTGTTGGTGCTGCATGGCAACCTTGCTCCAGATGGTGCAGTGCTAAAACTGGCTGGCACAGAACGCCACGAACACACAGGCATCGCTCGGGTTTTTGATAACGAACAAAGCGCCATGAAAGCCGTGCTGCATAAACAGATTAACCACGGGGATGTGGTCGTGATTCGCTACGTTGGACCAAAAGGCGCACCCGGAATGCCCGAGATGCTTTCAGTCACCAGTGCGATTGTCGGCGAAGGCATTGGCGAGCATGTGGCAATGGTCACAGATGGGCGTTTTAGTGGCGGCACAAAGGGTTTAATGATTGGGCATGTATCCCCAGAAGCCCAAGTTGGCGGGGCGATTGCGCTGGTGCGTGAAGGCGATATTATCCATATCAATTGCGACACGGGTTTACTCGAGTTACGGGTGGATGAAGCAGAATTGGCGGCTCGAGCCAAAACTTGGGTTGCACCTGAACTCGAGTTTAAGACTGGGCTTTTTGCAAGGTACGCCAAGCAAGTTTCAAGTGCCAAGTACGGTGCAATTCTCGAGGATTAACAAAAACTTTAGGGACTCATAAATTCTGAGTATGAGTCCCTTTAGAACCGTAATTTGTCATAATCGCCGTGCGAACCAATCCACCACCAATGCACGGTATCATCCTCGAGTAAACCAACGGCTCTGTACCCTATTCCAACCCGAACCGAATACATGGGAACTCTTTGCCCAATGCACTTAAAATGCAAACTTGGATGGTTTGGATTTTGTCTAAATAATTGGTAACTGGCTCGAGCTTGCTTGCGGATTTCTTCGGGTAACTTACGGTACATTGTCCAAAAAGACTCGAGGGTATTTGAGTTCACAGTTTCTCAAAATCCATTGGTTTACTTTGACCCGCTGCTATCTCAGCTTGGATTTTTAATGTCATGGCTTCAAGATAATTTTGCGATTCTGGTGTGGAGGTTTTTAAGCTCCACTCGTGTTCTTCTTCGAGCCGGGCAATAAAATCCTTGAGCGCTGCCAAGTTTTGTGGTGGCACTGCCGCAATTGCATTTTTTAACTCACTCAAACTCATGTGAAACAGTTTAGCACAAGAGGTTCGTACTCCTCGAGAATTTTGGCTTTGGGTATTTAAGAAATTCAGGACTCGTTTATTGCCGATGTGCAAACTGGTTCATTGCCGATGCTGCCTAACCCGATTCAAATTTAGCCTATCCTGACTGAGTTGAATAATCGTGTCGGTCTCGAGTGAATGGGCTACACCCAGCACAGCTTTGGCATAAGCAAATCCAGCTAAGTGCAATCCAGCCAGGACTTGACTTAGAACTTGCTCGAGCGGTTGGTTCTCGAGTGGTGTGCTTGTTTCGATCAGAACCGCAAATTCGCTGCTGCTGACGCGGTAGGTGCGTCCTAATTCGGCAAATTGTTGCTCGAGATGTTGGGCAAATTGTTGTAAAAGTTGTGTGCCAGTGCCTTTACCTGAGCGTTCGTTGGTGATGATAATACCGTCAAGTTCGATAGAAATAACGTGTAAGGCATGGTCTTGACGCTGAGCGCGGCTGAGTTCATTCTCAAAATCGGCATCAAAGGCTTTGCGGTTATTCAGACCTGTTAGGGTGTCGGTATAGGCTTGGCGCTCGAGTTGAATGGCACGGTATTCGGCTTGTAATCGGGCTTGCTCGAGGTCGTTAATCTGTTGGCGCATTTGTTGTTCGTGCGGTTGGGTCGGCTCATCGGTTTCTTCTTCTTGGTTGGCAAGGACATAGAAACTCAAGTCATCTTGTTCGTTGGGCAATTCTAGGGCATCTGGGTCGCTCAAGGCTCGAATAGCGGCTTGAATCACACTCGGGTCAAATTGAGTTCCACTACCGCGTTCAAGTTCACGCAAGGCTTCATCGGCTCGCCATGCACGTTTGTATGGGCGTACTTGAGTCAGGGCATCGTAGACATCGGCAACTGCCACAATCCGCCCCTCGAGTGGAATCACTTCTCCGGGCAGGTTATACGGGTAGCCTTGTCCATTCCATTGCTCATGGTGTGAAATGGCAATCCGTTCTGCCATTCGCAGTAATTTTGAACGTCCACCCGACAGAATTCTCGAGCCAATAACGGTGTGCTGTTTCATTTGATTAAATTCTTCAAGGCTGAGTTTGGCTGGTTTTAAGAGAATTTCATCTGGAATTCCTATTTTCCCAACATCGTGCAAACGGGCGGCAAGACGCAGTAAGCGCACTTGTGCATCTTTTTGCCCCAATTGTTTGGCAATCAGTGCCGAATAGTGTCCGACCCGAAAGGTATGTTGTCCTGTGCGGTCATCGCGGTATTCGGCAGCCACAGCCAAGCGCGTCACCACTTCGATTTGCGATTTCTCGAGTTCAAGGGTGCGTTGTCTGACTTTGGTTTCGGCTTCAGTTCGGGCTTGTTGGGCGGTAACGGTGCGAAGTCGGTAGACTTCAGCTTCGTTGCGGGCGCGTTCTAAGTCAAACCGAGCCGAGATGATACGGGTTTGTTTATCGCGTTCCTCATTAAAAGTTCGGCTTCGCAGGGCATAAAAATGCCGATGGTGCATCAAGGCGGTTTTTTCCTTACCTGTTGCTTCATAGACCGAGGATAAAACCTCATGGGCTTGAAATTGCCCACGTACACTGCCGACCGCTTCAGCCACGTTTAGGGCAATGTGCAAATACTCAAGGGCTTCTTGATTCGAGTTTAATTCAAAATGGTCTCGTCCTAAGTGCAGCAATGCTTCGAGTTCTTGTTCACGATCCCTAATACTTCGGGCAATTTCAAGCACAATCATATGCTGACTAATCGCTTCTTGGAATTGGCTCAGTTGCCTAAAAACCTGTCCTAAACCATCAAGGGCTGCCATTTGCCCTTGTTGAAACCCCGATTCTTTGGCGTACATCAGGGCTTCTGAAAAACGTTCTTGAGCGCGGGCAAAGTCAGCCGATTTACGATCCAATTGCCCAAGATTTAAGATATTGACACAAAGAATAACCGGGTCGCCTAAACTCCGCGCCGCTTCTAATGCTCTTAAGTAATACTCTTGGGCGTTTTGTAAGTCCTCTAAATGTTCAAATGCCAAACCGATATTGACCAAATTGGTAATCTCGAGTTTGCTATCATCTATTGTTTTTAGCAGCGAATGCGCGTCAAATAAGTAGCGCAATGCCATTTCATACTCGCCTAATTTAATATAGGTTAAACCCGTGTTGGTCAGGGTTTTGGTCAATTGCTTATTGTCACCAAGGGTTCTTTGTAGTTCTAAGGTTTGTTGCAGTGCCGTTAAACTTTCGGTGTAATGCCCCAGTTGTAACTCAACGCTGGCAATCCCCGAACGGGCTTCGATTTCCAGTTTGATTTGATTGTCCTGTTTGGCATAGGCTAAAACTTCAAGAAAATGCTTCTTAGCTTCTTCAAAACGCCCAAGCTGGCGTTCAAGTTGCGCCACTTGCAATAAAGATTGAAACGCCAAGTCAAATTCTTCTAACCGGCTATACTGACGTGCCGAACGGTACAAAAATCCTCGCGCTAAACGCAGTTCGCCTTGTTGACGTTCTAACAAACCTAGCTTTTCGAGCATTACGGCTCGAGCCACTGGCTTATTTTTTGTTTCTATAAACCATGAACGCAGTGCAATTCGAGCTTGACTGCGTTCCAGTGGCTTTAATTCTGCTTCAAGCCAGACTTGTACTTCAAGTAGTGCAGATGGAAAGGAAGTCATGGTTATTTCAGAACAGTTTTGAGGTAATTATCTAGATTGAGTCGCCCTTTATAGCCAAGTGTTCCGAAATAACCTTGATTAGTTGGAGTGCTAAAAGCAAAACCACTATTTTCAGGTAATTGGTAAATACTTGAATCCGCCGTCATCCATGTTTGACGAGCAATCGCATCAGAGGTAAATGCCAATCGGTCTGCGCCTTCGCCCAATGCCAAGGCAGCCGCACCACTGGCTACAGCCGTTGCCATCGAAGTTCCAGAAGCCGAAACGCTGCGGTTTCCCGGAAAAGCAGTGATGATTCCTTGACCTGGTGCGCTTAATTCAAGGTTTGCACCATAATTTGAGAAATTTGATTTAACACCGCCCACATCAACACTACCGACACTGATTACACTGCTCGGACCAACCGCTAAAGTGGCTGGGAAGTTCAGGGCAGCATTAAAATTACCAGCCGATAAGAAGACCGCGATTTTTTTATTGCCTGCGGCTTGAATCGCCCGTTTGACTGGCTCAGAAAAACCATTGACACTAAGGCTAATGTTAATCACATTTGCTCCGCTCGAGACTGCATAATTGATCGCTTGAGCCAATTTATCAGCGTCGCCAGTCCCATCAGCCCCAATCACCCGAAGCGGCAAAATAGTTGCACCGGGGGCAATTTGTAAAGCAATCGCAGCCACGGCTGTTCCATGTCCGTTAACAGTATCATCAGGGATGGTATCATCATCTACATAGTCACGCATTTGCGAAGCGGCAACCAAAGAGCGCTTAAAAGCAGGATGATTTAAGTCAATACCACTATCAATTATAGCGATTTTAATAGATTTACCAAGTTTTGGCGCTCGGGCTTGCCCTTGTTGCAATTTAATACTTGTCCAGTTGTTGGTATTGACTGGAATTGGCGCAAATTGACCATCTGCCCAGAGTCCTAAACTACCGTCTGCCCAGAGTCCAAGGCTACCATCCGCCCAAAGCCCTAAACTACCGTCTGCCCAAAGTCCTAAACTACCATCATTGGTGGTGACTTGATCGACTGCCAAGACATCGGCATTTGGCTCGAGAACCTCTGATGACTGCAATCTGGCTTGTGCTGTTTGCAACTGCGAAGTCTGAAAACCAAGCACCGCATACCCTTCTTGTTGGTCAAAAATAATCACCGAAGCCTTGTGTTTTTCTTCTAAACTGGCTTGGCTGTCTAAATCTTGCAAATCAACAGTTAAAGTGTAGGCATAGCTCGGCACAGGCGAAGTTTGGGTGGCTAGGTTAGTACACGCCGAAAATCCAATTCCGAGTGCCGCTAGTAAGGTCAGTGTTTTTGAGTTTAAGTTCATAGTCATTCCTTATGAGAGAGTTTAGAAAACTTCATCTTTCTTAAGTCTTACAAACAACCGATTAAACTCCTAAGCGCACAATATCACGTTTGAAGTCTTTTTTTTGTTCTCAGCACACGCTTAATAACAATTTGTACAGAATTTATTGAAGGTAGACTCAGTATAAAATTTTATAAATCCCTTCGATTTACACAAGCCAATGTCGGAAATGCACACCATTTTTTGGATTAAGATTGCAAGGCAGCACTCAGCAATTGGTGGAAGTGATGCACACAGGCTTCACGGGCTGGACTAAACCGCCCAGTGTTATAAAATCTCGAGCGAACCCCACGTTGTACCGCCTCAACCACCACTTCATCTTCGCGTTCAACTCGGTCTAAACCCGCCCCAGCCCCAGACTCGAGGCTACTTGCATCCCAGATATACGGTATAAAACTGACCTTACAACGGTCATGAGATAGTGGGCGCACGACGTTAATACTGAGTCCCCACGGATAAAAATTCAGCATTATATTTGGAAACACCCAGTAGTAATAAGCCGCTATTTTCTGCCCATAATCTGGACTCGAGCGCGGCAAATCAAAAACGCTTTCACCACTGCTGGCAACCCCAAGTTGGAGATTGCACCAATCGTACTGTTCGGTGGTGTAACTGCCGTAATCTATGGCGGCGTTTAAGCTGGCATGAATATAGGGGATATGAAACCCCTCAAGGTAATTGTCGCAGTAGAGCGCCCAATTTGCCCTGACCAAGTAATCTCGCGCCCTTGTTTGGTCAAAATAAAATTCTCGCAACGGCAACCAGCCGAGGCGGGCTTTAATCGGTGCAAGCATCGTCTCGAGACTGACGCTTGGATTGAGATTGACAAAGCCCAGTTTATCCCATGTTTCAAAAGCAATTTTAGGCAAATTGTCGGCTTGAGTCGGGAAATTCTGGACTGCTTCAAATTCGGGCATACTGTGGAAACAACCATCCAACCCAAACCGCCGCCCATGATAACGACAACGTAGAAAACGCTCTACGCCACCAGTTTCTGCCACTAACATACCACGGTGGGTACAGACATTAGAAAGCCCGTGCAATTGGTCATTAAAATCCCGAGTCAGTAAAATCGGTTCGTCCAGACACCCTTCCAGAACCGTGATGGGTTTCACACTTCCGGGGGCTTTTAGCTCGTCGGTATCACCAACAAATTGCCAAGACCGTGCAAAGATTTTTTCTTTAGACAACTCAAACATACTTGGGTCTTTGTAAAAAGAACTGGGCAGTGTGGCGGCTTGGGTGATGTCTGGGTGAACCTCGAGTGATGACATGGCGCTATTCTACACGCCTCAAATCTTTGGCAAAACGCACAAAAAACTCGAGCGAACTTGGGTTACTGAGCGCATCTGCATTCAGAACTTTATTGGCATCTGCGCCAAGCAGAATTTTGCGAATCGGTAACTCGAGTTTCTTACCGCTTAGGGTACGCGGGATTTCAGACACAACCAAAATTGCATCTGGAATTAAACGCGGTGATAATTCGCTGCGAATGGCGGTTTTTATGCGCTGCTCGAGGTCTGGCGTGAGGTTTTCGCCTTGGCGTAAAACCACAAAAAGCGGCATAAAAGAAGGTTTACCCATTTGCTCGAGGTCAATGATTAAACTGTCCAGCACTTCGGGGATGCGTTCGACCACGTTGTAGACTTCGGCTGTTCCCATTCGTACACCACCTTTATTCAAGGTGGCATCGGAACGCCCATAAATAATGGCACTGCCTCGAGCCGTAATTTTGACCCAATCGCCGTGTCGCCAAACACCAGCATAATCAGCAAAATAACTCTCGAAGTACCGTTTGTTACCCGTATCATTCCAGAATTTCACGGGCATACTTGGCATCGGCTTGGTCAGTACCAATTCGCCGACTGTCTCGAGAACGGCTCTCCCCTGCTCGTCAAAACTTTGTACATCCGCTCCTAGACTGCGGCAGGATAACTCACCCGCCCAGACCGGACTCCATGGACTGCCCCCTAAAAAAGCACTGCATATATCTGTGCCGCCCGAGGTGCTAAAGAGTTGCAGATGATCGCCCACTTTCTCAAAAACAAAAGCAAAGCCATCCATCGAAAGCGGTGAGCCTGTGCTGCCGATAGCCCGTAAGTGTGATAGGTCAAAGGAGTTCTTTGGCTCGAGACCAAGTTTGATATTGCCATGCAGGTAAGCTGCCCCACAACCAAAAACCGTGATTTTGGCACGTTCGCACAAATGCCATAGAGCATCTGGGTTTGGATGGGTCGGTGAACCATCCCACAGCACAATGCTCGAGCCAACCAACAAGCCCGAAACAAGGTAATTCCACATCATCCAACCGGTGGTGGTAAACCAAAAAAAGCGGTCTTTAGAGGTTAAATCAATTTGTAAACCCAAATGCTTGTAATGCTCAAGTAAAATCCCACCATGCCCATGGACAATTGGTTTGGGTAAGCCTGTTGTGCCACTCGAGTAAAGAATATAAAGCGGATGGTCAAATGGCACTGCTTCAAATTCGAGCGGGGCTTCTTGGGTCAGAAGCGAATCGAATTCTGCACCAAGGCGAATGGTTTTTTCTAAACTTGGTAAGGCATTCTCGAGGTCACTCACAAGACTGGTGCGGTCAAAGAACTTGCCGTTATAGCTGTAACTGGTTGCCGCAAAGAGTATTTTAGGTTCAATCTGCGAGAACCTGTCCACCACGCTACCCAAACCCATCTCCAAGCTGGTGCTGCTCCAAATCGCACCCAGACTGGCGGTGGCTAAAAACGCCACAATCGCTTCGGGTGTGTTGCCAACATAAGCCGCGACCCTATCCCCTCGAGTCACCCCTAAAGAACGCAAATACGCCGCTAAACTCGAGACTTGAGACTTTAATTCTGCCCAAGAGATTTCAATGTAGTCCCCAGATTCATTCGCCGCAATCAGGGCTGGATTATCCGAATCTGAGCGTAAGCAGTGGGCGGCATAATTTAAGCTCGAGCCAGTAAACCACTGGGCATTGGGCATGATTCGCGCCTCGAGTACACTGCTATACGGTGTGCCATCCACCTTAAAAAAATCCCAGACCGATTCCCAAAAATCCTCAAGAAAATCCACGCTCCAAGTGTGCAGCGACGCATAATCCGAGAATTCAAGTCCTCGAGAAGCCTTCAAAAACGCTGCAAAAGCACTTAACTGACTCGAATCTCGAGATTCTGAGCTTGGCGACCAGAGTAATTGACCTTCCTGCATGGCACAGTCTACTCGAGACTGAGGTTTAGTTACACATCGGTGCGCGAAAAAGCCTTACCCAGTACAAAATTACTCGAGAATCCCATGACTGCGCCAGTTAAGTACAGAATTAAGCTATTTTTTGCTGCTGCCACAGTGTCTATGATGAATTTCATGGTAAAAAACAATTTTGGGTTTAGACTGGACTTGCTTAACCCAAGGAGGTTTTATGAAATTGTTTCATTGGCTCATCATTGGCGCATTGGCGCTTGTACTCGCATCTTGTGGTGGAACGCCCATCCCAGCCAAACCAAATGTGGCGGCAAAACCGGTTAGCAGCAACTTGAATGGCACAACTGCAACCGCCAAAAGAAACGGAATTCGTGGCAATGCCAAAGGTATTACTACTTTGATGGGTTTTGGACGCTTATTCAAAGCAGGTGCGCCGCTGACTCAAATGCTCAGTCAGGTCTTACCTCAATTGACCCAAACCCAAGTCATGGCAGCAACCAAAAGTATCGGACTTGCCAAAGGTAACATGCAATTGCAAGCCGCATCAGGTTGCCTCAGTGGGACAATTAGCTCACCAATCAGCCGTTCGACCGATGCCGACGGTGATGGTATCCCGGTTGAAGTCTTGGTGCTATTCTCTAATTGTGTCCTTGATTTAGGTGCTACACCAAATCCTGTTCTCAACGGCGCGATTTACATTAAAGACGGCAATGATGCCAGCGCCACCAGCAGCTATACCGTGATTATAGACCTAACCATCAGCAACGGAGCAGACTCAATCAAACTTGGTCTGGGCGTAGATTACACTGCCCCTGCCACAATTGGTGGCGCACACGGATTCAACTTTGTAATTCAACTCAAATCAACCACGGCTGGGGTTGTTTCTGAGGTTGGCGTAGCCTTTAATTCGACTTTTCAACCAACAACTGGAACAGACCCATTTGGTAACGGCACACTGAATTTTACTGGCACATATGCGGAAACCGCAGGCGCAGATTCTTACAGCTTTAATTTAACAGGTACAAACCTTGGAGTCGCTACAAGCTGTGATGACTTCAACGCTGGTACACTGCGGGTCGCCGATGCTGATAGTTTCTTCCAAGTCAATTACACCAGTTGCGGACATGGCACATACACAGGTGACACAACAGGCACATTCTAAACAACCAAAGAACCTCGAGCCATTAAGCTCGAGGTTCTTTTATTTTTCCCCTGTGACGCATTTGTGAAACACAGGTACTTTAATCGGTGCGTATGCCAAAAATAGCATCCAAAAAAAGACATGACCTTTCTCAATGCTTAGGGAATTGATTGAACCACTGCATTTTTTGAAATTTTAACTCGAGTAGAGAAATGAGGAAGTTACTTGTGCTATCAACTGTTGACAAACGTTATAATTTGTTACAATATGTTGGAGTCTGTAAAATTTAAGGAGGCAATATGAAAACATACTGGAAAGGTATTCTCGCAGCATCACTTTTGGGAGGGGCAACCGTGGCGGTGATCACCTCGGTTTCGGCTCAGGGTGGCGTTACAATTCGGATTGGTTGTGGCACAGTTGGCAGTCAGCAAGCACTCTGTAAAACCGCCGCCGATAGATGGGCAGCCAAAACAGGTAACAAAGTTGATGTTGTGCCAAATGTGGCTTCGTCTAACGAGCGCTTGGCGTTATTTCAGCAGCAACTCTCGGCGGGTTCTTCGGATGTCGATGTCTATCAAATCGAAAACATCTGGCCTGGGCTGTTGGCAGACTATTTTGTGGACATGAAAGAGTATGTCTCAGAAGCTGCGCTGAAAGAGTTCTTTCCAAGTATGATTGAAGCCGATACCGTGGATGGGAAACTGGTCAATTTACCGTGGTATGGCGACGCTGGACTGCTGTATTACCGCAAAGACTTGCTCGAGAAATACGGCTACAAAACCCCACCGACAACGTGGGCGCAACTGACCTCGATGTCTACCAAAATCCAAGCTGGCGAGCGTAAAAGTAATCCAAATTTCTGGGGCTATGTCTGGCAGGGCAATTCCTATGAAGGGCTGACCTGCGATGCGCTCGAGTGGGTCTATTCGTATGGTGGCGGTACAATTGTCGATAAAGCTGGAAATGTCACAATCAATAATCCTCGGGCGGCGGCGGCTTTGGATATGGCAGCCAAATGGGTTGGCACGATTTCGCCCAAGGGTGTGACCACCTATTCTGAAGAAGAATCTCGAGGTGTCTGGCAAGCGGGCAATGCGGCTTTTATGCGGAATTGGCCCTATGCCTACACCCTTGGCAACGGCGACTCGAGTCCAATTAAAAATAAGTTTGATGTCACGGTTCTACCAAAAGGACCTGGTACAGCCGGACGCAACGCCGCAACTTTTGGTGGACATAGCTTAGCGGTTAATCGTTTTTCTAAGAACGCCAAAGCTGCCGCCGATTTGGTGGTCTACATGACCAGTGCCGAAGTCCAAAAAGAACGGGCAATCGTGGCTGGCTATAACCCATCACGCCCCGCAATTTATAAAGATGCCGATGTCTTAAAAGCCAATCCATTCTTGGGTCGTTTGTTCAATGTCTTTACCAGTGCTGTGGTGCGCCCAACCACGGTCACAGCCACCAAATACCCTCGAGTTTCTGAAGCCTTCTGGAATGCTTCCAATTCGGTTTTGACCGGTAAAACCAAAGCTGCACCAGCCCTAAAAGCCCTTGAGGATGAACTCAAACGCATTAAAGGCGCAAAGTGGTAAAGCGCTGACCTCCTCCTTCCTGCTCGAGCAACCTCGAGCAGGTTTTTCTATTGTGTCATTCAAGTCAAGGAATCATTGTGCTGAATCAAAAGAATCCAAAAAAACGCTATTCACTCGAGGCGTGGCGCACCCGTACTGCTTGGCTTTTTTTAGCGCCTAGTTTAGTTATTTTGTTACTGGTGGCGGCGTACCCGTTGTTTCGGACTTTTCAACTGAGTTTTTTTGATGTCAGTATCTTAAAATTTCCGTTGCAAGCCACTTGGGTTGGTTTTGATAACTACGTAGCACTCTTTAGCGACCCACGCTGGTGGCGTTCGGTCTGGAACACCGTGGTTTTTACCTTTTATTCGGTTGGCTTAGAAACTGTGCTGGGTTTAATTATTGCCTTGATTGTCCACAGCGAATTTCGTGGGCGCGGTTTGGTTCGCACCGCCATGCTTGTGCCGTGGGCGATTCCGGGCGTGGTCTCGAGCCAGATGTGGCGTTGGATGCTCAACGATGTCTACGGTGTGATTAACGACCTTTTTATGCGCTTGCGGATTATTAAAACACCGATGGCGTGGTTAGCTGAGCCAGCTTTGGTGCTGCCAGCCTTAATCATGATTGATGTCTGGAAAACCACACCGTTTATGGCACTGATTTTATTGGCGGGTTTACAGGGTATCCCCAAAGAACTCTACGAGGCGGCTCGAGTCGACGGAGCAAGTCCTGTACAACAATTTTGGCGAATTACCATGCCGCTTTTGCGCCCAAGTTTACTGGTGGCTTTAATTTTTAGAACCCTCGATGCGTTGCGCGTTTTTGATATGATTTATATCGTGGCTGGCACACAAGTCGAAACCATCAGTATGTCTATTTATGCCCGTCAGCAACTGATTAGCTTTGGTTCGCTTGGTTACGGGTCGGCAGTTGCAGCAGGGATTTTCTTAATTCTGGCGATGTACATCAGTGTTTATTTGGTGACGCTCAAAGTCGAGGTTAAATAATGCGCCGTCAAAAGCTGACCATTCAAGGTTTTTTAGCCAAATCGCTGTTTATTTTTGGTGTTGGTGTGCTGCTGTTCTACTTATTGTTTCCGTTTTATTGGGCAATTGTCAGTTCCTTAAAATCCTCAAATCAATTGTTTGCCACACCGATTACTTACTTTCCGCCCACACCACAATGGGCAAATTACCAAACGATTTTTACCACTCAACCATTCGGGCGCTTTTTATTAAATTCGTTTTTGGTGGCGGGCGGTACAACTTTATTATCGCTGTTTATCGGCTTATTTGCTGCTTATGCGATAGGGCGCTTTTCTTTTCGCGGGCGACAACCGATTTACTACACGATGTTAGCCGTCACGATGTTCCCTTCAATTAGTGTGCTGGGTGGCTTATTTGTTTTGGTGCGTGGCTTGGGGCTATATGATTCGATTCCGGGGTTAATTCTGACCTATTTACTTTTTACCCTGCCATTTACGATTTGGATTCTGACCAGTTTTGTCCGAGAAATCCCGATTGAACTCGAGGAAGCCGCTTATATCGATGGCGCAACCCCAGTCCAAGCGCTATTTAAGGTGATGCTGCCCGTGATTGCTCCGGGGATGGTCACGGCGGGACTACTGGCGTTTATTCAGGCTTGGAATGAGTTTTTATTTGCCCTGACTTTTACAGTCAATGAACGCTCGAGAACCGTGCCTGTGGCGATTGCGCTTTTTAGCGGCACAAGCAGCTTTGAATTGCCGTGGAATCAGATTATGGCAGCTTCGGTGGTGGTGACTGTGCCATTGTTGGTGCTAGTATTGATTTTCCAACAACGAATCGTGGCGGGTTTAACGGCTGGGGCGGTTAAAGGATAATCATGCAGAACTTAGTTGTACTGGTCACAGGAGCGGCTGGTGGTATTGGCTCGAGTATCAGCGAACAGTTTGTGCTGGCTGGTGCTTCCGTGGGCTTACTCGACCGTGCTGGAGAGGCATTAAACCAACTCGAGGCACGGCTACAAGGTTTGGGTGGACAGGTGCTGGCGCTACCCACCGATATTACCAGTGCTGCTCAGGTCTCGAGGGCGGTTGATTTGGCAGTGGCACACTTTGGGGGTTTAACAACCTTGGTCAATGCGGTTGGTTTGTTGCGCCAAGGACTGGTGGATGAAATGCTCGAGACTGATTGGGACGACCTCATGGCAGTCAATGTTAAAGGTGTGTTTTTAGCCTGTAAATATGGTGTGCCAGCCTTAAAAGTGGCGGGTGGGTCAATCACCAATCTTTCTTCGGTTTCGGCATTTGTGGGTTCAACAGGTAGTTTTGCCTACAGCGCCAGCAAAGGCGCGGTTTTAAGCCTAACGTATGGGCTTGCCCAAGAACTCGCGCCATTTGGGATTCGGGTCAACGCCATTTGCCCCGGTTGGGTCGATGCTGGGTTTACGCACCAAGCAATGCAAGCGGCTACCGACCCAAGTAGGCTGCTCGATCAAGCCAAAAATGCCCATGTGTTGGGGCGAATGGCAGCCCCAAGCGAAATTGCCGAGGCAGTGATTTTTTTGTCTTCAAAAGCCGCTTCGTTTATTACGGGAACGGCTTTGAATGTAGACGGCGGCTTTATGATTAAACGCTAACGCGCAATGCGTACATCAATGCCGATGGCTCGTAAACTCGAGACAGCTTCACTTGGCGCAGCCGCATCGGTGATAATCGTTTGAATTTGGGTCAGTGGCAACAACAACGACAACGAACGCTGCCCAAATTTACTCGAGTCGAGCATCAAAATAACGTGGTCTACACTGGCTGCCATGGCACGTTTAACTTGAATCTCGAGCAGGTTGGGGTCGGTCACACCACCTTCTAAAGTCATGCCACTGGCGCTCAAAAAAAGGGTTTTACCACGTATCTCACGAAAAAAATGTTCGGCTTGTGGTCCGACAAAGGTATGCGAAACTTCGCGCAGAATCCCGCCGCAACACATCACACTTAAATCTGGCAATAAAGATGCGGCTTCATTGACCGTCTCGAGTCCGTTGGTCATGATTGTTAAGTGCTTATGGCGCAAGTGCTTGACCATTGCCGACACGGTTGTGCCAGCCTCGAGAATAATAAAATCGCCATCTTTGATAAAGTTCTGGGCGGCATATTTGGCAATTTGTTCTTTTTGTTTTTTATGGACTTGGCGTTTGGCAAAATAAACTGGCTCGTTGCTGTTTTCGCTTTCGGCTTGGACTGCGCCACCACGCACAAAACGCAATTTTCCTAGCGTCTCGAGGGTTTTTAAGTCACGGTAAATGGTCATATGTGAAACCGCAAATTGCTGGCTCAGTTGTTCGGCACTGACCGTGCCTTGGGTCACAACCAAGTCGGCAATCATCGCACGGCGTTGTTCGGTTAGAATTTTGTTGGCGACCTTGCTACTTTGCATAGAATTTTCCTTGGTCAGAATAACGTGTTTACGGGTGTTGGGTCAATTTTTTCCAAAACAACTTGTTAAGCTGTTAAATCTTGTTATATAATGTGACAATTCGTTGCCATGATACACCATTTTTTATAAAGGACGACATCGTATGGATTATCTTAAACACTTTGACCTGAACAGCGCCCAAATAGAATCCATGACGCGAACCGAACGCCATCTTAGTCAACTTGAAGGTTGTTTTACAGATACTGGTGCTTACCACGCCGCCTTGCTACAAGACGACCCAATTGTTTACAGCGTCTCAAGTTATGAACCTGCTAATGGCAATGGCGATTTACACATTGGGCTTGGGCGAATCATGCCCGGTAAAATCGGCAACGAATACTATTTAACCCGTGGTCATTTGCATTCTTGGCGCGAAGCCGCCGAAATTTATATCGGTCTAAGCGGCACTGGGCAAATGCTGCTCGAGGGTCAAGATGGTACTGCTTCTAGTCTGACACTGACCCAAAACAGCTTTGTCTATGTACCTGGTCATACAGCGCACCGCACGGTCAACACTGGCTCGAGTCCGCTTTTGTATTTGGGAATTTATCCTGCCAAGGCTGGACATGATTACGCGGCAATTGCCAAAGATAATTTTCGCCAAGTTGTGCTTGAAGTGGCTGGACAAGCCCAAACCATGCTGCGCCAGACATGGCTCGAGTCTAAAGGAGCAGCCCGATGAGTTATGTCACCAAGCCGATTCCAGAAAATAAGCCAGAAGTGGATTTTGTCACCCGTCCATGGGGTTCGTTTAAGCAGTACGCCAATAATACCGAAACGACCGTCAGCCTGATGACGGTGCTACCCAATCAGCGCCTAAGTTTACAATCACACACGGCTCGAAGCGAACTTTGGATTGTTTTAGATGATGGCGCAGAAGTGCAAATTAACGAGACTGTGCTGCATCCAAAAGCGGGTGATGAACTTTGGATTCCAGCGCTGGCGCGGCATCGGCTCTCGAGCCTTGGCGCGACCGTGCGGGTTCTCGAGGTGGCGTTTGGCAATTGGCAGCAAGCCGATATTGCCCGTTTTGCTGATGATTACGCCCGAGGAGACAAGCCGTGAATTGGCGCAAAACCACGCAAGCACTCGCGCCAGTGCAGCACCAAGCCACACCGCAGGGGCAGTACGATATGTACCCAGCTTTTGCAGTTGGGGCTGGAAAAATCGAGCTTGGCTTTGAAGCGCTTGCCGACCAGATTTTAGAGCAATCGATTGTGACCATCGATGGCTACGGTGGGGTTTTCTGGCAGGATTTTCGGGGGCAATTAAACACTGTACTCGAGGCTCGAGGCATCAAAGCAAATTGGATTAACGTCGAGACTGCTTTGTTCGACAGCGAGCGACTAGAAATTTTGGTACAGCCATTTTTAGGTGGTAGCGACCCGATTTTTGGTAAGCGTTTTACTGGGCAACTCGAGGATTTTTTTGACATGACCAAGCTGTCTGCCTTGCGCCCAGACCCAAGCGCTGGGTTTAATCTGATTTATGGCTGTGGCGCGGCACTCGCGGCTTGGACTGGGCTGTTGGTGTATTTAGATGTCCCAAAAAATGAGCTTCAATTTCGCGCTCGAGCAGGACGGGTTTTTAATCTTGGCTCGAGTCTGACCGAGGATGCCAAAAGCATCTATAAGCGAATGTATTTTGTTGATTGGATTGTGCTTAATCAGCACAAAGAAAAATTACTTTCCAACCTTGATTTAATCGTTGATGTCCAACGCCCAGACCAACCTGTGTTGATGCAAGGCTCAGATTTTCGGGCGGCGCTCGAGACCATGACCCACAATTTTTTTCGTGTCCGCCCATGGTTTGAACCAGGTCCTTGGGGTGGGCAATGGATTAAGCAACAAGTACCAGACCTACCACAAGATGCTCCTAATTATGCTTGGAGCTTTGAACTGATTACCCCAGAAAATGGCTTGATGCTCGAGTCGAATGGCTTATTGCTCGAGGTCTCTTTTGATTTTTTGATGTTTTTTAATTACCAAGCAGTGCTAGGGCAGGCAGCAGCCCGTTTTGGTTTTGAATTCCCAATTCGCTTTGACTGGTTAGATACGGTTCAGGGCGGCAATTTATCGCTGCAAGTTCATCCTAGCCCAAGCTATGCCAAGCAGCATTTTGGCGAAACCTTCACCCAAGACGAAACCTACTATATGCTCGAGGCAAACAATAACGCGACTGTCTACTTGGGTTTCCAAGCCGACCTTGACCCACTCGAGTTTAGAGCCGCTCTCGAGCAGAGCCAAATGCAAAATACACCGCTTGAAGTCGAAAAATTTGTACAACGCCACAGCGCCAAAAAGCACGATTTATTTTTAATTCCACACGGCACAATTCATTGTTCTGGGGAGGGCAGCGTGGTACTTGAAATCAGTGCCACACCTTATATTTTTACTTTTAAGATGTATGACTGGTTGCGCCTAGACTTAGACGGAAAACCAAGACCGTTAAATATCGCTCGAGCTTTTGAAAACCTTGACTTTACACGGCGCGGACAAGCTGTGCCGCAAACGCTAATTTCCAAACCAGTGGTGGCTAAAGAGGGTCTGGATTGGCGAATTATCCATCTTCCGACCCACCCAGACCATTTCTACGACATTGAACGGCTCGAGTTTACCAGCAGCCTCGAGGTATTGACCGAAAACTCTTGTCATGTGCTGTGTTTGGTCGAAGGCTCGTCGGTGCGGCTCGAGACCGCAAATGGACTGCACCAAGATTTTAATTATGCCGAAACATTTGTGATTCCAGCCGCCGCCACGTCTTATCGATTAACCAATCTAGGCGCTGGCGAAGCCAAAGTGATTCGGGCTTTTGTGCGTCCGCTCGAGTCAGCGATATGAACCAGACCTTGCATGGGGGCGCATGAAGCAATTCGTGCTTGGTATTGATGGTGGCGGAACAAAAACCCTTGCCACGATTTGTGATTCAGACGGCTTGGTACTTGGCGCTGGGCAAGCTGGGGCTGCTAACATTGACGATGTAGGAATTCAGACCGCTACGCTAAACATTGCCCAAGCTGTTGCCGAGGCTCGAGCCGCCGCCCAACTCGAGATTGTACCATTTGCATCGGCTTTTTTAGGCTTGGCAGGTATTGTTTCGCCCAAAGACCGCGAGTTGGTTTATGGCATTGCCAAGAGCCTTGATTTGGCACCGATTGTCGAAACTGACCACGATTGCCGCATTGCCTTGGCAGGCGGGTTGTCTGGGCGCGAAGGCATTGTCTTGATTGTTGGCACTGGCTCGAGTTGCTATGGTCGCAATGCGGCTGGGCAGACATGGCGGGCGGGTGGCTGGGGGTGGCTGATTTCCGACGAGGGCAGTGGCTACGATATTGGTAAGCAAAGCCTGATGGCGGTGGTGCGTGCCATCGACGGGCGCGGTGCAAAAACTGGGCTAACCGACCTGATGCTTGGCTTATTGGGTATTACGCACCCAGACCAAATGCTGCACCGCTTGTATCTGACTGGTTTAACCCGAGCCGAAATTGCGGCGCTTGCTCCGCCTGTCCTCGAGCTTGCCAGACAAGGCGATATGGTCGCCCTCGAGTTACTACATCGTGGCTGGCAGCAACTGTCTGAATGTGTGGTGGCGGTCGCCAAAAAACTCGAACTCGAGCAAGCCGAAGTTGTACTGGTCGGTGGAATCTCGGACAGTTGGGCAAAACCTTTTATTCAAAGCGCGATTCTACAAGCCTTACCAAACTGCACAATCACCGAACCAGAGTTGTCGCCCGTTCTTGGCGCGTGTCTGTTGGCACGGCGCTTACTCATGAGGTCAGCATGATTATTCAACATCCAGAGTACCAACACGCCCTTGAGTTTAACGAAGAGACAGGTTTACCAAGCGCAATTTTTTTGCGCCAACAACCTTTGGCTCGAGTCCGACTCGAGAATTTAGAATTTTCTTTGTTATTGGATGGCACAGAAGTTCGTTCTGCAACTGGTGGCATTGATTACGAAGCGGCAATCACGCTGGCTGGTACGACCGCAAACGGTGCGCCTATCTGGTCTTCGAGTGCTGAGGGAGACGCTTGTTCCGTGCCAATTCGCCTTGGCGAGGTGGCTGCATATTTTGAGTGTCTCTTTCGGCGGCATGGTCCAGCCCTGACGATGCGCTTGGTTGTGGTTGGCGATGCGAATTCAACCCGATTGATTCGCAACATCAGCCTAGTAGCCGATTTTATCTTTGAACCAGACAACTGGATACTGAACGCGCCCGGAAATGGCATGGCTCGAGATACGGCTTTTGGGACGGTCGGGGCTTGGACTGGAATCTCAGCGATAGGTGGTTTGCGCGGCTCGAGTGCAGTGCTGCACATGGCTGGACAAGATTCTAGGGCGGCGTTGTGGTTGCGCCATGAACTCGAGGTGACCGATATTCGCGTCAAATCCGACATACCAAACACAATTTCACTCGAGCTTGCGACCAATTTTGCCGCCGATTTAAGGCTGGTTTCTCATGCCAAAATTGACTTATTTGATTTTGATTGGCGTGTTCCAGATTTTGCGGATTTCCCACAGACTTTTGCGACTTGGTTACGCTTAGGTGGGCATACCACACCAGATAATCCGCCAGCTTGGATTGCAAGTGCCAGTATTTTTGAAGCCCAGATTGGTTTCTCGGTTTTTTATCTTAATCATCGTTACGCCCCCTACCCAGAAGTGAGCGATTTAACCGCCGACCTCGGGCGAATCGCTGCCCTTGGTTTTAGCGTCATTCAACTGATGCCGCGCCAGCCCTACCCAAGTTATAACGTCCACGATTATTGGGATATTGCCACTTCTTTTGGCAATGTACAAGAAATCAAAGGGCTGGTTCTAAAAGCCCACCGACTTGGGCTGCGAATTATTTTGGATGTTCTGCTGCACGGGGTACTTGACCAAGAATCAATTGCGGCGGCTGCCGATGGCGTGCGGGCTGGACCATATGCCCAATTGGTCTCTAGCCAAACTGCCGACAGTTTTAGTGCCGATGTTGGCGAGTGGAGCGATTACTTGGTGGCATGGTCGCGGCACATTATTGACTTTGAACCATTTTGGAAATCCGGTAGCCCCGCCGTTTCGCCTTTAATTGAACAGCACCCAGACTGGTTTTTTAAGGATTCTAACGGCAAAGTGGCGGGAATTTACACCAAAGCCTTTGATGCCCGAAACCCAGAATGGCAAGATTATTTTATAAGTGCAATGAAGTTTTTATTGTTTGAACTACAGATAGACGGCTTTCGTTTTGATGCGCCAACCTACAACGATTTTCCCAATTGGGCGCAGTGGTCGCGCCACCGTGCCAGTTTATCGAGTTTGGCGTGTGTGCCGTTGTTTGAGCGTCTACGCCCCGAATTAAAAGCCATCCAGACCGATGCTTTAATGTACACCGAGCCATCGGGAATTTTACTGCGCCGTTCAATGGACTTAAATTATAATTATGATGAACAGTGGCTGGTCACGGCAATCTCCGAGCCAAGTAAAACCAAGCCTTGGAGTGTCTCGAGCGCCCGAGGTTTAGCCCGTTGGGTACAAGACCGCGATGCGTTTTTGCCAAAAGGCGCAATCACGGCGCACCATATCGATTCACACGATACCTTTTGGTGGCCCAGTTGGGGGCAAAAATGGCGACGCGAACAATTTAGCGTGGCTCACACACAATTACTGACCTTGATTTTTATGTCTTTGCCAGGTCCGTACATGATGTTTATTGGTGGCGAAATTGGTATCGAAACTGTCTTACAAAACTTTAATGCCCTAAAAGCCGCAACTCGAGACTGGGCAAGCATGAACATTCAATGGCTGACCGATGAATTAATTCCAGAAAATGTGTTCGGCATGATTCGCAGTAACGCCATGCTCGAGATGATAACCTTGGTCAATCTTTCTGATACGCCCGAAATGGTTGTACTGCCCTCAAACAAGACTGTACCAACCATCCGATTGACAGTCGGTACAGACCTAACTCTGCTACACATCACCGCCGCAAGCCTCGAGTTACCCGCCAAATCTGGGGTTGTTCTAAAGCGCCATCTGCATCTCGTATAGCTTGAGTTTGAGCAGAACCCTGACAGTAGTCCGATAAACGATTGCGTATACCAAATTGCAGAGGTCAAGTCACGTGTTAAACTCGACATGAAAATCAAGTGGATGTGCTACTCACCGACCTCGAGTTGTTGACCCAGAAGAAATGCAGACTGTGAGGCTTGTTGCCAAAAAAATTCAGTCTCGAGGGGCAATTCCAGCCCGAAACTAAACAACTGGCAATAAGGCTCGAGCCTCGACAATTGGCATCCAGTTTTCACCCATTTTGGCATCTATCGCCTCGAGTTCGGCTTGGGGAATAGATTTCCAACTGTTTAGGCTTTCCCAGCGAATCATGGTGACGACATGACCCGTTTCTTGGTCAATCCAAACTTCTTTGCCAATAAACCCGGGGTAGGTACTCAGGGCGGCTGTCCAGATGGCGGCATCGGCTTTTAGGAAGGCAGCTCGTTTTTCAAGGCTTACCTCAAAACGTAAGAATTCGATAACCATAGTTATATTGTACAATGCACAATATAGGCGAAATAGTAACTCGGGTAACATATGTCAAAAGAATTTTGACATATGTCTGGTTTTGTATGAACAATTTTCGGAAATAATCTGATTTTTGCTGCTGTTGTACCTTAAAACATTTACACTTGCAAGTTTTTTACTTGACAGTTTACAAATCAAAACGTTATATTTTGTTAAATTTTTATTATTCTTTAACCCAAAGGAATTCATGACCGCAATTATCAATCCCACAAAAACACTGGTGCGGGTGCATGGCGTAGATAAACAATATGCCAATGGCACAATTGCGATAGAAGGCGTGAGTCTCGAGGTCAAAGAGAACGAGTTTGTCAGTCTGGTCGGACCTTCGGGCTGCGGCAAAAGTACACTGCTGCGAATTATTGCCGGTCTGGGCGATGCCACGGCTGGTGAAGTCAGCGTTGATGGTCGGCAACCGGGCGACCTACAAGCTCGAGGGCAATCGAGTTTTGTTTTCCAAGAAGCCACGCTTTTACCGTGGCGCACAGTACGCCAGAATGTCGAACTGCCACTCGAGTTAATGCGGATGCCAAAAGCCAGTTGGAATTCTGTGGTTTCTGATGCCCTCGAGATGGTGGGTCTGAGCGGTTTTATCAATGCCTTCCCAAGGGAACTGAGTGGTGGCATGAAAATGCGGGTTTCAATTGCCAGGGCTTTGGTCACCAAACCGCGTTTGCTCTTAATGGACGAACCTTTTGGGGCGCTTGATGAAATCACCCGTCAGAAACTCAACGACGACCTGATGAAGGTCCGCGAATTGACCAAAGCCACGATTATTTTTGTGACCCACAATGTTTTTGAAGCGGTCTTCTTATCCAGCCGAATTGTTGTGATGAGTGTTCGTCCGGGCAGAATTTTGGATGAATTTAAGCTCGACACGCCTTACCCAAGAATGTCCGAGCATCGTGGTACAGCAGAATTTGCCCAAGGCGTAAACTCGGTCATGAAGCTCTTAGCCCACACCCATTAATTCCCCTTGAGGTGAATCCCATGACCGAAGCCAAACCGATTGCTCGAGTTCAAAAAACCAAAACGCAAATTCCAGCTTGGCTCGAGCGGATATTCCCGCCAATGGTTACTTTTGTAATTTTTATTACCATTTGGCAAAGTATTATTACGATTGCCAACCTTAAGCCTTATATTCTGCCCAGTCCACTTCGTGTGGTTGGTGCTTTTATCGAACACCGCGAGAGCTTACTGACTTCGGCTTGGTTTACTTTTCAGGCTTCGTTTGTGGCATTTTTAGTGGTGATGGTGCTTGGTACTGCCCTGTCTTTTTTACTCTCGAGCAGCAAATTTATCGAAAAAGCCTTATACCCCTATGCGGTCATGCTACAAAGCACCCCAGTCATTGCCATCGCCCCAATCATTATTATTTGGTTTGATATTGGTTTTGCCAGTATTGTTACCATCAGTGTGATTATTGCTATTTTTGCAGTGGTGGCAAATACCACCCAAGGTTTAATCAGTGTCGAAAATAATTTGCAGAATCTCTTTAAGCTCTACGGCGCTTCTAAGCCACAAACCCTGTTCAAGTTGCGCCTGCCATTTGCGCTGCCCTACATGGTCACGGGCTGGCGAATTGCAGCCGCCCAAGTCGTGATTGGCACAATCGTTGGTGAGTATATGGCAGGGGCTGGCGGCGGCATGGGCGGGCTGGGGATTATCATTGCCGAAACCAGCGCTCGACTGCAAACCGGTTACTTATTTGCTTCGGCACTGAGTGCTGCCTTACTTGGTATTGCTTTTTTTTTAATGGTCAATTTCTTTGGGCATCTGCTCTTAAAAAACTGGCATGAATCGGCAGTGCAGCACGAAAACTAGGGTGAAAAGGTAAAAAGTAGAAAAGGTAAAAATAACCCTTTAACTTTTAACCCTTTAACCCTTTCCCCTTTTAACCTGACGTTTTGCCCCCTTGGGCTGGAGGAAATAATGAAGAAATTAGGTTTGGTTCTGCTTGGCGCTGGTTTAACGGTTGGTGTGGCTTCTTTGGTTTCGGCACAAAAAATGCCAGAAGTCAGCATCATTCTTAATTGGTTCGCTGAACCGCCGCATGGTGGCTACTATGCAGCCGTTCAAGACGGCTTGTACGAAGCCAAAGGCGTAAAAGTCAAACTGATTCCTGGCGGTCCTAATGTGGCTGGCTATCAGTTGGTGGCAACCGGTAAAGCGGCTTTTGCCCAAATGGACACGGGTGGTATTTTGCAGTCTCGAGAAGAGGGGCTACCAGTGGTTGGTGTCTTTGCCGATTTACAACTCTCGCCACAAGTTTTAATGTACCACAAGGACAACCCAGTTAAAGGCTTTGCTGATTTGGCTGGTCGCCAAGTTGCTGTTACCCCGGGCGCTCCGTACTGGGATTACATTGTTGCTAAATATAAATTGCAGGGTAAAGTCCAACAAGTCAATTACTCTGGGCAAGTTGCGACTTTCTTAAACAACAAAAAACTGGTCTCTCAAGGCTACGCAGTTGCCGAGCCGTATACCATCAAAGAGGCTGGTGGTGATATTGATTACTTACTGGTTTCTGATTCTGGCTTTAGCCCATATGGGGTTTTAGGCACAACCGAAGAGTACATCCAAAAAAATCGTAAAGTCGTAGAAGCAGTGGTGTCTGCCAGCCAAGAAGGATGGAATCGGTACATTGCCAACCCAGCCAAGTACGGCGCAGCCTTAACCGCCGATAACCGCGACTTAAACCCCGCTTTCCTCGAGTGGAGCGGCAAAGCCGTGATTCCATTTGCCACAGGCAAAGATGGGCAAGTCAAGAAATTCGGTTTTGGTACAATGCAGCTTAGCCGTTGGACCGAAGTCTACAAAGCCCTGAAAGCCGTTGGCATCCTGAAAAAAGACCAAGATGTCAAAAAAGCCTTCAGCACCGTGTTTCTTCAAAAGCCAAAATAAGAACGCTTGACCTCGAAAAAACAGGGGCGAAAACCATTTCGTCCTTGTTATACTTAAAACTAGCGAGGACACAACATGGATTTGAATTTAATCACCTTAAAGCAGGGCATTATTTTAACTTGGGCAACATGGTTATCGTTGGTGTTGTTGCTGAATTTTTTAGATGTGGCTAAGAATCTTAAAATCTTGCCCGAAACATGGAAATTTAGCAGTGGCAATTATCCGTTTATGCAGGCTGTTACCAAGGTTTTTAACACCCCCAATTGGTTGACTTGGATGATGTATATTTCGGCGATTATCTGGGAAATCGTGGCGGTTTATTTGCTCTGGGCGGCGCTTGGCAGCTTTGACCCGAATAATTTACGGCTGGTCAATCTGGCATTTATGGTCAATCTGGCGCTCTGGGCAGCTTTTATGGTCATGGATGAACTTTTTCTGGCTTGGTTGATACCCGGATTTAATATCATGGAAACGCACCGCAGTTTATTCACCGCTAATTTGGTTAGTTTAATGGCAATTCATCTGTTGCCAAATACCTAAACTCGAGATTGTGAAATTCGGCTGGCTTTGCAAAAACCATAACAGGTAATTGGGAAATCAAAAAATATCGTCATATATGGGTGAGGCATACCTCGCCCCTACGGTTAAAAAAGGGGATGTTGAATGGACTCGAGGTACTTACCCAATTTAAGTTGGACAACCATTCGTGACTTGGATAAATCCGAAGGGGTGGTGGTGCTACCGATTGGGGCTATCGAGCAGCACGGGGCGCATTTACCGACAGCGACCGATGCGCTGCTTGCCGAACGCATGACGATACTGGCACTGGGGAAATTACCAATGGATGCCAAAGTTTGGCGGCTTCCCGTGCAGAGTTATGGCAAATCCAACGAACATCTGGGCTTTGCTGGCACAATTTCGTTGCGGGCAGAAACCCTGATGATGGTACTGCACGATATTGCCTCGAGCGTGGCAGCATCTGGTTTTAAGCGTTTGTGTTTTGTCAATGCCCATGGTGGCAACAGTGCGCTTTTAGCGATGATGGCGCGAGAAATCCGTGTGGCAACAGGGCTGATGGTGTTTAATACCTTCACCAATGCGGGTGCGCCCGACCCGATAGAAATTCCTGCCATAGAAGCCAAATACGGGATTCATGCCAACGACTGGGAAACCAGTTTGCTGCTGCATCTCGAGCCAGATTTGGTGGACATGACCAAAGCCGTACAGCACTACCCTGATATTCCCGATGGTTCAGTTGGCTTAACAGGTGGTGCAGCAACTGCTTCGTGGCTAACCCGCGATTGGAGTGCTGGTGGTGTGTTTGGCGACCCAACCTTGGCAACTCCTGAACGCGGCGCAGCACGGTGCGAGGCAGCCACCACTGCTCTTGCTAAGGTTCTGCTCGAGATGAGTTTATTTGGAGTGCCTCATGGATGAAATTATCTTTGGCGGGTTCACCGAAAGCCATTGTCACCTCGATAAAACCTTAAGCATCAAAGCTGTGGGCAATCCGTCTGGTACGCTGATGGAAGCCATTTACAAGTGGGTGGCGTATAAACCAAGCATCACCAAAGCCGATTATTTGCACCGTGGCAGCCTCGCACTCAAAATGGCACTATCGGCTGGCACAACCCGCCTTAGAACCCATGTGGACGTGGATGCAAGCGGCTTTCTGGCTTTAGAGGCGATGCTCGAGTTACGTGAGCAGTACAAAGATAAAATCCTAATTCAAATTGTGGCACTTGGTAATCCATCCCAAGAACTGCACCTGATGCGCCAAGCCATGCAATTGGGCGCAGACGCGGTGGGTGGCTGCCCGGCAATTCGCCCTGATGGTGCGCTTGAAGTTAAAAATGCCCTTGAGTTGGCAGCAGAATTTAATAAGCCCGTGGATTTACACATGGACGAAAACGACAACAGCAATTTTCTCGAGGTACTAGCCGATTTGGTAATCAAAACAGGATTTAACCTGCCTGTGGTGGCTGGACATTGTTGTAGCCTTGATTTTTTGCCCGAATCCGACGCGGCACGGGTGATTGAAAAAGTAGCTGCCGCAAAAATCAGTATTGTGTCGTTACCTGCTTGTAATCTCAATTTGCAAGGACGCGGTATTCACCCAATGCCACGCGGTATCACACGGGTAGCACAACTACTCGAGGCTGGGGTGAATGTTTGTTTTGCTTCGGATAACGTTCAAGACCCGTTTCATCCGGTTGGAAATTACGATTTGCTCTACGCCGCACATTTGGGGGCAACTGCTACCCACTTAACCCATGAAGCTGGACTCGAGGCGGCATTTAAGATGATTACCAGTAACGCCGAGGCTGCCCTTGGTCTCGAGCCATTAAGCACAAAAAAGGTCGTACTCGAGGCAGAATCAGCCGTAGATGCAGTACGAAGTATTGCCAGACGGCGCATTCTCGAGGGGCTGGTATGAAAGCCCCTCATCTGCCTTCGGCAGCTTCTCCCTTGGGAGAAGCCTTCGGGTTTTTCTGTGTTTTTACAATCTCCAACGCTAAAGCACCCCTCTTTTCGAGGGGGAGTAAGTGGGGGCTAATTTAATGGACATCCTGCTTAAAAATGCCTTTCTCTCGAGCGGTCAAACTTTGGATATTGCCATTCAGGATGGTGTTATCGCGCACCTCGAGCCAAACCTAAACATGACGGCAAAACTCGAGCTAGATGCTGCACAATGCCTGACCATGCCAACTTTTGTCAATGGTCATCTTCATGCTTGTAAGTCGGATTGGCGCAAACTGTTGCCTGATACTTTTAATTACTCAAGTATGCAAAATCGCTTTACGGCAATTACCGAGGTCAAACGCAAGTACACAAAAGCCGAAGTTCTGGCTCGAGCTGAAGCCACCGTGCGTTTAGCCATTCGCCATGGTACGGGCGCATTACGCTTATTTGCCGATGTTGATGCTGATGCGGGGCTGCGGGCATTTGAGGCGCTGCTGGAGCTTAAAAAACGCTATGCGGCTTGGCTCGAGATTCAAGTGGCGGCGTTTCCACAAAATGGGGTTTTTAGTGCTAAGGAAAGTACCACCCAGCTTTTGACCCAAGCCCTCGAGATGGGAGCGGATGTGATTGGCGGGATTCCGTGGCTCGAGCCTACAGAATCCTCGCAAATGGCGCATATTGATTTGGTGCTTGGTTTGGCGCAGCACTATAAAATTCCAGCCCATTTTGTGCTGGACGATACCGACGACCCCACTTCGCGCACCGCCGAGATGGTGGCTGCCAAAACGATTGAACTTGGAATGCTAGGACAAGTTTGCGGCACACAAAGTAATGCCTTAGCATTTTATGACCCAGCCCATGCGGATAGGGTGATTCGGCTTTTCAAACAAGCAGGGATGACGATTTTTTCCAACGCCCATGTTGCTTTGGTCACAACCGCTCAGCGCAGCCAACCCGCCGCTCGAGGTCACGCCCCAATCCTTGAGTTATTAAAAGCTGGTGTGCCAGTTGCCACCGCCCAAGACGACATCGGCAATCCGTATTATCCCTTTGGACGTAACGACCTGCTCGAGGTGGCGCATTTTATGGCACACCTCGCACCGCTGGCTTGGGGGGATGAAGTCCATCAAGTTCTTGAAATGGTCACGACCACCCCAGCCAAAGCCATTGGACTCGAGCAGTACGGCTTAGCGGTAGGCTGTAAAGCCAATTTACTTGTGTTGGATGCGCCAAATTGGTTTGAAGCCCTCAAAAATCAATCCGAGAAGAAATGGGTTATTTTGAATGGTAAAATTGCCTGCCAAGCCGAGCGTCAAATCACCACCCATTTCTAACCGATGTCCCTTTGAGGTCAATCTATGAACCCCGAAATTATTTCTGCCTTAAAAACCATTGTTAGCGAAAAACAAGTCTTCACCGATGCTCGGTCGCTCGAGATTTTTAGCCTTGACCATTATTGGTATTCGCCTGTGTTGCTCGAGTTACTTGCCAGTAAACGAGCCGACGTGGTGGTTGCCCCAGCCAACAAATACGAATTGCTCGAGGTGGTGCGCTTAGCAGTTAAACACAGCATCCCACTGACCATTCGCGGCGCGGGTACAGGCAATTACGGGCAGTGTGTGCCGCTTTCGGGTGGGATTGTGGCGAATATGCACCGCTTAAACAACATCATCTCCATAGACCAAGAAACTGGTGTGGCTCGAGTCGAAGCAGGGGTACGAATGGGGGCGCTGGAACGCAAAGGGCGCGAATTGGGTTGGGAGCTCAAAATCTACCCGAGTACCTGGGCAACTTGTACCATTGGTGGTTTTGTTGGTGGTGGTTTTGGCGGGGTCGGCAGCATTAACCACGGTACACTCTGGGATAACAATGTGCTGGCAGCCGAAGTCCTGACCCTGACCGATGAACCCGAAATCCTTGAGTTAAAAGGCTGGGACTGCGCCAGTGTGATTCATGCCTACGGCACAACTGCAATTATACTTGAACTGAGTATTCCGCTTGCCAAAGCCCAGAATTGGACTGAAGCGGTGCTGAGTTTCCCCAGTCTCGAGGCAGCCATTTCTTTTGGTCATGCTTTGGCGCTTGATACCAGTATTCCCAAGCGAGAACTTGCGATTAACCAAGCGGGTATTCCAGAGTTTTTTACGCCACTGGTCGCTGATGGCGGGGTGCAGATTGGTCGGGCAAATGCGTTGCTAGAAGTCGAAGCCACCTTTCTCAAAACGGCAGTTGATTTAGCCGCCAAGTTTGATGGCACACTCGATTGGCATAATCCGCCCGAAAAGTACCATAAGTCCTCGTTTGCGATTTCGGATTTTACTTGGAATCACACCACACTATGGGCAATGAAAGCCGACCCAGGTATCACTTATTTGCAAGGGCGTTTTATGGCGAATCGGGTTCTCGAGCAATGCAAATTGTTAAGTGCAAAATTTCCAGCTGAAATCCTGATGCACCTCGAGTTTATCCACGAAAACTTAAGTTCTGGTGGAACGTTGGTGGCGGCTTCGTTACCACTGATTCGCTACTCGAGCAAGGAGCGGCTTTACGAAATTATTGATTACTGCGAAGAAATCGGGATTCAAATTGCCAATCCGCACGTTTATTACCTCGACCAAGACCCGCGTTGGAGCGGCGAGGCGGTGCTTGAAGGAGTCAAGAAATTCAACCCAAAGTGGTTGCTTAATCCTGGTAAAATCAGGCAACTCGAGACTGGCGAAAAAGGCGTGACGGCTGGGTCATGGTTTAGATCATGACCAACGCTTGCCCAAAAGACATGCTTTACGGACCGTGTGCTGGAATGCGCTCAGATACCGAGTGCGAGATTCCGGGGGTTTCGTGTCCGTTTATCGCTCGAGCAACCGTCCCCGAATGGTCTGGGGCTGTACCAAGCCAAGCTGTCACGGCAGCTGGTGGTTTGGCAATCCTTGAAATCATGACCCGCCGCCCAATAATTATTACCGACATCCCGACCATTCCCTTAAATGCCGACAAAATCCTTGAGATTGCCGACCAGATTCGCGGTAGTGCCGATGCCTATTTAATCGGTGACCACGGTGGCGCTCGGGTTCAATTTCCACCCGCTTACCGCGCTTGGCTGATGAAAAATGCGGGTCTCGAGTCTTGGGTTGGTTTTAATTGCCGTGACCGTAACCGCGTAGCCCTCGAGTCCGAAGCTGTTGCCTTGGCGCATCTTGGTGTGGCTGGCGTAAATTGCGTGACGGGCGACCATACCCTATCTGGACACCGCGCCGATGCCAAAGCCGTTTTTGATTTAGACAGCACCCGCTTGGCTGCCTTGGCTCGAGCCGCAGGGTTACTGGTTTCGGTCGGCGAAAAGCCAAATGCCATTCCAACCCAGCTTCGTGCCGAACGATTAGCCCAAAAAGTCAAAGCTGGAGCGCATATCTGTATGGTCAATATGCCACACAGTACCGAACTGGTGGCAGACTTTAGAGCGCAAACTTTATCAGCAGGCGCAGACGTGCCATTTGTGGTCGGTATTCCCGTGATTACTTCGCTCGAGTCACTGCACGGGGCAGTCGGTTTTTACAATCTGCAATTGCCAATTGGCTTAGCAACTCGGCTCGAGAATGCCAAGAACATTCGGCTCGAGGGGATTAAATTTGCCATCGAATACGGTCAGGCGATGCTTACTTTAGCTGGGGTACGAGGCTTAAATTTATCAGGGCTGGCAGCCACTCATCAAGAACTCGAGATGGCAAAAGACTTTGCCCTGATTGGACGAGAATTTCTTTGAAAACCTTTGGAACTGCTTTTTTCAAAGCTCATCGCCAAACGCCCCACTAAGTTTGCATTCGGCGCGTCAGCCACAAGAAAAAATTCTGCCAAGTAGGTCGGGACAATCCCGACGGGTGATTCCCCAAGACGAATCAGGGTTCTTGCCCCTAAATCTGAGCGCCACCTGTAAAAAAATAGACTCATTGGAATAATTTTAAATAAAGTCCTCGGTCTACTCGTGCCTTGGTGAACTTCTCGAGAAAAGGCTAAAGTTTACCCAGACCTAATGTGTGCAAAACGCGATATCCAAAAGCGAATTGAGTTACACTGTCAAGAATGCAAACGATTTTCTCATATCAAAAAATGCCGTACCTGATGCTCGCAGGGGCTATCTGGCTGGTTTGGGTGTTTGGGGCAATCACCCAAACACCATTTCGTAGCTTGGCGGTGTTGATGTTTGATACTTTAGGCGCTTTTATCCTGATTCGGCTGTCAAGCAAACTGCCTGCAACCTTGCGCCCAAGTGTGCTTGGTTTGGGGGTTGCCTTGGCATTTATTACCCTTGGAGACGCGATTTTGACCTATTCGTTATTTGCTGGAATCCCTCGAGCCGATTCGAGTTTTATCCGTGACCCGCTTTATTATGCTGGTTCTCTGGTGGTGGTGATTTCTTCAATTGCTTTTCCGTTTGCGATGCAGCGACAAGGTTTATATGCCCGCGCCCAAGCCTTAAGGTTGGTGCTTGGAAGCGTTTTTTTTGCGCTTTTTCTAACCGTGATTGTCACCTTAATCACCCAAGCCACGATTGGTAATATGGCACAATCAGCAATCAGTCAAATTATTTTCCAATTTGTGGTCTATTTACTGACTGCACTTTTTGGCAGTCAAACCGTGGTCTTAGGACGTGGGCGATTAGCCAATACCCTGCGCCAACTCTCAATCGTTTTTTTATTGGTCAGTTTAGCCAGAATCGCCACAATTGTGATTGGTGGACAGTATTACGGCGAATTAACCTATGATTTTTTGTGGTGCGCTGGGATGAGCATGTCAGCTTGGATGATGGCAAACAGGGAGTAAGATTCGAGCTTTGGTCTTATCTATTGTATCAACCCTGCAACTCGTGTCCAATCAAGCGAGGCTTGGACTTGAGTTGCGATTCGGTCAAGCCGTGCATCCAGTGCCTCGAGTGGTTTAGGTGAGTTTAATCCTGCACTGTTTAAGAAGGCTTCTAAAAAAGCAGGATTCTCGAGTAATCCGTGGGCATAAACACCGCGTACATTGCCATTGCGCCAACCAATGGCTTCGCCGCCCAGTTGAAGACAAATGCTTGCCGTGCCAGAAGTTCGTCCGATATGAATTTCATAGCCATGTAATTTGGTTTTTAATTCAAGATCGGTAAATTCGGCGGCTCGAGTGATTTTGTGTGTCATAAAGCTGGTCTCAAGGTCAAGTAAACCCAGTCCTTGGCTTGTGCCTCCACCTTCGATATGTTCTGGGTCGTGGACAGTATGCCCAAGCATTTGTAGCCCACCACAAATCCCGAGAATTGGCACGCCCGCTTTGGCAGCACGGGTAATCGCGGCGGCTAAACCAGTGGTTCGTAACCATTCAAGGTCTGCTCGGGTGCTTTTAGAACCCGGAATGATAATTGCTCGAATCTGGTCAAGGTCGTGGGGTTCTCGAGCAATCCGAAGTACATCACCAAGCGGCGCAAATTCATCAAGGTTAGCAATACGCGGCAAGCTAATCACCGCCACTGTCCCCGAGCTTTGTGAGGTTTCAAATGCCATCCCGTCTTCTTCGGGCAGTGGAATGTTTAGCATTGGTACAACCCCAAGTGTTGGTACGCCCGTGCGTTGCTCGAGCCAAGCTGGGGCTGGGGTAAGCAAACTAGCATCACCACGAAAACGGTTTAAGATAAAACCTTTGACCAGGGCTTGTTCGGCAGGGCTAAAACACTGGTATGTGCCGAGCAGATGCGCGAAACTACCACCTCGGTCAATATCTGAAACCAGTAAGACATTGGCGTTGACCTCGAGCGCAATGCTCATATTGACAATATCCGAGGCACGCAAATTGATTTCGGCGGGGCTACCTGCGCCTTCAATCACCAGCACGTCGTAATCGAAGGCTAAGCTATGCAAAGCGGTTTTAACAGTTTTCCATAGGTGCGCTTTGCGTTCATGCCACGGTAATGCCGATAAGTTCAGGTCAGCTTTGCCTAGCACCACCACTTGCGAGCGGGTGTCGGCTTCGGGTTTCAGCAGGACTGGATTCATCCGCACATCGGGTTCAACCCGGGCTGCCATGGCTTGGACAATTTGCGCCCTGCCCATCTCGAGACCAGCTTTGGTGACACCTGCGTTGTTACTCATGTTCTGGGCTTTGAAAGGAGCAACCCGCACGCCTTGGTTTGCCAGAATTCGGCAGATGGCAGCAGTTAAATACGATTTACCCGCCGAGGAAGTACAACCTTGAATCATCAGCATTTTAGCCATGCAGAACCTCTGATAATGCTTTGAGTAACTTTGTATTGGCTGGCTCGAGTTGGGTCGAGATGCGAATTCTACTCGGGTAGCCATAACTGGTGCAGTCGCGCACACGGATATTGTGTTTCAGCAGGGCTTGGGTTATTTGACTGGCATCACCAACTTCGAGCGTAAAAAAGGGCAAGCCCGTAAAATGCACACTGCAAATTTTCGCCAGTTGACCACTCAATTGCTGACTTAACCCAAGCAATTTGGGAATGGTTTTGGTCAGATAATCTTGGGCGTTTGGTAATGCCTCAAACGCTGCGGCTGTGGCACTAGGCAGTACCCAAGCAGGGGCTAGATTCTCCAAGTGCAAGGCGGTATTTGGTGCAGCAAGCGCATAACTTAAACGTAGCCCAACCAACCCGTGGGCTTTACCGGGCGATAAGACCCGAATGATACTCGGATGCTCGATTGGCAAAAGTTGTGGCGCAAAAGGTGCATAGGCTTGGTCGAGAATGAAATGTGCATGGTGTTGTTCGCACCATGTCGCAAGCTCGAGCAACAAGGGGGGTTCAAGACAGTTTCCAAGTGGATTATTGGGGCTGGAAGCGTAAACCAAACGCGGCTTTAGTTGCTCGAGGGTCAACCAAGCATTTTCTGGCTTACAGACTGTTAAGGCGCAACGCTCGAGTGCCACAGCGCGGGCAAATTCTCCAAAGGGCGGCAGTACCGAAACCACATCTTGATCAGGTTCTAGCCAAACTCGGGCAATGCGTTGCAGAATTTCGGAAGCCCCAACGCCAAGAATTATACTGTCTGGCTGGCAACCATGAAACCCTGCCAAAGCCGCTTTTAGGTTGCTGTAATTCGGGTCTGGGTAAGCCTCGAGGTTGGCGGTTCGGGCTACGAATAGCAAAACAGGGTTTGCTCCAAATGGATTGGTATTGACACTAAAATCTATGCTTGTAAAGCCAGTCTGGTTTGCGCCACCGTGCTTGGCGGGGGCTAATAATGGGTATTTCAAGAAAGTACCTCGAGCAGTACACAACACCCTAAAAAAATCAGTAAGGCTTGTTTTGCCAATGTCTTTGCCCTTGAAATATCGGTCAGTATTGGCGCTCGAGCCTCGGCATTTAGGGCATACAAATTGCGTTTCTCAAGCCGAATTGCCAATGCACCCGCACCCGCCGCCATTGGAATTCCGGCGTTTGGGCTACTGGTTTGCAGTCCGTCACGCAGCATGATGCGCCACGCTACCAAGTTCAAAGCCGCTAAGCATCCCCCAGTGACTCGGGCTGGAATTAGATTGAGTAAATCATCGGCTCGAGCCGCTATTTTGCCCGAATATAGAAATGCTGGAGTACGGTAGCCCCACATCGCGTCGGCAGTATTGGCAAATCGGTACAAGGCTGCCAGTGGTAAACCACTAATTAAAAAACAAAGTATTGGGGCAATCAAAGCATCAGATAGATTCTCGAATAAACTCTCGATGCTCGCCCCAATCACTTCGTCCTCGCGCAATTGGCTTGTGTCCCGACTGACCAAATGCCATGCCAGCATTTTACGAGCATTTTCCAGTAAGCCCAGTTCAAGTGGGTGCTGAACGGCTCGCACGGCTGCAAATAAAGACTTGAGACTGAGCATTGGTTTAAGCAGTAAAACCGTGCCAAATACCTCGAGCCAAGCTTGGGAGTAAACGCAGTAAATTTGAAACCATCAAAGCAAGACCAAAGACACTTATCGCCCCAAGTAACCACCATCCGCCGCCCTCGAGCAACTGGGTCTTAGGGCTGCTTGCCCTCCAGCGCGAACGAGCAAATTTTAGATAATCACCCATCCAGACCACCGCATGAAAACGCACTGGCGGTTCACCAAAAATCAGGTCTAGCAGTAAGGTCAAAGTAACAATCAGCATTTCAATGTTCGATACCCGCTTGGGCTTCTATACCACGCTGATAAGCGTGTTTAATAAGCTGCATTTCGGTTACGGTGTCGGCGATTTCAAGCAGTTCAGGCAGCGCATTGCGTCCAGTAATGACAATGTGCAATCTTGGGTCTCGAGCCAGCAGCACCGCCTGTACTTCTAGCCAATCAACCCAACCGTAACTCAGGGTATAAGTGAATTCGTCCAGCACAATTAAGTCCCACTGCATGGATTCTATTGCGGCTTTAACCTCGAGCCAACCAGCTTGTGCCATTGCCTCGGACTGGTCTAAATCCTTGGAACGCCAAGTAAACCCGTCCCCTAAACCCTGAAAAGCCAAACCCAGTTATGTCAGTTGCCGATGCTCGCCAAACATCGCGTTTTCATGCTTTAAGAACTGAAATAATTTAACTTTCAGTCCACGCCCAGAAGCCCGTAACATCTGCCCAAGTGCGGCTGTACTTTTGCCTTTGCCGTTGCCCGTGTTGACCATTAGCAGCCCGTGCCGCCGCTCGCCGCTCGGCATTTTAGGGTTGGCTTTTTTCTGCGCCTCGTACTCGAGTTTTTGAGCTTCTAAAGCACTCCGAGCCGCTTTTTTATCTACCATCATAAGCCTCCTTTTCGCATCAGCCATAAGAAAAAAGGTCCTCCAAGCAGGGTTGTAACAATCCCCACCGGTAATTCCCCAGGGCGAATCAGGGTTCTTGCCCCTAAATCCGAGAGCAACAACAAACTCGAGCCAGCCAGTGCCGAAGCAATTATTAACGGACGATGCGATGCGCCACACAAACGGCGCATGATGTGCGGCGCAACCAAGCCCACAAAACCAATAATTCCAGCAAAACTGACGGCGGCGGCTGTCATTAGACTGGCAGCAGCAATCACCGCGATTTTAAGCCATAAGACCCGAATACCAAGGGTTTGGGCTGTGTCCTCACCGAGTTGCAGGGCATCTAAGGGTTTTGCCAAAAGCAGCAACAACCCCAGACCCAATAAGGCAATTGGCAACACCACCAGCACTTCAGACCAACCCGCTAATGCCAAGTTGCCCAGTGTCCAAGAAAATACGGCGCGTAATCTATCGGCATCAAAGAGTTGAATATAAGTGGTAATAGCCGTAATCATGCTGCCAATCACCACACCTGATAAAATTAAAGCATTACGACTGCTTTTGGCTGTGCCAGATAGTAAAATAGTTAAAGTCACAGCCAGCATTGCCCCAAAAAAAGCAAAGATTGGCACTAGCCCACTGCCAGCCGCCCTTGCCGAAAAAAGCGCAGGAGCAAAGGCTGGGGCAGCACTCGAGGTTAAAAAAATTGCGACTGTTGCCCCAAAAGCCGCGCCGCTTGCTACGCCCACAAGGTATGGGTCGGCTAATGGATTTTGAAACACGCCCTGCATGGCGACCCCACTGGCGGCTAGGGTTGCCCCGACCAGAATTGCAAAAACCACCCGAGGCAGCCGTAAATTCCAGACGATGGCTTCTAAACCCTCGAGTGACTGTCCGCTTAAACCTTTTTGAATGGCATTCCATGTCTGGCTTGGGGTAATCTCGAGTGTGCCATTAGAAACAGCCAACAAAACCGCCAGCAGCAGCAAGCCAAAAGCAGCCAGTATCATCAGGCTCGGGCGGTGATTCATTTAGAACTTGATGTCTGGATGTAAAAAGCGCACAAGGACTTTAAGTGCCACAGGTAAACGTGGACCAGGACGAACAATCGCATCGTTTTCCTCAGAGGTTGCGCGGTAAACACGGTTATTTTTGACCGCCGCGATAGTTGCCCAACCTGGACGAAGCAGCAAATCCTCGAGCTTTGCGCCAATAATCACACTTGGGTTGCTGCTGACCACAATTTCTGGACTGATTTTTGGAAATGCCCCAAGTGTAGCTGGCAAAATGTTTATCCCACCGGCTCGAGACAACATCTCGCCAATAAAACTGCTTGGTCCTGCGGCGTATGGGGTTGGATCAACTTCAAAGTAAGCACTGACCCTTGGACGACCAGCTATTTTTGCGGCAATACTGTTGATTTCGCTTCGCATACCCGTAATTAAACGCAAAGAATTGGCTTCACGATTGACCATCCGCCCAAGCGCCGCGATTTTCTCAAAGGTCTCGAGGTACGTTTGTGCCGAAGCGCCGTAGACCGTAATCCCCAGCTTCTCGAGGCTGGAGACCAATTTAGAACTGGTGCTTTCGTCGGCTAAAACTAAATCGGGTTTGAGGGCTGCGATTGCCTCGAGATTCGGTACAAAACCACTGCCAACTTTTTGGATTTTACTGGTCTCGAGTTTTGGATAATTGCTATATTCGTCTATGCCGACCAATTTAGCCCCAGCCCCAAGTGCAAAAAGTGTTTCGGTGTGGCTCGGCAGCATCGCAATAATTCGTTTTGGTTCGGATTTTAAGGT
This sequence comes from Deinococcales bacterium, assembly GCA_031414595.1. GTDB lineage: Bacteria > Deinococcota > Deinococci > Deinococcales > JAAFIG01 > JAAFIG01. The sequence continues at coordinate 90,735 of JANNVX010000041.1, forward strand.
GATGCTGCGCCCCAAATCATCGGTGATACTAAGCGGGTAGGAACTGGCAAGAGAAGACGAGAACAAGCAAGCAACAAGGAAAACAACTAATTTCTTCAACATAAAAACCTCTAACAAGAAGGCGAAAAACACAAAAAGACGCACTGGAAACACCAGAACGTCAACCTATAAAAACTCAAATACCATAAAAACGCCCCCTTTCTCTCGAGAGGTGAACCCAAAAGGTTCAGATTTGGCAGGCATTCGGGCTTATGAACAAATCAATTACCGTTGCGGAACAGCGCTGGAATTGCACCAGCTTCCCCATTTTTATCTCGAGATTACGCACCTCGAGAACCAAACGGGTGCAGTCTACACTTTTTAGGTACATCAGTGCGTTCATGTGACGGTACATCTTGACCACTTGTGCAGGATTACACTAAGTCCATGAATGCCTCAGACCAAGACCTCGAGAAAGCCCTGACTGGATTGCGTCTCGAGAACCATGAATTGCTGGCACTGTACGACGCACCTTTGCCAGACCTTGCCAGTGTTGCCCATCAGTTGCGCCTGAAACGCACTTTGGGTGATACAGTCACCTATTTGATTGACCGCAATATCAATTACACCAATATTTGCAATGTCGGTTGTAATTTTTGTGCTTTTTATCGCACCCCACGACAAGGCGACGCGTACACTTTAACTTTTGAACAAATCTCCGAGAAAGTTGCGGAACTCGAGGCAATAGGCGGCACACGGATTCTGCTCCAAGGTGGGGTCAATCCAGCCCTGCCATTTGACTGGTATCTCGAGATGTTACGTTTTTTGAAAACCCATCACCCAAGCATTAAACTTGATGCCTTTAGCCCCGAGGAAATTTTAGGACTCGAGAAAATCACGGGTTTAGATGCTTTAGCAATCATCACCCAAATGAAAGAAGCTGGCTTAGACGGTTTACCCGGCGCGGGTGGTGAAATTCTCGAGGATGAAGTGCGACTAGAAGCTGCTCCAGCCCGAATTCCCAGTGCTGATTGGTTTAGAATTTTAGATGTTGCCCAGAGCCTCGGCTTGTATACGATTTCGACCATGGTAATCGGTTTTGGTGAAACCATGCAGCACCGTGTTAATCATCTTCTAAAAATTCGCGCTCAACAAGATAAAGCGCTACTTGAATACGGTAATGGCTTTAGTGGTTTTGCGATGTGGACATTACAAACCGAACACACCAGACTGTATGGCAAAGCCCCCGGCGCAAGCGCCCATGAATACCTCAAAAACTTGGCGGTCTCGAGAATTGCCCTCGATAACATTGTCAACATCCAAGTTAGCTGGCCCACGCTCGGATTTAAGGTCGGACAAGTCGGATTGTTTTACGGCGCAAATGACTTTGGCAGCACAATGATGGAAGAGAACGTGGTTTCCCAAGCTGGTGGACATGACCGTGTGCGTGTCACTGAAAAAGAAATTATCAGGCATATTTCGGACGCAGGTTTTAAGGCAGCCCAGCGCAACTCGAGATTCCAGATTTTGAAAGAGCTTTGAGCTATGGGCTATGAGCTTTGAGGCAATTCGTTTTTCACAGGATTCTCGAGGGATTATGGACATTAGAATTGATGATTTAAGTGGGACAGAAATTGCGGCACTGCTCGAGGAACACATTGCCGATATGCGCCGCATTTCGCCACCAGAAAGTAAACATGCGCTTGACCTAAACGGTTTACGCCAGCCAGAAATTACCTTCTGGACAATCTGGGATAATGGGTTAGCAGGTTGTGGAGCGCTAAAAGAACTAAGCAGCACCCACGGCGAAATTAAGTCTATGCGAACTGCCCAAACACACCGAAGGAAAGGTGTGGCGGCTAAAATGCTTGGTCATTTAATCGAAGAAGCCACGCGGCGCAAGTACACCAAACTCAGTTTGGAAACGGGTTCGATGCCGTTTTTTGCGCCTGCTCGAGAACTTTATAAAGGTTTTGGATTTATCGAAAGCCACGCCTTTGGCAGTTACTCCGATGACCCCAACAGTGTTTTTATGACAAAGGCACTTGAGTAGCCTCGAATTTTCTTGAAGGCTGCACAAACTCGTCCTGCGCCGCAATCAACTGAATTTCTCGAGTCCCCAAAGTGTGGGTTAATAGAAGTAAATTGTATAGCGCACTGCCAGCCTTCTCGAGGGCAGTTTTGACATTTTTTGTTTTCAAGTAATGCCCTAAAAAAAGCGCCGCAATACAATCGCCTGTGCCGTTGCGTGGTGGGTCAAGCGGGATTTTTGGAGTCTCGAGCAACCATGCCCCATCACTTGAAACCGCCAGAACTTCGATGCTGCTTGTTAAACGCTCCAAACTTGTGACCAGCACAATTGCACCTTTGGGCATTTTTGAACGCAGGGTTTGAGCCGCAAAAACAGCCTCCTCGAGCGTTTGAATTTTTATTCCCGTCAACAACTCGAGTTCAAATTGATTTGGCGTGAGAATATCGGCTTGGGGGACAACCGTTTCACGGATTAAATCTGGTAATTCAGGGCGGACAAAAATGCCGCGTCCAACATCGCCCATGACGGGATCACAACAAAAAAGGGCTTTGGGGTTGGCAGCACGAACTTTTTGCACCGCTTTGAGAATCGCATTGGCGGTGTCTGGCGCTCCCATATACCCAGAAAGCACCGCCGCACAATCTGGCAAGACTCCACGGTCGGCGATGCCCTGAACCAAGGCTTGGGTTTGTTCGGCTGGAAAAACCTGTCCAGTCCAAGCGCCGTACCCTGTGTGATTACTAAACTGCACCGTATGGACTGCCCAGACTTCAAAACCGAGGCGTTGCAATGGAAAAACTGCCGCCGCATTGCCCGCATGACCATAGGCAACCCAGCTTTGAATGGACAAAATGTTTAGCGGAAGCATCATGCCACTGCTAGTTTGCGACATCATGCCACCATTGGTTTACTGGTTTTACCGCTTAAGCTCCTGAACCTCGAGACGGCATTGACATCTTCGGCTAACTCGAGCATATCAAGGTAAATATCATCAGCATAATACGCCAGCGCCGTTAGTCCTTCGGCAAAGACTTCGTAACGCAGTGCCGAAACTGGTAGTTCTACAGTTAAAGTCACATCTTCGTCTTCATCGAGGACAAACTTGGCAAGGTTCATTTCCCGGTTAAAATGCAGCATCGCTTCCATCGTATGCACCCGAGTTTTCTCGAGTTCAGGGGCTGGCACAAATGGCGAGATGGTCATGTACAACCACGCCTCGGTCAAGCGCATGTAAATGGTAAAAAAACCATTTTCGCCCTTAAAACCTGTGCGCCAGACACCATCACCAATGGTTTCAAAGCTCCAGCCGTATTCGCCAAAGAATTTTTCTACTGTTTGAGGTTTGACTTCCGTCACGCCTTGTATTCTAACCTTGTTGCCCAATAAGTCATGCGCCAAATGTCCAAGGTTTAACCAAGTACATTCGCCAAGCGTTTCATGCCTTGGTCTATTTCGTCAAAAGTCAGCGCACAAAATGGCAAACGCAAGAAGTTATTGCCGTCAGTTGGATTGACAAAAAAACCCCGTCCGTCGGTTAGTGCTAAGCCCGCACCTGCGGCTCTGGCAAGAACATCGCTGATACTCGAGCCGCTTGGTAAACGAATGGATAAGAAAAAACCACCTTCGGGTTCGTAGAAGTCGGTCAGACCATTAGCCCTAAGTGCCGTTGCCATGCGTTCTAAACGCGGGGCGTATAAGGCGCGTAAACGCTCGAGTTGCGGTTCTAAATGACCTTGCCGTAAGAATTCAAAAACCGTGGCTTGCCCCAAGAACGCCCCAGAAATATAGGTATCGTTGGCAGCTTTGGCAAGTTTTGCCAGCCATAGTTTATCGCCAACCAGTGTTCCAACCCGTACTCCGGGCGAAATTTGTTTGGTGTACGAACTCATCTGCATGACTCGAGTCGGATTCAACTCAAATAAACTGGGGATATTGATGCCTTTGTAGCGCAAGGGGCGGTACGGCGCATCCTCGAGAATCATAAAGTCATGGGCTTGGGCTAGTTCTAACACTGCTTGGCGTTTTTCTAGGCTCATGGTTGCCCCACTTGGGTTTTGAAAATCGGCAATTAAGTACACCAGACTTGGTTTGTGGGTTTCCACGGCTTTTTTGAAGGCTTCGAGATTCACGCCGTCATTCTCGAGTGGGACTAAGACAATGTTGACCCCGTGGCGTTTTAAGAGCGTGATGGTACGGTCATAGGTTGGCGATTCAACCAGTACGGTTGCACCAGTGGGCAGAATCAAACCCAGCAAATCCACAAACGATAAACTGCCGTTGCCAATCAGCACTTGGTCGGGGCTGACTCCGTTCTGAACGGCTAAAAGTTCACGAAGCGGCGTAAAACCATAGCCAGTCCCATAACGCATTGCCTCGAGTGCCAGTTTCGGGTCTTGCATCACGGCGGCAGCACATTCGCGTACCAACTCGAGCGGATAGGATTCATCGGCGGGAACACCACGGGTCAGTTGAATCGTTTGCATACAATTGGGATGCTAACATTTACCTCTGAGAATCGTTCACTAGAGCCCCCGAAAAGTCCAGATTCTTAGGCAGACCAGTGCATCACAAACCAGAAAATCAGGGCGAACACGGGGGTTCGCCCCTACAAAATACATTGTTATGCCCTTTTTGTAGGGACAGGCGACCATGCCCGTCAGGTGCGCGTTTATGGTCAAGACACCCCTGTGTCTGTCCTATAACTAACGATGAAATGGCATTCTTTCGGAGGCTCTATCAGCCTGTGTTCGGCTGACATAGACAGCCTGTGTCCTTAAGGTAAGCTAAGACTATGGAATATCGTTTATTGGGTCGTACAGATTTTAACATTTCAACCATCAGTTTTGGCGCGTGGGCAATTGGTGGAACTTGGGGTGAAGTGCGTGACGAGGATAGCCTTGGGGCGCTCCACAAAGCCCTTGATTTGGGTGTCAATTTTATTGACACCGCCGATGTCTACGGCGATGGGCGCTCGGAGCGTTTAATTGCCAAGTTGCGTTCAGAACGCTCTGAGCCTTTTTTTGTTGCCACCAAAGCAGGGCGCAGACTGCCTAAGCAAACAGTAGACGGCTACAGCAAAGAAAACCTACATGCTTGGGTCAAAGACAGCTTGGATAACCTTAAAACTGAGACGATAGACTTATTACAACTGCACTGCCCACCAACTGATTTATACCACTCAGACACGGTTTTTGGCATTCTCGAGCAGATGAAAAAAGATGGCATGATTCGTCATTACGGGATTTCAGTGGAAACTGTCGAAGAAGCCATGCTGGGCATTCAGTATGCTGGGGTGCAGAGTGTGCAAATTATTTTTAATATGTTTCGGCTTAAACCAAATGATGCTTTTTTTGCCGCCGCTGCCGAAAAACAAGTTGGGATTCTGGCTCGAGTACCGCTTGCCAGTGGTTTACTAACCGGTAAAATGAGTGCTGGCTCGAGTTTTGCCTCCGACGACCACCGAGCCTTTAACCGCAACGGCGAAGCCTTTGACAAAGGCGAAACTTTTTCTGGTGTACCGTATAATGTTGGACTCGAGGCAGTTGAGCGCCTTCGCCCACTTGTGCCGAATGGCTCGAGCCTAGCCCAATTTGCCCTGCGTTGGATTGGGATGTTCCCACAAGTCACTTGTTGTATTCCAGGCGCAAAAAATGCGTTGCAAGCCGAGCAGAACTTTGCAGCAGCCGATTTACCAGCGCTGACACCAAAGGTAATGCAAGCGGTTCAGAGTATTTATGATGCCCTCATTCGTGAACATGTTCATGGCGATTGGTAAGCTCAACCAAGAATGGGTTATCGCTCCAACCTTTGAAAAACTACACACAAAAGCGTTTTATTGGGTACAATGGAATTCATGAAGGCAATTGTGCAAACTGAACTTCTCGCCATTCTCGAGCAAATGCCCGAAGAAGCCAATTGGCATGATTTTAAGCGAGCCATCCAAACTTTTGAACGCATAGATGAGGGTGTCTTAGACCTCGAGAATCAACGGGTTTGGAGTACCGAAAAACTTCGTAATCATTTCCGAAAGAAGACTTTTTCATGACCCAAGAAGCCGACATTCCAATTATTCCAAGCGAACGTGTTTCATTGCGGATTGAATGGGCAGACCGCGCTCGCCAAGACCTCGAAGAAATTTATGATGCCCTCGAGCAGCATTCAATAGATGCAGCCGACCGCACAGTACAGCGTTTAATCAATGTGATTGAAGATTTGGTCAGCGACCCTAGCCTTGGTGTGGCAGTACCCAATCCGCGCCATTCGCATATTTTTTCTTTTGGTGAACGCCCTTACCGCATGTACTACCGTAAATTAAATCATAGCCTCGAGATAGTCCATATTGAACAAAGCACCAAACGCGGGGCGTTGCTGAATAAACCATTGCGTTAAACCCTTTCCTCATGGTTTTGCGGTATTTTGTGGAGCGTATGTCTCAACCTACTCAAACGAACCCGCTTAAATCCTTACAACAAGGCACAATGATGGCAATGGCAACCGACATGAACAACGCGCAAGCTGTTGCGGCTGGTTTATTGCCGTGCTTTGGTTTTGAAATCACGGCGGCTGATGAGCAATTCCAAGTCAATGTTGCCGAGTTAAACACGGGGCATGATATTCGTCTGGCTCGAGAAGTCGCGGCTGGAATTCAAGAAGCCATGCGCCAATTGGTTGAAAAAATAGACGGACACATTGCCACCCAAGAACCCACCAATATCTCCAAACTGAGTTAAATCTTGAGTGCTTCCCTTTTGTCCTTGGTAAGCACTTTTATGGTCTTAATCGCAAACCACATTCCCCGAGAAGTAACGGCTGGCAATTCGGTTGATTGAACCATCTTTTTTCATCGCTTCTACCGAATCACTGAGCAATTTAAGAAGTTCTGTGTTGCCTTTTTTAACTGCCATGGCAATTCTGTCCTCGGTTAAGAGCGGTGAGAGGTTGACTCGAGGCGTGGGGTATTTTTTGGCAAAGGCTAAAGCGGCTAAACGGTCACTGATGTAGGCATCGGTTTTACCCGACTGCATGGCTTTGAAGGCTTCTAAGTCGGTGGCAAAGGTGATGACTTGTTTGATTCCAGGGATTTTACGTCCGTACTCAGCAAAGGTAGAGCTTTGTGAGGCAGAAACAACTTTACCTCGTAAACCCTCTGCGTCAAGTGCTTTGCCGACCAAGGCGATAATCACTGTACCTGTACAGTAATGAGGGATGACAAAATCCACATATTTTTCTCGATTCGCTGTGATGGTGTGCGAAGCCAATGCCACATCTATTTTACTTTCACCCAGTTTTGTAAAAAGTGAATCAAAGGAAACATTGCGCCACTCGGCTTTTAAGCCAAGGCGCTGAGCTAAAGCTGCGCCAAAGTCTATTTCAAAACCGACCAAATTGCCTTTTTCAACCGAATAAAAAGGCGGGTAATCCCGACTATTGCCAAAAATGAGTGAGCCACTGGTTTTGATGTCCGCAACTGGACGAGCCAAGCCCAAAGACAACAAACTGATACCCACCACAAAAGCTCCGATTATAACTTTCATATACACCTCGAGTGGAAAATGAATTTGGTTGGAAAGAACCAAATTTCTCAACCATACAAAGAGCCTACACCCCAAATTAAGTTTGGCAAAGTCTTTTTACGCATTGTGCAGCAAGACATTTTACGCATTGTGCAGCAAGACATTTTACGCATTGTGCAGCAAGACATTTACGCATTGTGCAGCAAGACATTTACGCATTGTGCAGCCAGCCTCAAAACACCACTGTTTTATTCTGATAGACCAAAACCCGATCCTCGAGATGTGCCTTGACTGCCCTTGCCAGCACTGCCCGTTCAATATCGCGTCCGACCCGGGTTAAGGCTCTGACATCATCGCGGTGTGTCACCCTCGAGACATCTTGTTCGATAATTGGACCACCATCGAGTTCAGCAGTCACATAATGGGCGGTTGCGCCAATGATTTTTACGCCTCGAGCCGCCGCACTTTTGTATGGATTTGCGCCAATAAAAGCGGGGAGGAAACTGTGGTGAATGTTGATGACTGGCACACCGAGTTTTTCTAAAAAATCTCCACTGAGAATCTGCATGTACCGTGCCAGCACTACAAAATCGGCTTGGTTGTGCAGCAACTCAAGAATTTGCGCTTCCGAGCTTGACTTATCTGTGCCTTTTTGTGATTCGACCAAATGATACGGAATTTCAAACGCCGTGACATCTGCCTCGAGTTCGGTGTGGTTGCTAATCACCATTGGGATTTCACAATCAAATTCGCCACGCCGTACCCGCCAGAGTAAATCCATTAAACAATGGTCATACTTGCTACACAAAATCGCCATGCGTTTTGGTTCGGCAGCATACGATAAACTCCATTCCATGTTGAACGGCACAGCCACCACTTCGGCAAACGCCCGTTCAAATTGGACTCTAGTCATGTCTAAGCCCTCTAAGGAAAATTCTTGACGCATAAAAAAACGCCCACCGTCTGGGTTAATGCTGTGCTGGTCTGAAGAAATAATATTGGCGTTGTGATTGAATAAAAACTGCGAAACCGCCGCTACAATGCCGCGTTTGTCGGGGCAACTAATCAGTAAACGAGCAGTATTCGGACGGGCTACAACTTTAGAAGAAGGTAGGTCTGACATTAGGCTGTAATTCTAAGGTCAAATGGGCTTGGCGCAAAGGTCATAATGAGCCGATGACCAAAAACTGGAATCCCCAATATGTGCAGCACCTGCTCGAGCCACATTTTAAGCAAGCCAAAACCCATTTTCTATTGCCTCTGCTCGAGATGAGCCGCGCCCATGCAATCATGCTTTTGGGCTGTGACTTACTAGAAAAATCTGTGGCACAAAAAATTCTTGCTGCCCTAGACCACGTAGACAGCGATTTGCTGGTCTATTCACAACACTTTGAAGACCTGTTTTTTGCACTCGAGGCACAACTGATAAAAAAAACAGATGCCATCGGTAATCTACAAATTGCCCGTAGTCGCAACGACGTGGATGCAGCCCTGATTCGGATGGTCTTGCGCCAAAAAACCCTCGAGATGATGGCAAGTCTCGAGCAATTGGCATTTGTGCTGCACACCAAAGCCTTAGAGGGTGTGACTTGGCTAATGCCGGGCTACACCCATCACCAACCCGCCCAACCGACCACTTTAGGGCATTACCTGACTGGGATTCTGGGTGTGTTAGGGCGCGACATGCAGCGCCTAAAAGCCGCTTACTCGAGCATCAACGCCTCACCACTTGGGGCTGTTGCCATGACCGGCACAGGATTTCCCATTAACCGTCAAGTGATGGCAGATTTACTTGGATTTGATAGTATTCTAGAAAATGGGATTGATGCAGTTGGAGCAGCCGACCACAGCTTAGAATTACTAAGTGCTTTACAAATTTGTAACACCACCCTCTCGAGACTGACCCATGACCTGATTTTTTGGGCAAGCCAAGAGACCAACTTCTTTCGGGTTGCCGATTCCTTTGTGCAAATTAGTTCAATCATGCCACAAAAACGCAACCCTGTTGTGTTAGAACATATCCGCGCTAAATTGGCTCGAGCCAGTGGCGCAAGCCAGAGTGCGTTTAATATGTGCGGGAACATTCCATTTGGGGATGTCAACGATGTGGCTGAACCACTCCTGCCCGTTAGTTTGGCGGCACTCGAGGACAGCCAAGCGGCTGTTTTGTTACTCAGTGCGGTGCTTGAAGTTTCAAACTTTAATGTTCTAAAAATGCAGGACGCGGCTGGGCAGCATTTTATGACTGCGACGGGCTTGGCGGATGCGCTGGTTGGTATTGGTTTAACTTTTAAGCAAGCCCACGAGGTTGTTTCAAAAACCGTGGACTATGCGATGCAGCACAACTTAAAAAGCACAGACATCACAGCTTTGATTGTTCAAAGTGTCAGCAGCATTCCACTCGAGATAACCGATTCATTTGTACAAGATGCCTTAGACCCAAACAACTTTGTGCAACGCCGCACCACATTTGGTGGTAGTTCCCCCAAAACTGTTTTGGTTAGTCTCGAGCGGATAAAAATTGAACTCGAGCAGAGCAAGAACTGGCGACTCGAGCAGAAACAAAAATTAGTAGATGCCCAAGAAAAACTTAAAAGCATAAATGGACAAATTCTTAATCCTCTGTAATTTTCTTGTACCAATCAAATTCTGTATCACGTTTACCAATTGTGTATCGCGCACAAATTTCAATGTTCTCAAATACTTCAATAAGTTCAGGTCGGGCAATACCGTTTTTTTCTGCCCACATCCGCACTAAACCCATGCTGCTGATGATTTGCATGGTCGGCACTCGCTCGAGAATAACTCGGCGGGCTTTACGGTCATCGGTGACTAAACCAGCTTTTCTATGAATTGCAGCAGCCGCCGTCATCGCTTCACCATCATCAATTCTATTTTTATTGTCTGGGTCTATAAATTCTAAATACAACTCGAGTTCTACTGGTGTTAAATCTGCCTCGATATGAATAATCCCAGCCTAAACAACATCGCTTAAATCCAGTGCTACAGCCTCGAGACGCACTTGCCCATCGCGCCGATGAACAAATTGACTTTCATTAGGATAAACTTTTGGAATCACTGAAAATCGCAATTCGAGGGCTTTGGCAATTTGCTCCAATCGCCCAGAAGCAGATAAATTCAACAAGAAACAAGAATCCAAGAAATACCAATCCACTACCGACTCCGAACCAAAACAGCTTGCTCGAGGGCGAGTTCGGTCATATCAGGCAGACCATCATCGCCAAGCGTCATTTGTTCTTGGAAGTGCTGCACAATTTCTCGAGCAGCTAAACGAGAAGTCTCAAGGTATTTAACCAACTGACCTTCACTGAGTTCTTCGGCTAAAAAGGCTCTGGCTGCCAGAATTTGATAGCGGTCTGGTAATTTGTCAAATCCTGCCCGACCATGTTCTTTAATCCCCACGATTTCTTGGGCTTTACGAACCTGTAAACCCTCGGCTTTGTATTGGTCGGATGTGCCAGCCGCCAAAATACCCATCTCCTCGAGTCGCCAACAGTAGGCTTCAAAAGAAACACCAAAATAGCGTGCAAAATGCAGTAAATCACCAATTGTAAACGAGCCACCAGCTTGGACATGGGCGCGTAATTGACGGCGCACACCAGCACTGGGCAAAAGAAAACGAGCCGCAAAAGCATCGGCGAACCGTTCTGAATCTGGGCGACGCTCAAAACGTAGCACCTGAATTTCTGGGCTGTAGCGATTGGTCAAAAAATGGGCGTATTCATGGGCTAAAGTCATGCGTTGTCGCTCGGGCGGATGTTTAGCGTTAATCGCAATACAACCACCTAAATCATCGGTGTAGCCAAATAAACCAGCAATTGGCGAAGGTAAATCAATAAAGAAAATCCGTAAGCCCACTTCAGTCTCGAGCAGTGAACGCAAATCACCAATTGGGGCATCGCCAAGATTCAAACGGTCTCGTTCTTGTAAAGCAATTTCGTCAGCTGCGATACTGACATCATCGTAGCCAAGAAAAGAATAGGCGGCAGGGTAACGCTTAACCATTGGGACACCAAGCATCACCTCAAGTTCAAGGTACTGTTCGCTCAGACGCTGCAAATGGGCTACGGTTTGTTCGAGAACTGTTTCGCCCACCAAATCAAAAAGTCGTTTTTCAAATCGCGCCCGAAAAGCCACCGATAATTCGGTTTTGGTGACACGGTGACGCAATAATGCTCCTACTTCTTGACGGTACAGATTTGCCAAAGACACCAATTCCGCCGCCGATAAACGACGTTTACCTTGCTCTATTGCCACAACTGTTGGTCTCGAGACCTTTAAGACCTCAGCCGCACGGTCTTGGGTTAGCCCAGCCGTTTTACGGGCTTGTTGTAAACGCGCTCCTAAATCAAGCCAATCTATGTTGTTCATGACTCGGGATTCAATCATATGGGTAAGCCTAAACGGTTTATACTAAAATGTCAAATTTAGTAATTGTTAAATGCCTTAAATACTAACTTTGTCAGAATTTACTCAAACACAGCCGAAACCACCGCAAAATCAGTATGAGAATCCGCAAAAACACTGGCTCGAGAACCATTGAACCCAATACTCGAGCAACCCTCAAATTCCAAATCAAATAATTTGCCAACCAGCATGGGATTCACCACAGCTTCAATAGATTCACAGTTTTGAATCCTAGTAATCGCCCCTCGAGCCACCCATTCTTGCCCTTCAATCAGTTTGGCATCAGCACTCCAAGCCCCAAGCCACTTGGCAGCATTGGCGCTGGGTTGCACCAGAATTCGTGTACCTGTTGCATCGGCTTTTGCGATACACGAATCAAAAAAGGCATCGTAACAAATAAGCGTGCCGACTTTACCGATTTTGGTTTGCGTCGGACTCCAATCCTCGAGCCTTGCAGCGAATAAACCTAAGCTGCTTTCTAAACCCTTGGTCAAATGAATCTTGGCAGTTCTGAACAGTAAACGCCCAGTGGGGGCAAATAAAAAAGAAACATTCTGGACTCGAGGACTGGCAATAAACACACCTTGGGCAGCTTCTTCGTCTATAAAAGGCAAGAAGCTGCTGCCAGCCACAATATAAGTATTGTGTTCTCGAGCCGCCCGTGAAAATGCCGCCAGAATCGTCTGATGCACTGCCACGGCTCGAGGCAGCAAGACATTTGCCAGACGCGGTTTTTGCCAGCCCAATGTGAAGCCCTCGAGCCAATGCTGTTTAGCCAGTTCTAAAGCGGCGGTCTGTACCGAAGTGGCAAAAAAATCGCGTTCTAAAAAAAAGAAAAGCGGTAAACCAATCAGTTCTGGAAAAGCTACCAGCGCTGGCACAGCAGGGTCTCTTGTCGCCAAGGCTTTAGCTGTCTGCTCAAAAATCCAAGCCGAAAAACCAATAGATGTTTTATAGGCTTCTGGCTCGAGTTTGGTTTGAATGGCTGCGAGGAAAGTCATGGTCTGATTATTTGCATTCTAAGACAAACCATCATAGGCATTTTGCAAGGCAACAATCTCGAGCTTATTCATCTGCAACATCGCGTCCAGAACACGTTTGGCTTTGATTGGGTCTGGGTCTTGCAAATATGCCCCGAGCATCGGTGGAACAAGTTGCCATGAAAGCCCGTATTTGTCCTTTAACCAACCGCAACGGCTGGGTTCGCCGCCATCAGCCGTTAGTTTCTCCCATAAGTCATCTATTTCGGCTTGGGTTTGGCAATTCACAAAGAGCGAAAAAGCTGGTGATAGTTGGTAATGAGAACCGCCATTAAATAAAATCAGTTCTTGTCCCTCGAGAATTAAGCGTGGCGGTGTGCCAATTATCTGAGAATTCGGAAAGATACTGGTGTAAAAGTTAAGCATTTCCTCGGCATTGCCATCAAACCATAAAAACGGCGTAATTTTGTTCATGCGACACGCTCGGTGTGCAGTTTGTAATTCTCTAAAATCGCTTGCCAACCATCGCGTTGCAATTCTGCGCTGTTGACATCTTCGATTTCAAAGGTTTCGATAATTTTGGTGTCTAAACTCGAGATAACCTCGAATTTGACACTGACGGCACGGTCTCCAATCGTGAATTCCAGCAACTCGAGTGGAATCACTTGGCTGTACGTTCCAGCAAAGTCAAAGCCACTGCTGCCGTCTTTGGCTGCCATGCGGTATGAAAATTCTCCGCCAGTCACAGGGTTATTGCTGGCTCTGGGGCATTCCCAGTCTGGTGAAGCAAAATTCCAGTTGGTGATGTGTTCAGCCTTCGTCCAAGTTGCCCAAGCCAAAGTGATTGGTACATTTACATTGGTGCTAACGGTGATTGATTCTGCCATAATAATTCTCCTTAACGACTGACCGCATAACAAGCCAGTACATTGCCTGAGCCAGCCCAAGTGCGACTGCTTAAAAGTTTAAGCGATATAGGCGGACGACCATCAAATATGGGGATGCCTTCGCCAGCGATGATTGGAAAGGTGGTCAGGTGCAGTTCGTCTATTAAATCGTGTACCAGAAGATGATTCCAGAGTATCCGACTGAGTTGGATTAACAAATTCCCGCCAGCTTGTTGTTTCAGAGCGGCGATTTGGGTTAGTACATCTGCCACCCTAATAATCCGTGTATTTTCTAAAGTGGCAATGTCTTCGGGCGTAATTTTATCGGAAACCACGATTTTGTTAATCTCTTTGATTCGCTTGGCTAACTCGAGCCGAATTGGGGTGGCGTTTGGGTCTTTGGATAGGTTTTCCCAGTACGACATATTTTCTAAAAAGGACTTACGCCCACTCAAAATCAGTGTGTCAGAGGCATGGAGCAGTTCGGTATTGTATCGGTCAAAGGCTTGGTCTCCGTGGTAATCGGGGTGGTAATAATCAAAAAACCTGTCAATGGTTTTGTCTTTGGATTCATAAAAACCGTCCAAGGTTACAAAGTTGCAAACAATCAATTTACGCATTTTGGAATAGTTCCACAAGTTGGTCTAAGCACATCCCCCAACCAACATGAAACCCCATGTCTTCGTGTTGCTGGCGGCTGGCTTCGTCTTTGTGCATGGCAATGGCGGTGTACTTTGTACCATTACCGTGTGGCTCGAGCAGAATCGTAGCGGTAAAAAAGGCTTTTTCGTTGGGTCTAAAATCTGCCCCTAAAGCATCGGTAAAGACCAATTTTTGATTGGGGATAATTTCTAAATAACAGCCTGTGTTTGGAAAGTCTTGTCCTTCGGGTGAGCGCATGGTGGTGCTGCATAATCCACCAACCCGTAAATCAATCTCGCAGTGGGCGGTTGTCCAAGGGCGCGGCGCAAACCATTTTTTGAGCTGTTCGGGTTGCGTCCAAGCTGCCCAGACCAGTTCTGGTTTGACATCCACAATACGTTCGAGTTTCAGGTCGGTGCCTGGGTTAAAGTTCATGGTTCTCCTTATTTGGCTCGAGAGAGGGCTTGATGTACATTAAATAACTGTCTAGTTGGTCTAATCGTGTTTCCCAGATGTGCCGTTGGCTGCTTAACCAATGCTCAACTTGCTGGATGGTTTCTGGCTCGAGGTGATAGGTGCGTACTCGACCTGTTTTTTTTGAGTGTACCAAACCGCTTTTCTCGAGTACCCCAAGGTGTTGCACAAACGAAGGCAGTGCCATATGAAAAGGACTGGCGAGTTGGCTAACGGTGGCTGCCCCAAGGCTCAGGCGTTCAATCACAGCGCGGCGGGTTGGGTCGGCAAGCGCCTGAAAAATTTGGCTGTACTCGAGTAATTGCTTAGGCACTTACCTAAGTATAAATGATTGGACTATTCTTGTCAAGTCGCATTTTTGATAAACCATTACGTAATTAGACAATTTTGGTAACACTGGCTATAGTATGACGGTTTTGCACTCGAGCCACGGCATGGTCTTGCACTCGAGCCAAAAAAGCCGCATACTCGAGTTGTGCATTTATATTTAGATACCGCCATCGTCGAAGAAGTCCGTGAAATCGCTGCTTGGGGCGTTTTGAGTGGTTGTACCACCAATCCTAGCCTGATTTTGGCTTCGGGTCGAAAATTCGAGGAAGTCATTTCCGAGATTATCGAACTGGTCAAGGGTCCGGTTTCTGCCGAAGTGACGGCGCTAGACACGGCTGGAATGATTAGCCAAGGTAAGGAACTGCGTAAAATCTCAAATCATGTAGTGGTTAAACTGCCGACCAACCCAGAAGGTTTAGCCGCTTGCCGTGCTTTGTCCGATGATGGACACCCAGTCAACATGACTTTGTGCTTTTCGATGAACCAAGCAATTTTGATGGCTCGAGCCGGTGCAGCTTATATTTCGCCGTTCCTTGGGCGTGTGGATGACATCAGCCAAGATGGGATGCAACTCATTAAAGACATTCGCCTGATGCTCGACACCCATGACTTAAAAAGCCAGATTATTGCTGCCAGTATCCGCCACCCAATGCACGTTCACCAAGCTGCTTTGGCAGGAGCGCACATTGGCACGATGCCCGCAAAAATCTTTCAAATGCTGATTAAGCACCCTTTAACCGATGCTGGGTTAGAAAAATTCAATAGCGATTGGGAAAAAGCCAAGAAGAACCAGTAAAAATTTGGTATTCAAAATCATAAGTACAACCCCGAAATGTTTTAGAGTTCTTTGCTAAAACATTTCCGACCAACGGGAGTACGGACAACGTATCTCACGCCGAAGTGACAGAATTGACGCTTTTTGGAAATTCTAAAACGAAGGTGGGAGATACTTAGTTCAAAACTTGGGTGTAGATTGAAAAAAATGCTATTGTTACGTTATGAGCGAAAAAATTCAGGATGCACTTCAGTTTCAATTTGCCGCTTCATTGCAAATGCTTGGTAATGCCATTGGTGCTTGCCCAGATGAAGTTTGGGGCGATCAAATCAGTTACTATGAATTTTGGTATTATGCGTATCATACCATTTTCTGGACAGATTTTTACTTATCAGGTATACCAGAAGAAGAATTTAGTCCACCTGCACCGTTTACCCTTGGTGAATTTGAAGCCGATGTCTTACCGCCTCGAGTTTATCGCCAAACAGAATTACTCGAGTACCTCGAGTCTGTCAAAATCAAGTGCAAATCACATATTTTGAGCTTAACTGCCGAAAACATGATGCAGCACCTCACAATTTGGCGGCG
The DNA here is from genome assembly GCA_031414595.1 of Deinococcales bacterium. Taxonomy (GTDB): domain Bacteria; phylum Deinococcota; class Deinococci; order Deinococcales; family JAAFIG01; genus JAAFIG01. Next base: position 107,363 of record JANNVX010000041.1, read on the forward strand.
TGATTACAGCCATCTCGAGTGGTTGCTGTATAACTTGCGTCATGTTCAACACCATGCCGCCCAACTGAATTTATTGTTGCGACAACGCACCAATAGCGTACCAAACTGGGTATCAAGGGGCTGAACCATTATTGTGGCTTATGTCCGAGCATAAGCCGCTCTAAACTTGGCTCGAGTTTGCTGCAACACCTCAAGATTGGCGTTAGGTTGGGCAATTAATTTGGCTTTTTGCAGCCTTTGCGTGGTCTGAAAAGCATTCTTAAAAGTACCAATGCCAAGGGCTGCCAATAATGCCGCGCCTCTGGCACTGGCGTTGCTTGTGCCGCTCGAAAAAAGCGGTTTCTCGAGAACATCACAAAGCAGTTGTTGCCAGCGTGAGTCGAGTGTGCCGCCGCCAACCAGTTGTAATTCTGGGATGATCAAGCCAGTCTGCTCGAGGGCGCTCAGTCCGTCTTGAATACCAAACGCCACACCCTCAAGGGCGGCTCGAGCCAAATGCGCTTTTTCGTGCTGTAAGCCTAAATTGAGAAATGCACCTCGGGCGTTTGGGTTTAAGTGCGGGGTGCGTTCACCACTTAAATACGGTAAAAAAATCAAATTTTGGCTGTTGGGTACGCTAAACGCCAAGTCATGGAAAGTTGCCCAGTCTATACCAAGCCAGCCCCTGACCCGCTCGAGCGCCAAGCCAGCATTTTGCATCGCGCTCATGGCATAGTATTTGGCATTACTCTCGAGAACAGTGCGGTAACAATGGGTAGATTTTCCAAATTGAGCGCTTGGGATTGGCACAATAATTTGTGCGCCAGTCCCGACACTTAATTGGGCTGTGCCAGTTTCTAAAATCCCGTTACCAAGCATCGCGCAGGGTGTATCTCCGCCGCCAATTGCCACGGGAATCCCCACAGGCAAACCAAGATGCAGCGCTGCTTCTCGGGTTAAACCCCCAGCAATAGAAGTAGAGGCAAGCACTTTCGGCACAATTTGCGGTAACTCGAGGGTATCAAAAACATCCCAAGCCCAATCGTTGGTTTGAAGGTCGTACAACAAGGTCGCAGACGCATCTGAAGGGTCGGTTGCAACTGTGCCAGTTAAACAAAATCGCAACCAATCTTTGGGTAGTAAAGCCCATTTAACCCCATCTAGCCCGAAGTTTTTCCTGTACCAAAGCAGGGTCGCGCCCATCATCCCAGCCACAATTGGGTTGCTTAATCGCTCGAGTTGAGATGTTGCTAATTTTTTGTAGTCCTCGAGAACACTGCTCGAGCGATTATCTGACCACAAAATTGCATTTTGAATTGGTTGGCAATGTGCATCACAAAGCACTGTGCCGTGCATCTGCCCAGATAAGCCTATCGCAGAAACTTCTGCCCCATAACTGCCAATCGCTTCTCGAGCCGCCGCCCCAATCGCTTCCCACCACTCGAGCGGATTGCTCTCTGCCCAACCGTTCTGAGGTGCAATGACTGCATAGCTTCTCGAGGCTTGACCCAGCACCACCCAATCAGCACTTAAAAGCAGCGCCTTACAAGAACCCGTGCCAAGGTCAAGTCCTAGAAGCATAAAAACAGAAAAAGAAAAACCCTAATGAATTATTTTTCAGTGGGCAAGGCTTCTTGCCCATAAACGCGCACCTAACGGGCATGGTCGCATGCCTTGCCCCTACGGTTTAGAACAGCTTTTACCGTAGGGGTGAGGCATGCCTCACCCTTTGCGGTCAATGATGATTCATTCCCAAATCGGGAAATTGATTTTAGATAAATCATAAACCTTCCTTTTTCCCTAGCATCATGCTAGTACCTCATTTGGAATATCTTCGACTTTCATTGCCCCTGTCATAATCGCAACCGTGTCGGACATGCTGATTTTCTTGGGATTAACCACGGCGGCGCGTTTACCAAGGCGTTGGACATGAATTCGGTCGGCGATTTCAAAAACGTGTGGCATGTTGTGGCTAATGATAATCACAGGTAAACCACTTTCACGCACTCGGCGGATTAAATCGAGTACCATATTGCCTTCTTTGACCCCTAAAGCGGCAGTTGGTTCGTCCATAATCACCACATGGCGGGCAAAGGCAGCACTGCGAGCCACAGCCACACCTTGACGCTGCCCACCAGATAAGGTCTCGACCGCTTGGCTCATGCTGCGAATACCTATTTTTAAGCCAGCCATGTGATTGGTGGCTTCTTCTAACATTTTTTTGTGGTCAATCACCCGAAAGAGTTTTGCTAAGAAGCCCGGGCGCAGAATTTCGCGTCCTAAAAATAAGTTCTCGGCTATCGTCATGGCGGGGGCAACCGCTAGGTCTTGATAAACCGTTTCGATGCCGTGCTGCCGTGCATCTATTGGGCTACGGAATTTGACGGGTTTACCATCGAGCATTATCTCGCCAGAATCGGGAATGGTTGCGCCAGACAGGGCTTTAATTAAACTGCTTTTGCCCGCGCCATTATCACCAATCACAGCCAGGATTTCACCGGCTCGCAGTAAAAAATCTGTGCCATCCAAGGCGGTCACTTGTCCGTAACGTTTGACCAGATTTTTAGCTTCAAAAATCGTCTCTGTCATACTCACCTCGAGTTCTTGCCTTTTGAAAGTTGGTCTACCGCCACAGCCACAATCACCAGTACACCAGTAATCAGAATTTGTACCTCGGAACGTGCGCCCATCAGGGTTAAGCCACTGCGAAAAACCCCACTGATTAACGCCCCAACAATTGTACCAATCAGTAAACCGCGCCCACCGAACAGGCTTGTGCCGCCAAGTACCACTGCCGTTATCGAGTCTAAATTCTCGGTCTGTCCTGCGTTGGGGTTGCCAATGCCGTATCTCGAGACCGATAACCAACCCGCAATGCCGTAAATCAGTCCAGCCAAGGTATAAACCATCAGTAAGACCCGTTGGGTTGGAATGCCAGTCAAACGAGCCGCTTCTGGGTTGTTGCCAACCGCGTACAAGTGTCTACCGGGGGCGGTGTTACTTAAAGCCCATGAAATAGCAGTGAATAAAAAAAGTGTTAAGGCAATGCCCGTGCCGTAGCCAATGGTGATACCACCAATTGCAATATCTTGTTTGAACCACAATAAAATCGAAGATTCATCACTGACCGTAATGGTTTGGGCTTGGGTGTAAATTTGGGTGATCGCAAAAGCGATATTCAGTGTGCCAAGCGTGACAATAAACGGTGGAAGTTTTAAGGTTGTGACCAGTAAGCCATTCAAGAAACCAAAGCCAGTGCTGACGGTTAAGCCAATCAGTAAACTAACAGGGGCTGGCAAACCAAAATCGGCGGCGAGTTTGGTCATTAACATTGTACTGAGCGCCATCACCATACCGCAAGATAAATCAATCCCACCGGTTAGAATAATCAGGGTTTGTCCAATTGCCAGCACCGCCACAACCATGACCTGCGAGATGATTAAAGCGCCATTATTGGGGGTGAGAAAATTAGGATGTTGGGTTGCGAAAAATCCAATCGATAAGAACAGTGCCAAAATTGGACCAAGTACCGAAATACTCGGTAGTTTCTCGAGCCAATTGTTTTTATTTTGTGTGCCTTGGTTTGTCATATTCACCCTGACTTTACTCTTTTTGGAGTGATTGAATCGCACTCGATGCTCGAGTGATTGAGAAGAGGGCGCGAATTTGCGCCCTCTTTTGTGCTTGGAGGAGTGGGAAACCCGTCACCCCTCGAGACGGATTTCCCAGATATGAAGTCGTTTTCCTCGAGCCTCATAGCCCATAGCTCAAGACTCAAAGCTCTTCTTAGTTGCCCCAGCAGTTGGCAAGTCCGAATGCGACATTCTTGCTACCAATACCGACCAAAGCACGCTTGGCAATTAAGGTCACGCCAGTGTCCACATAGCCCTTGGCTTTGACACCAGTCTTGGCGTATTTGACACCCGCAGCCACACCCAAAGCAGCCATTTTCAGTGGGTATTGTTGGCTGGTTGCCACAATCACGTTCTTGTCTACGTTACGAACGCCTTCACAGCCACCGTCTACGCTAAAAATAGCGGCGGTTTTCTTGGCAGCTTTAAGGGCTTGGAATGCACCTGCGGCGGCTGGTTCGTTGATCGTGTAAACCACGTTAATGTCTGGGTTTTTCTGCAAGCAGTTTTCCATGGCGGTTTGACCTTTGGCTTGGTCGCCGAAGGTATCTTGGCTGCATACAACTTGGGCAGTGGTGGCAAGGTCTGCTGTGTCTGCGTCTATGTTATCTGCGCCTAAACCAGCCAAAAAGCCGTTGTGACGAGCAATCCCAACTGGATGACCAGGGAAAAGGTCGAGCATCGCAATTTTAAGGGTTTTGCCTTTGAGTTGGGCGGCGGCGTATTCACCAATCAGAACGCCAGCCTTAAAGTTGTCGGTAGCATAGAGTGCGTCTACGGCATCGGCTGGTTCGGTTGGGCTGTCAAGCGCAATCACTTGAACACCAGCCGCTTGGGCTTTTTTGATGGCTGGAACGATTGCCTTAGAATCTGATGGGGTAATCAGAATAGTTTGTGCGCCAGCCGCTACAAAGTTCTCAATCGCAGCCACTTGCCCAGCGTTGTCACCGTCTTGCTTACCGGCAGCACTTAAGAATTTTGCACCCAAACGAGCCGCTTCTTTTGAAGCACCTTCTTTCATTTTGACAAAAAACGGGTTGGATTCGGTTTTGGTGATTAAACCAATGATTGGTGACTTGCCTTGGGCAAGTGCCAATGCCAAGGTGCTTACGCCAAGGGCAGCTAACAGAGCAATTTTACGCATGGTGGTTCTCCTATTTTGAAAGAGGGCGAATGACCGAAAATCTGACGGATAATTGAACGCCTAAATTACTCGTTCGTTAAGAAAGCACTTGGATGGGCGGTGGAGCGGTGCTAAAGCGTTGAATAAAGTTGGTGGCTAAACGAATCTGAATCGGTTTTTGGGTTCTGCCACGCTCGAGTCGGTCAAGTAAGGTTTCGCAGGCAAGGTAAGCCAATTCGTAAGCTGGTTGGGCGACCACGGTAATACTGGGTTGTAAGAGTTTTGCCCAACGTGAATCGTCAAAACCAACAATGCTTAGGTCGGCAGGGATAACCAGTCCTAAATCTCTGGCGGCAAAAATTGCCCCAATCGTCATTTCGTTGTTTCCGACAAACAGGGCGGTTGGGCGTTCACCTTCGGGTCTCGAGAGCAGATTATGGGTAGCTAAGCGTCCACCGTCTTCACGATGATTGCCAGTTTGTACGAGGTCGTCACGGTACGTGATACCCGCTTCGGCGAGGGCTTCTTTATACCCAGTATGGCGCTCGACGGCGGTAGATATATCAAGGCTACCTGCAATCATGCCAATCCGTTTGTGTCCAAGGCTGGTCAGGTGTTGCACGGCGGTTCTCGAGCCGCCAATGTTATCTACCATGATTGTGTGTGCGCCTTTCAGTCCACTGGCACGGTCAAGTTCGATAACTGGCAAGTTGCCAATTAAACCTAAGTTTTCTTGTGCGCCAGCCGTTGGCATGATAATTAAACCTTGTGGCATGTGGCTGCGTAGACTCTCTAGGGCTTTGCGTTCTTTATCCGAGTCTTCGTCGGTGTTAAACATAAAGACGGTATAATCGCGTTTGGCAGCCGCATCTTGAACCCCTTTGGCGAGCATCGCGTTACCGGGGTTCAGCACATCGGAGATGATTAGACCAATGCTCTGGCTTTGTCCGCGCCGCAGCGCACTGGCTAACTGATTGGGCTGGTAGCCAAGTTGATTGGCAATCTCGAGAACCCGTTCGCGGGTTTTGGTGTTGACCAAATCCGGACGGGTAAACGCCCTCGAGACGGTGGCTCGAGAAACTTGGGCGAGATTGGCTACTTGGTCTACATCAATCATTATGGTGTCCTTTTGCAATCGAATGCAGTTATCTCGAGGCGAAAAGTAGACATAGAAGGCTTTTTTTGCCTAAATTTATACTTTTTCGACTTTGTATTGCAATCGTTTGCAAAGTATACGCAGTTTGCAAGACGGTTTGCAAGTATCTTGGAATACATAAGGTTAAGGACACAAACCCAAAGAACTCGTAGTCTCGAGAAACACGCTAGAATCAGACCATGCACCTATTATCAACCAATCCTTACGCCAGTCACCGTCACTCGAGTTACGGCACATATGGCGCGGTTGCCACCAGCCAAGCGCTGGCGGCTCAGGCTGGGCTGCAAATACTGCGGGCTGGAGGAAACGCGGTAGATGCGGCGATTGCCACTGCCGCTTGCCTAACGGTGGTTGAACCCACCAGCAATGGTATCGGCGGCGATGCCTTTGCCCTTGTTTGGGATGGCACAAAACTGCATGGTTTGAACGCTTCGGGACGCTCTCCACAGAATCTTTCAAAAACACTGCTCGAGGGGCAAGGACACAGCACCATGCCACAACAAGGCTGGCTCAGTGTGACTGTACCAGGAGTACCCGCCGCTTGGCGAGATTTACACCAGAAATTTGGACGCTTACCGTTTGAAGAACTGCTCGAGCCAGCTATTTTCTATGCCGAGCATGGGTTTGTGGTTTCAAGTACCGTCGCCAGATTCTGGGCGTATGCTGCCCAAAAATATGCACTGCTCGAGGGGCAAGAATTTAAGCCTTGGCTCGATACCTTTACAAGAGATTCACGTAGCCCACAAGCGGGTGAAAAGTTCTTAATGCCAGACCATGCCAGAACTTTGCGCCGAATCGCCCAAACTTACAGCCAAGATTTTTATACAGGCAGCCTCGCCCAACAAATCGAAGATTTTGCAGCCCAGACTGGCGGGGTCATCACCCAAGCCGATTTACGCGCCCACAGCAACACTTGGGTTGACCCAATCGGCACCAATTATCGGGGCTATGATGTTTGGGAAATCCCACCCAACGGACAAGGGATTGCCACTTTAAGCGCCCTCAATATCCTTGAAGGTTTTGATTTGTCGCGTCTGGCTCGAGACAGCGTGGAAAGTTATCATTTACAACTCGAAGCCATGAAACTCGGGTTTTCCGATGCCTTAGCCTATGTTGCCGACCCGACTCGAGTGAGTGTCCCTACGGCTGGGCTGCTGGATAAAGCCTATGCTGCCGAGCGCCGAGCCCTGATTGGTGAAATGGCATTGCTGCCTAGCCCCGGACAACCACCCAAAGGCGGCACGGTCTACTTATGCACTGCCGATTCAGACGGGATGATGGTCAGTTATATCCAAAGTAATTACGCTGGTTTTGGCAGTGGGATTGTGATTCCAAATACGGGTATTGCCCTGCAAAACCGAGGCGCAAATTTTAATCTCGAGACCAACCACCCAAACTGTTTTGAACCAAATAAACGCCCCTACCACACGATTATTCCAGCTTTTCTAAGTAAAGATAACCAAGCCATCGGCGCTTTTGGGGTGATGGGCGGATTTATGCAGCCGCAAGGACACCTGCAAATGATTGTCAACACCATAGATTACAACTTGCATCCACAAGCAGCCCTAGACGCACCACGTTGGCAATGGACGGAACAAAAAAACATTGAACTCGAGATGCAGACCCCACAACATCTTGCCCAAGCACTACGCGCCAAAGGACATAATGTACACCTTCAACTCGAGAGTGGCAGTTTTGGACGCGGACAGATTGTTTGGAAAATTGGCGATGCCCTGATAGCAGGGACAGAATCCAGATGTGACGGTGCAGCCTTGGTGTACTGATTTACTTCCTAAATTTTAGGGCATTGACTTTAGCCCCAATGCAACGCCCTTGCTCGAGACCCTGTTCAATGGCGGCTCGGAAATGAATTCCACCATACAGCCTCGAGATGCCAGCTTCGTTAGCCGCTTCGGTAAACGACTTATAACTGCGTGGCTCGAGTCCGTTATCTGAACCTGTGCGGTCGGTGAAAGCATATTTCTCGCCAAAAAAAGTGGTCAGGACACTGGCGGCGGCACTGCTTTGGGTGCTGTGACCACTCGGGTATTCTGGGAATGGTGGAATCAGCAAAATGGTTTCAAAGGTCGAGTCTATGTGCCGACGAATATAGGTACTGGGACGCAATAAATTGTAAATATACTTGGTGTGCCAGCAACCAATAAAGGCATCATTGACCGCCAGTCCAACGCGGGCTTGGAGTTCGGCAAACTGCTCTAAGCCAAGGTTTTTATCAAGCGCCAGATTTAGGGCAATGCTAATCCAATGTCCGGGCGGGGTGATGGTTAGCATCGGGTCGTCAGACCAAAATCGGGCAATTTTCTTCTGCTCAGGACTGATATTTTTGACGGTGTTGTAAACTTCTAATGCCTCTTTATAGAACGCCGAATCTTTTTCGCTCGAGTAGGTGGGAGGGGCTGGGAGGGGGCAGTCATTACCAGTTTTCATGACCAATGGGCGGTTATTACCCCAAGCTGGCAAAAGTGGGGTTTGCTGCATCCCAAGGGCTGCGGTTGGGACCCATTGTTCTGGCTTGGTGGCTTTAGGATAAGTGAGCGGGAAACCCAAGTTGCTGATGGTTGCCCCACCGTCTGTTTTGGCAAACTCGAGGATTTGTTGGGCTGCCAAACGCCCATAATTCAGGCTGCGCTCGAGAACATCTTGAGGCATAGATTTTGCCAAATCTTGGGCAATACGGTTTTTAACAATTGTCAGCACCCGTTGCCCGGTCGGACCAGTATTGCCGTACAAAGCCTCCATACTGCTCGAGAATGCCCCGTGCAGAACAGCCGCGTTGTTGTACTTTTGTTTTGGGTCTGGTTTGGTAATCCCGCGAAATCCTTGAACTTGCCCCTCGAGTGAACGCAGGGTTTTACTGTTTACAGCAACCAATTCGTGCATCGTTAAACCGACATAAGCAAAGGTACGGGCAGCCACTGGTGGCGAGTAAGTCGCAGTGTGACGGGTTAAATCAAGCATCAGGGTGTACCATTGGGTTGCCACACGCATCTCGAGCGGCAAACTGGGGGTGTTATTCTGAGCGCCAGAATGACCTAAGAAAGCCAAACTCGAGCCAAACAGCACAAGAAGTGCAAACTTTGTTTTCATGTATTTTTTGTACCATAAATTACACTTAATTTGATGTTGATTTTTGAAGTAGTATCGCCAGATGTCGCACCCAGATTTTCTCCCAGAGGGCTGGGCTTTGCGGTAACTCGAGCTTAAAAACTTGGAGCAGTACATCGTTGTAGTCAGCTAGACCCTCTAAGGTGCGTTCGGTTTTGCCTGATTTACTCAGCGTTGTTAGCACCGCCCCACGCAGCGTGTACAAGGCTTCTCGAGTCATGCGCTGGCAAACGGTGGTACGGACAAAACCACTTTCTGGATTGGTTTGTAAGTCGGTGCAGCGCTCGGCAAAGTAATCTAAAGTCCTTGGCTCGAGGCTAAAAATAAAACCAGCCGTATTACTTTGTGGCGGGTTGTGCATTGTCCAATGAGGTTGTGAATAACCCATGCGGTACTCGAGAAAACCTGTTTGGTATGTGCCTTCTTGTAAAGGCAGCGCTTCTATTGCCCCATCGCCAAAGCCAACATCAGCTAAGTATGTTCCTTCTTCGAGTTTGACCAGTAAAATCATGTGGTCGCCATCTGGTGTTTGTCCGTTGGGGCGCAGTACACCACTTGATAAACACTGCACCTCAAAGCCTATTTCGCGTAGCACCCATGCAAAAAGCGTGTTCATTTCAAAGCACCAACCGCCACGCTGCTCGAGAACAATTTTTTGGTAGGCTTGGGCTAATCCTAGTGGCAGTTTGCGTCCTAAGTGAATGTCCAGATTCTCGTAGGGGATGGTGTTTAGGTGCGCTTCTTGGAGGGCATTGAGTACCGCCAGCGTGGGTTCTCGTGCGCCGTGGTACTCAATCCGTTGTAAGTAAGTCTCGAGTTGCATGGTCTGTATTCTAAACAAAAGTTCTTCTGGCATTGCTAAGAATAAATTACTTCCTTTTGGGACACATGACAGCCCAATGCTTGTTACGATTTTTTCATGCTAAGGTTACTTTTTTGGTTGCCGGCATTCTTACTCTCAAGCAATGCCGAAGCCCATGTCAAATGGTTTCATCAAGGAGAACGACCGCCCTTTGATTGGCTGGCGGTTTTTTCGATGCCCAGCCTGATTTTTATTGTGGCGGTTGGTCTTACGGTGCTTGGTTTGTGGTTTTGGCAAGGCGCTCGAGGTGGAGCGGGTTTTATCCCTAACCTTGCGTGGTTTGGGGCGATTCCAGAACGACGCATGGCGTTGTACGGCTTAATTCCAGCCATTCTGGCAGTGCATTTTGCCGTGCCGCTTTTTGTTGCAAGTGTGCAGGGGAATTTATTTGCACCCGCCTTAAAACTACCGGGCGCTTGGGCGTATTTTATTGGTTTACTGCAAGCAGGCGTGGCACTGGCGCTTTTCTATGGTGGCTTCACTCGAGCCGCAGCCGTGGTATTGGCTTGGCTGTGGTTAGTGGGTATTGCTTTTGTTGGACTCGAGGCAAGCCTAGATAATGCCCATGTGCTTGGTTTTGCGGTCTTTTTCTATTTGGCTGGGCGTGGTCCGATTGCGATTGACCGACTGATTTTAACCCGTTTTGAACCAACCCCAAACCTGATGCGTCATGCTGTGACCGCCCTAAGAATTGGGGTCGGGCTGGGTTTAATTGCTGCCGCCTTTACCGAAAAACTGGGCAATCCAATGCTGGCGCTTTCTTTTCTCGAGCAGCAACCCTTAAATTTTACAGCCGCCCTTGGTTTGCCAATTCCCAACGAACTTTTTTTGCGTTTTGCTGGCAGTGTCGAATTGTTGGTGGGCTTGTGTTTGGTCGCCAATGTCTTTACCCGTGAAATCATTGTGATTGCGTGGATTCCCCTAAATTTAACTTTAACGATTTTTGATTGGAATGAATTGGTCGGGCATTTACCGATTTATGGGGCAATGGCGGTGCTGTTAATCTGGGAAAACTCGAGTCAGAATACCGAATTATGGTTGCGCGGACTGCGGGAAGGTCCTTTGCCGATTAAGTGAGCTATGAGCTTGAGGGTTAAACGGTTAAAGGGTGAAAAGGTTAAAGTTTTTCGCCTTTCGCCTTTCGCCTTTCGCCTTTCGCCTTTCGCCTTTCGCCTTTCGCCTTTTGCCTTTTGCCTTTTGCCTTTTGCCTTTTGCCTTTTGCCTTTTGCCTTTTGCCTTTTGCCTTTTGCCTTTTGCCTTTTGCCTTTTGCCTTTTGCCTTTTGCCTTTCGCCTTCCCTCTAAGCCATTTGATTTATTTGCAAAATGAAACTATTTTAGTTTAGAATAATCGCGTGGTTAAACCGTCTTTAAGTTCTGAACCTTCGTCTGGTCTGATTGTCTATAAATCTCATGCTCAAGCGCTGCTCGAGGCGTGGTGGTCGTTTGGACAAACCATGCGGCAACATGTCATCCCCAAAGTGATTGGCGAACTCGACCTTGAATTTAAGGATTTTTTGGCTTTGGTTGCCATTCATGACGGCGCACTTTATCCCAAGCTGATTTGCACTCGGCTTGCCACCAACCCTTCAGACATTTCTCGGATTCTCGAGAAGCTCGAGGAAAAAGAACTGGTCACTCGAGCGCTTGACCCCGAAGATTCGCGCCGTATTCGGGTGGTTTTGACTGCCCACGGGCTTGCCACACTCGAGCATAAGCGGCAAGCCATGGCAGAACACATCCTCAAAGCGGTAGAAGATATGCCTGCCAACGAACTCGAGCGTTTTGCCAATACCATGAAACATCTGACCGACGGCATCAAAGCCCAATTCAAAGACGATACGAACCAATAATGAAGGAGTCTTTTATGTCTGCCCCAGCCATTGCTATTCCAGAACTAACTCGGCAACAAAAAATCTTTACCCTGATTGGTGCATTTTTAGGGGTGCTGCTGGCTGCCCTTGACCAAACCATTGTTGCCACCGCCGGACCAAGTATCCAAGCCGACCTAAACATCGAAGCTACCTTGTTTGGTTGGGTTACAACTGCTTACCTCGTCTCGAGTACCGTGATGGTCCCAATTTACGGCAAATTATCCGATATTTTTGGTCGTAAACCGATTTTACTGATTGGTATTGGGATTTTTTTAGCGGGCAGTGTGCTGTGTGGTTTGGCAACTGAAACTTGGCAAATCATTGCTGCTAGAGGTATTCAAGGACTGGGTAGTGCAGCGCTTTTTACCAGTGCGCTTTCTATTATTGGCGATATTTTCCCTCCTACTGAACGCGGCAAATACAGTGGTTTATTTGGGGCGGTCTTTGGTCTCTCGAGTGTGGTTGGTCCACTGGTTGGTGGTTTTCTAACCGATAATTTCTCGTGGCATTGGGTTTTCTTTGTCAATTTACCAGTTGGGGCGGTTGCCTTGGCTTTTATTCTTTCTAAAATGCCAAACCTGAATTTGGTGCAAAATAAACCTTCGATAGATTATGCTGGCGCAGTCACCTTACTGCTTAGCACTGTTCCGTTGTTGTTGGCGTTGTCTTTGGGTAAAACATCGGTGCGCCCTTTTGAGACTGGTTATTCATGGAGCAGCCCCGAAATCCTTGGGATGTTTGCATTATCGGCTGTTGCCCTAATTGCTTTTATCTTTATTGAACGCCGCGCCAAAGACCCTTTACTCGATTTAGGTTTATTCAAAAATCCAGCCTTTAGTATTGGCAACGCTGCCGCTTTTGTGATTGGTATGGCGTTCTTAAGCGCGATTGTCTTTTTACCTATTTTTATGCAGAACGTGGTCGGTTTGAGCGCCACCGCTAGTGGTTTTGCGGGGCTGCCTTTGGTGATTGGCTTGGTGATTGGCAATGTGCTGAGTGGACAATTGGTCAGTCGTTTTGGACGCTACAAACCCCTGATGTTGGTTGGCTTAATCATCATGATGATTGGTTTTGCAATTGCTGGCTTTACCTTAACCCCACAAAGCACCTTTTGGGAGGTCTTTCTGAAAATGCTGGTCATGGGCTTGGGTTTAGGACCAAGTATTCCTTTGTACACCCTAGCCATTCAAGCGGCTGCACCAATAGAGAAAATGGGGGTTGCGACCTCGAGTGCTACCTTTTTTCGCAGTATGGGCAGCAGTGTTGGTTTAGCCGTGTTTTTTAGTATCTTTGGAAATATCCTCGCCCAGAACCTTGCCCCTAAACTCGAGCAAGCCACCAAGGATGTTCCACCAGCCTTACGCGCCCAATTGACCCAAGGCAGCGCAGGTAGTGCAAGTGCCGAAGGGAATAATAATTTACGTTTTGATGCCGTCGGTATTAAAAAAATAGCCTTACAAAGCATCACCAACACCGAGCGCAACCTCGAGAAAGCGATGTTGCAAAACGATTTAGCGGCTCTAAAAGTTCTGGCGAATAACAAACAAATGCCTAGCCAAATGCAAACGCAACTGGCGGCGGCGGTGCAAGCGGGTGGTTTTTGGCAGTATTTAGAGGCTCAAAACCGTGCTGTACAACTTTTAATGGTTCGGGCTTTACGTGATAACGACCCGCTTGCCAAAGCTGCCCTGCTTAAAAATCCGCAAATTCCAGCCCAACTCAAAAAGACGCTACAAGTAGGTGGAATTGCCGCCCAAATCCGCCAAGGACTCGAGGCACAGTACAAATTGGTAGAAACCGCCATGGCGGACGAAAACCCCAAAGAAGCCCTAGCTAGACTTGCCAAGAACTCAGACTTGCCAACCCCGATTAAAGCCCGTTTAAGCAGTATCCCAGAAGCTGTCCTGACCTATCCTGAACGCCGAGCGGGTATCCTTATCCAAATTAGGCAAAGCCTTGATGCGGCTGCCCCACAAGTGATTTCAGGGGCAATTAACACCGCCCTAGCCGCCGTTGTCAAAAACCAGCCGCAACCCAAAACCGTGGCGGCTGGAATTTATCAAAATAGCCTAAAAGGTTTAGAAAGCAACAAAAGCACGATTATTAGCACCATAGATAAGGTAGACGCAGCTTTCAAAAGTGTTCTGACCGACAGCATCACAATTATTTATAAACTGGGTATTTTGGTGGCATTGGTGGCGTTCTTACTGACCCTTGCCTTGCCAGAAATCCCATTGCGAAAAAGTAATTTTGCTGCACCCGCCGCAGAATAAAATTAAAAACTCGAGGGGAAACCAATGTTCTGGAAGTTTTTGCTTTTTTGCGTCTGCGAAGCATTTGCGTTTTGTAGGGGCGAACCCCTGTGTTCGCCCTGTAGGATGACATAAGTTCAATTTCCCCTGAGAATTTACCGAACTATTGTAAACCAATCAAGTTTTTCAGTCATCCAGCGCGTAATTATGATTGCCCTGTAAGCCCAGCATTAGGTCTATGTTCTGAGCCGCAGCCCCAGATGCACCCTTGCCCAGATTATCGGCTCGAGCCACCAGCAGGGCTTGTTTTTTAGCGGGGTTGGCAAAAACCATAATTTCCATTTGGTTTGTCCCATTTAAGGTTTCTGGATTTAAGACCGCCTTGGCTGGGGCTTCCATCTCGAGCGGTAAAACCTTGATAAAAGGCTGTCCAGCATAACGTTCCTCGAGGATACTTTGGATTTCTAAAGCGGTTGGTTGTTTTGGCAAAGACGAAAGATGAATTGGGATTTGCACCAACATCCCTTTAAGCCATTTGCCTACGGCTGGCGTAAAAATTGGTTCGGTTGCCAGTCTCGAGTAGGCTGTGATTTCAGGCAAGTGCTTATGGCTTAGCGATAAGCCGTAACCTCGGTATGCTCCTGCCAAATGATGCTGGCTGCCGCGTCCTTCAACCGCATCTATCAGTTGTCGTCCGCCACCACTGTAGCCCTGAACGCCTTGAATACTTAACGGGTAATCAGTGGGAATCAAACCCGCATCCACCAACGGACGAAGCAGGGCAATCGCATTCTGGGCGTAACAACCGGGGTTTGCCACAAAACGGGCTGCTTTTATGGCTGTGCTTTGTTCACCATTCAGTTCTGGAAAACCATAAACCCAATTTGGCGCAACGCGGTGGGCGGTGCTGGCATCTAAAACTCGAGTCTTGGGGTTGCTAATCATTTGTACGGCTGCCCTTGCTAGGTCGTCGTGCAGACATAAAACCGCTAAATCCACACTGTTCAGTAAGCGCTGCCGCTCGAGTTCGTCTTTGCGCCTTTCTGGGTCAATCGAAACCAATTCAAGGTCGGCTCGAGGCTCGAGACGCGCTCGGATTTGCAATCCGGTTGTGCCGGCTTCTCCATCAATATAAATGCGGGGCTTACTCACAAGAAGCATTGTACGATGAAAACTCAGTATAAAAGGAGCAAGATGTTTATAACCGTGGATGAAACCAAGCTCTACACCACTTCTTTTGGTCGTGTGGATGCCCCGCCTATCCTGTTTTTAAGTGGTTGGATTGGCAGTTGGGAAGACTGGGCGGATACGATGTCGGTACTCAGTGAAAATTGGCGCACCATTTCTTTTGACCATCGCGGCACAGGGGCAACAGTTGCACCCCTCGAGACGATCAACTTTGACAACATGGTAGCTGATGTTTTTCGGGTCTTAGACCATTACAAAATTGAGCGTTGTGTCTTAGCCGCAATGTCGGCGGGGGCGGGAGTGGCATTATCAGCCGCCTTACAACATCCTGAACGGTTCACAGGGCTTGTACTGGCAAACAGCATAGATTTTCGTGGTGGCGCACAACCCAATCCCCCGTTTTTAGCCGTACTCGAGAAAGACTATGAGGCGGCGCTTGATTATTTTGTATCAGCTTGTGTACCAGAAAAAAATAGCGAACACATCAAGCGCTGGGGTCGGCAAATCCTTAATCGGGCATCAAGAGAAGCGGCACTGGCTTTATTTCGGATGGCTCGAGCCATTGATTTACGCCCAGATTTAGCCAACATCAATCTTCGCACGTTGTTGCTGCATGGGGATTTAGATACGATTTCACCGCTCGAGTCGGCGCAATGGTTAGCCGCTACTTTACCCAATGCAAGTTTAGAAATCGTATCTGAAACTGGGCATGTGCCAATCTTGACCAAGCCCGAAGAAGTGGCAAGCCGAATCAATGCGTTTTTTGGAATTTGACAGGTTGGCAATTTTTTGTTATGATATACACGTAAGATTAAGCCTTCGTTATTCGTCTATTACCAGTACACTCAGGAGAAACCATGCTCATTACAATTCATTTCACCACCCCACTTGGCGCGAACATCAGCGTTGAACTCGAGCCGCACGAGACTACCCTAAGCGCCCTTCGCAAACATGGCGCAAGCGGCTGGACAAGCGGCGATGTTGTCAAAAACGGCGGATTGCGCTTACCCCTCGAGAATGCCGAGCGTTTTGACTGGCGACTTTTGGGCGCTCGAGCTGCCGAACTTCGCAATAACACCACCCAAGCCCTCGAAGCTGGGGTTTGGTACAAAGGCGACTTTTATAAACGCCGTGAACTCGAGGCACTCGAGACCAAAAAAATGAAACTGGCTGCCGCGATCAAATACTCGAGAGGCGCACGCGACAGCGACCCACCCGAAATCAAAGAGAGAAGTGGCGAATTTGAGTACGTGACTTTAATTCTTTTCCGTGGTGGTGGACATTTACCAGAGTACGATTTGCCAACAGATGGAATGCCGCTTGGTGCAAACAGACAAAATGGCGTTGCGGCTCGGTCTTAATTGGGCGACTCGAGAATTTGAAGAACAACCCCGTGTTCTCGAGGTTCAAAAAACTGGTTGCATAAAATTTGAACCGCTCTCGCAAATAAGCGCGAGAGCGGAACAATTGGCAAAAAAGCTTAAGCTTTCTTTGCGGCTGGTTTTTTCGCAGCAGCTTTCGCGGCTGGCTTTGCGGCTTTTGGAGCAGCCTTTGCTTTTGCGGCTGGTTTAGCAGCTTTAGGAGCGGCTTTTGCAGCTTTTGGTGCAGCAGCTTTTGCGGCTGGTTTAGCGGTAGCTTTGGCTGCCTTTGGAGCAGCTTTTGGTGCAGCTTTCGCGGCTGGTTTAGCAGCAGCTTTGGCTGCCTTTGGAGCAGCTTTTGCGGCTGGTTTAGCAGCTTTTGGTGCAGCAGCTTTCTTAGCTGGAGCTTTTACTGCTGTCGCTTTGGCTGTGGCTGTTGCTTTGGCTGGTTTAGCAGCTTTAGGGGCAGCTTTTGCTGCCTTTGGAGCAGCAGCTTTCGCGGCTGGTTTAGCAGCTTTTGGTGCAGCAGCCTTTGCAGCTTTCGGTGCAACTTCTGTCTTGGTTTTTGCCATATCACTCACCCCCTTTTGTTTGAGTCAACGTACTTACCCCAAACTGCGATACGGGTTCTAGGGATACTTCCCGAGCCGCGCATTGAAGCGGAACAACTATATGTAGGGGTTTAATGGGATTAAGCACCACAGAGAGTGTAGCATGTTTTTATCTTGTTGTGTGCAAGTTTTTGACAAAATTGTACTTACTCGAGATTGAAAAAAATAGACTTGAGATTGAAAAACAAATTTATAATGTCCTGTACAATTTTTTCTTTTGATTGCAAAAAATAACAAAAATAATACTTCTAAAATAATAGTATAAATATTATCACAATTTCAAGCGAATCTCGAGAATAAAAATAAAAATTTCGAGCCAAAAACACCTACTTTCAACTCGAGATTTACAAATTTTAGTTTTGAAATGCCCAATGCGGTAAATACTTACCCACTGATTGGTTTAGCAAACTGCCCACGTTCAGAAAGAATACACGCCAACGCAATACTATTAAATTTTGTTTCGCCACTATCCGCCCGAGAAGTTAAAATCATTGGCGCACTCGCCCCCATAATAATCCCAGCCACATTGCTGTTAGAAAAGTAAACCAATGTCTTATAGAAAACATTTCCCACATCTATGTTATCCACAATTAAGACATCGGCATGACCCGCGACTGGCGAAATAATCCCCTTGATTTCGGCGGCTTGGGGCGAAACTGCATTATCAAGCGCCAACGGACCATCTATGGTTGCGCCTTTAATCTGCCCACGGTCTCCCATTTTAGAAATAATAGCGTCATCCACGGCGGTACTCATCTCGGGATTAACCACTTCCACGGCTGCCAGCATTGCCACTTTAGGTTTCTCGAGACCAAGGGCAATTGATACCGCCACGGCATTCTGCACAATTTCAATTTTAGCTTTTAAGTCCGGTTCGATATTCATTGCCCCATCAGACATGCAAAATAAACGCTCAAATTTATTCGGGGCATCGAAGACCAAAATATGCGATAACAACTTGCCCGTTCTTAAACCCCATTCTTTATTCAGCACTGCCCGTAGAATCGTGGCGGTGTCCACCAAACCCTTCATTAAAATATCTGCTCGACCTTCACGCACGGCTTTGACCGCCAATTCCGAAGCCAAAGCATTGGAAGCCGCATGATGAATCTCGAGTTTAGAAGCATCAATCCCAATTTCTAAACACACGGCTTTAATTTTAGCTTCATCACCAAATAAAATTGGATGAATCATGCCCTCCAAACGCGCATTATGCACCGCCTCGAGAACATGGTCATCTTCGGCTGCTGCCACTGCCACACGCTTGGTAGCACGCACTTGACCAATCAGTTTGGCTAAACCAATAATGCTTCGCATGTCACGCAAGGGTTCGATATTCGAGAAATCAAGGGTTTCCATAGCAGTATTCTAAACTGTTTAACGAACAACCAATGGTCTAACGTTCGTCGCCATCACCAGAAATTTTGCCGCGTTCTAACCTCGAAAAGAGCTTTTTGATATTGGCGGCAGCAACTTCTTCAAGGGTCAGGTTTAATTCGGTGCAGAGTTGGGTTAAGTACCACAGCACATCGCCAAGTTCGCCTTTTAAGGCTTGACGGTCTTGTTCAGAAATGATGCCGTTTTTATCTCTGAAAATCTTTTTAATTTTGCCGGCAAATTCGCCAGCTTCATTGACCAAACCCAGTGTGGGATAGGCAATGCTGTGATGACACTCGACAGCCTGAGCGGTTTTTCGTGATTCGGTTTGATAAGTGGCAAAATCCATGGGTTCATTTTATCCTAAGAGTACGAACCGCCAAGCACCGACCTTGCAAGCCCATGTTTTGAGGCATTTCTTAAATTTAAAAAGCACCGCCAAGGGCATCATCAATTTGTAGATGGCAATCTATTTGCCAGTGCGTGGTATTTTTGGCTTTTAATCCTCGGCTACCCCAAGGGCTTTACGCCACTGCAATACCAAACTCGAGAAAGCTGTGCTGGGTGTGGCATAACGCTCTAAAGCCAGAATTGTCGTCTCGAGAGCGGCATCAGCTTTTATTCGCGCTGGCACTTCTAAATTTCGCAAGGCAAAACGCAGCGCATCTGGGGTCAGTAAGCGGTCAAAATTCTTCTCGAGCATATCGGCGGCGGTGAACGCCTCGAGCAGCCCTAATTGCAATTTTTCTAAGAAATTTTTGGCGCTGTTCATGACCGCTTTGGTTTTTTCGGCTTCGAGAATCAGCCCCGGTCTACCCGCCGCAAAAATCAGTAATTCGGGGTCTATGACTTTCATCTGCTGCTCGAGGATAAAATCTGGCACAGGCGGTACTCGGTAACGTTGCGAACGCGAAACAATAGTGGGAATCATGCCCGAAGCATCCTCGGTGATAAACACAAAACGCGCCTTGTGTGGTGGTTCTTCGATGCTTTTTAAGAGGGCGTTGGCGGCTGATTCGTTCAAGAACTGCGCCCCATCAAAAATAATCACTTTATGACGGTAACGCGGCGATAATTCAATAAATTCTAAGACATGATGTTCATAGTCTTTGCCAGTGTCATGCGAAGCGCTGATTGCCCCAATCGGAATTAAACTGACCCGAGCGCGTTTACCAGTGCTGGTTTCTTCTCGTGGAGAAATCTCGAGAATATCTGCGTGTGAACCTGATAAAAAATTTTGACACGAGGCACACGCCCCACAAGGCTCGAGACCAGTCGGGGCTTTACAATTGAGGCGCATGGCGTACCATTTGGCAAGCCCACGCCGTCCCACGCGGGCTGTGCCTTCGAGAATCAGGCTGTTGGCACTGGTCTGCTCGAGTAGCTTTTTTACTTTGTCATGTCCGATTAAGTTCATTTGTCATGACCTATTAAGTTCATTGTCTGCCATGCCTGAAGATGTTCATTACCGACCTATGTCTAAACGCGAAGCCAAGGCTTCAGGTAGACCAGCCGCCCTAATTTTCTTTTGGGCAGAGGCAATATCGTAGTTGACTCGGTAAATCTCGAGCAGTTTGGTGTTGGTGTCAAAAACGCCATAACTGGCTTTGGGGTTGCCGTCTCGAGGTTGTCCAACACTGCCCGGATTGACAATCCAGCGCCCTCTGGGTGGCATTGGCAAACGGTTCTCGTTTTCGACACAAGCATGAAAAATCGTCACTTCGGTGTTGTTTTCTAAGCAAGCAAAGACCCCAGCCAAATGTGAATGCCCAACAAAAGCCAGTTTGCCAGTCCAGTCCTTAAAAATGACCCGAGCGATATTGACATTATCCACATACTCTTTAGGGTCGCGTGGTGAACCATGAATAAACATCACCGAAGCCCCATCTAATTTAACACTGGCTTGTTCTGCCCAAGTTTGCATCCAACCAATCTGACTCGGCAGTAGTTGGGCTAAATTCTGGCGTAAACTCATCCCTACTGGGGTATCCAATTTAATGCTTTTACCTTGCGCCATCTCGAGCAGCATCTGGTCATGATTGCCGATAATCGAACGTGGTTTTAGCGGCTCGAGTTGTTTGAACACCGCTCCAGCATCCGCTCCGTAGCCAACAGCATCACCCAAAAAAATCGTCTGTTCAAAATTGCGTCTTAAAGCATCTTCAAGCACCGCTTCAAGCGCATCTGAGTTACTGTGAATATCGGCAAGCAACAAGTAGCGCATTAAGAGTCTCCAACCAAGTCAAAAACGTAAATCAAGATGAAAACAGTATACCTTGCAAATTATAAAAACCAAATCAAACTTGCACAGGCTCCATTAAAATCCCATATGTGCCAGGTCCAACGTGGGCGGCAATCACTGCACCACACTGAATCACGCCAAATTCTTGTACTCCGAGTTTCTTACCTTCTTCACGGGCTGGTGCGACATCTTCGGGCTTATCGGTGTAAATATAGGCTGCCCTGACCTGCCCGTGTTTAGCTGTGTATTCACGTAAATTCTTGACCACATTTTCAAGGGCTGCCCTCGAGCCACGTTCACGCCCCGCCGCTTCGATTTTACCATCCACCAAATGCAAAATCGGCTTAAAACCAAGTAAACCGCCCAAGAGTGCCTGAGCGCCACCAATCCGACCATTTTTCTTTAAGAAATCTAGGCTGGCAACACAAAAACGCAAATTGGTCAAAGAAATCAGTTTATCCAAAGTGGCTTTGATGCTTTCAATACTCGCGCCATCAGCCGCTAGGCGCTGCGCTCGGTCTAACATCATGCCCATCGAGCCACTGGCAGCTTTAGAATCTATGACCGTAATTTTACCCGCAAAATCTCTTGCCGAAAGTTCTGCCGAATTGTGTGTGCCACTGAGTTTACTCGAGATATGCAGGCTCAGCACATGGTCATGAGACTGCAACAAACGCTCATATTCACGCGAAAAATCCACGGGTGTGGGTTGGCTGGTGCTTGGCATGGCAGCCCCAGCTTTGACCCCATCAAAAATATCATGAGCGTTAATCTCGAGTGCATCTTTACGGATTTCATTCTTAAAATTGACGTAAAGCGGCACAACCGTTACACCCATTTGGGCAGCAAGTTCTGGTCTGATGTCCGAAGTTGAATCGGTGACAAGCGCAATTTTCATAATTTCTCCTTTGATGATGTGAAAGGAGATTAGCATTCCTCGGGGGTAGAAATGAAGTCTTGCATCACCATGAAAGTATTAACTTTACGGAAGATACCTGTTGTCACTACGGAATGTACCCTTGGCGCAGTTCAAAAACCTCTCCTGTGACATCGCTAATAATTGCATAGAAATAGGTGTCCCAATCAAAACCCCAACCAAAATCTTTGCCATTCAAACCCGCCTCGAGTTCTTTAGGGCTAACAAACATAAATTCACTGGCAGATTTAAGTAAACGAATCCGTCCAGCTTTAGCAAACATAAAACTACGAAGTGTGGCATTGGTGTTAGAAATCATCAGCCCACCGGGATTATCGTTCATGGTCTGTCCAACTCGGCGCATTTCACGCTCAGAACCATAAACATTGACAAAATCCAGCACCAACTTAAAGGGGTTAAAGACTGTTTGTTTAGAAATCAGCACGGCTTGCTGATAGACACCCGTGATGGCTCGAGTATTGACCTGTTTAATGGCGGTGATTGTGCCACTTGAAATGCTCAGGGAAAAAATCGGGGTGCTTTCAAATTCGCTTGGTAAGTCATCACTGTTTGAAACCATCAAGCGTAAGTTCTCGAGACTGGTGTTCTTGGCGGTTAAACTCGGGAAAGTTAATAGTGAGACACTGGCTTTAGAACTGACAGAATAAGTTCTCAGTAACGGATTTTGATTGCTAAAAACGGCTTTATAGTGCCGTGCTTGAACTGATGTAATCTCTCCTCGAGAAACCGCGATTTTAGGACTGACCAAATCCACATGGTCAGCTTGCAGGGTGTTCTTCTCGAAACCCGACAGAATGGCGTATTGGGTTTGGGCAACGGCACTCGAGAAGCCTAGAAAAGCCAAACTGACAAGAAATTGTGCAAAAAGTTTTTTCATGGGTTCTCCTAAAAGAACTTTTGAACAGCTTTAGAAAGCTCAAACCCACGTTTATCAAGATTGACACAACGCAAACGAGCCGTGGTGACATCACAGGTAAAGCCGCCTGCTTTCCAAGTTTTGCCATATGCCAAGGTCTTATAATTTGGGTTTTTAATCGTGTCGCCATAACAACCACGTTCGGCTTTACCGCGCTGGCTCATGCCAAAACGGTAGCCATAATCAAGATTGCAATCCTTTGGGTTGGCTGGAATTTTAGCGGTGATTTCAGTCATTTCGCACTGCATTTCGGCTGTATTTGCCACCTTGTCACGCCAAGCAATACAGTAAATATTATTACTTGGTGTTTTGAAACTTCCAATGTCTTCAAAACCTTGGGCATAAGCAAGGGCGAAAAATGCCAGACTCGAGACGACCACAGCCGTAATTATTTTCATATTCTTACCTCGAACTTTATTTTACAGCCCCAACGTGACACCAGCGTGACTCGAGAAGGTAGTTTTCCTCTTTCCTCTTTCCTCTTTCCTCTATACCCTATTCTCCATGCGTGAATACACTGTCCGAGTTGGTACACCATCCGATGCGACTGGCTTAGCCCCAATTCTAGCCGAACTCCTAAAACGCCCTCGGCTCGAGGAAGGGGTTCTGGCAGCGCTGAACACCAATGTGCTGCGCTTATTGCAAACCCCCGGGGCGACTTTTTTAGTAGCAGAGACCGCTTCGGGTGCATTGCTTGGGTTTGCTTCGCTGCATGTTCGTTGGGGACTGCTTGACCAAAGCCCAAGTGGACTAATAGACCGTGTGGTGGTGCGCCCAAGTGTAGTTGACTCGAGTGTCGCCAGTGCGCTTTTAGAACAAGCCCTAGGCGCGTGCCAAGGCATGGGATGCTCGAGCATAGATTTGGTTTTAACGCTGGAAAGTACCGTGGATAAGGGTGTACTCGAGGGGTTTGGGTTTGCAGAATTGGGTAAGCGTTTTCATTTAGAAGTTTTATAAGACAAAAAGCACAGCAAAATGCCGCCCAGTGTGGCAAAATAGGATTATGAATCTAGCAGCCTTTATGGGCGAGTTCAAAGCCGAAGCCTACGACCACTTGGAAAAGTTGGATCAGGGCTTGTTGCAACTCGAGCGTGATCCAAGCAATAACCAACTTATTCGTGGTCTATTTTTAAGTATGCACACGATTAAAGGCGGCGCGAGTATGCTCGAGTTAAAGGCATTAAAGCACCTGACCCATGCCTTTGAGGATGTGCTGGCGAGGCTACGTGACCACGGTGAGGCTTGTGATTCGAGTACCGCGACCTTATTGCTGAAGGCTGTGGACATGGTTCGTGAAATTGTGGACACCGACCCGAGCATGGAAACGATGTCGCCACCTGTCGAAGACATGACCAATAAATTGCGCCAACGTGCTAGTGGGGTGATTGTCACCCTCGAGCCAAGTGCTTCGGTCAGTGGGATTCAGGCTTCATTAGCCGACCTCGACCCGCCGATTGAGACCAAAGCTGCCACAAAATCCAATTTGGCACTATTACTCGAGCCTTCCGAAACAGCCCGAAACGTCATGACCACCCAACTCGAGAGCGCTGGTTGGACAGTGGCGGGGTTTGCTTCGGCTACCGAAATTCAAAATCGTGTTGCCGAAGCAGGTTTATTGGTTTTGCCACTCGAGCCAAGCGGTGGGATAGATGGTTTAGCACTGGCGAGGGATTGGCGGGCATTTGGTACAAAAACCCCGATTGTGATTACCGCCCTAGAATTTAGCGCTGCCCAAGAAACCGATGCCAAAACCCTTGGGGTGGCATGTGCGCCTAAACCAAGTTGGCGTGATTCGCATTTGACTGAACTTGCAAGGAGCTTGGTGTGATCGAAGCGCGACGAATTTTAATCATCGAAGATAGTTTACTGATGCGTAACTTGTTGGTCGGTTTACTCGACGGGGCTGGTTACGGCGATATTCGAGCGGTCGGGACACTCGAGCAAGGACTGCGCTTATTGGGAATGCGAAGCGAACCTGGCGAGCAATTCAGTCTGATTTTAATGGATAAACTCCTGCCCGATGGTGACGGTATAGATGGCATCCGCGAAATCAGACAAATTCCGCACTTAACCGAAAAACCAATTATCATGGTCACGGGTTTTGATGACCGCGAAACCCTGCGCGAAGCCTTTGACGCTGGGGCAAGTGACTTTATCAACAAGTCCTTTGATGAAACCGAATTGCTGGCTCGAGTCCGCAGCGCCCTGCGTTTAGATGCTGCCATCGAAGCCGCCAAGAGCCGCGAAGCCGATTTGCGGCGTTTAACCCGAGAACTCGAGAAGCTCTCCTACACCGATGGTCTAACCAAAGTGACCAATCGCCGTGGTTTTGACGCTGCCTTAGAACGGGCATGGGTTGAAAGTTATGAGCAGCGCAAACCCTTAAGTGTGGTGATGCTCGATGTCGATCATTTCAAAAAGTACAACGATGCCCTCGGACACCAACAAGGTGACGAGTGTCTAAAAGCCGTGGCTGCCGCCTTAGAACAACAAGTCAATGCCAGTGGCGAAGCCCATATGTTGGCTCGCTACGGTGGCGAGGAATTCGCCGCAATTCTCCGCACCAATGCCAGTACCGCCCAGTATGTTTCCGAAAAACTCCGCTCGAGTATCCAAGAATTACAATTGGTACACCCCAACTCTACCGTTGGCAGTTTTGTCAGCATCAGTGTTGGTTTAACCACCGTTATTCCAGATGAACGCAGCACAGCATCCGATTTACTGGCGGCGGCTGATTCGGCTTTGTACCAAGCTAAAAATACGGGTCGTAACCGTGTGGTGATGAAGTCTTGAAGAAAGGCGAAAGTTAAATCGCTTTCGCCTTGTCTTGCCTTTATGCCCGTAAAGCGTTACCTTAAACCATGTTCTCTTTTTTCAAAAAACGTGAAACCACACCGCAATTCCTTAAATTTGATGGACAGAATGCCTATCGGGTGCGGATTCGGACTGCTAAGCGCGGTGAAATCGTCGAGATTCGCTTTACCCGCAGTGGTGACATCTCGAGTGATGAGGGCGGTTTTTATGTGCGAAAAGGAGTGGTCGGACCTAATAGTTTTGACCGTGCCACGCTCGAGGTTCGTTTTAGCAGTGGGTACAGTAAACCCATTATTACTGTGGATGGCGGCGAAGCTGTGCCTGTGAACGAATGGGAATAATGTGGAGTCTCGAAACTCAGCACTGGGCAGATGGGGCTAAATTTGTGGCTGGAATAGATGAAGCTGGACGTGGCGCATTGGCGGGACCAGTTTGTGTGGCAGCCGTGATTTTACCGCCAGACCAAAAACCACGTTTTTACCGTGACTCTAAAACCTTATCGAGCAGCAAACGCCAACAACTGGCGCTCGAGATTAAACAAGAAGCCTTGGCGTGGGCAATCGAATTTGCATCTGCTACCGAAGTAGACCAGCACAATGTCTTACGCGCCACGCACCGCGCTGCCGCTCGAGCCATTGCCCAGTTAAACCTTGCCCCAGATGCCCTGATTACTGATTACTTGAAACTGATAACCACCTTACCGCTTTTAGCTCCAGCTAAAGCCGACTCGAGCAGTTACAGTGTGGCGGCAGCCAGTATCCTTGCAAAAACGGCTCGAGATGAATATATGGTTGCCCTTAGTCAGCAACACCCAGCGTATGGTTTTGAAGCCCACAAGGGGTATGGCTCAAGTCGGCATCTTCAAGCCCTCGAGCAGTACGGGGTTTTACTCGAGCATCGCAAAACCTTTGCTCCTGTGGCATTGCTGGTGAATGGTTTGGACTTTGGGTAATACATTGCATGATATGATTTTGTCGTACCTCGGAGGATTCATGAAGTTTGATTATCGCATCCCCACAATGAAATTCTCAAAGGTATACCCGTTGTATCTCGAGAAGGTAAAACGCAAAAATCGCAGTCAAGAAGAAGTAGATCAAGTCATCTGCTGGTTGACTGGTTATGACCAAATTGGATTGCAACAGCAGCTAGACCAACAAAGTGACTTCGAGACATTTTTTGCCCAAGCGCCTGCTATCCACCCCAATAGCTCAAAAATCAAAGGCGTAATATGTGGGGTGCGGGTCGAAGACATAGAGAATCCACTGGTGCAAAAAGTGCGATTCTTAGACAAACTGATTGATGAACTCGCAAAAGGCAAAGCCATTGATAAGGTTATGCTTTAAGGGTCAAGTGCTTGCTTGTGGTTTTGGCAGTACCACAGTAAAAATCGCTCCGCCTTCAGGGTGATTTGTGGCATTGACGTTCCCGCCTTGAGCTTCGATTAGGGTTTTTACAATTGCCAGTCCGAGTCCACTACCTCCATCTTGGCGGTTACGGGTGGTGTCGGTGCGGTACAACCTTTGGAAAACCCGTTCTAAATCGGCTTTGGCAAGTCCCGTCCCGTGGTCACGAATTTGCAGCGAAATTTCTTGTTGGCTGCTCTGCACTGTGCAATTGATTTCTGTGCCTTCGGCGGTGTGTTTGACGGCGTTATCGAGCAAATTATAAAGCACTTGTTGGATTCGTTCTCGGTCAACTTGAACCAGAATGGGTGTGCCAGTCACAGTTATTAAACATTTTTTCTGCTCGGCAATTTGGGCAAAGGCTTGGGCTGCACTTTGTACCAGTTCGGTAAAATCCAGTTCAACAAAATTAAACTCGAGACCGCCCGAATCGCTTAACGACAGTAATCGTAAATCGCCAACCAAGCGCACCAGTAAGTCAACTTCTTCACTCAGGCGTTGAATCACTTGTGGTGAGGCTTGGGTAATCCCATCTTGGATGTACTCGAGTTCGCCTTTTAGCACAGTCAGTGGGGTGCGTAATTCATGGGCAACATCGGCAACCAGTTGTTTATGTTGTTGTTGTTCTTTTTGTATTTGGTCTGCCATTAAATTAAAGGTCATGCCAAGTTCATGGAGTTCGTCTTGTCCATGACTGGTGTAACGCAAATTGCGTTCTCCACGTAGGTAACGGCGGTTTATTTCGGTCAAAGTTCGGACTGGCTTAACAAGGCGCGAAGCTAAAAAAGCCCCAATCATAAAGGCAAAACTTAGGGCAATAATCGTTGCGCCAACCTGTGAGGCTTGCAGGCTTTTGAGTAATCGTTCTGCGCCTCGTGGCGTTTCGGCTTGTGGGAAAATCTGCGGCAAAATAGACCCAGAAATCTCGGGAGGACTCAGCCGAATCCGCCCTCGAGCCGCTTGTTCACTCAGCCACGAAGCCATAAAAGCAGCAATAAATGCCACAACCACAAAAGCCAGTACGAAACGCGGAAAAAGCCTCATACTTAATTCTCGCCACCAGACCCAAGCCGATAACCAACGCCCCGCACAGTTTGCAGTAAATCGCCACAAGTCCCCATGCGCGAACGCAAATTGCGAATATGGGTGTCTATGGTGCGTTCATCCAAGTTGTTGATGCTGATGCCGTCCAATAACTCGAGCCGACTAAACACCCGTCCGGGGCGACTGGCAAGCACTGCCAGTAGATGAAAATGAGTTCGGGTAAGTTGTAATTCGTTTAACCCACAACCTGCAACAAAAGATTCTAAATCCAAGCTCAGTTCACCCACTTGAACTCGAGGGCGTTCTTTGGGGGCAGTTTTAGCGACTCTGCGTAAAACAGTTTTGACCCGCAGCAGCACTTCTCGAGGACTAAATGGCTTAATGATGTAATCGTCTGCCCCAAATTCTAAGCCCAGCAAGCGGTCTATTTCTTCGACTTTGGCACTGAGGATAAGAACAGGCACATCGGATTCATGACGAATGGTTTTTAGTACCTCGAGACCATCTGGGGCGGGAATCATGATGTCTAATAAAATCAGTTGCGGACGGGCTGCCCGCCAAAGCTCG
Source organism: Deinococcales bacterium (assembly GCA_031414595.1). Taxonomy (GTDB): domain Bacteria; phylum Deinococcota; class Deinococci; order Deinococcales; family JAAFIG01; genus JAAFIG01. The sequence continues at coordinate 135,822 of JANNVX010000041.1, forward strand.
AGCGCTCGCTTCCCAGAACTCGCCCGTTCGGTGCGGTAGCCAGCCGTTTGCAAACCACGCTCGAGCAGGTCAGCAATCCGTGGTTCGTCTTCGACAATTAAAATCAGTTCTGATGTGTTCAAGCGGACATCACACCTTAGTTTATCACGCGCTCGAGAAACCAAATACTGCCCATTAAAACAGCGCTCAGGGTTGCCAGTAATGAAGCAGTTTTTACACTGCGCCCACCGAACAATTTTTGCAGCAAAGTAAGTCCGACAATAGCCAGCCCTGCCACACCAACTTGGGCAATTTCAATGCCTAAGTTAAAACCAAGCAGCGTTGCACCTTGCTGGGTTGGATTGATACCCAGTGATGCCAGAGCGCCACCCAAGCCAAGCCCATGAATTAACGAGCAACCAAAAACCAAACCATAACGCAGTTCTCGAGCCGATGACGCTGTACTCGAGCGGGTTAAGTCATACAAGGCTAAACCAATAATTGTTGCGGCAATCGCAGGTTCGACAATGTTTTCTGGGAATGTGATTCCACTGTAGACCACGGTCATCAGACTAATCGCATGACCAACTGTAAAAATACTCAGGGCGGTCAAAATTTGTTTCCAACCCCAACCAGAAGCCATCACCACCAGCAAAAATAATAGATGATCCAGTCCAGCAAGCACGTGTTCGATGCCGTGTTGTAAAAACGAGGCAAAAACATTCAGGGCTGGCTCGTACAGTTTTCCTTGTGGGTGTTCTGGGGTCAGCATCAGCAGTTGTTCGTCTTTGAGGTTCTTGGTGATGGTTAGCCCTAAAGATTGCTCGGTTTCTTTTTTGCCCCATAATTTTGCTTCAAACGATAAGGGTTTATTTGGGTCCGTCAGTGCAAACCGACCCATGACAATCAATTGATCGGCGGGTTGCCCTTCTTTTGAATCTTCTGGCGAGAGGGTCAGCATCAGCCCCTCGAGTGGACGAACGCCATCGGTATCGCTTAAGTGCAAACCTGCCTGAATTTGCTGCTGAATACTTTTGGTGTGAAGACTGAGTTCTCGAGCCGATAATAAACCATCACTGTCATCATCTACCTTCTCGAGTGATGAAGTGGGAATCGAAACCAGTAAGTACGCGCCATTCCCAGATAAATTCAGTGTGCCTTTTTGGGCGACCATCAAATGCGCCAAAGCCGTGTTGAATAGCCCTATTGTCAAGAGCAGGGCAAACAGTGCCGTTTTCATGCGTTACCGCCCCGGAGGTGGTGCTTGGGTACTGGAGACGACAACTTTGCCTTTGACACAGCGCTGCAAGAACGGATAAGTATCAGTAGCGTAATAATGGTATGTGCCATTGGGGAATTCTGGGGTGACACCCGTCCGTCCGTTGCACTCGTCGAGTTCACTTAGACCCGCCACGTACTCCCAGTCGTTCTTAAATGTACCCATGGCGTATAAGCTAGTGGCTGGACGGTTGGCATCGGGGGTGGCTTTGGTGCGGTAACTGCCTTTCATGACTTTAATAGCAGATGTGGCATCGGTGGCAGTCGTGTAGCCATAACGCGCATAAATTGGGAAACCATCGGCTGCCCAACCAACCAGCGTCATGGCTTGACCTTTGCCTAGTTTGGTTAAATAACCCTCTGGCATCCCATGATAATGGTATTCGCCGCTTGGTTGAACATGCGCCGTATTGCTGTCTGTGCCAAAGTTAAAAGCCGTTCCACCAAGGGCTTCCATTCGCCATTGCCCAACATTGCCATTTAGGGTGCAGTTATTACCGCTATCGTTACAACTCCCACCCGTATCTGGGTCGAGTTTGACACCGTTTAAGATATAACCCACTGCTCCTCGAGGACCGCCTAAGGTGGTAGACGTGCTGGTTTTCTCTGGCGCTAAGGTGTAAGTCGCCGTTACATTCTGTGCCGATATTCTATTGGGATTGTTGGCATTGGGGAATGTGCCAACGGCATGATCCGGAATTCCATTGGCGGTCAATACCCTTGAAGTTGCTGTACAAGACCATTTGACGGTACTGGTGGCATTGACCGAAGCGCTGTTATTAAAAACGCTTTGGGTATAGTCACATAATACGCCTGCCATTCCAGTAGTTGCTGTTGTTGCCGTCCCTGCTGGCGTACAAGCGATTAACGCCAGCGCTGCCATTCCACCTAATTTATAGAACCGATTCATAAAACCTCCTGCCTTCAGGCTGAATATCCTTTAGGTATGAAGACAATACAAAGACATGTGTGCAAGTACACCTAAAGAAATATGCAAATTCAAAGGAGAAATCATCTTTTTAGTAGCTCGAGAAAATTTGGCGGTACAGCATCGGCTAACCAAACACCGTTTTCTGAGCAGTAAAACGAATACCCCATTTTGTGCATCTCGAGGGCATGAACTTTAAGAAGGATGGCTTTCCCATGCCGATTACCTACTTTAAGCGCGGTTTGCGTATCAATGGATAAATGCACATGATGGCGTTTCATTTTATCTAAGCCAGTCTCGAGAATTGCGGTTAAAGACTGCTCCGTTGTACCGTGGAACAAAAATTCTGGCGGCTCGAGAGAAATTAAATCAAGCTCCACAGTCACGCTATGACCTTGACTGGCACGAATGTTTTGTTTGGTTTCATCAAAAGCAAAGCGCTGTTTATCGTTTTTTAATACCACTTCCTCAAGTTCGGCTCGAGATAGGCTAAATCCTTTACGATTAAAGGCTTCTAGCAGCGCATCCACCGATACCCAACCACTGAGTGATAATTGCAAGCCAAGTCTTTGAGGGTTATGACGCAGGGCTTTAGACATGGTTTTACTGATTTGTACAAGACGATTATTTTCCATCTGTTTATTTTGGTGCTTCTCGAGCCAAATAGCCACAGTGTTCTGGCTTAAGCGCAAAGACCGATACCAAACCTGCATAATTGTACTAGACTCGAGTCTCATGTCCATCGAACTCTTGGTTTTAGGTCAATCTGGCAACGACAACGCCGCTTTGGTGCGAATTGATACAGGGCAGGCGATTCACCGTTTACTCTTTGACTGCGGACAAGATGTTCTAAACTCTCTCGAGTACAACGAAATTTTGTCAATAGACCATCTGTTCTTCTCGCATTTGCACATGGATCATATTGCGGGTTTCGATGCGCTTTTTCGTGGCTTGTACGCCCGTACCCATAAACCCAATTCAATTTGGGGTCCAGACCAAACGGCTCGGATTTTACAGCACCGTTTTTGTGGCACACTCTGGAATTTGCATGAGGGCATGAACGCCACATGGTTGGTGCATGACATTCTTGAGGAGCAGATTCGTACCTACCGATATGAATTAGCCGATGCCTTTGAAAATGCCTATTTAGAACCCAAAAAACCACGTTCCAAATATATTCTCGAGCATCCAGATTACAGTGTAGAAGTGATTATTCTTGACCACCGCACCCCAAGTCTTGCCTATGTGGTACGAGAAAAAGACCGAATCAATCTCGAGCCAGAAAAACTCAAAGCCCTTGGTTTAGAAGCTGGTGCATGGGTACGAGACCTCAAAAATTTGGAACTCCAAAAAGAAACATTGAACATTAACGGTAAAATCTATCCACTCGAGGCGCTACGTTCTGAGCTTTTAACCACGACCAAAGGCGATGCGGTGGCGTACTGCACCGATTTTATTCTTAACCAAGAAACAGCCAAAAAACTCATTCCAGCTTTACAAGGTGTGCGGTTACTGCTCTGCGAAAGTCAATATTTACACACCGACCTCGAGATGGCAGAGAAAAACTTTCACATGACCAATAAACAAGTGGCAGAACTGGCAGCTTTGGCAGAGGTGCAGGAGCTACGGCTTTTTCATGTTTCTGACAGGTATTCAGCCCTCGAGCGCCAAATTTTACTCGAGCAAGCCAGAAGCATTTTTGCCAATGCCCATTATCCGAGTCATTGGGTATAAATGTCTGGGTATGAGTGACGCTCATCAAATACTTGAGTAAACTAGGGGCGTGAGTTTACGAGTTACCCCTGTCACCAATCCCCTCGAGTGGGATGCCTTGGTTCAAACCTTTACTTATCATAGTGCGCTGCAAGGCTGGGGCTTTGGCGAAGCAAGGCGTGTTACAGCTTGGACACCGCACCGCCTAAAACTCGAGCGGGACGGCGTGGTTTTTGCAGCTGCTCAAGTGCTGCGCCGTTCGCAATACGGCTTAGGGTATTTGTACTGCCCCCGTGGACCTGCCCTAAACAGTCTGGGGGATTTACAGGATGTGGCAACTGCCTTAAAGTCATGGGCAAAAATGACCGATGTCAGCCTCAAAATTGAGCCATGTGTACCAATTTCGTCACTTGGCGACCCAAGCATCATGCCCGAAAAAATCGGAGTTTGGAGTTTAGCCGAAACAATCCAACCCACCCACACGGTTTTAATCAGTCTCGAGGAAAGCGAAGATGTGCGCCTGTCCGCCATGCACCAAATGGCAAAACGCAACACCAAACAAAGCCTCAAAGAAGGTGTGACCGCCGAAACCGATGATGACTTCGAGGCATTCTGGGAACTTTTTAGCGAGACCAATACGCGCTCAAAATTGTTGCAACGCTCAAAAGCCTATTACCAAGCGATGTTCAAGGAGTGCGCCAAGTACGGTGGTGAAGCCAGAATCATCAATGCTCGCTGGAATGGTAAGGCGCTGGCAACCTGCTTTGTGATTGGGCTGGGCAACGAACTGTGTTACTTGTATGGCGGCAGTATCCGAGCCGAGCGTGAAGAAGGACAACGTGACCCGAAAGCCCCAAATGGCGCGTATTGGGGCATGATTCGGTTTGGGCTGTCTCGAGCCTACAAGACTTTGGATTTATACGGCATCCCGAAGCGCATAGACGAAAGCACAAGCGATAAAATCAGCAATGGAGTCTATGAGTTTAAGATGCGGCTTGGTGGGCAAATGGCGTACTTTCCAGCTTATGAAATTGCACTTAATCCGCTATCATCTGCCGTCAATACTGCCCTGCGCTGGCGGCGAAAAGCCATGAATCGTAAAGCTCGAGGGAACGAAAATGATGTCTTATAAAATAGTCTAACTCGGTCTTTTAAGCACGGGTTAAAAGTTTTGACGTGTACTTAGAAGGGTTATTTACTTTCACCTAGCCCTTAAACCGCCCCATCAGTTGTTGCAAGCCACGTCCTTTGCTGCCGCGCATCAGTTTCATCATGTCTTTCATTTGGTCATACATTTTGACCAAACGGTTCAGTTCCTGCACCGTGTTACCGCTTCCTACCGCGATGCGTTTTCGGCGTTGCCCGTCTATCAGTTTGGGATTACGGCGTTCTTTTAAGGTCATGCTTTGAATCATGGCTTCGATGCGCTTAAATTGTTTTTCGTCTACGTTTAAGTCATTAGGCAGCATTCGGCTCATACCGGGAATCATTTTCACTAAGTCGCCAATCGGACCCATTTTCTGAATACTTTTTAACTGCTCGAGTAGGTCTTCAAAGTCAAATTCATTGGGTTTTTTCGGCGCAAAGGACTGAATATCGGCTTGTTGGGCGCGTTCAATCAGGGTCAGGACATCGCCCATACCAAGGATTCGTTGGGCAACCCGCTCTGGGTAAAATGGCTCGAGTCCGCCGATTTTTTCAGACACACCCGCAAACATAATCGGTTTACCTGTCACGCTTCTTGCCGATAATGCCGCGCCGCCACGAGCATCACCATCGAGTTTGGTCATGATTAAACCCGAAACACCAATTCGCGCATCGAAAGCCGATGAAACATTCAATGCCTCTTGTCCGGTCATGGCATCCACGACTAAAAAGGTTTCCGATGGGCTTAACTGGGTTTTTAAGTCTGCTAGCGCGTCCATTAGCCCTTCGTCTATTTGCAAACGCCCGGCGGTGTCCACAATCACCAAATCATGGAAATTGGTTCTTAGGTATTCTTCCAGTCTGGCTTTGGTGCTGCTGGGTGATTCGTTGTCTTGCACCTCGAGAACTGGTACACCGACCTGTTGCCCTAAGACCTTGAGTTGGTCTCGAGCCGCAGGGCGTTGCGTGTCGGCTGCCACCAGTAGGGGTCTGCGACCTTTAGATTTATAAAATGAAGCCAATTTACCGGTAGTGGTAGTCTTACCCGCACCTTGTAAACCGACCATAAACCAGACGTTGCCTTCGGTTTTTAAGAGTGGCTGGCTGGCATCGCCGCCGAGCATTTCTCTAAGTTCGTCATAGACAATTTTAATCACTTGCTGACCGGGCGTTAGGCTGGTCAGGACTTCTTGCCCAACGGCTTTTTCTTGGACTCGAGCCACAAAGTCTTTGGCAACCGTAAAATTGACATCGGCTTCGAGCAGTGCCACACGAACTTCACGCAGGGCGGTTTTGACATCCGCATCGGTCAGTTTGCCGCGTTGACGCAATTTATCAAAAATATCTTGGAGTTTATTTCCTAGGGTTTCAAACATACGCTATTGTATAGGCAAACGGCGCAAGAAAAAAGCCAAAACTGATTAAACCGTAGGGGCGAGGCTTCTTGATTCTAAACGCGCACCTGTCGGGCAGAATCGCATGCCTCGCCCGCTAACGCAATCCATTTTGGTTTATTGCCATAGTCATTTTTCAATCTGATTCTGACAATACCTGCAACCAAAGCGGGTATTCGGCTCGAGTTGTGCCGTTTCTAAAACGATCTAGGTGCTTGTTGCCGTACTCCATAAAGTCAAATTCAAGGCTCGAGATACCACTTTGTAAATACCCCCAAAAGGCTTCTCGAGCATCGGACACAAGGCGCATCAGTTGAACTTGGGCAAGCAAAATAGGGGTTATTTGCCCGTAATAAAGGCTAATCAGGTTTTGCAGTTCAATTTCGTTTAACTCGAGGTTCGCCGCCAAGTTACCAAGGTCAAAAGCGCAGTTGCTATTGCCAGCGTATTCCCAATCCACAATCCAAAGCTGGTTGGTGACTAAAATATTGGCGGGTAATAAATCGTTATGGCACGGCACAATAACCGCATGAGGCTCGAGAATGGCTTTTATGTGTTGTAACTGCTCGAGAATTTGGGTCGTATCTTTTGGAAATTTGACGTGGTGTTCAAGCGCTAATTGATGGTAATTTCGGATGGTTTCAAAGGCGCTAAAAGATTTAGGGAAGGCTGGGGCAGCATGAATTTTTTTCAGGGCGTTCAGGATTGCTTCAAGCTGCATTTTGGCTCTGGGGATGGTCAGTGTTTCGGCATTCTCGAGATAGCGGGTAAAAAGCGCCCCATGAATTTGCAGGTACGCCACGGGCTGAGCGCCGATGCCAACCGAGTAAGCGGTGCTACTGCATTCAAATTCGCATTTGCGGTCTATCCCCAAAAGCTCGGTGCGTTCGCCCGGAACACGCAGCATATATGTGCCAGATGCGGCTTCTAGTTTGTAATTGCGGTTGGTGATGCCACCGGGGATGGCTTCTAGGCTAAGGATTTTGCCCACCAGCAATTGCACATCCTTGGTTAGTTCTCGGGTCAATTGGTTCACAGTGTCTGGTAGTTTAGCCTGTTATGCTTATTCATGCTCAAAATTTTAGATACAGCACAATCTTGGGATGTGATTGTTCTTGGTGGTGGCACGGCTGGGGCAATTGCCGCCATCAAAGCGGCTCGAGCCGGGGCTAAAACACTGGTGGTCGAAGCCCTAGGAAGCCTAGGCGGAACGGGAACAAATGCCCAAGTGACCCCCTTAATGCGAAATATCTCGAGTGGCATTAACCTCAATCAAGGTTTAACCAACGAGCTTAAGACGCGGCTTTTTGCCCAAGGTGATGGTGCGACCGATATGCACAATAATGACAACTGGTTTAACCCCGAAGGCATGAAATATGTTCTCGAGCGAATGCTGGTCGAGTCCGGTGGGGATATTTTGTACCACACCCATTTTGTGTCCCCTGAACTCGAGCAAGAGCGGGTGACGAGTGTGGTTGTGCATAACAAAGATGGTTTGGTGCGCTTAAAAGCCAAAGCCTTTATAGATGCGACTGGCGATGCCGACTTGAGTGTTCGGGCAGGAGCGCCTTTTCAAGCTGGCGAAGCCGAAACGGGTTTACATCAAGCCATGAGTCTGCGCTTTATTCTGGGCGGGGTTGACCGCCAAAAACTTTGCGGGTTTTTAGCTAGGCACGGACAAGTTCAAGAATCCGAGCAGTTTATGCACTTTTGGATGGTTTGGGGCAAAAACGCCAGTCTTGAACCAATTTTCAAAAAAGCCGTCGAACAAGGTGTTCTCGAGGAACGTGACGGCGATTACTTTCAGGGTTTTAGTATCCCCGGAATGCCCAACTGTATCTCTTTTAATAATCCGCGTTTAGCCGAAGACATCAATGATGGCGCAGATGCTTGGACACTTTCCAGAGCGCAAATAGATGGCAAGCACGCGATTAACCGCCTTGTTAAATTCTTACGCAACACCTTTGAAGGTTGCGAGAACAGTTTTGTCTCGAGTTACGCTGCTATCCCCGGAGTACGCGAAACCAGACGAATCGAAGGTGAATACATGCTGACCTTAGACGACATTCTCGAGTGCCGCACCTTTGAAGACGCAATTTGCCGCAACCATTACCCTGTAGACATTCACACCCCACGCGGACAAAAGCTCTACCACGAACGTTCTGGCGACCTACCGTACTTCAAACCTGATGCCTTCCATGAAATCCCCTATCGTAGCCTGATACCGCTTGGACTCGAGAATGTGCTTGTCCCCGGACGTTGTGCCAGTGCCACCTTTGAAGCTCAGAGCGCCATCCGAGTTCAACAGAACTGCCACAGCATGGGCGAAGCGGCTGGACTGGCGGCAGCATGGATGGCAGAACAGAACTTAACTTCAAGGCAAGTCAACGCCCTCGAGTTACGGGCAGCCCTGAAAGCCGACGGAGCGTATTTATGAGCAACGAGCAAATCAGGGCGAACACAAGGTTCGCCCCTACGGTTGGACACGACTTATTTTGCAATTTAATCGTTAGGGGCAGACCTCTGTGTCTGCCCTGTAAGAAAACTTTTTTTAATATTCTCTTTAGGAATCCATGCCTCTGCTCATTGACCTAAACGCCGATGCTGGTGAATCCTACGGAACTTGGACGCTTGGACAGGATGCGGCGCTTTTTGGGTTTCTCTCGAGTGTCAACATCGCTTGTGGGTTTCATGCTGGCGACCCAAAGATGATATTGCAGACCCTCGAGTTGGCAGAGCAGCATGGTTTAGCGATTGGCGCACATCCGGGCTTTCCAGATTTAATTGGTTTTGGCAGACGCGAAATGAACCTTGAAGCCAATCAGATTTATGCCGATGTGCTGTATCAGATTGCGGCACTCGAGGGCATGACACAGGCTCAGGGTTTAAGGCTGCACCATGTCAAAGCCCACGGCGCACTGTACAACCAAGCCGCCCGAAATCTAAGCACCGCCAAAGCCATTGCTAAAGCCGTCCATGATTTTGACTCGAGTTTGCCATTTGTTGGACTGCCCAATTCAAAACTCGAGGAAGCTGCCACCGAATACGGCTTGCGATTCATCCCAGAAGCCTTTCCAGAACGCGGCTATGTGGATTCTGGGCAACTTGCACCACGCAGTATCAATGGCTCAAGTATTCACGACCCAGAACTGGCGGCGGCTCGAGCCGTACAGATGGCAAGGGGTTGGATTGAAACACTTGAAGGGCATATCCTCGAGATTGCGCCACAAACCTTGTGTATTCACGGCGATAACCCCAATGCTGTCGAGATTGCCAAGGCAGTCCGCCAAGCACTCGAGCAAGCAGGGTTTCAGGTTCGGGCTTATTGATGCGTTTAGGTCTTTACATTCCTTTTGCGGGTAAACCCGATGTGGCTGCCTCATCTCGAGCCTTAAATGCTGTTAAAGCCATGCGTGAACATCTGCTTGAGGGTATTACTGATATTATTCCAAGTTATTTGAATCTTTATTTTGAATTTGATACTCGAGTGACCACCAAAAAAGCTGTGCAGGATTGGGCATTGTCTTTTCTAAACCGTAGGGGTGGGGCTGTCTTGACCCTAAACACGCACCTGGCGGGCAGGGTCGCTTGCCTCGCCCAACCTAGCCAGTCCATAGAAATTCCAGTCCAGTACAACGGTCTTGACCTCGAGTTTATCGCCAAAAAAACAGGGTTGACCATCCCAGACATTATCCAAACCCACTCGAGCCATGTCTACCACGCTTTTGCCGTTGGTTTTACGCCTGGTTTTCCGTTTCTTGGTGTGTTACCGCCCCCTTTGCATTTGCCGCGTCGAGAAAACCCTCGAGCAAGAGTAGAGGCACATTCGGTGGGGATTGCCATGGCGCAAACCGGTGTTTATCCGTTCTCGAGTCCGGGCGGTTGGCATCTGCTCGGTACTTCTGGTGTAGCAATGTTTGACCCGCACCGAGAACCGCCATTCTGGGTGCAAGCGGGTGATGCCGTGCGTTTTGTGCCAGTCCAACAAGTACAAATCCCGACCCTCGAGTCAGTATCGTTGTTGCCACTCGAGCCAAAATTCCCAGTCTTAAAACTCGAGCAGGCGGGTTTGCAGACCTTGTTGCTCGATGCTGGGCGGGTACAGGTCGGTCATCTTGGTTTGGCGCAGTCGGGGGTACTTGACGCTAGAAGTGCGGCTCGAGCAAATGCCGTTGTGGGCAACGCAGCAGACGCGCCACTGCTCGAGCTAACCCTGCTTGGTGGGGTATTTACGGCACTGCGTGATGTGGTGCTTGGCTTTGCGGGGTACGGTATGAATCCAATTTTGAATGGTGAAATAATACCCGCCGCCTCGAGTTTTTTATTGCGCCGTGGACAAACCCTGTCTTTTAAGCCGAGCAGTACGGGGGTGCGTGGTTATTTGAGTGTCGCGGGTGGTTTTGAGGGCGTACCGATGTGGAATAGTATCAGTTCAGATGCTCGGGCGAGTTTGGGGCGAGCTTTACAAGCGGGGGATGTGCTTGGGGCAAGGTTGCTTAAATCCGTCCGAGCAGGTTTTTACCTATCACAACCGAGTCTCGAGCCTAGGGCTTTTCGACTTCTTCAAGGGGCGCAAGCCAATCCCGAGGCTTTTGTAGCCCTGACCAGTGCCAATTTTACGGTTGAAGGCGGCGACCGGATGGGTTTGCGTTTATCGGGGGCGTTGCTGGGTGGCGGTGATGTTCCCAGTGAAGCTACCCCGCTTGGTGCGGTACAAATCACATCTGGTGGGCAACCGATTATTTTGCTGCATGACCGTGGGCGGATGGGCGGCTACACCAAGCCAGCCGTGGTGCATCCAGCCGATTTATGGCGCTTAGCGCAACTGCGAGATGGTCAGGGTTTGCGATTCTCGAGATTTTTGCACTGAGTATAATTTTATTTGCCCATTCGAGCGCCAAAACCTTGTAGAATCTGCCAATTCCCAAAAGTATCCACGCTCTGTTTTGTGGATACCCTCATGCCTAATCATAGGAGACATATGGATCCCAAAGACTTAAAAAGAATTTTAGATGCCCTCAAAGACGCAGATGTGTCCGAATTTAACCTCGAGACCCCAGAGTACAAAGTTCATGTCAAACGCGGGGCGCAAATTGTTCATGTGGCAGCCCCCGCGCCCATCGTCATGACTGCCCCAACACCGATGCACGCTCTACCCGTGGTGGCTGCGCCTGTGGTTAGCGCCGCCCCTGCTGTGGCTGAAGTTGCCCCTGAAAAAGCAGTCATCAACGGTCATCAAGTCAAAGCCCCGATTGTTGGTACGTTCTACCGCTCGAGCAGCCCAGATGCCCCTGTTTTTGTCCAAGTTGGCGATAAAGTCGAATCTGGTCAAGTGCTGTGCATCATCGAAGCCATGAAACTGATGAACGAAATCGAATCCGATAAAGCGGGTGTGGTACGAGAAATCCTCGTCACAAATGCCCAACCTGTTGAATACGGACAAGCGTTGTTTGTTATTGAGTAAAAAAGCGACTAGCTGCTAGTCATAAGCTCGAGAAATGCCTTATCAACTCGAGAAGAAGCTAGAAGCTAAAAGCCAGAAGCTAGGAGCTTTCTATGTTCAAAAAAATACTAATTGCCAATCGTGGCGAAATTGCTTTGCGGGTCATCCGCACCGCTAAAGAAATGGGGATTAAAACCGTGCTGGTCTACTCAGAAGCCGATGCAGGCAGCCTGCCCGTACTGCTCGCCGATGAATCGGTTTGTGTTGGACCTCCCGCCTCGAGTGGTTCGTATCTCAATATCCCCAATGTCTTGTCGGCAGCCGTGATGACTGGCGCAGAAGCAATTCACCCCGGTTATGGGTTCTTATCCGAAAATCCAGATTTTGCCGAAAAATGCCGTGACCACGGAATTGTCTTTATTGGACCGACCCCTGAATCCATGCACGCCCTTGGTTCAAAAGCCGGTGGGCGTGAAATCGCGGCGCTTTCTAATGTGCCAGTTGTGCCGGGGACTGGGGTTCTCGAGTCCACCGAAGAAGCGATTTTACAAGCCGAAAAAATTGGTTATCCAGTGCTGTTAAAAGCCAGTGCTGGCGGTGGCGGACGCGGACAAAAAATTGTCCGCTCGAGCGAAGAAATGCAGAGTGCCTTCGCACAAGCTGGTCAAGAAGCGCTTTCGTACTTTAGCGATGCCGCCCTGATTATGGAAAAGTTTATCACCGAATTTCGGCATGTTGAAGTCCAAGTCATGGGTGATGGTACTGGGCATGTGATTCACATTGGCGAACGCGATTGCAGTATCCAGCGCCGCAACCAAAAGCTGATCGAAGAAGCCCCGAGTACCTTACCAACAGACTTGCGTGACGAAATTTTATCGGCTGGGGTTCGGCTGGCTCAGCATGTCAAATACAGTGGGGCGGGAACTTTAGAATTTATTGTAGACCCCGAAGACAATTTTTATTTTATGGAAATGAACACCCGAATCCAAGTCGAACATTGTGTGTCTGAAGCCATCTCGAGACTGGACTTTGTGCGTTTACAAATTGAAATCGCGGCTGGCGAAGGGCTGCATCTACAGCAATCCGATATTCGGCTCGAGGGACACGCCATCGAATGCCGCATTAACGCCGAAGACCCCGATAAGGATTTTCGTCCAGCCGCCGGTAAGCTCGAGAGTGTCCATTTTGCGGGTGGTTGCGGCGTGCGGGTGGATAGCCATGCCTTTAGTGGTTACACCATCCCACCTCATTACGACAGCTTAATTGGTAAATTAATTTGTTGGGCTCCGACTCGAGAGATGGCAATTGCCAGAACCAAACGGGCTTTGGATGAAACCGTGATTCAAGGGGTCAAAACCACGATTCCGTTGTACGTGAAAATCATGCAGAATGCTTTTTACCAACGCGGCGTGGTGCAAACCAATTTCTTAAAAACCCGAATGGAGATGTAAAGAAGTACAATCGTTTGTATGAGCAGCCCAGCCACTCAAGAAAAACCGCTTAAAAACCCATCTGACCGAGTGAAAATCCAGACCCTCGAGATTACGGGTTTTCGGGGTATTAAACACGCCCAAATTGAACTAGGCGATGTCAATGTTTTAATTGGGGCAAATGGCGCAGGGAAAAGCAATATTTTGTCTGCTTTAGGGTTTCTCGAGCGGGTTGCAGATTCTTCTTTTCAACAAGCCATTGGTGAAATTGGCGGGTCAAATTTTGTTTTGTACGGTGGTCGAAAAGTGACTACACATGCAAGAATTGCAGTGGATTTTCAAGATTCTATACCATCAAACACGACTGTTTTTGAGCTTACAATTCGATTTGGCGAAGATGATTTACCTGTCTTAAAAGAGAAACTAAATTCTCAAAAAATAGGAAGAAGCAATTTTTTCGTAAAAGAATCAGAATTCTTTAGAACTCCACTTGACCACATTGAGTTCCAAAATTTTACTTTTGCATCTGCAATCAAAAACAACTTAAGCCAAACTCGGGTGTATCACTTTTCTGACTCGAGTTCGCAGGCAAGAAGTCGTCAGGGTTGTTTAATCAACGACAATCACTATCTAAAGTCTGATGCAGGTAACTTGGCTGCTTTTTTATATCGTTTTGCTAAGGTAAAGCCCGAGCGGTTTGGGTCTTTTGAGAATTTAATCAAGCGCATTGTTCCGGGCTTTGGTCGTTTTATGCTCAGCCCAGACCGACTCAACGAAACTTTGATTCGGCTCGAGTACCGCGATACTCGTCATGATTTATTATTAACAGCTTCGTATTTATCCGATGGCTCACTGCGTTTTATTGCATTGGCGGCATTACTTTATTTTGAACCCCCACCGCTTGTAATTATTGACGAACCAGAACTTGGTTTGCATCCTACAGCCTTGATATTCTTAGCTGAACTGATTCAGCAAGCATCTTTTGAGAGTCAAATTTTGGTGGCGACTCAAAACCCAGAGTTCTTAAATCAATTCCAGCCGCATCAGATTTTGGTGGTTGAACAAGATGAGCTAACCGAAGAAACAATTGTTAAGCGCTTAGATACAACTGAATTAGAAGGTTGGCTCGAGGATTACAAAATTGGTGATTTGTGGCTACAAAATGTCTTGGGTGGTAAGCCTTGAATTTGACAATTATCGCTGAGGGACATTGTGAGGAGCAGTTTGTTAAACGCATTTTGCGTCCACATCTTAGGCAATTTGATATTTTTGCCAAAGCCATTCAAGTACCAACTTCAAAACAACAAAGTGGTGGTGTGACCTCGTTTACTCGGGTCGAGAAAAGTATTCGTCTTGAATTACGGCATGGTTATGTGAGTACGATGTTTGATTTGTTTGGTTTACACAAATCCTTTCCGAGTTTTGAAACGCAGCCATCCCAACTCGAGTCAAAATTAAAGCACCTTGAAAAAGCCTTAGCGGATGTTATTGATGATTGGCGATTTATTCCCTATATCCAAGCGCATGAATTCGAGGCATTGCTGTTTAGCGCCCCTGAAGAATTAGATTCGGTTTTGTGTCGTGACCACGGGTGTACTTCGCGGCTTGTTGAACTCAAAACGGTTTTATTAAAATTTGATTCTCCTGAACATATCAATGGTGGCACACAAACTTCCCCAGCCAAACGGCTGATTAGCTTGTACGAAAAATATCAAAAAGTCAGAAATGGCTTGGAAATTGCCGAACAAATTACTTTACCTGTTATGCGTCAAAAGTGCTTACATTTTGACGCGTGGATAGGGAAACTCGAGAACCTAAATAATTAAGCCTGTGCCAAAGGCGGCTTAGGGGCTTCTTCGCGCATCAGTTGCCTAAATTCTCGCATTGCACTGGCAAGTAAATCTATTTGTCTGCCCAAAACAGGAAAGACATCTTCAATTTTGCCATAAAAATTCTCGATTGCCACACAAACATCGTTTTGCATGATGTAAAACTTAGCGGCTTTGTAGTCGGTGTTGAGTTTCATAATCACTTTGGTGGCACGTTCGGTTTCTTCTTCGCTCTCGAGTTCCCAAAAGTAAGGCACCATTAAACGAAAAAAAGTTTCGTCTTTTTCGTTGGCAAACAGCACAAAGTTAATCCGTTCGTGCTTGAAAGAAATATCTTGGTCATTGTCGAGTTCTGGGCGGTAGCCTTGTTCGTTTAGCCATGCCATATAAGTTTCGGTCTTGGTCATAAGTAATAGCATCTCGTGTTTTTGCCTTCTCGTCAACTACCCCGTATGCGCCAAGCGTCAACTACCCCGTATGCGTGAAACGTCAACTGGCAATTTGGCGCACTGAGTCCAAAACACGGTACAATTTATCATGATTGTTGTTGTTGGCAGCCTGAACCTTGATTATGTAACTCGAGTCGAACGTCATCCTAAACCGGGTGAAACGGTACTGGGTTCTGACTTAGAGCTTCATTCGGGTGGTAAGGGCGCGAATCAGGCGGTGGCGGCGGCTCGAGCCGGGGCGAAAGTGCGGATGGTTGGTTGTCTTGGCTCAGACATGGCGGGCAGTTTGCTGCGTGGCAATCTTGAACGAGAAGGTGTGGATACCAGCAGTTTACAAACCTTAGAAACCGCGACTGGTTCGGCTTTTATTACGCTCAACAGAGCAGGACAAAACACGATTGTGGTCTCCCAGGGGGCAAATGGCAAATTGCGACCATCCGACCTGCGGGTTCAAACCTTTAGTGATGCCAAATTGGTCTTAATTCAACTCGAGATTCCACTCGAGACAGCAGTGGCGGCGGCTAAACTCGGGCGAGTAGCTGGGGCGCGAGTGGTCTTAAACCTTGCACCCGCCCAAGCCCTCGAGCCAAATCAATTGCGTGATGTGACTACACTGGTGGTCAATGAAACCGAAGCGGGGGTGCTGCTCGGGCGAGCGCCGCAAAACATCAAAGAAGCACTGCTCGAGGCACAAGCCTTGCGTGAACTTGTACCCGAAGCAATTATTACGCTTGGTGTAAATGGCGCAGTCTATGCCAATAGTGCTGGAGAAGGACATGTGCCGAGTTTTCCAGTCAAAGTCGTGGACAGCACCGCCGCCGGAGATGCCTTTATCGGTGCATTCGCGGCTGCCCTAGTCGAAGATGCCTCACTCGAGGAGGCAGTACGGCGTGGTGTGGCGGCTGGCGCATTGGCTTGCACCCGAATTGGCGCTCAACCGAGTTTGCCATTTGAATCGGATGTGGACAAGCTCTTAAAAAGTCGTTAGTGTGTCAGCGACTAGCTTCTAGTCTTTAGCTAAAGACTAGAAGCTAATTCACCCTCGGTGTTTCTCGAGGAAAATCACTTGAATTAAGGCTAAAGCAATCAGGCGTTCATCGTTGCCTGTCGCAGCTTCGGCAGTCATTTGTTCTAAGGTAAAGTGACTTTCTAAGATACTGCGTTTTTTGGTGATGCGGTATAAAACTGTGCCGCTCGAGTCGGTCATTAAATAACGCGGGTTGATAAACATAGCAATCACAAAACCGACGATTGGAATTTCGTCCACCAAGGCATCCAGCACTTTAATCCACGGGTTTTCTTCGCGGACAGTCAAAATAGTTTGGTCACTCGAGTCGGCAATATCGTATTGGGTACGCCAAAGACTCCGCATTCCAGCCGCTTTGACTGCGCCAACAGGGGCATTATCGGCAAGGCGGGTGATTTTATGGACTGCCCGAAAACCAATCACTCTATCAGCCATCATTTTGTAAAGCGCAACTTTTTTGGCTTCATCGGCAAAGACCGTGGTTTCTTCACGCAGCGTAAAACCCTTTTGTTTGACCTGTAGCATCAGCGCCCCACTCGAGTCACGCACCGTAACTTCAGGAGAAAGTGCGAGGAGCTTAAAAGTCGCGGTCAGTGGATAATTAATTGCCATAAGTGCATTCTACCCGTAAACTCGAGAAATGCGAATTGCCTTACTTTCAGATACGCACGGATTTATCGATGATGAAATCCTTGAACACTGCCGAGAAGCCGACGAAATCTGGCACGCTGGAGACATGGGTGCTAGGGCTGTGATGACTCAACTCGAGACTTTACAAAAACCAATTATTGCTGTCAGTGGAAATGTGGACAATCAGGCACTGCAACTCGAGTACCCCGAAGACCAGCAATTTAGCAAAGAGGGGGTCAGTGTTTGGATACGCCATATTGTCGGGCATCCAAAACGTTACAACCCAGAAATTCTCGAGGTCTTACGCCAGCCAGCCCAGCGTCCGCAATTACTGATTTGTGGTCATTCGCACATCCTCGAGATTGCCAGAGATGCTTTTGGGGTGCTGTACATCAATCCCGGGGCAGTTGGACATCATGGGGTACATCAAAAACGCACGATGGTACGGTTTAGTCTCGAGAACGGCAAAGTTTTGAATGTTGAAGCGATTGACTTTGGTACTCGAGGACGCAAGGCAAAGAATTCAAATCCACAATTTTAAGGTGATAATTTCAAAACCACGCATCTCGAGGGTTACAGCGCCATTAACAATCTCGAGTTCTTGTAATTCTTGTTCCAAGAAATTGATAACTGAAACCTGTTGTGCCTTAAAACTACCGACCTTCAAGATTTGTCTGCTGTGTTGCCCGTTTAATTCATAGAAACGCAGAATTAGGGCTTGGTCAGTGTGACTCTTGTACATCGCACTGCACATTAAACCATCAGTGCGTGCCAGCACTTCTAAGGTGCTAAGTATTGGGCTATTCATGGATAACCCGCGTTGTGCCGCCGTCTCGAGCGGCAGGTACGGGGTCAGTACGGGGTCGCCGAGGTAATCCAGCAAATACGTAAATTCGTGTTCGCCCATATCGGCACTTGGGTCTGGATAGATTGTGCCACGCAGTAAAGACATGGTGATTAAATTGTCCCGCACGGCAAAACCGTATTTGCAGTCATTCAGCAGCACCATACTTTTTAAGCCTTCTTGCAACAGCACAAAGCGCTGGCTAGGAACTTCAAAAGCCGCCATCTCGAGGGCGGTATTGGCTCGAGTTGGGTGTTGCACCACCCCAAAAGCAGTTTCAAAAAAAGCCGTTTGCCCATGCACTGCCATCGGAAATTCAGCGCGTAGCATGATTCGTTTTTCTTGCCAAAAAACCTTATTTTTGACTTCAACCCCTGTGTGCAATAGCCTAAATTCTTGTTCAAAGCTCGAGTCTCGCCAATGATGGATGACGCGAACACCCGTTTCGGACGGTATAAATTCTACACGGCTTTCGATGGTTTGGCTACTCGGTGGGTTGACATCCCAAGCCTCCCATTCCCTTGGCACATCACGCTGGTAGGTCAGGGTACAAGGTGCGGCAATGTATTCGATGTTGCGGTAGGTTTCATGAATAGACTCTAGCCACCCCGAGGCGTTAATCGTGGCGGTGGTCGTCGAGTCTTGCAACTTGTACCCACCATTCTCGAGTGGAACAACTTCTATTTCTATTCGTTCGGCTTCGGCAGAATCCTCAATCACATGCTCGAGTAAAGCTCGCAAAGCACCTTTTTTTGGTGCAGAGTCTCGCAACGACGTGGTTTCTTGTAAGGCTGTTTCCAAGGCAGTATGGGCATCCTTGTAGACTTCCCTGATACTCGAGCCGGGCAGAATGTCATGGAATTGATGCAGCAATAAAGTTTTCCACAAACCTTCAAGTTGCGCCTGTGGATAAGTTTCACCTTCGAGCCAAGCCAGTGACCACAGCACTTCTGTCTCGAGCAGCCGATGCTCTAACATGCGGTGCAGTTTCTTGATTTTGGCTTGGGTGGTTAGCGTTCCACGGTGCAACTCGAGGTACATTTCACCTTTCCAGATTGGTAAATCGGTTGGTAGTGAAGAATAAAAATCATCCACTCTGGTCATTTCGAGTTTTGGCATGGCAGGGTACTGTTGCAGTCGGGCATAACTCTCTAAGTGTTCGCGGCTTGGTCCTCCGCCACCATCGCCGTACCCAAAAGACAGTAAACTTTGAGGCGCGGTATTATGCTTTAACCAAGCTGGACTGCTTTTGCCCTTAAAGTTACGCCATGTTTCAAAAATACTTTTGGGGTCTAAAAGCGCGTTGTAACTGTCAAACTTATTCCAAAAACAATGTGCCAAGACTTTAGAACCATCTAAGCCCTGCCAAATAAATAAATCATGGGGAAATTCGGTTGTTTCATTCCAACGTAACTTAGTGGTAAAAAATGAATTCATCCCGCCTAAACGCAGTATTTGCGGCAATTGTGGATTAAAACCAAAGGTGTCTGGCAACCATGCCACGGTGTTGATACGCCCGAATTTTTCTAAGAAATACTGTTGACCAAAAATAATTTGTCGCACCCAAGATTCACCATTTAGCATCTGACCATCGGGTTCGACCCACATCCCGCCAATCGTTTCCCAGCGTCCTTCGAGAACCCGAGTTTTGACTTGCTCGAAAAGTACAGGGTCGTCCTGCTCGAGCCACGCATAGGCTTGGGCGCTGGACTGATTAAACCTAAAATCTGGATAGCGATTCATTAAATCCAGCACTGTGGCAAAAGTGCGTTTTATTTTTCGCCGTGTTTCAGAAATCGTCCAAAGCCACGCCAAATCAATATGGGCATGACCACTTAGTGCCAAACTGCCTTGTGGTGGATACAAGACTTTTATTTTATTGACATGCGCTTGCAATTGTTCTCGAGCCAGATTTATGCCCTCGAGATACTGTGTTTCGAGTGGTTTTAACTCTGGGATTTTCGGCAAACTCCATAAGATACTGCGTTCAAATGAATTGCCAAGCGTGCCATGCAGCAACCTCGAGAGGTATTCGGTAGCGTTACTTGTCCAAGGTAGCGTTGTTAAAACATCCTCGGCAGCAGCCAATAAAAGTGGTACAACCTCGTGCAAATCAAGCGTCAGACAAACCTGATGCAGTGCTTCTAAATCGCCCAAGAATGCTCGAATCTCGAGATGCGGCGCAACCAAATGCGCCCGCGCCAAACTGGGCGAATCGTTTCTCGAGCCAAATAAACCCTTTGGGACGACATCTACAGTTACTGTCAATGATTCCCCACCTGTAGCTTTCTCGAGTATTGGAAATGCCTTATGAAACGGATTCAAACCGCCACGAAAAATAATCCCATTCGAGTTTGTAATTTCAACAAAACCCTCGCCACCAAAATCAAGCTCGAGTTCGACTGGAAAACCTGCCAAAGATGTGGGAATAACCAGATTGGCTTCAAAGCGCACCGCCCCTTGCTGATGGGTGTTGTAGCCGTGTGTGCCATCCGAGAAGCCCCATGAATCCCCTAGACGCACCGCTCGAGAATTCATATTTGGTTGTGTTAGCACCCATTCGAGAACTGGGAACTCCAACGCCACCCGCCACGCCGAGAGTTCAAGCATTCGCCGTTCAAGCAAACGCAAACGCTGCGAAATTGTTAATTGCCACATGGTCTTAGTCTAACAAGTTATGATGCCTCATGGCTCGAGAATCAAAAATACACTTAGTATTCAGCACAAAAAGTAACCCCTCACCAACTCCCCCACTCGCGCTTTCCTCCCCAAGGTTTTTATGAGTTGGATTGCGTATGCACGGGCTTATCCGACGGTGGCGGGTCATTCGGTTGTGGGTAATGTTCGGGTAAAACGCAATGTTGGTGGTGGAACGGTGGCGGCAAGGGATATTGTTGTTTATCTTCCGCCAAGTTATTCTAAAATTAAAACCGCACATTATCCTGTGTTGTACATGCACGATGGGCAGAATTGCTTTGACAATAAAACCAGTTACTCGGGGGAATGGGCAGCCGATGAAGCCGCTGAACGACTCGCCAAGCGTGGTCTCGAGTGTATTATTGTGGCTGTGCCGAACGCTGGGGTGGCGCGGATTGATGAGTACGGTCCTTGGTTTGAAGCTAAAATTAAATTACCGGGCATTAACGGCGGGGCGGGTGGTCGGGCAAACGAGTACCTTGATTATCTGGTGAATGTGGTTAAACCGCTTGTGGATTTGAGTTTTCGCACCCTAACCGAGGCTCGTTTTACAGGTGTAGCGGGCAGCAGTATGGGTGGAATCATGAGTTTGTATGCACTCTTGGAGGCATCGGATATTTTTGGGTTTGCTGCCTGCTTCTCGAGTGCTTTTTGGGTTGGTAAAGCTGGGTTACTCAAGCACGTGCAGACCCATATTGCCCCAAATACGCGGATTTACTTGGATTGTGGTCATCGAGAAGGTGGGCAGTCTAAGGACAGTAAATCATATCTCGAGGACAGTCGTAAAATTGCTGGAATGTTGGTCTCGCAAGGCTGTTACGATTTGGTTTTTTTGGAGGACGAAACGGGTGTGCATTCAGAATCCGAATGGCGTAAGCGTTTCCCAGCCATGCTTGAATGGTTTTTGAATCCGCGTCGAAAACCCAAAACCGACATGTGGCTCAAACCCTCAAGTTAAAGGAGAAAAATAATGGCGAATGTTGAATCGTTTAATCTTGACCACACCAAAGTACAAGCCCCTTATGTGCGTCTGGCAGGTCGGCACATCACCAAGCATGGGGATACAATCACCAAATTTGATTTGCGGCTTGCCCAACCAAATCAAAGCGCCCTCGAGACTGGGGCAATGCACACCTTAGAGCATTTGCTGGCGGGTGGTTTACGTGACCATTTAAGCGGCGTGATAGACCTTTCGCCAATGGGTTGCCGCACAGGATTTTATCTTGTCCATGAAGGTGAAATCAGCCCCGAAAAGGTCAAAACGGCGCTCGAGAAAACCTTGGCTGGGGTAGCAGAAATTGTTCATATTCCGGGCGTGTCTGAACTTGAATGCGGTAATTACCGTGACCATAACCTCGAGTCGGCGCAGTTTTGGGCAAAAACCACGCTGGAACATGGTTTTCGGGTGCAAGAAACGATTAAAATCCCAGAAGGAAGCTCGAGCCAGTAAAACTTATTTTTTGCTGATAGCACACCCAAAACCAGCTGTTTTGCGATCATTTTGATACTGTGCGCCAATGCCTTTATTGGCTAGGGTCTGTTCGGTTAAAGGTACAACACAAGACAGTTGTTCGGTGCTGGAAATTTGAAAAACCATCACTAAGTTTTTACGATCACTCGGCACAACCCCAGAACCCGCCAAGGCTGGGGCGGTGGTTTTGAAGGTAGCATAAACCCAGTTGGTC
Organism: Deinococcales bacterium; assembly: GCA_031414595.1. Lineage (GTDB taxonomy): Bacteria > Deinococcota > Deinococci > Deinococcales > JAAFIG01 > JAAFIG01. Next base: position 158,294 of record JANNVX010000041.1, read on the forward strand.
TTGTCTAAGCGTGGTGTCCCAGTCAAAGAAAAATCAAAAGCGATTTCTTTTGGAGCGTTAAAAACCACCTTCCAAACCTCATCTGATTTGAGTGGGAAGTCAAAATTGAATTTTGAAACAAAAGCAGGACTACAAGAAGCAAGAAACAACGCCAAAGCAACACAAACAAACCATTTCATTCCCCGAGAATACCTGACTTTAGCGCTGTGTGGGTTGTCCTAACAAACCAGCTTCGGGGTTTTGCATCAGGGTGCGCCAAGTTCCAGTCTCGAGGGAATAGGTTATTGCTCCATCTCGGTCGGTGCGAAACGCCAAAGGGCGGTATGGTTTTAGGCGTTCCAAAACATCTTTACTTGGGTGTCCGTAAGTGTTGTCTGCGCCGCTCGAGACGACCACGGCTTTGGGTGTGGTACGACGCAAAAGTGTTTGGCTGGTGCTAAATCGGCTGCCATGATGCGCCAGTTTTAAGACATCTACTGCGCCCGGATTCATCGTCTCTTCGACTTCGCTGGGCGCATCGCCTAAAAAAAGCAGACGCTTACCTTTGAACTCGAGACTGAATGCCACCGAATTGATATTGTCGTCCTCCAAATTAAAAGGTGGGGCTGGATGCAAGAATTGAATCGTGGCTGTACCAAGTTTCCACTGCATTCCACGCCCAACCACTCGAATTGGAATGTTACGGCTTTTGGCAGAAGCAATCATTTCATCCCAAACAGTATCTTCGCCTGTTGGCTTATCATGCCCAATCATCAGGCTCGAGACTGGAAAATGACGCAGTACCGCATTCAGCCCCTCGATGTGGTCAGCATCACCGTGTGTAGCAATCACGGTCAGGCTTTTGACCCCAAGGCTACGCAATGCCGGCACAACTACCCTTGCGCCCATATCAAAGTCCGATTGGGGTGTTCCACCACCATCCACAAGAATATCGCCAACGGGCAATCGAATCAGGGTGGCATCGCCTTGTCCAACGTCCAAGTAAATAATTTCGGCTCGAGAACGATTGGGTAATGCTGTGACCAACACCGATGCCAGCATAATTGCCAGCATTTGATACGGACGCAACCAACCTTGCAGTGCCGCGTAAATAGCCATCACACTGGCATAAAACGCCACATAACCCAGTGTGGAAACACTGCCCCACTCGAGAACAGGTGCATTAGAAAAAAACTTTGCACCCTCGAGCATGAGCCAAGCCAAATGTTGGATGACCAAGTTCACAATCCAACCTGCCGAGCCAAGCAGCCCCGCGATAAAACTCAGAATGACAAGCGGCAACATTAGCAGTTCTGCAAACAAATTACTGATTGGAGAAATGAGGGGAATTGCGCCAAAACTTGAGGCGCTTAATGGCAAAGTCAGTGCTTGAGCAGCAAGGGTCGTGACCAGCACACCAATTACCCAGAACTTGACTCGAGAAAAAGTCAGGAATTTTAAGCCCCAAAGATGGACGAACCTAGGGTTTAAGTCGTTTTCATCTGGGCTTTTAAGGCGCAAGACCGCAAGAATTGGCAACACAAAAAAGACCATGCCCAGTACCGCCAAATACGAGAGTAGCCAGCCTAAATCTGCCAGCCAAGCCGGTTGCCAAAGCAGCGTCAGAACAGCACTTAAACCAATCGTGGGTAAGACCTCGAGTCTGCCACGCCCTAACCAACCCGTGACCAGCACAGCTAAACCCATGAGAATTGCTCTCGAGACACTTGGCGATGCCCCAACCACTGCCCAGTAAGACAGCAGCACCACAATCAGCACTGGAAAACGCCAGAGCATCAAACCCCGAAGCGCAAACGATAAAGCCAAGACGATGATGCTCACTTGCTGACCGCTAAGCGCCATGATGTGAGCTAAACCGCTTTTTGCAAAGACATCACGCCAAGCTGTACCATCCTCGGATACTGGAATACCGTTTAATTCATCGGGGTCGCCAAGCGCCACCCCAGTCATCAGGGCGGCTTCTCGAGGTTGCAGACCAACCCGCACTCCCGAACGCACCCACGCCCGAGTTGCCCCCAAGATACCGAACTCGAGTGCAACGACTTCTTTGGCTTTGAAGATATACCGCGCCCCTCGAGACAACATCCACGCTCCAAGGTCAAAGACACCCGGATTCCTAAACCACTTTGGGCGCTCGAGTTTGCCTGTAATGCGGTATGCCCCCATCTCGAGGGCTGGTTTAACCCGCAAAAACACCCGAGCAGCCCCAGTGCCAAAAAAACGCCCATCATAATCTCCGCTTAGCGTAATGGTTTTTCCAATAAACGGCTCGAGGTTATCGGGCAGCACTCGGGTCACATGACTTCGCCACCAAGCCAAAGGGCAAAGCAGTAAAGCCACAGCCAAAGCGTATCGAATGGCTTGTGGGAACTTAGATAAAAGGGCTGGCAGCGCCAAGGTAGCTACAGCGAACGCAGCCCAAAATGGTAATTCTAAACGCTCGAGCAGCACCCCAAACACCACACTGAATGCCCCAAAAACAGGGAAGTTCAGCAGGCTCGAGGGTTTAAGCATAGGCTATTGAATTGGATTACCAATAGCTCCACTGCACGACGCACCGAGTTCAGGTGTTTGCTTACCCTGCATGTAGGTACGAATAAATTTATCTAAGCGCTTGTCATCTGCCTTTTCTACGCCAACCCGCACGCCCCATGCCACCGCATAAATGGGTTTACTGAGCGCTCCAAATGGTGAAGGACTGACCACGGTGTAAGCTCGACCTTTGACCAAATCACGAATTTTTTTAATCTCTTCTGCCGCTAAGTTGGGTTGATAAGTAATCCAAACTGCGCCATGTTCTAAACTATGCACTGCATTTTCGGCGGCAATTTGCGTTTCGTAAACACCACAATTTTGCCAACGCGGATTATGCTCACCACCGGTTGGTGGATAGGTTGGGTACGATAAACGCCCTTCTTTGTGTCCTTGTGTGACCGTAAAAGTCTCGAGTCCTTCGATGGTCATGTCTTCTGGGGCGCAAGCCGCAAGTAACAGACTTAAGGCGATGGGAATGAGTAGTTCCTTCATAGCAGTATTTTACGCGATTATTGGTGTGTGGATTGTGTGCTATGGCTGTCGGTAAGCATCCTCGAGTTGGTCCAATACAAAAAGGCAAAGGGTTTTCTTTCGCCCTTTGCCCTTCGCCTTCTTGACCCTTAAAGCAGCACCTATCTTGACCACATACGCGCACCTTCTTGCTCGTGGAATAGCACCTGTCGGGCTACTCGCGCTGTCGGGCGTGGTCGCTGACGGGCTTCTTGCTCACAAGACAGCACCTATCGGGCTGTTCGCGCTTGGGTCGCTTACTTCTTAATTTCTTTAATCACATCATCGGACAAATCTGTGCCTTCAGGGTCGGCGTAAATCACCAAACCCGATTGACTGGCAATGGCTCTATCCATGACCAGCACAAAGCCTTGGGCTTTGGCAACTTTACCAACTGCCGTATCTACTTGTTTGGTAATTGGCTCGAGCAACTTATCAATTTGGGTTTTTAAGGCAACCTGACGAGCTTGACCCGTTTTAACAAGGGTTTCGTACTGTTGGCGTTCGGTTGGTGTGGCTGTGTTATTGGCAATTTTGGCTTGCAGGGCTTGGACTTTATCAGAGAGTTCTTTTAGTTCGGCTTGGGCTTTTTTCTGAGCTTCAAGTACCTTAGAACCATTTGGATGCCCTGCCAAGACAACTTGGGCATTGACAAAACCAATTCTGGTGGCGCGGGTTTGTGCCATTGGCACAGTGAAAACAGCAGTTAAGGCAACGGCGGCAGCGATAGGTAATAATTTTTTCAACATACATTCCATCCTTTTGATTTCCCTCGAGTCTGGAGGGTTTTTATCTCGAGCCAAAGTATCATGAGACAAACCAGCCGCGTGAGGTAGCCGTGAAAAATGTGAAAGCTGGTACTTTTGATAGAGGAAATTGGTTGAATCCATAGTGGTTCTGAGCAGCTACGGTAAAAGTGGGTTGACGAAACCTCTCTAAACAGGTACATTACTGAACGCTGCGCGGGTATGGTGTAGTGGTAGCACAGCAGCCTTCCAAGCTTCTGGCATCAGTTCGAATCTGATTACCCGCTCCAAAAATTGTGATTAGCACGAAAAACCAGAAGCCCCTCGAGTGCATTTAGACTCGAGGGGCTTCTGGTTTCAAGGAGCTTGGCTATGGATTTTCAAACACTTACTTTGGTGTGACAGCTTCTTGGAAAATTGGTACAGCCCGATTAACAAGGTTTTTTAGACTGAGTTCTTGAGCGCTGACCGCAGTACCAGCCGTCCCTTCTGCGTCAAATTCCCAATTCTTGAGCAGTTCGCCATCTGGTTTTGTCACAAAAAACTTACCTGTTAAAATATGAAAATAGGTTGTCACCCCTAAGACCGAAGTCGTTCTATTATTCTTTTGACTGAAATTACTAATCAGGATAAAATTTGGTTCAAATTCTTTGGTTAAACTGAGCAGTTGTTTGACCTGCGAAGTATTTGAATCGTTGTAATTTGATTGGTTTGAGATTGTTCTTTCAACAATAAAAACACGGTAATCCAAGGCTTTTAGTGCGTCGGCAATAAAAGGTTCGACTTTTTTCTTGAAACTGTACACACCTGTATCCGAAGTAACCAAAACCACACGGGGCTTCTCGGTCTGGGCTGAGACAAAAGACATAAGTGCCAGTATCAAAATAACTACTTTTTTCATAAAACTCCTTTTTGGCATTGGTGTTGTCATGAGTATACCCTAGGTTACAATTTTTTAGGGTTCAAATCTGACACCATTCCAGAGCCAAGTACCTCCCAAAAATGGTGTGATGAGCAGGAGCAGTCTAGGGATGTTTTGAGGCATAATAAACCGATGAATCCTTTGGTCAGTGCCGCTTGGTTACTCGAGAACATTTCAAACCCCAATTTACGTGTGGTGGATACTCGTTTTTGGTTAGGGCAGCCAAGCGCAGGTCTGGATGCGTATATAACTGGGCATATTGAAGGGGCAATTTTTTTGGATTTAGAAACTGATCTTTCAAGTCCTAAGCACCCCAATGGTACGGGTGGACGGCATCCACTTCCAGACCCCGAAACCCTAGCGAAAAAACTCTCGAGCGTCGGTATTGGTTCAGAGCATTTGATTGTGGCTTATGACGATCCAAGCACTGGACAAGGGTTTTATGCCGCCCATTTATGGTGGCTGATACGTTACCTTGGGCATGATCAAGTGCAGGTCTTGGATGGTGGTTTACCAGCTTGGGCTGGAAAACTCGAGACAAGTAGTTCAGAATATCCCAAAGCGGTCTTTACCCCTCAAGTCCGCCCTGAAATGCTGGTCAGCGCCGAAGAAGTAGCGGCTCGAGATGCCAAAACAAGGTTAATTGATGCTCGAGCGCCAGAGCGTTTTTTTGGGCTGGTTGAACCGCTTGATAAAAAAGCTGGGCATATTCCGGGGGCAGAGAATCTACCATGGGCTTCGGCACTCGAGCATGGTTTTTGGAAAAGTTCAGTTGCCCAAGGGCAGAGGTTTAATTTAGAAGACCCCCACCAAGCGATTATCTTGTATTGCGGTAGCGGCGTAAGTGCTTGTGCCAATGCGCTTTCGCTCGAGCTTGCTGGGGTACAAGGGGCTAAGTTATATGCGGGCAGTTGGTCAGATTGGGTTTCTGATGACTCGAGACCCACCGAGTAAAGCGACTGAATTGGCAATCAGTTCGCCTGTAGGCGTAAGGACATACTGGCGTTGCTGATGGCGTATGTATCCACATTGCCCGAGGTCTTTTAGGGTCATGGTCAGGGCGCGTGAAGTGATACTCGGTAGCACTTCCAGCAGTTTTGAAAATCGGTGATGGGTTTGCAGTGCCAAAATGGTTGGTAATGCCCATTTGTTCAGTAAGGTCTCTTGGTTTGGCTCGAGTTGCTGGATTAAATTATAAGCGTGTTCGCCCAGCTTTTGGTTTATCAGGATGTATTCAGGGCGCAGAGGATGGGCATAAACCGTGTTGCGGCTAATCAGTTCTAACTCGAGCATGATTTGCAGGGTACGACTGAGTGAATCACGACTGAGTTTAAGGCGGTTAATCAAGGTAACAAATTTACTGCCACCATTTTGTTGGTGCAGTTCGGACAGGATTGGCAGAATCCAGCGATGATGGCAGAGTTGGGTAAGGGTAATTTTCATACAGAATTTACTTTTAGAATACGCTCTTGACAAAATAAGATTTTTGTATAAAAATAGTACCTAAGTCAAGACGAACTGTCTGCAAGCTGAACGACATTTCAGTTATTGCGCCAGCTTTGTTTTGCCAAAACCCGCACCAAAAGGAGATTACTATGTCTAACAATCGTCTCGAGTCCCTAGGTTTCAAACCCACCGTCGTTGCCTCCACCAGTGTTAGCAATTTAGAAAACAGCATTGAGTGGTACTCAGAAAAACTTGGGTTTGAGTTAATCTATAAAGTCGAAGAAATTGGTTGGTGCGAAATGACCACCCCAGTTACAGGTATCACGATTGGCTTATCGCAAGTCGAAAATCCGCAAGTCCAAGGTACAGTTCTGACTTGGGAAGTGACCGATGTTGCCCACGCCAGAGCCTTACTCGAGCAAGCTGGGGTAAAATTTGTAGGCGAGACCAATACCATTCCGAACCTTGTTATGCTGGCTAGTTTCTATGACCCAGACGGCAATACTTATATGCTTTCTCAAACTCTTGCTCAGCCTTCATAGTTTGTCTCGAGCCATTTTTTTCTTAGCACCCAAGATTCGCTAACCTCGAGCGGTTTACCTTGGCAAAGCGCTAAATTGACCTCGAGCGGTTCGCCAATTTGCACCACTTGGCTGAGTCTTAGGGCAATTAAATCAGCGTTTTGATTATCACCCAACCGCCTGAGTGCTTTGACCTCGAGATGGTGATGCAATTTAGGGGCATGAAGTCCGCGCCAATAGTTATTTTGTTGGCGTATTAGAATGGCGTTTCTAGCGTATTGGGCAGCATTTTCCCAGTCGTTTAAGCCAACACTGGCAGCGCACAGATTCGATTCAATATAATTGCCGTAGCGCTGCTCGTTTTTTAACAGTTCTGGAATACGTTCTCTTGCCTCGAGCAAGATATTTTTGGCTTCTAAAAAGCGGTTCTGCTCGAGCAGCATTAAAGACTGGGCAAATTCAAATTCAATCGCCATACGTGGTTGGGCTTTATGGCGTAACTCAAAGGTTTTATTACATAGGGCATAGGCTTCGTTAAACGCACCAGTCTCGAGCAAAGGATATGCCAAATAGACGGCTGCCATTCCTATAAAAATAGGGTTGTCGTCTATTTGTTGTTTAATGGCTAAAGCGCGTCTTGCATAAGAAGTCGCATCTTGGTAAAAACCAGTGTTGGTCTGACAAAATGCCAGATTTTCAGTGTAGTACGCCATCGTGTCACTGATTGGCTGCAACTCAAAGCGTTCAAGAATATCACGCCAGTGGTGAGCGGCAATTTGCCAGTCGCCGCGAGACTGATAAGCATCGGCAAGTGTGACCAGTGTCCAACGTTCGTGGTCTGGACTGATTTTTTTAGCTCGAGCCACCAATTCTAAAATCGGCTCGATAGGGTGATTATCGCCTGTGGTTTGTCTTTGAAAATTCAGTTTCGACATGGCGGTTTCCATCGCACCTTTTTCGTCTTCTAAGCCTTCAAAAATAACCGCCGCTTGGTCGTATAAATCCTCTACCTTTTCTATTTTAGACCATGTGTAGGTGTTGGCTGCAAAAACCAACGAACGCCCCTCGAGTCGTAAATCCCCTAGTTCTCGAGCTAAGGCTAAGGCTTGTGCCGCTAATCCTGTGGCTTTTTCAGATGGTTCATTTAAGGTCACATAAATTGAATTGAGCGAACCAAATAAATGCCCAATTTCGTCGGTGGTTAGCCCCAAGCCAAGCACGGTGTTATCTGGATGTTGGGTTAAAATCTGCCGTGCCGACTCGAGATGGGTAGCGGCATCACGCCAAGCATAATTTCGTCCAGCTTCATTGGCTGCCTGCATCGAAAGACGCACCGCTTCGAGCCAAGACCGTGCGCCTATCGCATGACCTGCCCGTTGTGCTGCACTGCCATAAGTTCGGGTCAAGGCGAGTTTTTGCAGTGCCTGTAAACGCGGCGCACTGAGGCGTTGCAGCGCCGTTTCACGCAGTTTATCGTGCGAAAAAGCAAAGCGCACCACATCCAAACCAAAGGCGGGAAGCTCGAGTAAAACCCGAGCGCGAAGGCATTCCTCGAGAGCGGCTAAAACATCTGATTCAGCAATTTGGCTGACTTCTACAACATCGATAAAACTAAAACCTTGTCCCAGTACCGCCCCAGCCTCGAGCAGTAAGCGTGCCGCACCGCTCAGACGGGCAAAACGGGCTTCAATCACCATCCTTACCCCCGGAGCGGTGCGTGGATTTTCCTCGAGTTGAACTTTCCAACCCTCGCGCCCAGCGACTAAACCGCCGCTTTCGACAAGGCTACGCAGGGTTTCGGCAATGTACAAGGGCTGTCCATTGGTTTCGTGGTACAACCAATTTAGCAAGGCTTCGGGTGGTACACCAACATCCTCGAGCAAGCGCAGAGTTTCATCCCTAGAAAATGCCTCCAAGGGCAATAACTCGAGGCTGCAATCGCGCCCAAGTTGGGTCAGCCATGTTTCGAGGCTGCTCATGGCTTCACTGCGAACCGTGACCAGCAGTAAAATTGGGATTTTTTCGAGAACAGCACGGCGCAAGGTAAATAGCAACACTTCAAGCGAGGCTGCATCTGCCCATTGTGCGTCATCGAGCATCCAAAGCAAATGCCCAAGCTGCTTAGTGAGTTTTACAACAGCCTCAAAAACCCTCGAGCGCCCAAGTGATTCATCCGACACAGGGGCTGGTAAATTTGGTAACTCGAGCAGTTCTGGCAGCAGCCGCGCCAATTCTGCCAACCAAACACTCGAAAGCCGCGTCTCGAGATGCCCAACCCGCCGCAGGGCATCGGCAATGCACTGATACGCTAGTGCTGCCCCTTCAAATGCCCTTGCCGAAATCACAGTCGCATCTCGAGCCGCCGCCCAAGCCAAGAATTCTTGGGCGAGGCGGGTTTTACCAATGCCCGGTTCGCCACTTAAAACCACCACCCGAGGCGAACCTTGGGCAGTGCTGTGAAAACCCACCACAAGGCGCTGAAACTCGAGGACTCGCCCGACCAGCCGCGACTCGAGCAGCAGACTCGGTAAGCTCGGCACACGCCCAGACTGGACAGGCTCGAGCCGCAGGGCATCTGCCAGTGCCAAGGTTTCGGGTACGGGTAAAACCCCCATTTCTTGTTCAAGCCGAGCCTTGAAATTTTCAAAAACCCCAAGTGCTTTGGAGCGCTGCCCAAGGTTGGTCAAAAAAACAATCAGACGCTGATGCGCCAGTTCCGACAAAGGTTCAAGCCGAGACCACGCCTCGAGAACCGCCAAACTCGGTTCAGCCACTTCTAAGGTGCTTAATGCAGCTTGTAAAATCTGACCACGAATCGTCTCGAGCCAATCCTCAGCTTCGGGTGCATCGGGCAGACTAATCCCCTCAAGAAAATCACCCTGCGAGTTTAGTACCATCTCGAGCGAACCAGATAAAACTGTTCGCACATCACAAGAAAAATCCTCGAGCCAGAGGTTGTGGCGGTCAGACTGCACCGCCTCGCCAAAGCTGTAGCGCAAACTCGAGAGAGCGTTTCGCAAACTGTTTTTGGCATTCGGTGAATCCGCCCAAAGCAGCAAGGCTAGGCGCTGGCGTGAAACCCGACCCTCGAGCGCCAAAACTGCCATTAGTACAAGTGCTTTACGGGTCTTTGGGCGTACCTCGAGACCATTTAATTTTAGTACAGGATTTCCTAAAAAGACCAACTCGAGCATGGCAAAGTATAAGCGCACAAGTATAGGCACAGAATTTAACGATCCATTTAACATTTTTTTATTGCTCGGTTTGTACAGTCTGACTCAGTGCTTGACTCGGTGAACCTCCGTGACCCGAGTTAGGTGCAGGAGGAAATCATGAACGACCTGAATATGTTCCGTGCCTTACAACAAAGCCGTCAAATCATTGAAGAAGAATTTACCCCCAAAGAACCAATCAGACTCGCATCCGAAGTGACTAGCACTACGCTAAAACACGAAAGTGCCATAACTACATTACGTGTAAAAATAAAAACTCAAGCCAAACCTAAGCAGTGGAACGTGGGTTAGCCGCCTTACTAACATGGGCTATTCGCGTCACAAACGCCATAAAAATAACCCTTCTAGAATACCAGAAGGGTTACGACAAATAGCTAAAAGATTTTTCTCGAGCTTGGTAAAATTATGCGTCGGCTTCGATTTTGTTTTTGATGGTCTCGAGACCCTTATCAAAATCGTTCTGCGGAAAACCAAAAGCGTTCATTGTTTCAGCCACTTTATTGGCAATGGCGTTCGGTAAGCTGTAACTGAAAATCAGTTGTACCAAGGTTGCGCCGTCTTGTTCTTTGAAACTTAAGCTGCCTTCGCTCTTGACATTTTCGGACTCGTTTTCATCGTGAATACTGTTCCATTTAATCAGTTCATTCTCGATACTTTCTATCGTTTTTGCATCAAATTCAACTTTGGTACGCATTGGTCCACGCACTACCCAATGGCTAGTATCATCACTGGTGCGTTTAATTGATTCAACACTGCCAATAAACTCGGCAAAATTCTCAAAATTCTGCCAGAACTTATACACTTGTGCAATGGGGGCGTGAATAGCAATAGATTTATCAATTGTAATCATAGAAACCTCGGCTCGAGCCTAAGCCCGAACTACTTTGGGAATTTCCGATAGCTGGCTTGAACAGCGACTCCTGTTATTGCCTCGAACCGCGCTGGTCGCGGAGCGTTCAGGTGAGATTTTATTTTGCTCGAGACAAAAAATAATCACAAGGCATGGCGTTACAAAACTACAAAGTATCGGGCTACAAAACTACAAAGTACCGGGTTACAAATTATTTACCTGACACATTCGTCACACTTCATCTGTCACAATACATATCATGCCGTCTTTTTCTTCTTCACGCGAACGCTCTTGGCTGGCTTTTAATCGTCGGGTGCTGTTACAAACCACCCGCTCGGATGTTCCACTGCTCGAGCGGGTGCGCTTTTTTAGCATCTTCCAAAATAACTTAGATGAATTTTTTACGGCTCGCGCCCAAGCCAGTCAGCAGATTGCTAAAGCGCCTAAAGCCACTGCCACCAGTCAAAAAATTTATCTGGATTACTTGGCAGCCGCTTCCGAGCAACAAACCAAAGCCCTAACCCTGCTCGAGCCAGTGCTGCTCGAGTTACACCAAGCGGGGATTCATCTGCTCGAGCCGTCAGATTTAAGCACCGACGAGCAAAATTACTTCGGCGCGTATTTAGCCGAAAGCATTGCCCCTGCCACCGATGTGCTGCCCCCCGAAAGTCTGACCGCCCTCGACTCGAGGGCGCTGTATTTGGCGGCTGGACTCGAAACCTTAGAGGCGATTATTCGTGTGCCAGACCGTTTAGCACATTTTATTGCTGTGCCGGGGCGCGAAAAAAGTTTTGTGCGCTTAGAAACCCTAATGCAGTGGCGCAACGACCTTTTTTTACCCGAAGCTCGCCCAATGTTTGCGCTGCGTTTAACCAGACGTGCCAATATCGAACTTAAAGGTCAAATAGACTGGGAAGACGTGGCTCATGCTTTAGAGAGCCGCCTAGATGGTGGGGTCAGTCGGCTCGAGATACAAACAGGTTTTCCGTGGCTGGGGACGGTCAAAAACGCCTTGGGATTGTGGAACGAAGAAATCAGCACCGCCACGATGCTCGATTTACGCTGCTTTGATACAATTGCCAATTTGCCCGTGCCGAGCCTCAAATTTAAGCCCTTTGTGCAACGTAAACGCATCAAGTTTCACACCCATCCGTTTGGCTTTATCGAAAAAAAAGATATGGCGCTTTACCACCCGTCGGACGACTACAACACCGTGGTGCATTTTGTCGAAGCGGCTGCCATAGACCCCGAAGTGGATAAAATTAGGGCTACGCTCTACCGTCTTGGGCGAGATAATCCAATTGCCGAAGCGCTGCTCTTAGCTGCCAAAAACGGCAAAAACGTAGCGGTCTTTCTCGAGGGTCGAGCGCGGTTTGATGAACTCGCCAATCTCTACTGGTCTTTACGCTTTAATGCTGGTGGGGTGCGGGTCTTACCCTATCCACAAGACCTCAAAGTTCATGCCAAAGCCTTGTATGTGCGGCGCAAAGGCAAGGGATTTGTGCATCTTGGCACGGGCAACTACAACCCCGCCACTGGCAAGTTATATACCGACCTGAGTTTATTATCTGCCAGTAAACGCCTGACCAAAGATGCCTTAGAGTTCTTCACAGCTTTAGAAGAAAACCGCCTACCCAAGCTCGAGTGGATGAAAGTCGGTACACAAGCCCGAGAAACCCTGATTGGGCGAATTCTCGAGGAAGCACACCCAACAGGGCATATCATTCTTAAACTCAATCACCTGACCGACCCAAGTGTTTTAGAATCGCTCGAGCAAGCTGCCCAAGCTGGGGCAAAAGTTGAACTGATTATCCGCAGTACCCTGACTTTAATTCACCCTAAATTTAAGGCTCGCAGTCTGGTGGGGCGCTTTTTAGAACACGCTCGGATTGCTGCTTTTAAGCGCAACGGCGATTGGGAAGTCTGGGCGGGCAGTGCTGACTGGATGCCACGCAACTTTGAAAAACGCTTGGAGCTTGTCTTTCCGATTCTGGACAAAACCGTGCGGACACGGGTCTTGAAATTACTTCGCGCTCAACTCGAGGATGATGTTAATGCCTTTAGTCTGACCGCCAAAGGCACAGAAAAAGCCTTTTGGGGTGGCACCAAGGACTCACAGAAATTACGCTTATGACTCGAGACCACGAATTTGTTCTGGGCTAATTTGGTATTTTGTACCGCACCAATGACAAATCACTTCTTGCCCACCAGCTTGTATCATCTCTTGGCGTTCGGTCTTTGAAAAATAGACCAGACTGGCTATGGAACGCTCAACACTGCACCGACATTTCCACTCGAGGGCGAGGGCATCTTCGCGCAATTCTAGGTTTAAGCCGTGCAGTACGTTGTGAACGGCGTTCAGCAAGCCACCATTTCGCATGGCTGTGGTCAGTTGCCCAAGACCCGCAATGTTCTGCTCGAGGCGACTCAGCACTTGGTCTGTGACATTGGGCATGGCTTGAATCAGAATGCCGCCAGCCTGCGTCACACCGCTTAGGTCAAGATGCACCCCAAGCAGCACCGCACTGGGGATTTGCTCGGATTGCAACAAATAAGCAGCTAAGTCATCGGCGATTTCACCCGAAACCAATGGCACACTGCCCGTGTACGGTTCGGTGTTCTCGAGTAAGCGCATCACCGCAAAATCACCGTTTTTACCAACCAGACCGCCAACATCGAGTTTGCCATCTGATACTCGAGGCGGCAAGTCGGCTTCTGGGTATTTGACATACCCTCTGGCTGTTCCGTCGCGTCCACCTTCGGCAACAATATAGCCAATTGCACCATCCCCTTGAATGCGTAAAGTTACGCGGTCAGTATCGCGTTTAGAAAGCACTTGACTTAACAACAGCGCCCCTGTTAAAGAACGCCCAAGCGCAGCCGTAGCGGTGGCACTTAAATTATGACTGGCTCGAGCCGAAGCCACCAATTGGGTGGTGTCGGCTGCAAAAACCCGCAAGGTTAAACCAGCCGCATGACCCGCGATTAAGTAACTCATAGCCTTGCCTCGAGTTGGGTTTTGAACTGCAAAAAGTCTTGGTCAGAAAGGACAGGTTGGGCGTTACGGGCTTCTAAGTTCTGTTCAAGCTGAACCCAAGAAACACAACCCGCGTACTCTGGGGTTTCCTCGAGCAGTACGGGTTCGCAGGTGTAGACCCGTAGCAAAAGCGCATGAACAAAAGGCTTATTGCGGTAATGGTATTTGCGTTCTAAGGCATCAGCAGTCAGGGCATTGTGCGTCTCGAGTTGACGAATGATTGCTAAATCCTCGAGTTTCCAAGTTTTTTCGACCACGGCAAAAGAGGACAGTTCGACACTGCCAAAATTGGGATTTTCACGCAGCAAATCCTGATATTCGGGGCGTAATTCGGCTTCGTTTTGGTGCAAAAAAGTTTTGTAGAACCAAAATTTCTGATGCTCGAGGCTAAATTCACCGCGTTGTTCGACAATCCCGCCTTTACGCATCAGCAATGCCACACGTCCCAATTCAAGCGCTCGAGTTTGCACATCCCATTCTTTTAAGGCAACATTCACAGCCAAAAAATACCATGTTGAAACTTGTACTTTAGTCGGATGTAACACTCCTTTAGGATTTGTCCGTAAATAACTTCCCTATTTGGAAATGATGAAACATTGTTTCCTAGCAGGACAGACACAGGGGTCTGTCCCTACAAAATCCATAAAAATACGTCAGGTAGGGGCGGACCCCCGTGTCCGCCCTGTGA
>JANNVX010000042.1:0-28815 GCA_031414595.1 Deinococcales bacterium
CCATATCACTTGGCGACGAGTTTTTTCTTTGGCATCTTTGCACTGTTTGTAGTGTTTCTCGAGTTCTTCAGTCGTATGGTGGGCGGTTAGAGGTGTGCCTAATCTTGACATTCCTTATTATCTACCTAAAGTTGGTATTAAATCGTTTTGTCTGCGTTTTGTCTGCGCGAAATACAAATCTTTGGTCAGAATAACCCCTTCGTTCCGCTTCGAGGGGTCAAACATAAGTTTCTCGGTAAACATGTACCGAATGCCCGAGTCTCGAGGCTGCCACGTATTTTTAATCGGGCTACGCGCATGGGCTTTGGTTTCCAGTGCTAGAGCTTCCGAAAGAATGCCATATCATCGTTGTCATAGGACAGACACAGGGGTGTCTTGACCATAAACGCGCACCTTCTTGCTCATAAAACGCGGGCTATTCGCGCTGACGGGCATGGTTGCCTATCCCTACAAAAAGGGCATAACAATGTATTTTGTAGGGGCAAACCCCCTGTGTTCGCCCTGCTTTTCTGGTTTGTTATTCAATGGTTTGCCTAAGAATCTGGACTTTTCGGAGGCTCTATGTGATGATAAACCTCGTACTGGACTTAAGTATTACGGGTTAAGATGGGGTGTGGAAACGTTTTTTGGGAACACAAAAACCCGTGGATTTAACCTTTGCCTCCTAGCGGCTAAACTCGAGTATCCATTGCATACTTGGGTTGGCTCGAGCCGACAAGACATCCAAATGGGTCATGCCGGGTAAGTCGCGCACGGTTATTTTTTGCTGCATTTTCTGCTCGAGACTCTGGTAGGCATCGGCAGCCGTGACGATGCCTCGTCCGCCACGAATGGCTAAAACTGGGATTTTAGTGCTGCCAATATGCTGAACACGCAGGGTGTCTTTTGCCCAGGCTGGGGCTTGTAGTCCAACCGCCCCAATGTCCAGACTTAAACGGGCTGGAAAGTACCATTCTTGAAAATCGGCTTGTGGTGTGTAAAAACGGGTTGCAAAGTCTATTGGGTCAGTTAATTCGGCGCTGTCGGTCTGGCTTGGAATATCCCAATCCACGCGGTTTGCTCCGTCTGCTACGCCAACCACATCAAGGGCAAATCCGCCAACAAACCACGACAGCACATTGATTGAAACCTTGGCATTTTTGACCCGTCCAGCACTGATTGCAAAAGCACTGACTAAGGCGTGTTGGTCATCGCCTGAAATCATACCAGCCGCCAAGTTACTGGCAGGATAAGGCACAATTCCGCCGGGGCTATCGCCATTGGGGTCAAAACGCGCCAATAACGCTGCCGAGCTTAATTTAGAAAGCCCAGAAGGGTCAAACCCAAAAGCACTAAAATACGGGATGTCCGAACCATTCTCGAGTCCAATTTGTCCAGCCCCACGAATCCCAAAAGGACCTGTTACCCCAGCTTGATAATCGGCTTGGCTACTGCCATTCTCGCCACTGGTGCGCCCCGCTACACCATCGAGTAGAATTAGGGCATTAATATCTTGATGTCCGGGTGTACCGGCAAAATCCCAACCAGCATACAAAGACACCATCACTGCCCCAAGGCTATGCCCGCCGAGTAAGACTTTATTGCCGTAGCTTCGCGCCATTAAAACAACCCGTCTTAAATCCTCGAGATGAACTTGCAAACCCCAAAAAGCCATGAATTTGAGGTCTTTAGGGTTTACTGGCTTAAAACCATTGGTTTTTCCTGCATCGCGGATATGGTACTGCCACGCCAGCCTCGGATTACTTTTGGCAAGGGCTTCTTGCAAAACTTGGTGTTCCTCGAGTTGATTACTGCGGCGGTCTACTGCCCAGACTTCTAGACTTGGGTCTTTGGCGACCATACTCCGCGCCAGACGATCAAAATTGGCTGCTCCACCCAGAAAGCCCGGCATCAAGACCACCACGGCTCGAGCTTTGGTGGTCTTAGGCAAGCTGTAACGCACAAAAAAAGCCTTATCGAGTTCGTTGGGTGTGTTCGGTTCATCAAAACCCGCAATACTGACCCGTTCGGCATTGACCAATTCAAGGCTTTTTGGATTTGGGATTTCTGCGGCTAAAGGCTGTGTGGCTGGAGCGCAGGCGGCTAAGCAGAGCAGCGCAACAAACAAGAAGGATTTCATAGTCTCGAGTCTACGGGTTTTGTAGCGCGGCAATTTAAGAGTGGGTCACATAAGATAATTGCGGTTTGGGATTTATCAATCAAAGGTAGCTTCTCGAGGTCTCAAGATATTTAGGATTTGCCCGAAAATAAAATCCGTGAATTGCAGGGCGATGACAAGGTTCGCCCTGCAAAAAAACATTGTCCTGTAGGGGCGAACCTTGCGACCCACGCCCGAAGCAGCCGTGTTAAAAGTCAAGCCCCACCCCCACTTTTGCTACCATCATGTCAACCCACGGAGTACGGTCACGCATAATAGTATGCAAGACAGCTAATAATTTACGCATACAAGCCACCAAAGCCACCTTCCTAGCCTTCCCTGCCGCTACCAGTCGTTTATAACGACTTTTATGGCAGGGTTGTGCTTAACGGCAGTCTGAGCCGCCATATACAGCACAGCGCGAACTTCACCACGACCACCACGAATTAATCGTGAGCCACGATGACCACCACTGTCATGATTCATTGGTGCAACCCCAACTAAAGCGCTTAAACTCGAGTGAGAAGCACTACTTAATTCAGGTAAACTCAAGAGTAATGTCGCCGACACGACTGGTCCGACACCAGCGCGAACAGCCCGATAGGTGCTGTCTTGTGAGCAAGAAGGAACGCCTTGCAGCAGAGCATCTAAGGCTTTAAATTCCGTGTCAGAGCGAATTAAGGTTCGCATCTGACCGTCAACATCAGCAATTTCCTGCTCGAGAAAATCAATCACACTTTGAATACTGGCTTGAGTGGCAGCATCAGTGGTGCTTCCAAGGCGATTTCGTTCCATTTTTATCATCTCGAGGAGTTGTCTGCGACGCGATACAATACTTTCCAAAGCTCTTTTTTGTTGACTGGCTGGTATCGTGATTTCAGGTCGTATTCGAGATGCAAATTCAGCGAGGATAACAGCATCTATCACATCGGTTTTAGCTAGTTTCCCATTGCTTTGGCAAAATCTCGTACTTGCCTTGGATTGACTACTGCAATCGGTAAGTTTGCTTCGCTGCACGCTAAGAATACAGGTTGCTCGAATCCTCCTGTTGACTCACAAGTCATTAACGTTGGTTTTTGTTTCTTGATGTATTTTACGAATTGTTTGATACCCTTGGGCGTGTTCTCAAAAGCTAAAACTTCAGCATTGGGTAGAATCACGACATCAAGTCTAGGTTTACAAACGTCAATTCCAACGAATACTTCCTGTGCCATACGAACTCCTTGAGTAGTGCAGCTTCAATATCGTCCTTCCTTGCAAAGCGAACTCGAGGTTCAGGCAGCGCGAGTAGCCCGCAAGGTGCTATCTTACGAGCAAGAAGCCGTTCGGACTCGGTTGAAGCGAAGTTCAGCACAACGACCTTGCTTCGGGACGATCTCAAGGATCAGGGTGCGTGTGGGTCTATTGTGCTGACTCCTATTATTAACTTACAAGGTGCTGTAGTTGTGGTCAAGAAGGGTCAAGAAGGTGCTGTCTTATGAGCAAGAAGAAGGAAGATACCCGTTTTGCCCTTTTGCCCTTTGCCCTTCGCCTGCTCTTCACTCGAGTTCGTCCACTGCATGAATCCACGCGGCATCAGCATCATCTTGTGGTTTGTGGTGTCGTTCAATAATTTCAGCCACTCGAGCATCACCCTTTGCGCTGCGAATCAGCATTGCGCCGAATTGTGGATGCAATGCCCGCACTTCAAGGGCAGTAAGCGGCGTTTTTTTTCGCATTGCCGTATCAAAATCAAGTTCTGGAATGGTTTGTAAGCCAGCCCAAACCCGTTCGCGCCAACGGTAAGCTCGTACCTGTTTACCACAATCATGAAGCAGGGCAGCGCAAATCAGGATTTTTGAGGCATCTGGTTTGAGTAAAAGTAAACGCTGCGCCACTCGCACCCCATGTTCTCGGTCTCGAGCATCCATGTTGCTATACACACGGTACTCGGACTCAGGTAGATATGTGGCTGCCCAAGCATCGTCGGGCTTAGCAAACTCTGGGCGCATGGCACGAATTAAACGATTGATTCGCAAAAAGAAATTCATGTTTAACGAAAATTAAACCCCAAACCCACCGTTAGCCCAAAAGTACCACCATTTAAGGCTGGAATAAAACTAGGCAGTAACTCGAGGAAAAAACGCCCTCCAAAACCAGTGATATTGCTCTGGTAGCCAATTAACCCTCGAAACTCGGCTAAAGCCTGCCCTGCTTGCAACCCTGCGATATTGGCAAAAGAACCAATGATACCCACACCTGCCCCAAGGTAAGCACTCGAGCCACCCTGAATTGGCAGCACATAATAGGCATCCAAAGCCAAGCGGTAGGTCACAATCAGGGTGCTGGCACTGGCTCGAAAACCAAAACTGGCATCAGGGAAATCCACCCCGAACTGCACCCCAAACTGAGGCAATGCCCAAGCACTGGTGTTACCGCCCGAAAAAGGAAACAGCAATTCGCCGCGCACCCCAAAATACTCTTCGGCTCGAGCCGAGTTCAGCATAAAAATACCCAATACAATCAATAAGAATCTTTTCATCACGTTTTATATTACAATATACCCAATGAAAGCCTTGCAATACCTTCAAGTCGCGCTGTTAATCCTCGGCAGTATTTACTTAGCGGTGGTTCACTTAAACAACGCTAGTGTCTTTGTGACCTTAGAAACGTGGCTCTTAGGACGATTCTCGAGTCCAGTCAGCTTGGTGATTTTACTGAGTTTCTTGGTGGGGTTACTGTACGGTTTACTTTTAACCATGCCCAGCATTGTGCGCCGCTCGACCCAAATGCGGCGGATGAACAAACGCATCCGAGAACTCGAGAATGCCTTAGCCAAGCAAAAACCCCTGCAATCCGAAACCCCAAGAATCCCAGACCGCGCCGAAACCCTCGCTGCCCTGCGTTCCGAAGGAAAGATGTAAAACAAAAAAAGGAAAACAGCGCCTTGCCATTTTCCTCTTTTTTCTTTAGCTGACTGGTGTCAACGCTAAGTTATCAGATTCGCCAGTGCGGATTCGCACCACCCGCTCGAGTGGTTGAACAAAGATTTTTCCGTCACCGACTGCGCCTGAACGGGCGCTGCGGACAATTGCTTGGACAGTGCGTTCCACAAATGGCTCTGAAACCGCAATCTCGAGACGGACTTTTTCGTGGAATTCAAAGACAAGCGGGCGACCTCGGTACGTTTCCAAGTGTTCTTTTTCGCCACCATGACCAGAGACTCGGGAAATGGTTAAGCCGGTGACTTCTTCTTTGAATAACTCGGTTTTGACATCTTCGAGTTTTTCGGGGCGGATAATAGCAACAATTAATTTCATGGACTTCCTCCTAGGGATTGTTTGGTGTGGTTCACAGTGTACAGCTTAAACTCGTCAGAGTGTACCGCCTAAACTCAGGTTTTTGCTGGGCAAATTCGGCTGTGCAGAGTGTACAATTTTTTTGCTGCAATGTGTACGATTTTATATATACATTTGACCAATAATTACAAAACAGTATTTCGTTTTTTAGTCTAATTTGTATAATTGTTTCAAATTTTTTGGTCAATCGAACATATTTAGCTTGACAGTTTGCTTTAGACTTGTTTATACTCCCGCCATTAAGTCGCGCTTGGGCGCACGAAGGGGGCATTAAGATGAGAAATTGGAAACTGGTATCGCCGATGTGGAAATTCGTAGTACCGATGCTGTTGGGATTCTCGAGTTTGGCACTTGGGCAAGATGAAAAATGGGCAGCCGACACAGGCGACACCGCTTGGATGTTGGTTTCAACTGCTTTGGTGATGCTGATGACTCCGGGCTTGGCTTTCTTTTATGGTGGTTTGGTACGTTCCAAAAATTCTTTGAACACCATGATGATGTCCTACATTGCCTTGGGAGTGGTTACAATTCTTTGGGTGACAATTGGATTTAGCTTGGCGTTTACCAATGATAAAGACCCAAATTGGATTCCTGGGCTTTTAGGCAGCTTAAAATATGCCTTCTTAAATGGAATAGATGGAACTGCGCCGTACTTACCCGCCGCCCCAACCATTCCAAATAGCCTATTTATGATTTTCCAAATGATGTTTGCGATTATTACCCCTGCTTTAATCAGTGGTGCAATTATCGAACGAATGAAATTCAAAACCTACTTGGTATTTATTGCCTTGTGGTTACTGGTGGTCTATGTGCCAGTTTGCCACGCGGTTTGGTCAGCCGATGGTTTTTTATTTAAGATGGGCGCACTCGATTTTGCTGGTGGCACTGTGGTTCATATCACGGCTGGTGTATCGGCGTTGGTTGCCGCGATTATCCTCGGACCAAGACGCGGTTTTGGACGGGTTGCCATGGCACCGCATAATGTTCCGTTTGTGCTGCTTGGGGCTGGATTACTGTGGTTTGGCTGGTTCGGCTTTAACGGCGGAAGTGCTGTAGCCGCAGGTGGAAGTCTTGCCAGTAGCGCTTTTATTGCCACCCACGTTGCAGCCGCAACTGCCATGGTGATGTGGAGCTTACTCGAGATGTTCAAAACGGGGCATATTAGTGCTGTTGGTGCAGCTACAGGAGCAGTGGTTGGTTTGGTTGCGATTACTCCTGCTTCTGGGTATGTTGGACCAATGGCAAGTATCGCGATTGGCGCAATTGCGGCGGCTGTTTCGTTTGGCGCAATTCAAATTAAGAACCGCTTAAATTTAGATGATTCACTCGATGTTTTTGCTTGTCACGGTATTGGTGGAATTACTGGGGCATTATTAACAGGTGTTTTTGCTTCCAAAGCGGTAAATCCAGCCATTACAGGTGGTTTACTCGAGGGCAATGCAGGGCAAATCTGGACTCAATTTTTGGGTGTGGCATTTGCTGTGGTAGCCGCTGCCATTGGCACAGCCGTACTGATGTATGCCCTGAAAGCGATGATGGGCTTACGACCAGACAGCCGTGACGAAGAACAAGGACTTGACCTTGCCGACCACGGCGAATCGGGCTACCACGGTGGCGAGTACGGCGTGACCCCCGGTGCAAGACCCATCGGCTCGAGTGTCACACTGAGCGTCCCAGTGGGTTCAAAAGCCGTAGCTGGCAACTAAAAAAAACTTAAGCCAATCAGCCCTCAATTTGGGGGCTGATTTTATTTTGCCGCTCGAGCCAAACACGGCGCGTCAGTTCGTACTTGGCAAAACGGTATTTGCCTGTATTGGTTGTCCCAATAAACAAAAATCCATTCTTTTCAAAACTCGAGCGAGCGCGTTGGTTATCTTCTAAGGTCTCGAGGGTAATCCGCCCAAAATCTTTGGCAAAAATAAATTGTAAAGCCAAGCGCAACGCCCGAGTCCCTAAGCCCAAACCCCAAAGGCGTTTTTCGCCAATCAGAATCCCGAGAACCGCACTTTTTGGCTGCTGCACAATGTCGTAAAATTCGACGCTGCCAATAAAAACCTGATCGAAATAAATCGCCAAGCCGATTCGCTCACCACTTTTTTCTTCACCCAGCACAATGTTTTTGAACAACCAAAGCGGCATGAAAATCGGGTTTGCACCGTTTAGAAGCGCAATTTCTTTATCCCGAAAATACCTGTAAAATAATGCCCAATCTTTGGGTTTCATCTCGAGCATCGGGCGTACTTCAAGATGAGCGTCTTGCAAAACCATAAGACCATTGTAAAACACCAGCCCGATGACATATACTCCTGCCCGCGTCATCGGCGTAACGCGGTGATGGCTCTCGAATCAGGTCAGGTCCGGAAGGAAGCAGCCTTAAGGGATGCCCATCAGGTGCCGTTACTCACCGATGACGCACTTTTTTAATAAATCCTAATTTAGGCTTGGATACAATCAACCTCTCACAGGTCAAGAAGCCTAATCCACTATTCACGAATTTTAGTTCAGGACAAATTTATCACTTTACCTCAAAGCGCATAGCCGAAGGCAGCCTTTAATTCTTCTAGGCTGCCAATTGGTTTTTGACATGCCATGTTCTGACAAATGAATACTTTGGGTTCTTGGCTTTGACGGTTTTCCAACAGTGGCAAATTAGCGTTTCCAGCCACAATCGCGGTGTGTGGTCGGTATTGGCGTTGCACCAGTTTTAGCATGGCTTGTGTGTCGTCCCTAGTCAAATCACCAGCCACAGCAATTTCTTGGTGTGGTGCAAGGTGTTGTTCTAAGGCGCGGTTAAGGCTACCAAAACCAGTCGGTTGACGCTGCATCACTTCCTGCATTTGCAAAATAGCAGTCAGGGCAGTTTCTTCTAGGGCTGGCTGGCTGGTTAAGCGGGCGAGTTTAATCAGCAATAAGCTCGTCGCGCCGTTACCGCTTGGCATGGCGCTGTCAAAATAACTTTTTGGGCGAACAATTAGGGTGTCAAAGTCGCTAGGGGTGTCAAAAAAGCCGCCTTGGGGGTCGGTAAAAAACGCAAAGATGCTGCCGCTCAGGGCTTGGGCAGTCTCGAGGTAGTGGGTTTCAAAGGTGCTTTGGTAAAGTTCGAGCATTCCTAAGCCTAAGAGGGCATAATCCTCGAGCATTCCATGGATTTTGGCGTTGCCGCCAGTTTTATAGCTGTGCCAGAGCCGCAAATGCCCAGTTTGGTCGGAATAAGCAAATTTCCCCAGCAAAAAAGCCGCTAAGTTTTTGGCGTGTTGCAGGTATTTTGGAGCGCGTCCGCCCATGATTCGCCCAGCAACAGCCAAGGCTTCTAGGGTTAAGCCGTTCCAACTGCACAAGATTTTGTCGTCTAAGCTAGGTTTGATACGTTTTTCTCGGGCATAAAAGAGTTTACCTTTGGCGTTCTCGAGCAGTTCTTCGATATTTTCGCCGCTTGCCATTAACGGCTCGAGTTCTTGGTGGGTAGCAGTTTGATGCAGTATGTTTTTGTGTTCCCAGTTGCCTTGGGGTAATACACCAAATGCGCGTTTGAAAATTGGGCTGTCTGCGCCAAGAATTGCGTCTATTTCGCTCTCATCCCAAACAAAGTATTTGCCTTCAATCCCTTCGGAATCGGCATCTTGAGCGCAGTAAAATCCGCCCTCTACCGACTGCATTTCGCGCAATAGGTACTCGAGGCTTTCTTTGGCGGTTAAAAAATATTGGATGTTTTGGGTGGCTTGGTAACTGAGGGCATAAAGTTTAATCAGTTGGGCATTGTCATAGAGCATTTTTTCAAAGTGTGGCGCAAGCCAGCGTTCATCGGTGCTGTAGCGGGCAAAACCGCCGCCAAGGTGATCATAAATCCCGCCATCTGCCATACTGCCTAGGGTTTTTTGCAGCATCTCGAGGGCTTTGGGGTTGTTGGTGCGACTGTGATGCTCGAGCAACCATTCCAGATTAGCTGGATTGGGGAATTTGGGGGCTGCCCCAAAGCCGCCATATTGCGGGTCAAAGCTGCGTTCTAAGTTGCTTAGGGTTTTGTCGGAAGTTTCGATTTGTTCGGCACTTTTTAAGTTCTCAAAGTTTTTAAGATGATTGGTCAGGTCGTTGGCGCTCTCGAGCAATTGGCTGCGTTTGTTGTTCCAGGCTTCGGAAACCGAAATCAGCACTCGAGTCAAACCCGGTCTGCCATATCGGTCGGTTGGTGGGTAGTATGTGCCACCGTAAAAGGGTTTGCCTTCTGGGGTCAAAAAGACAGTCATCGGCCAGCCGCCAGCCCCACTTAAAATCTGCACTGCGTTCATATAAATGCTATCTACATCGGGGCGTTCTTCGCGGTCTACTTTGATTGGGACAAATAATTTATTCATCAGGGCAGCAATCTCGAGGTTTTCAAAACTTTCGCGCTCCATCACATGACACCAGTGGCAAGCGCTGTAGCCCACCGATAAAAGAATCGGTAGGTCTCGAGTTTTTGCCATCTCAAATGCCGCCTCTCCCCACGGTAGCCACGCCACTGGATTGTAAGCATGTTGTAAGAGATACGGGCTGGTTTCGTTGGCTAAGGCATTGGCTGGGTGTTTCATGGGGTTAGCCTAGGTTGAAAAGACCAAATTGGGTAGGGGCAGATGTGATGAAATTGTACTTTTTACCCTTAAAATGCGTTAATGTTAGGTTCTGATGTCCCGTTCTCATCTCGAGCAATTTCAAGATGTGGTTTTGGCTGCTTTACCGCAGGCAGAATCTGTTTTGTTACCTGGTGAATTATCAAAGTATTTGCAACCCGAGGTGATGGCAGCGGCAATTGGGGCTTTACAAAATAATTTACCAGCCGCAGATATTATTTTGGCAGCTTCGTTTGATGACCCCGCCTTGATTTTTGAATTGTCGCTTCGTTTAGGAATTCCGTTTGTGACGGCTCAAATTGTAGATGTAATTTTATCTGATGATACTGACTCGAGTGGTTTTTTGCAAAACGACCAGCTTTTGCAGGTTCAAGTAGCGGAGCAAACCATAGCGATTGTCAAAGGGGCAATTCCTCAAAATGCCAGAGTGTTGGTCTTTAGAGATGTACTGGACGAAGGCATCATGACCTTGAGTTTATTGCATTTGACGCAGTATAGTGGAGCATCGGCTGTGGGAGTGGCAGCATTAATTGAAAAAGGTTATTTAGGCGGGCGTAATCGTATTGCGATGGCTGTGTCGGGCATCGAGATTCAGGCATTGGTGGTCTTGGCTCGAGCCGCAGGGCGTGTCATCTTGGAGAAACGACAGGTACAATTGCTGGATTTACACATCCATAAGGGCAAACTAGGCGCATACTAGATAATTGACCTAAGACCATCCTATGTAGGTCGTATCATTCATCAGTAACGAGGTGCAAGTGTGAATCTGGAAAAACAATTAACTCAAATGTCTTTTGCGACCACAGCCTTTGTCTTGCCGCCCGTTCCTTTGGATGCACCGATTTTTCAAGCCTTATCAAGTGCTTTAATTCGCTGGGATATGCTCGAGGCAGATGTTGAATCGCGCAGTCAGTTCTCTGGATTTTCGATTTTACGCACCCCCACAGGAGTCGCTAGGGCATATTTTATTGATTCGCGTCTGGCTGGTGTGGTTGGGCAAATCGGCGCAGAAACAGGACAGATACTGGGGCGCGAAGGTTTTTTATCGCTTTATATGAACCGCGAAGCCAGCATCAGCCTGTATACCTTAGACCGATATGCAGTACAGAGTTTACTCGAGATTGGCACTTGGGACTTACAACTCGAACGGGTTGTACCGCAAGCCTCAGTCAGTGCCATTATGTCGAGCATCGAACAACAAAATTTAACAGGGCAACTGCTGACCCTTGGTGAAGATTGGCGCGGAGTCATGACCTATAACAATGGCACACCAGTCTTGGTCAGTTACGAACAAGCCGAACGGGTACTTTTTCAACACGAAGCCCAAACCAGAATCGCTCTTGAATCCACCGAAGAAGGGACTCGATTTGCGGTCTACAGCAAAAATGGCTTCTCGAGTCTTGATCAGAACACAATTTTGAGCGAAAGTTCATTCGATGAACTGATTCGAGCTTGGAACGAAATTCTGTCTTTTTGCGAGAAACGCACCGATTCGGTACGCGGCAAAGATACTTGGGATTTGACCTTTCGTAAAGCCCGTTTGCTGCTGGTAGACCGTTATGGCACACTCGACCCATTCTTAGACGATTTGCGTTACACCGCCAGTTTACTGATTGTCAGTCGTCCTAGCCAAGAGTTATTTGAGGGTTTAGTGGCGGCTTACTTAGAAACCTTAAAGCAATTGCAGATTCCACCAGAAGCGCTTTACCCGCTTATAGCGCCAATTCGGGATAAGTACCGTCGCTTATGGCGGGCAGCTGGGCTTGAAGTCGTTTGTCCGCTCTAAAATATGGGTTCTATAAGGTTAAAAAATGAGTACATTATCTGGTGCATTAGAAAAAGAACAACTGTTTAGCCTATTGTCGTACCTAAAATTAACGGCGGCTTCTGGTCGGCTCGAGGTCCATTACGGACAAGAAGATGCCAGTATTTATATCGAAAGTGGCGAAGTCACCCATGCTGAAGCTGGGGTCTTACTTGGTCAGCACGCCATTCGTAAGGTCACAGGCTGGGCTGGTGGGCGTTTTCTTTTTCATTCGGGCGAACGCAGTCCTCGTTCAAGCATAGACACTTCGCTTGAAGGCTTGGCGCTTTCTATTGCTGTAGCCCAAGATGAGGGTATTTCCGACGATGAACTAGGGGTTGACCTTGACCGCCGAGCCAGAATGGTCGGACAATTTGAAGGTGAATTAACCCTTTCTGCCGATGAACTGATGTTGCTGCCGCGTTTGAATGGCTCAGCAACCCTGCGTCAAGTCGGTCAAAGCCTCAATTGGTCTGAAGTGCGAACTCGGCAAGCGGTGGCTGCTTTAAGCACACGCGGTTTATTGCAAGTTGGTAAGACAACCACCAGTACCATCTCAAATGAATTTATGCTCGAGTTACGGCGCAGCTATATGGGCTTACTTGGTCCTGCTGGAGAATTTTTATATGCTGATGTCGGACACGGCTTAAGTGTGGATATGACCCAAGTGCCAGTCACAAGGTTCTCGGAAACCATACGGGCATTAGCCGACAGCATTGGCGATGTGGCAACTCGAGAACGCTTTATTCAAAGTCTGGTACAACTTCGGAGTAAATATGAAATTTAAGCACATTTTTGTTAATTTCGATCTCAACAGGAGGTCATATGAGTAGTTTTAGCATTCATTTAAGCGAACCACTGTCCGATGGCGAAGCCAAACGGGTTGCCCAATTAACCGCACCAGCTTTGGGTGGTAGCCCCGAAAAATTGCAACTGCTACTCTCGAGACAAGCCGGCTCGAGAATTGCCAGAGCCGCTAATCAGCGCCAAGCCGAGACGGTTGCCAATATCCTACGCAGTGCTGGGGTTAAAGTAGATGTTCTCGAGAATGCCGCCGAGGGTGAGGTTATTCCACCCACGGCGATTATTCCTCCTGTGTTGGCGGCTGTTCGTCCTGTGCAAGCCGATCCATTTGCTTCACCCAATATCCCACCCTTAAATCCACAAATTGTAGATTCTTTTGCTGCGCCGAAATCAGACCCCTTTGCTGCTCCAAAATCAGACCCGTTTGCTGCTCCAAAGTCAGACCCATTTGCTGCTCCAAAATCAGACCCATTTGCTGCTCCAAAGTCAGACCCATTTGCTGCTCCAAAGTCGGAATCCGTGACACGCACAAACCCAGTCAATACAGACCCATTTGCAGCCCCCGGAATGTCGGTGGTGGTGGATAAGAAAGAAGTTGTACTTACAGATTTACCAACCCAAGCCCGTAAAGCTCGAGACCGCGCTATGCCGCGTACCAGTGTGCGTAATCAAATGCTTATCTCGTTAATCATTCCGTATCTTCTGGTAGCCGTTGGCACAATTGCTTTTATGGCTTATCAGTTGCCGCAGATTTATCGTCAGGAACTTGGGTTAAGGGCGTATCAAGCTGCCGTTAGCGAAGCCGAATCTAACTTTGGGCTTATCGAACAATTACCTGCTCCAGCCGCTTTAGCCGAACTCCAAGCCGAAGCTGAAGGTGACTTAAAACAAATTCCAGAAGCAGCAGCTGTTATTTATGAAGCTACAATTTTAGAAATATCTGGAGCAAATGGGGCTTTGGCGGCGGTTGCTTCGACCAATAATATGACCATAGCCGAAGCTCGAGGACTCGAAAAACAATTTAAGGAACTCGAGGCACAAGGTTTGGGTTTTGGTCCAATTAGTTTTCGTGGTCAACCCTATATTGGTTCAGTTGCCGAAATTAAAGCTGAAGAACTGGTTGCACCGGCTTCATCCACTAATCAAGCCGAAAGTGCAATTGGCGAAGTCCATGTGATATTTTCTGTCTCCGAAATTCCAAACCGAGTGATTCAAGCTATTGTTCCGCTTTTAGTTGCCCTAGGCATTATTTTTATTTTTGCGCTGTTTTTAGCCAATGCCCTAGCAAGTCGTTTGGCGCGTCCAATCATTTCGGCTACCGACCAAGCCAACCGTATTGCCCTAGGCGATTTAGACCGCAGTGTGACCGTAGAATCCAACGATGAAATCGGCGACATGCTTGGTTCGCTCGAGCGAATGCGTGTTTCCTTAAAATCTATGGTGGCGCGAATGAGGCGAAATACATGACCGCTAAAACCTTGCGGCGTTGGTTGCCTTTGCTGCTGGCGTTGGGGTTTACCAGTTTTGCACTTGCCACCGACCCAAACGGAGCAAACACGGGTGGCATTGGTAATATCACTGACCCAACCCCCGATTCACCTTTAACCATCGAAGATTTAGGCAATATCCTAGGGCAGACTCGAGTTGCCTTAAACCTTGTCTGGGTGATGGTGGCGATGTTTTTAGTGATGTTTATGCAGGCTGGGTTTGCACTGGTCGAAGCTGGTTTTACTCGAGCCAAAAATGCTGGGCATACCATGATGATGAACCTTTTGGTCTACGGCTTAGGGGTGCTTGGTTTTTTAACTGTCGGTTTTGGGCTGCAAATGGGCGGCTCAGGTGGGAACGTAGCCGCTTTTGGTGGCGGTGATAACCTTAATTGCTTATTGGGGCTAACGATTGGCGATCAAAAATGGGGTTTTTTAGGCTGCACTGGTTTTGGCTTAGCGGGCAATTCTTATGATGTCGCAACCTTTGCTTTGTTCTTTTTTCATCTGGTCTTCTTGGATGCAGCCCTGACCATCCCGACAGGGGCATTAGCCGAACGTTGGCGCTCGAGTGCTTTTATTTTGTATGTACTTGGTGCTTCAACCCTGATTTATCCTGTGTTCGCAAATTGGGCATGGGGTGGCGGGTGGCTTTCGCAACTGGGTAAGAACTTGGGTTTAGGCAATGGTTATGTGGATTTTGCGGGTTCTGGGGTGGTGCATTTGACGGGTGCAGTCATGAGCTTGATGGGCATCCTTGTTTTGGGTCCACGCATTGGACGTTTTAACCGCGATGGCACGGCTCGAGTAATTGCAGCCCATAATTTGCCACTGGCAATTTTAGGCACTTTCATTTTGGCATTCGGTTGGTTTGGCTTTAACGCAGGTTCAACCTTAGCTGCCACCGATATTCGTTTTGTGACTGTGGCAGTCAGCGCCATGATTTGCTCGGCGGCTGGCATGGTTGCGGCTGCATTTTATACATCTGCCCTGAACGGACGTATTGACCTTGGCATGGTTGCCAACGGAATGCTTGGCGGTTTGGTCGCCAATACCGCTTCGGGCGCGTTTATCGGCGCACCAGCCAGTGTGGTAGTTGGAGCAGTGGCTGGATTATTGGTGGTTTGGGGAACAGAACTGCTCGAGAAGTGGCGCATAGATGACGCTGTGGGCGCAATTCCAGTCCACGGTATTTGTGGGATTTGGGGTTTGCTGTGTGTTGGAATTTTTGCCGATGGCACATACGGACGCGGTTTTAATGGTGTTGACAGCACTGTTACAGGTATTTTGTACGGCAATTGGCAACAGATGGTGGCACAACTGATTGGCATTGCCACCAATATCCTCTGGGTTGCCCCAACCAGTTATTTGTTATTTCGAGCCATTGATCGTTTTGGCGGCGGTATGCGGGTCAAACCACAAGCCGAAATTGAGGGCTTGGATTACCACGAATTAAGCGCTCCAGCTTACCCTCGAGACGATGACCATGAACCTAAACCAATACCGCAAAGCAATACCGATTTAATGCCCGTCGAACGGTAGTTTGGCTATCAGCTTTGAGTCCTGAGCTTTGATTTGGAGTGCAAAAAAATGACCCCGAATTCGGGGTCATTTTTTAATCTTCGTCATCATCATCTTCTTCATCGTCATCATCTTCGTCATCGTCGTCTTCCATGTAGACACCTTCGGTTTCATAACCTTCGATGTCCTCAGCCGTAGCAACTTCCTCGTCGTTGGCAAAGAACGAAACGACACCATCATCGTTAAGTTCTATTGTTACATCGTCGGGGTCTATGTCGTCGGGAACGGTCACATAAAAAACGGCGGTCAATTCAATTTCTGGCATGATAATTCCTCCTCTACGCAGTATGCCAGACCAAGCCCCATGCTGTCGAGTCCAGACACATCTTGTCCCTGCTTAGTCTCGAGGGTAAGCTATGTTTTATGCGATTTGCAATTTTTGGAGTGTTGGCGCTGATGCTGGGCGTAGCGGCGGTTGGACAATCTAGCTTGGATATTCCCAAGTTTATAGATGAAACAGCTTCAAGTGGCATTGTGGATCGTTATGAGGGCGATTGGGAATATATGGTTGGTGGTGGCACAGCCGTTTTTGATTGCGACGGAGATGCCTACCCCGAAATTTTTATAGCGGGTGGCACAAACCCAGCCACACTTTACCGAAATTTATCAAGACGTGGTGGAACACTGCGTTTTTCGAGAATGCTTTCTGGTCTCGAGTTAAGCCAAGTAACTGGCGCATATCCGCTTGATGTGGATGCAGATGACAACACCGACCTGATGGTTTTACGGGTCGGTGACAATGTGCTTTTTCGTGGTTTGGGTGCTTGTAAATTCGAGAATGCCAATAGGCTCTGGAATTTTACAACCGAAGATGCTTGGCACACGGCTTTTTCTGCCACTTGGGAGGGCGGGCAAACCTTACCAACGCTTGCTATTGGTTCGTACATAGACCGCAGCCAAAGCGATTACCCTTGGGGCAGTTGCACCAATAACACCTTGATTCGTCCAGCCTCGAGTACGGCTTACGCTGCGCCAACCCCTCTGCGCCCAAGTTACTGCGCCTTATCTATGTTGTTTTCTGATTGGAACAGGTCTGGCACACCAAGTCTGCGGGTTTCTAACGACCGCGAATATTACAAGGGTGGTCAAGAACAACTCTGGAAAGTAGACCCTAACCAAGTACCGCGTTTATACACCGAAGACGAAGGTTGGCGGCGTTTACAAATTTGGGGTATGGGTATTGCCAGTCATGACCTAAACGGCGATGGTCTGCCCGAGTATTACCTGACCAGCATGGCAGACCAAAAATTACAAATCCTAGCCAAAGATGCCAGCCGACCACAGTACGCCGATGTTGCTTTTGCTAGGGGAGTAACTGCCCACCGCCCATACACGGGTGATAACACCCACCCAAGCACGGGTTGGCACGCCCAATTTGAAGATGTCAATAACGACACTCGAGCCGATTTATTTGTGGCTAAAGGCAACGTCGCTTCAATGCCAGACTTTGCCATGTCCGACCCCAATAATTTATTATTACAACAACCAAATGGTACATTTCTCGAAGTCGGCGACCAAGCCGGTGTTGCCAGTGGTAAACGCGGACGCGGTGCAATGTTGAGCGATTTTAACCTAGATGGCGCTCTGGATTTAGTCGTGGTCAACCGTTGGGACTTGGCAGAAATTTGGCGCAACACGATTAAAAATAATTGGCTACAAATAAAACTTTTGCAACCCGGAGGCAACCGCAACGCGATAGGCAGTTGGGTCGAACTTAAACTCGAGAATGGAACAACCCTGCGCCGAGAAATCACGATTGGTGGCGGTCATGCCAGTGGGCAACTTGGCTGGACACATTTTGGCTTAGGCACAAACAAAACCGCCCAAGTGCGAATCCAATACCCTGATGGCATCTGGAGCGACTGGCAACCAGTCTCGAGTAACCAGTTTTATCACTTTGAGCGCAATCAAGCCGCCAAAGTATGGACACCAAAGCGCTAATTTTTCTCTTTTATCCTTCGTCTGTCCTTAATAACCCACGCTTCTCACGCACACTTCACCCGATGCCAAGGTCGGCTTCGTAAACTTCTGCCCGATACCAAGCCTACGGGCAGAAAACACCACGAATACCTTAAGCTGCCACTCGAGGTATTCAAACCAAGGAGAACTTGTGCTTCAACGTTTCCAAATTATGCTTTTCGCCCTCTTAGGCACTGCTTTGCTGCCAGCCTTGGCACAAACCCAACAACCGACCACACCTGCTCGCCAAAACACCTGTGTGCAATACATGCCATTGGGTAAAATTTACCTTGGACAAGGCTTAACAGACCAAGCCTATCTTGCTTTTAGCAGTTGTGTCACCTTAGAACCCAATAACACCGAAGCACTGCATTGGCTTGGGAGCACCGAAACCAAGCTGAAACTCTTTTCTCCGGCAGTTGAACATCTTAAAAAATGTATTTCGGTGGATGGCAAATACTGGCGTTGTTATGTTTCCTTAGCCGATGCCTACCGTTTTCAGTGGCGTTCCTCGAGTGACCGCAGCCGTTTAACTTCGCTGCTCGACGAAGCCCTCAAAGTGCTTGATGATGCTGAACGGGTTACCACCACCAACGATAGCAAAGCCGCCGTTTACAACATGCGAGGCACAATTTTTAAGGACCGAGGCGATGCCACCAAAGCAATAGAAAGTTTTGAACGGGCTGTGGCATTATCACCAAATTCGGCCGTGATTCTTTTTAATTTAGGGGCTTTGTACGTCTCGACCAATAAACTTGATAAAGCCATCGAAGTGCTAAAACGCGCCGTCAATATCATGCCAAGAGATGCCGAATTCCGAGCCTATTTAGCCAGAGCTTATCGCGCCCGTAACGAAAAGGGCGACCTCGATTTAGCAGCCGACCAAGCCACCCAAGCCTATAATCTATGTGGTGCGACCCGTTGCAAAAATGCCTTTGTGATTGGGCAATACGGCATTGTCTTGTTTTTACAAACCAATCTCAATTTGGCACGCCCAACACTCGAGCAATCCATAAAAGCCGACACAGGTGCGATTTACCATGAAAACTCGTATTTCTTAGGCAGGGCATACTTACAACTCGGCAGAGCCAAAGATGCCAAAGCCCAATTTAGCCGTTCTGTCTTCTTGAATGTAGACAACGAACTGTATTGGTATTGGCTAGGACAATCCAACGAAGCCCTAGGCGAAAAAGAAGACGCTTGTAAAAACTATGCCAAAGCCATTCAATTTGCTGGTGGCGCAGGGCAATACAAAGAGGCGGAAAAAGCATCCATTGCCTTGAAGTGCAAGTAATAAAATCAGAGAAAAGAGGAAGGAGGAAGCCTAAAGGGTTTCCTCTTTTTTCTTTCCTTCTAGCCTTTAATCTGTCCATCCTCGAGCCGAATGATTCGGTCTGCTTTCTCAGCAAGGGCTTCGTCATGGGTGACAATCACCACTGCTGCCTGCTCATAGTGAGCTAAATCCACCAGCAGCGCAAAAACCCGTTCGGCATTGGCACGGTCTAAACTGCCCGTCGGTTCATCTGCTAAAACAAAATTGGGTTTTGTGACCAGCGCCCTTGCCAAAGCACAACGTTGGCGCTCGCCACCAGACAGGGTACGCGGATACGCATTGGCACGGTTTTGTAACCCTACCCGCTCGAGTAGCATTTTGGCTCGAGCTTGATTGGGCGCACCTGCAATCAGGCTTGGCAACATCACGTTTTCTAAAGTGCTTAAATCCTCGAGCAGATAATGATGTTGGAAAACAAAGCCGACTTCTTTGGCACGGCGTTTGGCTAGTTTTTCTTGGCTCACACCAATAAGGCTACTTCCTCCCCAAATCACTTCGCCAGAAGTCGGGGCTTCTAAACCTCCCAGTAAATGCAGCAAGGTACTTTTACCACTGCCTGAAGGACCTAAAACAGCCAGAACACAACCCGCTTCTAGGGCAAAACTAACGCCTTGCAGGACATCACCTGTACTTGGAAAACGATGAAAAATGGCTCTGACCTCGAGTGAAAACACCATAACGATAAAAAACATACCACACGTGCTAAAATCCTTTTGTGGACACCATCCGTTCGGGGCTAGAGCGTTCTTCGTTGTTTAGCGGAGCGCCAGAAGCAGCCATTAAAATGGCGCTTGAAGCCACCACCATCCGAAACTTTGCCCCAGATTCCGAGATTTTTAGAGAAGACGACCCCGGAGAAGCGGTCTATATGATTGTTGAAGGACGGGTCAAAGTTTCGAGGGCGAATTTAGAGGGACGTGAACGCATCTTTACCATCCTCAGCAGCCCAGAGGTACTTGGCGAAATGGCGGTCATCTCGAGTACCTTGCGGAGCGCTACCGCCTACTGCATAGACCAAGTGACGACACTGGTGATTTACCGCGAAGACCTGAAAGCCATTCTCGATAGACACCCGCATGTGCTATGGAACTTAACCAGAATTCTAGCCAAGCGCTTAGGCGATATGAACCGCGAAGTCGAAATGCTTTCTTTTGCCAGTACCCAAGCCTGTGTTGCTTATGCACTGCAAGGATTGTACTTGCGAGGCGGCTTCAAGAGCGGCAAGGACGGATTACCGACCCTAGAATTTACCCATCAAGACCTTGCCAACCGCACAGGCAACAGCCGCGAAACGATTACAAGGGTTTTGCGTGACCTCGAGAAAGAAAGCATCATCAAAACCCGTCCGGGTTTAATTGCACTGCTAAAACCAGAGGCACTAGAAGCGATTATTTTTGGTTTACGTGACAAAGATGAGTGAGTCCTAAACAGCAAATATAGAATTCCTCACGGTAAATAAGTAAAAACGCAGTAGACTTTTAGGATGCGTTATTTTTTCTTACTTGGATTGATTGTACTTGCGGCTTGCGCTCCAGCCCGTTTAGACCGCTCGAGTTACGCCAATGTTAATGTGATTAGCAACTTTTTACCAGATAAGGGTGAGGCTGCCAGTTATAAAGTTGGGGAGCAAGTTCGGTTTGGCTTTGCAGTTTCGCAATCTGGCTACCTGACCCTGATTTCTTATGGGGCAACGGGCAATACCGTGCCGCTCGAGAGCAATCTGCAACTGAGTACGGGTAAACACGTTTTCCCTCGAGCCGATGACCGTCAAGGCAGCGCCCAAGCTGCTTATGTGGTCGGTACGCCAACGGGCAATAACCGTGTGATTCTAATTTATACCAATGCGCCAATTAAAACCCTGCCACGCGGTAAATTTGACCAAGGACAATTGGATGTCGCCGTTAAAACCGCCATTGAAAGCAGTCGCGCCAGCCAAGTAGATTTGGCTGAGACAGCCATTGAGGTGACACCATGAAAGGTTACGCTGCCCTAACCGCTTTTTTAATGGTTGGTATGTTGGCTTGTAATTTGGTCACACCACCCCCAGCTTGTATCGCCGCCGCCGTTCAACCCGCCTCGAGTGTGGTTCAAGACCCAGCCGACTTAATTGCGGTTGCGCCAGCTTTTAAAGCAATAGACCCAAGCAGCATCGATGCCGTCGAACCGAATCGTTTACTGACTGACCCAAGTGGCTTAGTGGTCGGCGACACGGTTGCCAGCAATTGTAACGATGGCATCATCCGAAAAATCAGTAAAATCACCACGCTGGGGGCAGTTGGCGCACGCCCCCAAGACATCGCTAAGGTCTACATCGAAACCACGCCCTCAAGCCTCGAGACCGCCATCACCAAAGGTACAGTCAATATGGATTTTGGCAGCCTTGACTTTGCTGGAGCAGAAATTTTGCCAGCCAACCTCGAGGCAGGGGTCAGTTTGCAACCCAATGTGGCTCGACCCCAATCGCTGATTTTAAGTTTTACCGAAAGAACTTTTGTATTTGGAGCAGCCACGCTCAAAGTCTCAGGCAATGTCGAAAATAATTTGCAACCGACCTTTAACCTAAAATTCTCCAATGGCTCGGTTGAACGCTTTGAAGTTGGTATGGGTGGAACATTTAAGGTCAAGTTAAATGGCGATTTTGCGGCAACAGTCGGTGCGGGTAAGCCCGAAACGATTATCCCAATTCTTAAAAAACCAATTTCCTATAACCGCACTTTTTTGATTGGTGCAATTCCAGTCGTGATTGTTGTGACCCTCGAGCCAGTCATTGGCTACCGCATGACAGTCGATGGTACGGTAAGCGCTAAAGCCAGTATTGAAGCCAGCCTGAGCAATATGAAATATGGAATTAAGTATGTTCGTGGCGCTCAGAATCCGTGGACAGCCACCAATACGCCACCAACTTTTGGTCTGACTCCAACTTTTAGCTACAAGACCCAAATCAACGGTACGGCTGAGGTTTTTGCTAAACTTTTGGTCGGCATTAAGGTTTACGGCGTGGCTGGTCCAAACATCGACAGCAAAGCCTTTATGAACCTCAACTTTAATCCTGCCAATTCCAATCCGTTAGCCGTGATGTCGATTGGTACAAAGTCAGTGGCAAATTTAGCCTTTGACCTCAATGTCCTTGGGGCTGGAGTTAATGTCAGCCTTGGTAATACAGTTTTGCTCGAGCCACCGAGTAAAGGCTTTAGCTGTACAACCACAGCCTGCACAGCACAGTAACACCTATCCTTGCGCCGCAGACAAAAACAGGCTTAAACTAGACACACATGAAAAAGAGAATTGTATCGGGGACGCTCCTAGGCGTTGCGGTCATGGTTGCTTGTAGTCCAGCCGTCTTAAACACTCAAGGTATTCGGGGATTAACTGCCCCTGTAAACATCACCAAAGACCAATGGGGCGTGCCGCATATTCGAGCAAAAACCGACCTTGATGCCTTTTATGCCCAAGGTTTTGTTCATGCCCAAGACCGACTTTGGCAAATGGAACTGAACCGCCGCACAGGGGCTGGGCGCTTATCTGAAATTCTTGGGGCAGCCGCCTTAGACCAAGATAAATTCCTTCGTACCTGGGGCTTTTACCGCGCCGCCGAAGCAGCCTACCCTGCCCTCGAGCCACGCAGTAAAGCCATTCTCGAGGCATACACGGCTGGCGTAAACGCCGTCATTGCCCAAGGCAATCTGCCGCTCGAGTTTGGCTTACTTGGTGCAAAACCAGAGCCTTGGAAACCCGCCGATAGTTTGGTCTGGTCAAAAATGCTGGCGTATAATTTAAGCAGCAATTGGAACAGCGAACTCGAGAACTCGGAGATTGCACGTAAGGTTGGCATCGCTGGTTTTAATGCCCTTAAACCCCAATACACCAAGCCCTACCCAAGCATCCTGCGTTTAGACGATTACAAAGGCAAATTAAACATTGCTGGACTCGAGCCGCCAGCCACCAAACCCGCCGTGATTTCGGCAGCTTTAGCCACCGCCATGCAAACCGTAGAAGCCACCGCTAAAACCCTGCGCGAACAATACGGGGTGGGTTACGAAGACGGCTTAGGCAGTAACAATTGGGTCGTATCTGGCTCTAGAACCGAATCCGGCAAGCCGCTTTTAGCCAACGACCCGCACCTTGGTTTCCAAGCCCCAAGCCTCTGGTACTTAGCCGACATTAAAGGCGATACGCTATCCGCCATTGGCGCAACCCTGCCCGGCGTTCCTGGTGTGGTTCTTGGGCGCAACGAACGCATTGCATGGGGCGCAACCAACACTGCTCCAGACACCCAAGACTTGTTTGTACTTGAGGTCAAAGATGGGGCGTATAAAACCCCAAGCGGTATGGTCAAAATCGAGTCTCGAGAAGAAATTTTTAAGGTTGGCGGCAAAGAAGAAAAGTACACGATTCGCAGCAGTGCTTACGGTCCAATTATTTCAGACCTTGCAGCCGTTGGTGTAAAGCTCCCAGATACCCAAGCCATTGCCCTGCGCTTTGTGGCACTCGAACCGAACGACACCACTTTAGATGCCTTTATTGGCTTTAATTATGCGAAAAACTGGGATGATTTCAAAACCGCCATGCGCCGCTACGTGACCCCGCAACAAAACTTTGTTTATGCCGATGACACGGGCAATATCGGTTACTATGCGCCCGGTAAAATCCCTGTTCGCAACTGGGATGGGCGTTTTCCTGCCACCGCCAGCAGTGGTGCAAATTGGAATGGTTACGCTGCCTTTGAAAACCTGCCCAATGTTTTTAATCCACGCGAGGGTTTTATTGTCACCGCTAACAACCGCACCCTGCCCTTTGGCGCAAGCCAAACCGAATACAGCACCTACACCGAAGGCTACCGCGCCCAGCGCATCCGCGAACTGATTCTCGAGACCCCAAAGCACACGGTTGCCACGATGCGAGCCGCCCAAGCCGACAACGAAAGCCTTGTCTCGAGGGAATTGATACCTGGCTTACTGGCACTGACCGCAAAATCTGATGCTGCTAAACGCATGCAAAACGAAGTCAAGCAATGGGATAACAAAGCGGGCATTGACAGCACAGGCGCAACTGCCTTTGCTTTTTACTACCGCGAATTAACCCGTGTACTCGAAGACGAAATCGGCAGCAAATACTATGATGAACCCAATTTTCTGATTCCAGCCTTCACCAAAGGCAGCCCTTACTGCGACGACAAACGCACCGCCGCCCTCGAGACCTGTGCTTTAATCATGCAAAACGCCCTCGAGAATGGAGCAGCAGCCTTAGAAAAGCAACTAGGAAGCAGCCCTGCTGAATGGACATGGCGCAGGGTTCATATTGCCCAATTCAACGCCACGATTGGCAGTAATCCAACGATTGGATTTTTTGTTAATCGCAGTATTCCCGCCAATGGCAGCCGCCTGACGGTCAATGTTGGCAATTACAACCAAGAAACGTTTATCCAACGTTCAGGACCAAGTTACCGCAGTATTTTTGACTTCTCGAGCCTGAATAAAAGCCGTTACATTCACCCAATGGGACAGAGCGGCGACCCGTTCTCGAAGGATTACGATAATTTACTTTCGCTCTGGCGCGATGGCTTAGATATTCCTATGAGTCAAGCCTCGAGTGACTGGGGGACTGGCGTTACGCTCGAGCTTAAGCCCTAAGTTTTAGGTTGTAGGTGCAGTGTCCTCGAGAGGCACTGCACTTTTTTGTTGTGGGTCTGGAATGGCTTTAGC
This sequence comes from Deinococcales bacterium, assembly GCA_031414595.1. Taxonomy (GTDB): domain Bacteria; phylum Deinococcota; class Deinococci; order Deinococcales; family JAAFIG01; genus JAAFIG01. The sequence goes on from JANNVX010000042.1 coordinate 24,753, forward strand.
GCGTTCAATCCCAACCCAAGCCATAAGTGCCACCACCACATGGATGGGTTCAACCTGCATTGCTGGAAACCATGTCAAGTAATAAAACAGAATTCCAATGAGAACCCATGTCCAAATTTTGTCAGACTGGCTTCCAAAACGCCATGACCAGTAAATTGGATAAAGATAAATATATAACCAAATGAAAACGCTAAAAATGCCGTAAGCCACCAGACGGTCAAGCCAAAAATTATGGGCTTTATCCCAACTAAATTCAAGATCAATATAACGTGCTGGTTTACCCTCCAATTTCACAAATTCTATTCTTAACATCTGGTCGCGTTCAGTTTCACCAGCCCCAGGAATCACTTCGACTTTTTTTAGAACCGTTTTTTCTGTCCATCCGAGTTCAACTCGGGTTAAATTTGTCAAATCTTCCACAGGTGGATTTCGTAACTGAGCTAAACGAAGCGCATCAGAACCGCCTCCAATCCAAGGCGCACCTGCAATTTGGGGTAAAAGTTTAAGGGTCAGCCTCCACATCATGAACCGTGTTGTTGTTGTCGTAGAGTCCTGTAAATCACGCAAAGTATCTGGTTGAGGTAGAATAGCTCGAGCATAAAATAGCGTTAGAACTACTGCCCCCGTTAAAACTAGACTTTGCCAAGTTCGTCGAACCAATAAAATCCCAACCAATCCCAAAACACATGCCAGCAACGAAGTCCGATTACTGATTAACGAAATTGTGACGGCATTAAATAACAAAAAAACATATAAAAACCATTTTGTTTTTTTAAAAGAATCTATTTGAACCACAGCAATTAACAACAAAGGCATTAAAAAACCAGCCACAAAACCAGGATGTGCCAACAAACCAGTGTGAACTGCTAGAGGTTGCCAACGACGCGCCAGCGTTAAAGGATCAAAACCAAAATACTGACCAATAAAAATAATGGCTTGAATTAATCCACCCAACAATAACCAAAACACCAAACGATTTCGCAAATCTGGCAAGTTCCTGAGTGTTTGCCAAGCAGAAACAATAAACAAACAAAGAAAAGTCTGATAAAGCAAACCATCAAACCGACCTCGAGCGCCAAGTAACACATAGGTCAACTGATCTTTAGAAAGTAAACTCGAGATCAGTACGAACAGAAAATAAACACCCACGACCCGAACCAAAGGGTGCTTAAAATCTATACTCGAACGACACTCCGAAAAACCTAGCAGGGTCAGAACGCCAAGAAAAAGGAGCTTGGGAAGCATTAAAAAGAGTTCAGTAGCTTGAAAAAGATTTTCTTGTTCAATAATAACAGGACGATAAAATAATGCCCCCGGGAAAAAGATAAAGCTAAATGCAAAGGCAAATACAAGTAACCAAGAACCTTTGGCTAAGAATTGTTTGGGTTCTTGATAAGTGTTCATGAATGCAAAATCCGCCGTATACTAGCACGGTGAATCGTGTTCAACAGTGGTGGTGGGTGACTTTTTTGCCTATTTATGTTTTTTGGTTTATCCCTATTCCATATTTGATGGGAGACACAGACTTACCCAATATGTGGATTGCGATTATATGGATGCTGGTTGGTCTTGTACTCGAGTGGTTTGCACATCCAAACTTAAGATTTTCTGATATTAAGCGATTACCAACAGCCCTTATAAAACATCCTATTGTACTGCTGGCATTGCTTTTTGCAGGCTGGACGTTGCTTGTATCTTTATTTTCTCGGTATCCAGGGTTATCGTTTACGGGTACGCTACACGATAGTTCGGATGGCGCACTTTGGACTTGTGTTCAAATGATCATTTTGGTTTTGGTGTATTTACAAAGTATTCGAGACAATAGTTTGCCAATCAGATTGGGTTGGGCATTTGTAGCCGTAACAGGTCTACTGGTTTGTTTTGCCTTTGCTGAGTATATTTTAGGTCAAGGTATCTTTTTAGTAGGTATGAACCCTGTTGCCTTACCCGTAGTCACATTCTTGGGACGTGGACACCTGATGGGTACTATTGCATTTGGGGTAGGTACTGCTCTTGCATTGTGGTTTCATGGAAAAAAATGGTTAGGAATTCCTATTTTCATAACCAGTATCTTGCTAGGTATCGCCTCGCATCGCGCTCCGTGGCTTTCATTACTTTTGGTTATTCCTTTTTGTTGGTGGAAAACAAAAAATTTGGTAACAACGTTTCTGGCAGTTCTGGCTATTGGGGTTGGGGTGTTTGTGGGAATTCAAGTTTTACAAACAAGTGGGGTTACAGTTAGAGCAGTTGAATCCGGAACTACGCTTTCCACACGTTCAATCCTCTGGAAAGCCGCGATTGGAGGCATCCAAGCAAAGCCTTTTGGCTGGGGTGGAGCGCATTTTAATCATTTCTTTTATCAGTTTTTGAGTGAAAAAGAAATAAAAGAAAGCCTAAAGCTGGAACTGGGGATGACCTTTATTAAAGTGATTGGTGTAGGAGAATTAAATCCATTATTTACAGTAATGACAGCAGATAAAAAAACAACTTCAATAGGTATTCTTTTATGGAAGGCGCACAATCAAGTTCTTGATATTGGTTTAATGTGGGGGATTCCAGGATTGCTTATTTATATTGCAATTTTCTTCCATGCTCTACGTGGTCTAGGAGTTCTGAATCCTCTGTCCGTAGGTGTTTTAGTCTATGCCATATTTCTTTTGACATGGTTTATTCCACCAAATATTGAAGCCTTAGTCATGGTGGTTTTGGGAGCAGCTTCTGCAAAACCCGACATCAAAGTTGACTTTACATGAAGTGTACAACTAAAAAGGGCTAATGAATATTCATTAGCCCATAGTGCATAGCATTTAATTATTACGGTAAAGCGCCATTGACTGCAACTATTCCACCAATTTGAGTATCCCCCGTAATTGCAACATTAAATCCATCGGATGTTTGAGTGACAATACAACTAACAGCAATACTTGGTGCTTTGCTCCAACCATAGTTATAGACGGTACTGTTTAAGGTAATGTTTGGAACAGCCTGTAAGCAATCGGCTGTGGCTTTGGTGGCAAGGTCGGCTTGATTGATTCTATCTGAATCTGCATAAAGGGCTGTGACTGCTTTGTAAACATTGGCACTGTGGATTTGCAAAGCCCGTTTCAGGGCGGTTGTTCTTGCACCAAGTAATTGCGGGATTAGTACGGCGGCTAAAATTCCGATGATGGCAATTACAATGAGTAACTCAATGAGTGTAAACCCTTGAGTTTTCATAAATCTCCAAAGCCCCAAAACCTAGGTTTTGGGGCTTTTATACAGGTATAACCTGAGTTTAGTTACCGTTAACGGAGGTGAAATTGTCAGCGGCTGAACTACCAGAAGCCGTTACAACGAAATCATTACCAGAAGCTGAAGGTGCAATTGTACAGGTATCCATAGCACCTGGAGCGGCTTTCCAACCGTAAGTTGTTGAAGCAAATGAAGCAAGAGCAATTTTGCAGTCTGTACCAGCCGCCGTAGCGATTGAAGTGGCAGTAGCAGAAGCATTATCAGCCAAAGCGGCATTAAGTGCTTTATAAACATTCGAGCTGTGAGCTTGAATAGCTTTCTTGTTAGCACTGACACGTGCGCCCAAGAGTTGTGGGATTAAAACTGCGGCAAGAATACCGATGATTGCAATAACAATCAAAAGTTCGATCAACGTAAAGCCTTTTACACTACGGTTTTTCATGGCTATCTCCTGGTTTGCTCTCGAGCAATAGGCGCTCTCGAGCCGATGGTGCAGATGGTTCGTGGTTAAGATTTCCGCGAACTGAAAAGAGTTTAGCATAGATTTCTTACAATGTTATTACATTCTTCACATTAACGTGAATCACGTGCTGAACTGAATTTGCAAACGGCTGGCTCGAGCCTACACAACTTTTGGTTAGGTGCTGATGTGGGTTTTGACCAGTGCAGTTAAAGGAAAGCCTAGGCTCGAGCTTAGGATTTGTCCTGAAATAACTTCCCAAATTGGAAACGACGAAATATCATTTCCTAGCAGGACAGACACAGGGGTCTGTCCCTACAAAAATCATAAAAATACGTCAGGTAGGGGCGGACCCCCGTGTCCGCCCTGTGA
>JANNVX010000043.1:0-11192 GCA_031414595.1 Deinococcales bacterium
TCACAGGGCGGACACGGGGGTCCGCCCCTACCTGACGTATTTTTATGATTTTTGTAGGGACAGACCCCTGTGTCTGTCCTGCTAGGAAATGATATTTCGTCGTTTCCAATTTGGGAAGTTATTTCAGGACAAATCCTAAGCGCCTGAACTGGGCAGTGCGGATACAGGGGACGAACGCGGTTGCTGGGCGAATTTCGTACTCAGAAATCAACGAAGCTAATAAATGGCTCGAGATTGGCACGATGCTGATGCCCGCCTTTTGGGGCAGCATGGCGAATCCAGAAGGGAAATTGTTGCTGATGACTAGGGCTTTTGAAGTCTTGCAAGTCAATCGGGTGCAATTTAAGGTGGATGTGCGTAACGAGCGCAGCCAAGGCAGTATGGCTAAAATGGGGGCAGTGCGTGAAGGAGTCTTGCGCCAATATCAAATTCGTGCCGATGGTTTTGTGCGTGATAGCGTGATGTACAGCGTATTAAAGTCTGAATGGTTGGGCGTAAAGCACAGGCTCGAGGCTCGAGTATGACTTGTGGTAGTATCATGGTATGAAAGTTGCTATTTCAATTCCCAATAAAACTTTTGAGGCACTCGAAAAAATCGCCATAGAACGCGATTTATCACGCAGCGCTTTGTATACTCAGGCACTTGAAAAAATGTTGTTTGAACTCGAGCAAAATGCCTTGACCGAGCGTATTAACCAAGCCATTGAAAATGGTGCTATTGACCAAGACACTGCATGGCAAGCTCATGCTGTACAGATGTTGGAGCGGGTTGAATGGTAATTGAACGTGGCGAAATCTGGTGGGCGCAACTCAATTCTAATCCTGTGGGTTCGAGTCCTGGTTTTCGTCGTCCAGTGCTGATTATTCAAACCAACGCAATCAATCAAAGTAACTTAAATACAGTTATTATTGTGGCTATTACGTCTAATCTTGCCTTGACAAGTATTCCTTTGAATGTACAACTCGAGCCGCTTGAATCAGGATTACCGCAAGTTTCGGTAGTCAATGTTTCGCAAGTGCAAACCATTGATAAATCTCAACTCGAGCAACGAGTCCAGAAATTACCAAGTGGAACGTTCCAAAAAATTATTCAGAATTTACGTCATGTTTTGGAAATGCAGTGAGTTTTACTTGTCCAGCTTGTGGTTTTATGGCAGACTAAGCCATGACCAACCAAGAAACTTGGCTCGAGCCTGTGCTAATTAAAGGCAAATACATTCATCTCGAGCCGCTTGACCCTGCGCTTCACGCTGCACCGATGTTTGAGTTTTTTGAGCCTCGAGTGACGACTTTTTTGGGTCCAAGCAGCAGTATCCCAATTGAATCAGTAGAAGCCATGCAAGCCCATCTCGAGCAACAAAAAACACGTCCTGGTTGTGTTCATTGGGCAGTGCGGATAATCAAAACTGGGGCTGTGGCTGGACGGGTTTTATTTGCTGATGTGCAGGTAGCCAATGCTTGCCTAGAAATTGGTACGGTCTTAATGCCCGCCTTTTGGGGTGGTTTTGCCAATGCCGAATCTAAGTTATTATTGCTGACTCGAGCCTTCGAGTTACTTGGAGCAAATCGGGTGCAATTTACAGTGGATTCGGAAAACTCGCGTTCAATGGCTGCCTTACAAAAAATCGGGGCAATCAAAGAGGGTCTGCGTCGGCAGTGCCGAATTCGCTCGGATGGTTCGGTGCGTGACCATCTGGTGTTTAGTGTCATTAAGTCCGAATGGGCTATGGTCAAAGCAAATCTCGAGGCTCGAATTTAGCGCATTTGCTTGCTACTGATTCGGTTTTTACCCCGACGCTTGGCTTGGTACATGGCTTGGTCAGCACTGGTGAAGAAATCCTCGAGTTGCTGAGCAGCCGTTGGTACGCCACTGGCAATTCCAAAACTTGCTGTGACTTGAATGTTGCCTTTTGCAGTATCAAAAGGTGTGTTGGCAATGGCTTTTCGGATGCGCTCAGCTACTTTTTTGGCTTGGCTTAGATTGGTTTCTGGTAGGATTAGCATAAATTCTTCGCCGCCAAACCGTGCAATCACATCTCCATGACGGCTATTCTCGAGCAGAATCAGGGCGGTTTTTTGTAGGACAGCATCGCCGATAGAGTGTCCGTAAGTGTCATTGATATTTTTGAATGAATCAAGGTCAAGGCTGATGACGCTAAAATTCGATTGGCTTCGTTTGTGCCTAGCTAGGGTAAGTTGACCAAATTGTTGTAGTAAACGCCGATTGGATAATCCTGTCAGTGTATCGGTGTTGGCATGTTCGTACATATCGGCAAAGTGCTGGGTTAATCGGATGGCGGCGGCGGCGCGGCGGGCAAGAACATGTAAGAAATTGAGGTCGTCAGGTGAGATTTGTAGCACTTCCAGACTCAAGCAGTACAGCACCCCAAGCACTTGACGTTCATCTTTAATCGGTGTACCAACATAGCCTTTGAGATTATAGCTGTGCAGTAATGAATTGGCATTAAAAGGATCGTCTATGATGTTTGGAACGATAATGTCAGCAGCATTATCCACTACCCAACGGGTTGCCCCACCCGATGTACGAATTTTATGAACCACTTCATCGGGATTTTGTTTTGGCACGGTAGTTGCTGCCACATCAAACGTTTGTGTTTTTGCATCCCATAAAATTGCACTCACCCCACCTGTGGCAGGCAGTAATTGCGAAGCGACTTCGCAAATTCGTTTCAGCATTTGTGTGATATTGACAACGCTCGGATCAAACATCTCGAGTTCTGCAAGTAATTCCATGCGACGCTGACCGAGTAACATTTGACTGTTTTGTAACGTTAGTAATTCCTGCATGTCAATTTGATCAGAAAAAAAGTTGTTTTCTGTATTTATATTGGTATTGTAGACCTGAAATGATTGACGTGCAGCCATCAACATTTTTTTCTTTGCGTCCATAAATCCCTTTTTGAATTTTTGGTACTGATTCCAACAAGACAATGTCATATTGTTTTTCTTAATTGTGCAGTTCTCCATCATTGGTACGACGACAAATCCCAGTTAAACCGCGTAAAATACGTTCATGAGTGTTGTTCTCGAGGTTAATCACCTCTCTAAAAAATATGGGACTCGAGCGGCGGTAGACGATGTTTCGTTTACCTTAAATTCGGGTGAAGTGGTCGGGTTTCTGGGTCCTAACGGGGCGGGTAAAACCACAACCATGCGAATGATAGCTGGCTTAATTAGCCCAACCGGTGGCAATGTCAAACTGCTTGGTAAGTCCGTGCCAAGCGATGCCTTAAAGCACATGGGCGCAATGATTGAAGAGCCTTCATTTTATCCCTATCTTTCTGGGCGCGATAATTTGCGTTATGCTGCCAAATTACACGGTGGCATTTCTGAATCCCGCATCGAAGAAACCCTCGAATTAACCGGTATGAAAGCCAGAGGCGCAGACCGTGTTGCCAAATACAGCCAAGGAATGCGGCAACGCCTTGGATTGGCGCGGGCGCTTTTGTCCAGCCCCAAATTACTGATGCTCGATGAACCCGCTAACGGGCTTGACCCCGAAGGAATTGCCGAACTGCGCGAAGTGATTAAGAGCTTTGGCGACCAAGGCATCACCGTCTTTGTCTCGAGCCATATTCTGTCCGAAGTCGAAAAATTTGCGCCTCGGGTGCTGATTATCAACAAAGGCAAGTTACTGCGTGATAGTAGTACCCATGATTTACGCCCGAGTGCTGGCGTAGATGGCTTAGACAGCACCTACCACCTCGAGACCACCGATGCAAGCAAGGCGCTTGAAGTGCTGCGCCGCGAACCCTACATTCAAAGCCTCGAGTTAATGCAAAGCGGTCTGTCTTTTCGTGTGCCGAAAGCCGCCGCTTACCGACTTGCGCCGCTTTTGGTGCAGGGCGGGGTGATGTTCACCCAACTCAAACGCCATGAACAAATTGGCGCATCAACGGACTTAGAAAGCCTGTATTTAGAAGTGATTGGCGACCAAGGCAACGCTGGAGGGGTGAAATAATGCTCGAGATGATTGGGGCTGAGGTTTTTAAGGCATTTAAGAAGAAGCGTTTCTGGGTTTTAATTATTTTATTTGGCATCATTGCGCCGCTCATTCAGTTAGTCACAGCAGGTTTTGTGACCAGCCGAGTTTCGGGAACAGTCGTGGACACAGGCGACGCAGTGGCAAAAGCCATTTCCGAGATTGCCTCGCCGTACAGTTTGGCACGCAACGGTATTGGCGGTTTACTGCCGCTCATGCTGCTGCCCTTAGCCGCCGTAGTTGGGATTTTCTTGGTCGGTGAAGAACGCACCTTTAAGATGTGGAAAACCATTTTGGTGGCAAATCCAGACCGAATGCGGGTTTTGGCAGCAAAATTTATAACAGGAATGCTGATTCTCGGTTCAATTATTCTGGCTGGAATTCTTGGTGGGGTTGTTTTTGGGGCAATTGCTATTCCGCTTGGGTTTGCCTCGAGTTTTGCTGGGGATTGGGGTAGTTTTTTCCTGATTGCCTTTTTGCAATGGCTGGTTTTGGCTGCGCCGCTTGCCCTTGGGTTTTTAATCAGTTGGTTATTTGCTTCCCCAGCCCTCGCCGTGATTGGTGTAGTGGTGCTGCCTTCTTTAATCGAAGGGATTTTAACCGCCAGTATCGTTTTTCAACTCAACCGTGTCTCGCCCTTAAATGCTGCCTTTCAAGCCGATAGACTGCGCCAAACCCTCGAGGAATGGACACGCTTTTTCTTTACCCCAAACCTAAACTTAGGACAGCGTTTAATTGGGCAATCCTTACAAAATTCTGGCTTAGGTGAATTTATTCCCAGTAATGTGCTACCTGTTCTCGAGTGGGATAAAATCTGGTGGTCGGTTGGCGCGGCGGGTGTGTACGGGCTGGTGTTCGCCGCAATTATGGTTTGGAGTTTTAGAACAAGGGACATTCACGAATAAATAAACTCAAAAGCGGCTTGGTACTGCCCAACTTCTAAGCCAGCATGATTTTTGAGGATTGGGGCTTGCCATGCAGCTAAGGCTTCGGGGTGACTCAGTACACCTAATTGCGTCAGGACCCTATGCAGTGCTACTTCTAAGACCCGTTCCGAACCATCCTCTATTTTTGTAGCAATGCCAATGTTGCCATGTTGAGAATCACGCACCGCCATTAAGTTAATTGCTTCTGCCCCAATTTTAGAAACCAAGTTGTTCTGGCTCTGCATCAAGACCGTATCGGTGCGGTTTGTTCCAGCAATCAAATGCGGATGCGCTCGCATGGCGTTGTATGCCAACTCGAGACCACCTTCGTACTCGGGTAAACTTTGTGGTTCGGACAATCGCGCCATGCCAAGCGCTGCCTTCTCGAGCGAGACTTGATAACACGGCACACTGCAACCATCTATACCAATGCCCAGTTCTGGGGTGTCAAAACATTTTTGTACAACGCTTAGAATTTCTTGTTGCAACGGGTGTTCGGGTAAAAAATACGTTTGGGTTGGTAAGCCCTTGACCACACAAGCCGCCAGCATTGCCGCGTGTTTACCACTGCAATTATTTTGCAGCACAGAAGGTTTAATCCCAATCACCCGCATTTCTTTACGGGTAGCTGCGTCAAATGGCGTGTGCGTGCCACATTTTAGCCATGCCGAATCCACTTTGGCTCGAGCCAGTAATTCTAAGACCGTTTCGACATGGGTGGCATCGCCAGCGTGGGAAGCCATGGCAATGGCTAAGTGCCTAGACTCGAGACCTAAAGATTCTATAAATGGAATTAAAGGCTGAACCTGAAATGCCTTGGCGCTCGAGCGCAAAAAACTAAGAAACTGTGGATTGCCGACTGAAGCGATTAAACGCCCGTCGGCTGATACTACCGCCACATGAACTTTATGCCGAGACTCGAGCAGACCGCCACGCAAAACATGAACAAAAGACATAAACCCAGTTTATCTTACTGCTGGGCTTGAATGGTCACAGACACATCCAACGTCTCGAGTCCACCACCTCGGCGCAAGCCATGAAGCGGCGGAATATCGTCGTAATCGCGTCCAAAACCAATCCGAATATGGTTCTCGGTCTCGAGCAGGTTATTGGTCGGGTCAAACCCAATCCAACCGACACTGGGAATAAAAGCCTCGAGCCACGCATGGGTGGCTTCTGCCCCAAGAAAATCTGTACCCGCATAAACATAGCCACTGACATACCGCGCTGGAATACCTTGTGAACGACAGACCGCCAACATGGCATGGACAAAATCTTGACAAACCCCTGTGCCGTGCTGCACAAATTCAATCAGGGGCGTGTTGACCACCGTCACCCCTGCTTGAAACAAAAAACGATTTTTTAAGTGCGAATTTAAGCCCATTAAATACTCGAGCAGGTCATCTTCGGGCTTAATTGTGCGGTACTCGAGCAGGGCAACCCAATCGGAATCTAAGGAAACCCGTTTACAACTGCTTAAAAATTCAAAGTATTCGGCTTTGTACGGTATTAAACTCAAAGCAGGAGCGCTGTTGGGAAATGGCTTTGGGTGCTTAACCACGACACTGTTGGTCTCGATTTTAAGACGCTGATGGGCTTCGAGAAGATGAAAATGATGGACGGTTGTGCCAAAATAATCTTTATTTACCGTCACTGCCACATCTGGAGCAAGCGACAGACGAAACGACAATAAACTCTGGAAATCATCGTGGGCGGGTTGCAAACGCAATTGATTAAACGAATCCGTAGCTGGAATCGGATACGAATACTCGGTGATATGGCGAATCTGCGCTCTCATGGCTACTATGCTAACCCACAAAACTAAGCCCGAGCTAAAACCGCCAAACGCACCCGTTTTGCACCTGCTTCGATTAAACATAAACTGGCTTCGGTCAGGGTTGAACCACTGGTATGCACATCATCTATCAGCAGCACCTCGAGACCCGCCACAGATTGTTGTACTGCAAAGGCATCCTCCAAGTTTTTTAAGCGCTCGCTTTTCTCAAGCCGCGCTTGTTGCTTGGTGGCTCGGGTACGCTCTAATGCCAGCAAGCACGGCACGCCCAACTCGAGCGCCACAGCTTGGGCTAATAACTCGGCTTGGTTATAGCCACGGTGTCTGACCCTCGAGCCATGCAATGGAATCGGAATAATTGCATCAAAAGACCATGCTGATTCTCGGGTTGCCAAAGCTAAACGCATCCCAAGTGGTTTAGCCACGGCTCGAGCTTCGGCAAATTTTAGGGCGCGAACCGCTTTCTCGAGACCCCCTTGGTATTTCCCAAAATGCAGGATGTTACCCTCGAGAACGGGCTTAAGGCTGCTTAGGCATTTGGTGCAAATACCACGTTCAGAACCACTCAAGTGCGCCTTGCACATGGCGCAGCGCATCGGCAGAATAACGTTCAGGATAGCCTCGAGCATGGGCATAGTATAACTAGCTCGAGTACCGCCCATCCAACAACCGAATCTGCCCCAGCCCCACCAGCAACTCGAGCAATTCGGCAACTCGAGCCGCTTTAGCCCCCTTAAACCGCTTGGTAATTTCAGTGCTGCTCATCGGGTTTGCGCCGCGTATGGCGTTGCGAATGGCTTGGCTTTGTTCCCCAAGACTTTTAGGAAAAACCACTGGCTCGAGAACAACTGCCGCGCTTTCTGCTTCGGGCAATTCGAGGGCGGAATCTCGAGGGTTAGCCTTTGGGTTTTGGTATTCGGGGCGTAAATACAAAATTGTGCCGCGAGCTTCTTCTTGGTTGCGTTCTAAGTTTAAGCCCACTAAATTCTCGAGAATCTGAGCTTCGGTCAAGTCTGTGCGCCAACCATACGCCGTCGCAACCAGTGCATCCAAGCTGTTGTGCATCTCGAGTAAGCTGCTGATTAAACCAAGGCGATTGATGCGTTTTTCTTTTTCGTTAAGCGGTAGATTATTTTTTAGTTGCTCGAGAACATTGTACATTTCGGTTAGGGTCAGTTCTGAATGCGTTTCAAGTTGTCGTTTGCGGTGCGTGTCCAAACGTTCGGCAAGTTCACGGATTTGCTTTTTTTGCTCGAGATTTGCGTCTGGGAATGGGAATTTTTCAAAGCAAACAGTTTTCACATACACAGGTGTTGGACCGAGGATACTTCCTGTAGCCAGTGTCCAAACAAGATGAATTTGACTCGAGAGAACACCTAAATAAAATGCGTCCTCGAGAGCAATGTTGACCAATTTATTATCTGGCAAAATGGTTTTGTCTAAGAATTGGAAAATACGGTGTTTCATGGTTTCGACAGTTGAAATATAGCGCGATAATCCAATAAGTGCTGGTCGAAAAGCGCTACGAGGTTCGCCAAAAATCCACCAGTTATCCCGATATATCGCCCGATTATTGGTGTCTCGTTCGGGTTTCACATGAACCAAAAGATGCTGATAAACTTCTGGAAAACGTTCTTGTAATTCTGTTACCGACAATCCAAAAGCATCAATCACCAAGACATCCCGTGACTTTGACGTTAAATCCCGTCCGTTGCGATAAATTCGGATATGCTGCTCGAGTCCCGCAATTCTTCCCAAACCCAACAAAGCGGCTGTTTCTCGAGTCACAATAAAACCAGCCCCATGAAGTTTCACGCCCGGATTTGAAATTTCTAGGTTCGCAAGTAATTTTTTTGCACTGCTTAAATCTGCGCCAATACTCAAATCGCCATGTATTTTTCCTCGAGATTCTTTGAACGTAACATCAAATTCGCCATCTTTATTTTTTTGTTCTGTGGTCACAAGAAGTTGTTGCCCCTCGAGTTCGCCTTGGGTAGCAACGGTCATGGCAATCCGCACGGCTGCACCATCGGCACTGTCCACCCACGGATGGTCTGGAATGGCGTACAACACACTGATGGGGTTCTTGGCGCTAAGGTGCGCCTCGAGAACCCGACGATTAAAGGTTTGTTTGATGCTGTTGGTGGTGATAAATCCAAAACGCTCGATTTGTTTTTCGCGCAATAATTTGGCTGCTGTGTTCCACCAGTACATCACAAAATCGCTGGATTCAGAAACATCATCATGGATTGCCCGAATTGTCTTGGTGTAGCCGTCGCCCAGTGTTTCACGCATTGGACCCGCCCCAATAAAAGGCGGATTGCCAATGATAAAATCGGTCTCGAGCCAAGTTGCTTTTTTTGGGTTCAGGTAGGCTTGTTCTGCCACCCGAGCCGTTTGGTCTGGGACTTCTAAACCTGTGGCTGGATTTATTTTTTTACTCACTCCGTCCCAACGGGTTATTGGCTGCCCGACACTATCCAATTTGGCTTGGACACTTTCATACTCGAGGATTGCATCGCGGTTTTGGATGTTCTGGAAGGCTTTTAGCACCGGCGAAGGCGGATTGACATTGCCATGGGTCTTAAAATGCCATTGTAAATAGCCAATCCAAAGCACCAATTCGGCAATCTGGGCGGCTCTGGGGTTAATTTCGATGCCTAAAAACTGGTGTGGGTCTACGGTGTTTAAGTCCATCTCGAGGCGGCGGTCTCCGCCTACCAGTTCAAGCGCATCTAAAACCTCGCCCTCGAGCCGCTTGATCATCTCGAGCGCCACATACAAAAAATTTCCACTGCCACAAGCTGGGTCGAGGACTTTCACTTGGCAAAGATACTGATGAAAGGTTTCGATTTTGCCAATTGCGGCTTTTTTTGCCGCCTGAATTTTTGGGCTTGTACCAGCAAAATCTTTTTTTTCTTTGGGGTCAAGTTGTAAACGCGCCACTGTCTCGAGGTCGGCACTAAATTCGATTTGCACGGCTGCCCAATGCTGGCGCAACGGCTCGAGAATTGTCCAATTGACCAGCCGCTCGACGTATGCCCGTGGGGTGTAGTGTGCGCCAAGTTTATGGCGTTCTTTGGGGTCAAGCGCCCGCTCGAGCAACGTGCCAAAAATAGCGGGTTCGACCTCACCCCATTCTTGCTGACTGGCTTCTATCACCAAACGCAATTGTTCTTCGCTTAAATTTAAGGCGCTCGAGTCCAAAAATAATCCGCCATTAAAATGCAGAATCTGGGCTGCAAATTGTGGACTGAATCCGCCCGTGTTCATGGTCGCCCAGAGCGGTTCGATAAAGGCTTTGAAATGCTGCGCGTTGCCAATAATCCCCTCGAGATAGCCCGTGAATTTACCTTTGGGCAATAAGCCCATGTCCTCGGCAAACATCGTAAAAATTAGGCGCATTAAAAACCCACTGACCACCTCGGGCGAATGTTCTCGCTCGAGTAAACGGCTTAGCACCGCCAAACGGTCGGCAATGGCTCGGGTGGCTTTGGCACTGCGCCGGCTTGGGTCAAGGCTGAGTGGGTCAAGCCAAACAGCCCGTAAGCGCTCGAGAACACTTGGGTCGTGCAAATCCTCAAGCATGATGCGGTAATTGCTCGGGGTTGGAAAAGGCACATAAACCCCGCCGCTTTGGGTGAATTCGCTAAACAACTCGAGACTAAAACCAACGTCTGCCACAATAATAAACGGCGGACGACCCTCGGCAATGGGTAAGCTCCTCGCGTAGCCTTCGGCTTGGGCTTTGGCTTTGACCATGGCTTTATCCCAAGAAGCCGTGCCACGTTTTGCCGTACCAGATTTGACTTTGGGGGCAGCAAATAATTCGGTGGCGGCTACAGCTTGGCTACCTTGTTTGGCTTCAAAAACAAAAGCGCTGCGTTTATAGCAATCAATAAAATTGGTGCTGCTCGAGCCATCCAAATGGGTGATGGTCAGGCTTTTTTCAAAAACATATTCGTTTTCGGTATTGATGCCACTCGAGGGGTTTGGGCTTGGGACGTTTAATAAAGCACAAAGGTCAGTGATGAAAAGCTGGTAATTGGCGCGTTCACTGGCGGCGCTGTTCGCCCAACGGGTGATAAAATCAGTTGCGGTCATGGGGTATTGTACTTCGGTAGTTAAGTGGAATGATTCCGCGCAGCCAAAGCCCAAACAGTCGTGACCACCAACTCAGCCCAAGACCAGACTCGAGAAGTAATACCAATTGCCATAGCAGGAGTACGTTGTTCAAATCGTTTACGCCCAATCGATTCTACCAAAGGCACGCGTAAACTCCGATTTGTGCGAACCCAATTATAAGCCAAACGAGTAATTTCAGCCGCGTAAACTCGAGACCGAGGAAGCCGAGCAAACAATAAGCCTTTACGACCCATGAACATGGTGCTTTCGCGGGCAGAACCATTGTATCTCTCAATTGCACTGGTATTGGCAATATTGTACCCAAGTCGGGTATTTTCGAGTT
>JANNVX010000044.1:0-18687 GCA_031414595.1 Deinococcales bacterium
CCATATCACTTGGCGACGAGTTTTTTCTTTGGCATCTTTGCACTGTTTGTAGTGTTTCTCGAGTTCTTCAGTCGTATGGTGGGCGGTTAGAGGTGTGCCTAATCTTGACATTCCTTATTATCTACCTAAAGTTGGTATCAGGTAAAGTGCTGCTCGAGAAGCTGATTCCTAGGATTCTTGGAAATCAAGGCTCTCCTCACACGTGGAATTTGCATTCATATAAAGGCATTGGGCGTATTCCACAGAACTTAAATCATCTTGCAGACCCTTCAAAACGAATTTTACTAGACCGATTACCGCAAATTCTAAGGGGTTATGGTCAAACACCTGGTTATGATGCTGTTGTGGTTGTGCTGGACTCAGACCGTCGGAACTGCCAAGAGTTTTTAGAAGAATTAAAAGACCTTTTACAGAATTCACAACCCGCACCACAAACCTTGTTTCGATTAGCCATAGAAGAAATGGAGGCTTGGTATTTTGGAGACCGAGCAGCCTTATTAAAAGCCTATCCAAAAGCCAAAAAAGGTATTTTGGAAAAGTACAAGCAAGACAGTGTTTGTAGCACATGGGAATTGCTTGCCGATGCCATTCATGCTGGTGGTTCGGCAGCCTTACCAAATTTTGCACTGGCTGGAAAAGCCAAAAACGAATGGGCAGAACGCATTGGTGAGCATATGTCGCTCGAGGAGAATCAATCACCCAGTTTTATAAAATTTCGTGATGGTGTAAGACGCTTAATCAGTATGGCTAACTCATAAGGACAATCATGGAATTTCGCATTGCGGACACATTTACAGGTAGCCTTGCTCGTTTGACCAGCGAAGAACAAAAAGCTGTTAAAACCACAGCTTTTGATTTGCAAATGAATCCATCAGCTACGGGTTTGCAATTTCATCGAATAGAAAAATCCAAAGACAAGCATTTTTGGTCAGTTCGAGTCAATGCCGATATTCGCTTAATTATCCATAAAACCAATTCGAGTTTGTTATTGTGCTACACCGACCATCACGATAAAGCCTATGCTTGGGCAGAACGCCGTAAGCTCGAGACGCACCCAAGAACAGGGGCAGCCCAACTTGTGGAAATCCGTGAACGAGTCGAGGAAATAGTTGTACCTAAATACGTTGAAGTCTCTGTTGCTGCAAAAAAATTATTTACCAAAATTTCGGATGATGAATTACTTGGCTTTGGTGTGCCAATAGATTGGCTGTCTGATGTTCGTCATGCCACAGAAACCAGCTTGCTCGAGCTTACTGAATATTTACCTTTTGAAGCTGCCGAAGCGCTCTTGGAGCTTGCCACTGGCAACACCCCGAAAGTTGCACCTGTGGTTGCTGGAAATCCGTTTGCACATCCAGATGCACTGCGTCGTTTCCGTGTCATGCAAGATGTCGAAGAACTGAGCAAAGCCCTAGATTACCCGTGGGAAAAATGGATGGTTTTTTTGCACCCAGCGCAACGCCAATGGGTGGAACGAGATTACAGTGGTTCGGCTCGAGTTTCTGGTTCGGCTGGCACTGGAAAAACCGTGGTTGCTTTGCATCGGGCGGTGTACTTGGTTAAACAAAACATGGATACTCGAGTCTTACTGACCACATTTTCTAAACCTCTTGCCAGTGCCTTGTTTGATAAGTTACGGCTTTTAATTCGTTCAGAACCAATTCTTGCCGAAAGACTTGAGGTTCAAGCCTTGAACATTTGGGCAGAACGTTTTTATGCACCAAAATTTGGTAAACCCAATTTTGTTACAGATACTTGGTTGGTCGCACATTTATTTGATACCGCTCAAGCAGAAGGTTTGAAGTTCTCTAAACACTTTCTGATGTCTGAATGGTCAGAAATTATGGATGCTTGGCAACTCCAAACGTGGGAAGAATACCGTGATGTTAAACGCTTAGGTAGAAAAACCCGTTTATCAGAAATACAACGCACCAGTTTATGGGCTGTATTTATATCTGTAAAGCAACAACTTAAAGAAGCTAATCTAATCACTGCCGCACAAATGTATAGTCGTCTCACCGAGCATTTTAAGAGCATAGACCATGCGCCATTTGACCATATTGTCATAGATGAAGCTCAAGACATTACTGTTTCGCAAATGCGGTTTCTAGCCGTAATTGCAGGCAAAACCAATGGTTTATTTTTTGCTGGCGACCTTGGGCAACGTATTTTTCAAACACCCTTTTCTTGGAAAACAGTAGGAGTGGACATTCGTGGGCGTTCACGAACCCTATTTGTTAATTATCGCACCTCGCATCAAATCAGAATGCAAGCCGATCAATTACTCGAGCCTCAAATAGCAGATGTGGATGGAAATATCGAAGAACGCACAGGCACAATTTCGGTGTTCAACGGAACAGCACCACATATCGCCACCTTTACAAGTATGCTTCTCGAGCAGCAGGCAGTCTGTAAATGCTTACAAGAATTTATTGCCAAAGGGATAAAGCCGCATGAAATCGGTGTTTTTGTACGCTCAAACCTAGAATTGCCTCGAGCCAAAACTGCGATTCAACAAGCAGCATTACCTTTTAAGATTCTTGATGATAGTTTAGAATTAGCCACAGAAGAAATTTCGTTATGTACCATGCACCACGCCAAAGGACTCGAGTTTAAGGCAGTTATAGTCATGGCTTGCGATGATGAAATTATTCCTTCACAAGAACGCATTGCGAACGTGACTGACACAGCCGACCTTGAAGAAATCCACAATACAGAACGACACTTGCTGTATGTTGCTTGCACTCGAGCCAGAGATAAACTTTTTGTAAGTGGTGTCGAGCCAGTTTCCGAATTTCTGGCTGACCTGAGAATGCGATCATCTTAATTTCAATTGGACACTCATGCCATTTCTCGAGACGGAATGTGTCCCGAGTTCGTTTACTTATCTTTGACAGTAGTCAAACTTTAGTTTGTGAAGTATTTGGCGGACTTTGTTGTTTTACTGACGCATAATGATTTTATGAATCTGACTCGAGTTATTCCACTGGTTCTTATTTCGGTCGCGGCACTTGGGGCTTGCGGTTCAACCCCACTGCCCGAAATTCCTATTCGTATTTCAAGCGAGGGTGTGACCCACCCGACCAACCTTGCACCGACACTGGTACAGCGTTTTTACATCACCAATGAAAGTAAACGCGAAAAAGAAATTCGTCTCGAGCCGAGTTATCGCGGCTTAAAGTACCAACCGCGTAACGTGGCGTACACAGGTTATGCAGGCTGGGATGGTTTGGTTGTGCCTCGGTCTGATTCGGCTCGAGCCGACTGGCTAACCGTTAAACTCAACCGTGCTGCCACAGTGGTCGTGGCTTGGAAACTCAGCGCCCCGTGGTTAGCCGATTGGACAGCCAGTTCCGAAATCGCTGGTGGCTATAAAACCTATAAAAAATCTTTTGCGGCTGGGGATGTTAAGTTGCCCAGTCCTGGCAAAAGCAACGAAGCCTACGAAGTATTGTTTGCCGAAAGCAACGGACAGCCATCAGTTGCGCCCATTTTAGCGCCGCAAGCTCCGGCTGGGGCAGCTTTGCCACAAGCCAATCAAACTTGCCCAGATTGGTTGCATCATTTGTACGAAGTGACTGGGCGTGATGGCAACAAGTACGATTCTTGGCATCCGCAAATAGACCCCGTGTACTGGTGTTATTTTCGGCACGAACACGGTTCTGACCCTGCTTTAATTGGCTATAACGGTGCAGCCCTCGAGTATGTGGCAAAACTTTTTGGTGACCAAGCCGAAATCCACGAAGGTTTTAAGAGCTTTGTGATTCGTGATGAAACGACGGGCGTGGGTTGGTACATCAATGTTCATGCCGAAACGGGTTTTGAACACCGTGTTTGTACCCAAAACCATACGGTGGTGATTGCGGCGGTTGGCTTAAAAGACACCGCTACCTTTGCCAGTGGTGAGTTACTCGCCGAACTGGGTTTCAAAGGTGATTTTGGGGCAAGCATCACCAATAATCAGATGGGCGGCAAAAACTTTGTGATTCAAAAAACCACGCTGCAAGGTGGTGTCTGTGCCAACCAACAAGCCATTTTTGATACCACCCAGACCGCAAAATCCAAAGCTGCAAAACGTATTCGCGTAGCTGCCGACGGCTTTGGAAACAATGGCTACGAAGGCTGGGACGGCGGGATTCAAAAAGAACTTGGTTTTAGTTTCCCCGATTGGAACGCGGGAATTGCAATAGATATTCGCAACCCAAGCACGGCTTGCGCCACCCTCGAGTGTAGCGCTTTGGTACGCAATAAAAACGACCACGGTGACGAACGCACAATTTCGATGCGTGGCTTAAAATTGGCATACCGAAAAATACTCGATGAAGTCAATGGCTCAGCCGCCGATGGCGTGTTTTACACCAATTTATACGGCACAGTACCTTTTGACACCAATGGCGCGGGGCGAATCCGGCAATTTGTCAAACCTAACTTAAACCTGACCTTACCAGATGGTTTTTTCACCACCGAGGATGCTTGGCGTGGGTTGTACGTCAAAGATGGCAGCGTGCCACGCACCGAACTCGAGGATGCACTGGGCGAAATCAATTAAGGCTCGAGAATAAAAAAAGGACTGCACTTAGCAGTCCTTTTTTGATGCTATTTTATGGGGCTGGCGGCACAGTCCACTATGGGGCTGGTGGTACAGTCCACTGAAATTTAACCGTCACACCATTAGAAACCACTGGGTTATTGTTCGTGTCCAAAGCCTGACCGTTGACATAAAAATACGGTTTGTCATTGGTGGCGTTTTGCGGCACAGTCACGGTAATGTCAGCACTGGTGTTGCCCGTTAAAGTAAAGTCCTTGGGGTCTATTTCTACGCCACTCGAGCCAGAGATACTGATTTTTACTTTCTTAGCCGCAGGGGATAATAGTTTAGAGCTAATACTGACGATTTGATTTGTCCCTCGAGCCACAAAAAAATCTGTTGATTTAGGAGGTTTAGGGTTGGTCTCGAGTTGAATCAGGTCGGTTGGTACTTCGACAATTGGCGTGACTGGTTTAGGCGTGCTTTGACAAGCCATTAAAATCGGTAAAAGCCATAAATAACGCATAAACCAAGTCTACTCGAGGAATTGTTTTTTGGCTGTGTGGTTTTTCGCCTTATTTGACGCTAGAAATCGCTTGGCTACCACCGCAATCCCGTCCCAGACGGGCAATGGCTCGAGCCTCGGGGTTTGGATTGGTGTTCTCTACTGGGACAGTCCAAACCAATGGATTACCACTCGAGATAATTCCTTCGCTAAACAGTTCGGTAGCGCTGGTGCTGATGGTGTTTGGTAAATCCAGTTCGGCTCTGGCTGGAATACCGTAAGGGAACAAGGTCGAAACCGTGATCGTCAGTTCTGAATTGCGGTCAATTGGCTTTGGGCTTAGAACAATGCGTTGCAACACAACATATTCCACGGTGATTTCGGTGGTTTGGTCTTGAATTGCTACAGCTTTAATCGGACGAATCCATGCTCCGGGTAAACTCAGGGCTTGGATATTGACTACTCCGGCTGATACTGCCACGCTATCGCCTGTTTTGATACTTGTGCCGTTGACTTTGATTTCAAGGCTGGGCAAATCAGTTCTCGAGCCACACGAAACTGCTACGGCTTTAACAATTAAATTGGTGGGTGATTGAAAACCGGGCAAAATGGTGTACAGCGCTTCATCGCCTAAACGAACCCGAATGCTAAAGGAATTGGAAAATTGTTTGGTGCTGGCGACTGTTCGTGCCACCACCCGCCAACGCCCAAGCAGTGCCTCGGTCATCGGAATATCATCGCTTGCCCATTGACCATCCAAAGAAGAAGTCAGTGGACGGCTTGCGCCGTCTGGGGTGACTAAACTCAGTGCCATTTCCTCGAGACCGTCGGCATCGTAATTGCCAAGTCGGATGGTTTTACCCAAGGCACTGTTCGGCACATCAATAAAACCGACCAATTGGTCTTGGTTGGCTTCGCCACGCAAATTGACTGTGAATTCGCTGGCTTCAAGCCGCACATTATTAGAAGCCCGAACTGCAAAAGCGTTTTTGCCATTGCCCTTGGATTCAACTTGGAATTTATAATTGCCCGGACGTAAAACCCCAGCATAGAAACGCTGCAAATCGTGTTGTTCGCCCACTCCAAAAGTACGCCGCGCCAAAACTCGTCCACTTGATTCACGCAGCGTAAAAGTGGTTTTCAAGTCTGGATTCTGCCCGTATAATTCATCACCAAAATACGCCCCTGTATTGCGATTGGTGGTCAGGTCAGCTTTATTGGTTTCAGGGCTAAAAATCTCCACCACGGTACGAACCAAATTTGTGCCGGAGACCACCAAGCGGTAATCCTCGAGACCAAAACCAGCGCTGACCTCATTACCCACCGAGACCAAAGGCAGGGCGACTTGACGCACCTCAAAAGCTGGATTGTCTTGCGCCCAAGCCGTACTGCCGCACAGGGCTGCCAATAAAATTAAAGATATTTTTTTCATCACCAAAAGCCTAATGCCTTTTTAAGCTCGAGTCACCCAACTTTGGAATGGTTTTAACAAAATCTTTAAGCAATACCGAGCCTAACTCTAGGGATGGTTTCAAGCTGCCCCAAATTAGAGTAGATTTATTGTATGTCTTTCAAACGCGGATTAACCTCTATGATTTTGTTTTCGGGCATGGCATTGGCGCTCCAAAGCACTTGGCAACGCTCAGAAATCGTGCTGCTCGAGACCTTAAGTTTATCTCGTTTGCCCGAAACGCCACTAGACCCAAGCAACAAATACCAACAAGACCTGAAAGCTGTTCTGTTCGGACAAAAACTCTTTTATGACCCGCGTTTGTCTGGCGACGAAGGCATTTCTTGCGCCACTTGCCATATGCCATCAAGCAACTATGTGGATAACTTGGCATTGTCCGAAGGGCGCGGCGTGGGTACACGCAAAGCCTTATCGGTGGTTGGTGCAGCCTATAGCCAATGGTTATTTTGGGATGGTCGTGCCGATTCGCTCTGGGCGCAAGCCTTGGGTCCGCTCGAGAACCCCATCGAACATGCTGGCACAAGGGCGCAGTACGCCACTTTGGTCAGGCGTTTATACCCCAACGACTACGAAGCTATCTTTGGAAAACTACCGCCCGAAGCAACATGGGCTAAACTTCCTAAGAAGGCGGGACCCACGGGCAACCTAAGCGAACGCCAAGCATGGGAAAAACTCAATTATGCCGAACGCGACGTAATCAACCGTGTCTTTGTCAACATCGGTAAAGCCATTGCCGCCTTTGAGACCAAACTTAAACCCGGCACGACTCGAGTTGACCAGTACATCAACAACATCCGACGAACCAACCCCACCACAACCTTAAACAACAACGAAATCGCGGGCTTAAAACTCTTTATTGGCAAAGCCAACTGTATTGCTTGCCATTCGGGGGCGCGATTCACCGATGATAAATTTCATAATGTCGGCGTTCCAACCCCAGAAAAACTCCAAGCCGATGAAGGTAGACAACGGGCTGTCCGCGCCTTAATCCAAAGCGAATTTGGCTGTTGGTCGCCGTATTCCGACTCGAGCAGCAACTGCGGTTTAATCAGTGGCAACACCAACGCCGCCCAAGCCCCAGACGGCGCATTCAAAACCCCAAGTTTACGCAACGTCGCCAATCACTACCCGTACATGCACGCGGGGCAGTTCTATACCTTGGCGGATGTGGTGCGTCATTATAACACTGCCCCCAGAGCGGTAGTTGGTACAAGCCAGCTTAAACCATTAAACCTGAGCCAACTCGAGCAGCAACAACTGGTGGCATTTTTAGAAAGCCTCAGCGCTCCTGTCAACGCTCCAGCCAATTTACTCGAGAGTCCAGAGTTGCCGCAGTGAGCTTTGAGTCCTGAGCTATGAGCTTTGAGTTATTAATTTCTTCTGCTCGAGTGTCTCGAGTTTTGTAACAGCTTCGGGTGGCACAAGAATGCTTTGCTTGGCTTCAAAATCAAACCAGACATGGGTGCTGATGGCTCGAGCCGCAAGTTGTGTGTTAGCAAAAACATGGTACTCAAATTTTAGGCTTTTACGTCCGATGCTCAGGCAGCGCATTTTAATCTCGAGGGTGTCGTGCAGTAGGACTGGGCACAGATAATCTATCTCATTGCCGACCAGTAAAGTCGTTGGGTGTGAACCTCGCAAACCCAGAGTCTCGAGGTATTTGGCTCTGGTTTGCTCCAAGTAAGTCAAATAAACCGCGTTGTTGACATGACCCAGTGCGTCTATGTCACGGAAACGAATTTCTAGGGTATGGACAAAGAAAAACATTATGGGTAGGGTTTGCCAATCGCTTTTGGCGCTCGAGACTTGCCAATAAAACCAGCCAGTACAAACATTGTGATGATAAACGGCAAGTTGTCCACAATTGCACTTGGCAGGATGTTGTCGCCGCCTAAACGAATGGCGAGGGCGCGAAAAAAACCAAACAACAAACATGCACCCATGACTTGCCAAGGTTGGTAACGCCCAAAAATCAGGGCAGCGAGAGCGATAAAACCTTGTCCAGCGCTCATGCCTCGGTTAAAGCCATCTAAGTTGCCGATGCTTAAAAAAGCCCCAGCCAAAGCCGCCAGAATTCCCGAGATAATCACCGCCGCGTAGCGAGTTCTAAAAACATTCACACCGACACTGGCGGCGGCTTGTGGGGCTTCGCCAACCGCTCGTAAACGCAAACCAAAGGGTGTTCGGAAAATCACATAAGCCGTAATTGGCACGAGCAGAAACGAAATAAACGTTAAAGGCGAAAAAGCAAAACCTTCGATACCCCAAACGGGTAAAGTGTTGCGAACTTTTTCGGAATCCGAGGTATTGTTGTAAAAAAATTGCAGCACCACAGCCGGACCACCCAAGGCGAGTAAGTTAATGGCTGTACCACTAATCACTTGATCGGCTTTGTATTTAATGCTGACCACGGCATGAATCCAAGCAATAAACGCCCCAATCACCATTGCCCCAAACACCCCAACCCAAGGAGTCCACCACAGCACCGCGTTAGGGTTGGTTGCCAGCATAAAAACCTCGAGTTGCTGCGCTACAATCGCTGCCGTCAAAGCTCCAAATAGCATGATGCCCTCGAGCGCAATGTTGACCACACCCGCCCGTTCTGAGTACATCCCGCCCAGGGCAGCAAACAAAAGCGGCGTGGTACTGCGAATGGTTGTGACCAGTACGACCATGATGACTGCAATATCCATTTAGGCATCACCTTCTTTTTTGGCTTGAGTTTGCGCTTTGGGAGGCTCGGGTTTTCTGGACATGTTGATGCTGCGTAAAAAATCACCACTTAGAAAACCTCTGGTGGCAATAAACAGCACAATTAAGGCTTGTAGGACTGTCACAATTTCCCTCGAGATGTCGTCTAAGGCTTGGTCAAGCCGCAAACCACCACTGCCCAGAACCCCAAATAAAATACTCGAGACGACCACGCCAACTGGTGTATTCTGCCCCAGCAGCGCCACAGTGATTCCACCAAAGCCG
The DNA here is from genome assembly GCA_031414595.1 of Deinococcales bacterium. Lineage (GTDB taxonomy): Bacteria > Deinococcota > Deinococci > Deinococcales > JAAFIG01 > JAAFIG01. The sequence goes on from JANNVX010000044.1 coordinate 9,481, forward strand.
ACGCTATCGGCGGGAATGGACTGCTTTAAGCGGTACTCGGCTAACGCGCCACCCATCGTAAAGTGCGTGGCGGCTAGACCACACAATGCCCCAGAAATTGCCATTGCCAAAACGGTATTTTTAGCGATATTGACCCCGCCATACTCGGCTGCCTTGGGACTTAAACCGACTGCCCGAAGCTCAAAACCCCATTTGGTACGCCATAAAAACACACCAACAAAACCAGCCGCTAAAATCGCAATCACAAATGATAAATTCAGCGCCGCCGTTTGCATTGCACCAGTAATCGGAATTTCACGCAACACGAAACCAAGCACTAAACCTGCCACTGCCCCAATTCCAGCACCAATCCCTCGAGTCTGCAATGTACCTTTGGAAAACGCAAAACCCAGAATTAAACCAAGCAGCAAAAACGGAATCGGTAACGCCATAAAATTTGCCCCATCTCGAGTGATTGCAAACGGCGCAGTGATATTAGAAAGAACTGCTCCAGCCCCAAACTCGAGGCTGCGAGCCTCACCACCCTCGGCTTTGAACGGCAAATTAACAGTCGCACCAAAGAATTTATACTCGTTAGAGCCAATTAAAAAAACCAGAATTCCACTGGCGATGTTATTAAGCATAATCGTGTTGATCACTTCCGAAGCCCCAAAGCGTCCCTTCAGCCAGCCCGGTAACGCCCCCCAAAGCCCACCACCAAGCGCAGCCGCAACCACACAAAGCGGCGCGACAATAAACCACGGACCCGGAATGTAAATACCGACAGCCGCACAAAAAATTCCACCCATAATCACTTGCCCCGGCGCACCAATGTTAAAAAGCCCGGTGCGAAACCCAAAGGCTAAACCCAGACCCGTAAAAATAAGTGGGGTTGCCAAAGATAAACTCTGCCAAACAGGAGCAAAGTCTAGGGCTGGACGGAACTTAGGCAGAATTGAACCAAATAACATGCTGTAACTAAACCAAAGTAAATCGGCTCGAGCCAACCACGCACTGGCTGGAGCTTTCTCGAGTCCGGGCGGGACTTGCAGCAGCAGAATCAGGAAGCCACAAACAATCAAAGCCAGTAAAATCGAAATCGCAGGAACAACCGCCGCCCTAACACTCTGAAAAAAACTTGGAAAACGATTGGCAGCTTGTAGGCTCGAGATGATTGCTCCAAGACCAGTCAAAAAAGCAAAGAATGCCCAGAGCGAAGGTCCAAAATTGACAAAAGGCAAACGCCGATACGCCGTGCCACCCGCCAGAAGCGGCGCATGAACTGAATCTAAGGTCATGGCGTAGACCACAAAACTCGAGACAACCAAAAGCACTGTTAATGCCCCACCAACCCAGACCAGTTTTGGTTGAAACCAAGCCAAGGCTGCCGTGCCAAGCAGCGCCAGTAGTGTTAGCCAAATAAACAAGGTGGTACTCGAGAAATCGGGCATGGTTTTTGGCAAGAAACCCGTGAAATCCACAATGCTACTTGGATGGACAAAAATTGCCGCTTGTCCACCAAAAGACCGTGTGATTGTCGCAAATGGCAGTACAAAACTTGAGAGTGCTGCCACAGCCGCGACAATGGCAAGGGGAATGTTTGGGCGCGGTTGTGATGAGGTGTTCATGGAAACCTATTCTAATCAAAATTGGCTTGCAATTGCACGAATCAAAAACATGGGCATAACCAAATCTTTTACACCAAGCGAACTCGAACGTACCTTCAAAGCCGAACTTCTGGCTCGAGACGCGGGGACTTTAAGCGCCAAGCGCGGGAAGCTCGAGGCAAAAGCCTGAGTAAATTAGGTTTGGAACTGGGCATCAGCAAAGGCAGGGTGCATCAGCGTGAGCCGAAGCACTCGAGTAAAGCGTGGTAAAATTTTGTGTGTTGCCCTGTGCTAAACGCCAAGGCTCGAGCTAAAACAAATTTACACCAAGCGAATCTCGAGACGTTTACCAAGGGCAATCGCGGCTCGCTCGAGGGTTTGCAAAGTTGCACTTTGATTATTTGGATCGAGCAAACGGTCAAGGGCAGCACGACTGGTATTCATGCGTTTAGCCAATTCAGTCTTACTGAGTTTCTTGGATTCTAAAGTTTCTAAAAGCTGATAAGCAATCACTCGTTTTATCGCTAAGGCTTCGGCATCAGCAAGAATACCTTCCTCGAGTAAAAAATCATCGAAATTACTGCCAATGTGTTTCATGGGTTCTCCAATAATTCTTTGAGGCGTTTACGAGCAAGCTCAAGGTCTGACTTTGGTGTTTTCTGGCTTTTTTTGATAAAAGCATGAAGCAGAATCATTTGGTTGTTCTGCACTGTAAAAATAGTTCTGGCAATCCCAGTGCTGATATGAGAGCGAACTTCCCATAAATCAGGCTCGAGTTTTCTGACCAAAGGCATTCCAATTGGATAAGCAAATTGCACGGTTTTAATATCTTCGCCAATGGTTCGGCGCATCTCGAGGCTTTGGGCTTTTAGCCAATCACGGACGGGTTCTTTATTGCTGCTTGTGTGATAAAAGAAAACCAGTAGGACAGGCTCGAGTTGAGGTCTGGGCTGGTTTAACACAATTAAAGTGTACCAAAAAAGATACGATTTGCCAAGGGAGCAACGCTCGAGAAAGCGTAATGGGATTTTGTGTGCAACCCTGTGCTAAATGCCAAGGCTCGAGCCTTGGTGAACTTGCTTGACAATGATAATCGTCTAGTCTAAGCTATACTAATGCGGCTATACCTTGCCCGACACCCAGACCAAATAACCAGCAAGCACCCACGAATCATTGAAGATATGCTTGAGCTTTGCGAACACCATCAGCTTGCTGTGAACGCCATGATTGGAATGCTCGAAGATTTATTCGAGTTTGATCTCAAAACCAGATACGCTAAAAAGCTAATGGATTACCCGCTTTGGGAACTGAAAACCCGTTCTCGAGGCGGCGAAAAAGGCGGAGCAAGAGTCTATTTCTTTGTCGAAAACAACATTGCTTATATTTGCAATGCCGAAGTCAAAACAGGAAGCGAACCAAGCGAACACAAACTCGAAGAAGCCCTAGAAATTCTAGTCGCACATCGCGCTGGGAGGACAATATGAACCCACGAATCAAAGCCATGCTCGAGACATTTACGCCCGAAGAAATCCGCACTGGAATTCTTGAGAATAAACAAAGTAAAACAGTTCTAACAACCACACCAAGCGAACTCGAACGTACTTTCAAAGCTGAATTACTGGCTCGAAATGCTGGGGCATTACTACGCCAAGCGCGGGAAGCTCGAGGCAAAAGCCTGAGTAAATTAGGCTCGGAGCTTGGCATCAGCAAAGGCAGGGTGCATCAGCGCGAACAAGCCAGTGCGAACTTAGAAATCAAAACGATTCTCGAGCAAGCCGAAGCACTCGAGTACGAAGTTGAATTGGTGTTAAGACCAAAGCAAGGTGGGCAGGAAATACGAGCGTTGCTGTAAAATGCGTTTCAGTAAAGCGTGATAGGATTTGTGTGTAGCCCTGTGCTAAACGCTAAGGCTCGAGGCAGATTGAATTTTGACCACATTGCAATGTTTGATAAACTCTTCGACTTGCACATCTTAAACGTACCTCTACTTTTCAGCAAGATACTTGCAGACGTGTTAAAGTAACTGCAAAAGTTCTAAACCCATGGGAGTATGACTGGTGCAGCGACATACACATTTATATAATTTTGTTGAGATTCTTGTATTTTTCCTTGGGGCTGTTATAGTTTTCCTTCCCTTGGAATCAAAAACGCCCATCTCTGTGTTTCTGGGGACTACACTTGAAGACATTGGTACAGCCTTAGTAGCTGCCGCTCCTGTTAGTTGGGTCACTCGCAACTGGAAATTGCGAAGTCTTTACATAGGCATTGCGAGTCTCATTCCCTTCGTACTAGCAAATCTTATCTTATTTCCTAAAGATTTAGAAGCAATTAAAAAGATTCTAATTAATCTCGCGGGTGGATTGTTGCTTCTCGCAATTTATAACTTCATTTTGGATAAATTATTACTCAATGATGGAACACTGCGAATAAATGCCATTCAGCGACGAAGAATGGATGAACAGTACCGACAGATGAAAGTGGGAGCAAGGTATAAAATCTATATACTTGCTACAAGTCTCAATGATTCAATTAACGATTTCCTTCGGGATACAAAATTATTTAAGAATATAACAGATTCAGATTTGTCCTTAGATATTAGATTGGTTTTTGTTAGTCCCAACTCTGAAGTTATTAAGGATAGAGCAAGAGAGGATGGTCGAAGTGAGTCAATTATCAAAGGAAGAATAAATTCTACAATAAAAAAATCAGTTCTTTTATATGACCGCATTATTAAATTAATGGAGCAAGGAAAAAAAAGCAATTCAACTATCTCGGTAAAAATTACAAATGTTCACCCACTACATAGTTTGGTAATTATAGATGATAAACCTATCCATTGGACTGTTCATACGTTATCAAAAAATGAAACACTCGAATCTGTTATTTCTGTCCCACTCGATAATGACCCTGTGTATACGGATTTTTTGCGTCATTTTGATAGTGTTTGGTCTGATCCTTCAACAGTAAAAGTGTTTGAAATTGACCTAAAAAGTAAAGCCCATAAACTTGAGGAAGAATTACTAAATTCTTTGTACTCGATTACTCCAAATTTTGACGGAAAATGGAGAAATACTGTTAAAAAATTCCCTGACTGATATGAGTACGGAAAAATCTTATGCTTAAATCTCTTTCTCTTTTCAGTGGTTGTGGCGGCTTGGATAGCGGTGTCTTCCAAGCTGGCTTCACGCCATTGGCTCTTGCCGAAATAGACCCTCATGCCACCAAAACCTTGTCGCATTGGCTCGAGCAAAAGGGCTTAAACATTCCTATTTTCTCGGATGTTACGCAACTAAATCCTTTTAGCCTACTCGAGCAACTGGGCTTACAAGTCGGTGAACTCGATTTGCTGTTGGGTGGTTCGCCCTGCCAGTCGTACAGCCTGATTGGTCAGCGTGCATCTCTCGAGGATGAGCGTGGGCAGTTACTCTTTGAATTCGTGCGTTTGGCTCGAGTGCTACAACCCAAGGTAATTCTGATGGAGCAAGTTAAGGGTTTGCTTAGTGCGCCGGGCTTGGCTGGTGAGCGTGGTGGGGCGTTGGCGGTGCTGATGTCTAAACTCGAGGAGATTGGGTATACCGTGCGTTTTCAGGTTTTGAATACGGCTCATTTTGGTGTGCCGCAACTTCGGGAGCGCTTGTTTTTGGTGGCTGCTCAGGCTGCTTTTGTTTTTCCCGAACCCACCCATACCAGCAATGATTCACTCTTTGGTTTACCGCCATTTAGAACTGTTTGGGATGCAATTGCCGATTTACCCGCACCAACGTTGAAGGGCGAACCTGAGCGCTTTCCAAATCACGTGGATGTTACCCCTGCTCGAGACCGTGAACGTATTTTTCATGTTCCTGAAGGTGATTTCTTGGCGCGGCAGTTTCATTTGCCCGAAGATATTCGTTGTAAGCTCAATCCCAAGAAGGACACCACAAAATTTAGGCGGTTGTCGCGTTTTCTGCCCAGTTTAACCTTGCGTGGTGGTGAATCGCCGTATCATCCGCTCGAGCCTCGGTACATTACGCCGCGTGAGTCTTTGCGTTTGCATGGTTTTTTGGATGATCATATTTTAATTGCGCCAATTCGTGGGCGTTCTGGTACGTTCAATGGTTTAGACCAGCATCGTTTGGTGGCGAATGCTGTGCCGCCGCCACTTGCTTTTGCGCTTGCCAGTGCGATTAAAGCTCAATTTTTGACTGAATCTCGAGCAGAGGCGCTTTTCGCAGCATTGCCTTTAAGAGTTCCTTTTTTGGTGGAATCTTTTTCGGTAGCAAAATCCCTGTAAAAGTGGGGTTGCTGCCCGTAAACGATAGCCCTGCCTTGCCTGTGATGCGGCTAATCGTGCTGGTTTCGCCTGTGCTGCTGTCTATCGCAAAAATAATCAGGTGGATGTTGTTTTGTGTGCTGCTTTCTTGGTTTCCAATGGCTTGGCTCGAGAGTTGAGTAGTGGATTCGATTTCGCTCAGGAATTGGTCTTGGAGTAACCAGAAGGTTTTGCCGCCCCAGCTTTCGGCACAGGCAGATTTGGCAAAGAGTTGAGTTGCCATGCGTCCCCAGACTTGGCGTTTGTTAATGCTGGGTGTGCTGTGTGGCAAGCCTAGAATAGCTTTTTTGAAAGCACTGGAAATATCTGTGCCTTTACTTTTGTTTGAGCCAGAGGTGCTGGCAGTCATGACCTCAAGAATTGCAAATGGCTCGAGAGTGGGAACTAAAACCATATTATTTATGGCTCGAATTCGCAGTTGTCTTTGTAAATCTGGTTCATCTGGGAAAATGGTTTTGATTTCCTCGAGCGTTAGCTTTTGCACTGGCGAGATGACATAATCAAAGTGATAGTTAAAACTGCTGTCCTCGTCGCGCATATTGATGACGACTTCTGCCCAAATGCCAAGCGGCACATCTGGCAAGTTCATTTGTTCTATGGCGGCTTGTTCGTGTGGCAATAAGTTTTTTTGGTCGTCACGGACAGCAAATAATCGTCTTGGGCAAACCAACCATGTTTCATCTTCGGATTGAATCGAACAAATTCCGGGTATCACTTGCTTGAGGTTAGGAAAATAATTTTGTAAGGCTTGGCTTTCGTTTTGTAAGGCAATCGTGGTTTGGTAACGATTTCCACCACCATCACAAGCTGTGTTGCTAAAAGGACAGTGTGCCTCATGACGTAATCTTTTGGCTTCGGCGGATTGGTCATGCAGTGGTCTGCCGAAAAGTTCAAAGATTTGTTTGGGCATAGACCAGTTTACATTTTTCCATGCCACCAAAACCTTTTTGCATTGGCTCGAGCAAGCATATTCTCGAGAGCAAATTCTTTTTGTTCCCTTCTGCTTTAACTCGAGACGAAAGCCTTAAACCCCGCCCAGCAGTGGAATATCTAACCCTCTTGCCTCGAGTTGCCCACAAATCCAGCCGAGGGCATACCTGTCTTCAATAAAGTCTAGCTCGTCACCCGGAATGGTAATGACGGGTGAGAGGCTGTACTCCCGCATGAATTGGCTGTAGAGGTCGTTCAAACCCACCAAGTACGCTTCGGGGATGCGCTGCTCGTAATCTCGTCCACGTCCAGCAATTCGTTTTTGTAGGGTTTTCAGACTGCATTTAATGTAAACCGTTAAAGTCGGAACACGAAGCGCGGGGGCAATCCCAGCATATAAATTTTGGTAGGTCTGCCAATCGCGGTCATCAATATGCCCTTGTTGCCGCAAATTGGTAGCAAAAATCGCCGCATCTTCAAATACGGTTCGGTCTTGAATCACCCGTGAACCTGTGTTGACTTCGCGTAAGTGCTGCTCGAGTCGTTTGCCCAAAAAAAAGACTTGTGAATGAAAAGCAAAACGCTTCATGTCCAAGTAAAAATCCTCGAGATACGGGTTTTCGTCCACCGCTTCAAAAATTGGCGTGAGCGCATAGCGTTCTGCCAGTAATTTGGTCAGGCTCGATTTGCCACTTCCGATGTTTCCAGCAATTGCAATGTACATATAATTTTACCTGCCTAGTACCTTTCGTACCTGCTCGAGAACCCGTTGTTGGTCAAATAAATTCTCGACATAATCGTACTCGAGGGCTTCCAAGGTCAGGACGTTTCCAGTGTAGGAACGAAAATAGGCTTCGTAATGGGTATTTAGGGTTTTTAAGTAATTGGGGTCTATGTTCTTCTCAAACTCGCGTCCGCGTTTGGCGATTCGCTCGAGCAGCAAGGGCGTTTCGGCTCTTAGGTAAATAATCAGGTCTGGGATTCGCAATTGCGGTTTTAAGTGGTTGTAGAGGTCTTTGTAAAGCTCAAACTCGGCATCGCGTAAGTTCATGCTGGCAAAGATAAAATCTTTGTCAAATAAATAATCGGAGACCACGGCTGCATCAAACAGGCTTTGTTGGGCTAAGCTGGAGAGTTGCTTAAACCGACTGAGTAGAAAAAATGTTTGCACATTAAAAGAAAAACGCTCTGGGTTTTCGTAAAAAGCTGCCAGAAAAGGATTTTCTTCAACCACTTCAAGATTCAAAGCCGCCGCAAATTCAGCCGCCAAGATACGACATAGACTGGTCTTACCGACACCAATTGCACCTTCAACAACAATGTACACAAATACCCTCGAGACAATTACAAGGCGTGACTTTAACAGCCACGCCTCTTGCAGACAAAATTTTTTTAACCTTGTTTTGAACTGATAAACGCAACTGCATCTTGGACAGTCCGAATTTTTTCAGCTTCGTCATCGGCAATGGTTAAACCGAATTTGTCTTCGAGACCCATGATTAACTCGACTGTTTCAAGACTATCAGCCCCAAGGTCATCCACAAAAGATGCTTCAAGAACCACTTTATCAGCGTCAACAGAGAGTTTTTCAACGATTACTTCTTTCACTTGAGCGAAAATATCAGCCATAAGAAAGCGACTTTACCATAAGAATATCAGGTTAGGGTAGATGGCAAACAGCAAAAGCCTCCAAAATGTGCTAAGGCGCTCTGCTCGAGAACGGTATCCAAATCTATTGTTTAAGTATTGTAAAAAAAATGTCTATGAATTATGCTTCTAACAGGAGAAATTCTATGCCATACCCAGCCAAAGAATACGCCGAAGCCTTTATCAAACACCGCCTACCCTTGCTGGCATTACTCGAGAGAATCCCAGTTGAACACAGTGGCTTTGCAATTCGTGAAGGCGCACTGAGTCTGCTCGAGATGGTCAATCATTTGTACTTAACCGATGTCTATTTACTAAGCGTCCTGAGTGGCGAGAAGTTTGTACCACCCGCACCAGCCCCAGACTTAAGCAGTGCTTTGGTTGCCTTTAAGGTCAGTACGCCAAAAGTTCAAGCCTTTTTAGAGAATTTAAGTCCAGACCAACTCAGCCAAGACATCAAAGCCTTTGGTCAAACTTGGAAGGCGTACCGTTTAATCGAATTTGGACGCGAACACGAAGCCCACCATAAAGGACAACTGTGGTTCATGGCTCGAGCCATAGGAATAGAACCCCCAATGTTCTATCAGTTCTAGGATTTGTCCGTAAATAACTTCCCTATTTGGAAATGATGAAACATTGTTTCCTAGCAGGACAGACACAGGGGTCTGTCCCTACAAAATCCATAAAAATACGTCAGGTAGGGGCGGACCCCCGTGTCCGCCCTGTGACCAA
>JANNVX010000045.1:0-8899 GCA_031414595.1 Deinococcales bacterium
ACGGGCGTATAACGAGTTGTTTGCAGAACGAATTATTCGTTTGTTGCCTTTGGAATTGAGCTTCGAGAAATACATTGTGTTGCTCGAGGACGCGCTTAATCTGGGAGTTAAGACTGCGTAAAACATTCCAGACTATTGTTATTTCCGATAACGTCTATTCAAGGTATCCCACTTGGTGATTCAGATACATTTGCCTCGAGTTCCAACACAAAGATTGAGTTGTTTGGATTTCCACCAACAAGAAGTAATACCTTAACGCGGGATTCACAGAATTTTGTAGGCTATGAAACAGATTCCCAAATTCCTCGAGCTTTCATACGCACAGACAGAGAAGTGTTTGCAGGAAATTCAGGTGGAGCAGCTATTAATAGTGCAGGCGAATTGATTGGTCTTGTACTGAAATGCCGAAAATCTGCAACAAACTGCGATATTAAATTTGGTTTATTGCGCCCCAGTAACCTAATTAAAAACTTTCTTTGGCGCTAACTAATTTTTTAAGCTGGTATACTTAGAGCATAAAACTTTACTATACCAACCAAAGATGTATAGCTGTTTAATACTTCCTTGACGATATACTTTGTGTCTTTCTGAAATTGGGTCTGAATTTTTTTAGGCTCATGGGACTATGTATTCAGGCAAAGGGAATAAGACCTTGCCCAGCGCAAAGCGCAATAGGAGAATCATGGGTAATAGTAATGGGGGCAAAGGCAGCAGTAATGGTGGCAAAGGCGGAAATAGCGGTAGTAAAGGCGGCAACGTTCCAAATTTACCGAGTAGCACAGGTAATCCATCAGGAGGCAATCGCGGCAACAATCCACCAGCCAAAGGCAAGTAATGCAAAAGCACTACGAACCACCTCGAGATGAATCGGGCAATTACACAATCCCCACCGTTGACCAGACCCTCGAGCAGGATAACCCGTTTCAAAAGCCCTTTCTTCATGCTTGAGTCATCAAGCAAATAAGGAGTTCATATGTCTGACCAATCTGACCGTGATAACCACGCCAATCAATGCAACCCGAATAACGACGAATACTATAATTCGCGTGGTGAAGAAAAAGACGACGATTAAATCCAAAAAGACCCCACTGCTTATTCAGTGGGGTTTTCTGTTGCAAAATTTGGCAGAATCTGCTCGAGTTCGTCATCTTCAAGTTCTGCCATTAAATCAAAGAACTCACTAAACCAGCCCATGCCAATAACTGGCTGCTCGAGGCGCTGACTGAGTGCTTTCCAGCCCTCGAGCAGTCGTTCAAATTGCGTGGCTGGCGTTTGTAGTTGAATAATACTGCCAGAACCAGCAAATACTGGGGTGTCAATAAAACGCTGACCGGTCACCATGTCATAAATTCCCAAAATGGCTTGTATGGCTTCTTTGGGTAACTCGAGTTGGGCAATAACGCTATCTATTCGTAATGCAAAGTCAAGGTGTTTTTGTTGTGGGTCTTGTTGATTGAATTCATTGTCAAAATTCGTGCTGTGCCTAATTAAAGGGGTTTTCCAGTGCTGCTCGAGGGCAGTGTAACAATTTTGTATAACCTCTTGCACTTCCGATGCTCGAGCCGCAGCAGGGGCATCTTTAGGGTCTTGCCCTTGTGACATCCGCTCGAAACTATTTATCACCCAAGTGCGTAGTTGCTCGGTATCGTTTTTTATATTCTCACCTTTGCCCTGCCCTAAAAACTGGTACTCGAGATAAATTCGTTTCAGTGTTGCTTGCCCAAGCTCTGGTTTTTTGGCTAACGGCTCGAGCTTAGAGACAAGATTATTGAGAATTTGCATGGTTTTTGGATAAACTAGAGCTATTCTTGTCATGTAACGCTTAATTGTTTCGTGTTCGGCAATTTTTTTCTTGATTTCATCAGATTCAGAAAACTTTGCTTCGGTGGCAATTCGGTAAGTTAAAAGCATTGAATTTTTCCAACCTTCAAGTTCTTCTTTTTCTTGTTCCCTAAGTTCTTTAGGGAATTTGCGTTGTTTCAGATTTTCATAAACAACATTCCACCAGTTTTCACTTAAAAAAAGCAGCAACCAAGCCCCAATAGAAACAGGATGTGACACAAGCCACGTTTCGGATTTTTTTGCAATATCAGCATCAAGAGACTCCATCCACACCGTATAATCGGATAATTCCAAAGATACTCTTGTTTCATCTACTCGTCCAGCTTCGATAACGTTGGCAACAGTCTCATTCCGATTTTTTCGGCTATTTGCGATTCCCAAAAGACAGTCTCTGATATGCGGCATTTGCTTAAAATAGTCACTCATTTCATCTATTGGTTTGCGTTCATCAAGTCCAAAAATCTCTCCAAAAGCATAAAAGCAATGGTGAACAAACCGACAACCCGCTTTTTTACTTACATCAAATAATTCGGGTACACGCATTTTAGAGCGTTCAAAACCAACTAAAAACATTCGAGCGAACTGAATCTTTTTTTCGTAAACACCACGTTTTTCGGACATTTTTCCATTATGCCCTATTTAACCGTTTTGAAACCTGATTTTGAATCTGAAATTCGAGTTGATTAGCGCCGCGTCCACAAGGTATGCGAACAAGAGCCTTGTTATGTTTTTTGCACAGTTGCGGTACGCTCTGACTATATTTATGACGTGACCATCGAATCAGTAAGCACACTGTCCTTACTTTAAGCCGACAAATTGTTTGCTCGAGCCTGAGCGCATAACCTTGTTTGGTTGTTCCAACCCAAAGAATTTTAATGCCTAATTTCTGCTCGAGTTTTGCAATAATTTCTGGGCGGACATCGCCACCAATCAAAACAATTTCCTCAAAACTCGCCAATGTGGTTTTGCTTTTCACCACAGTATTCTCGAGCTTCTGCCTTTTTTCCAAAGGCGAATTTCAGAAAAACAAAAAATTGTAAGGAATCACTAAACCTTTAATTGGGTAACGGTACAATCAGCGGACAATCTCTGGTTGGGTGTGGCAGTACCGCTACTTCTAACTTAAAGGCTTCATAAATCAGATTTGGCTCAAGCATTAACTTAGGTGTTCCAGCCGCTAAAATTATACCGTTCTGCATAATCACAATTTGGTCAGCATAAACAGATGCTAAATTCAGGTCATGCAGAATCGCTATCACCCCAACACCTTGCGCCGCAAATTCTCGAGCAATCCGTAAAATATCGTGTTGATGCTGTAAATCTAGGCTTGAAGTCGGTTCGTCAAGCAGTAAAAAGCGCGTTTGCTGCCTATCCTGCCAGATTTGTGCCAGCACTCGAGCCAGTTGTACCCGTTGGCGTTCACCACCCGAAAGGGTTGGATAAGCGCGATTCTCGAGGTCTAATACCCCGCACTGCTCGAGTGCTTGGCGGGTGATGTCGTAATCGGTGGTACTTTCATTGCCGCGAACATGCGGTGAGCGACCCATCAGGGCAACCTCAAGGACACTAAATGGAAACTCGAGGTAACTTTCTTGCGGCAACACTGCACGGCGTTTGGCAAGCGCTAAGTTCGAGTAATTTCTTAGGTTTTGTCCGTCTAAACAGGCTTGTCCGGTGTTTGGGGTCAGTTCGCCAGCCAGAACCCGCAAGAGCGTACTTTTTCCAGCCCCATTCGCCCCAAGTAAAGCCATTACTTGACCAGCTTTAACCTGAATAGATACGCGATTTAATAAGGTTTTTGTGCCGATGATAACACTGGCATCTCGAGCCTCGAGACTGGTGTTCATGCGCCAACCTGACGGGATTTTATCAGCATCCACAAGAAAAATGGTGCGCCCAGTAGTGCGGTCACAATGCCAATCGGTAATTCGGCAGGGGCAACAATGGTACGGGCAATTAAATCAGCGCAGAGCAGTAAACTCGAGCCAAGTAAAATACAACCGGGCAGTAAAAAACGGTGGTCTGCACCAAGGCTAATTCGCAGTAAATGCGGCACGATTAAACCCACAAAACCAATAATCCCGACCACACTGACCGCTGCTCCAACCGCTAAGGCTGTCACAACAATGGCGGCGAGTTTAATTCGTTCAACATCCACCCCAAGATGCCCAGCTTCGGCTTCACCAAGCGTAAAGGCATTCAATGCCCTCGAGAAACGCAGCATGATCAACAGCGTTAAAACCAAAAATGGCGCAGCCACTCCCAACGTCTCCCATGTTGCGCCGCCCAGACTGCCTAAACTCCAAAAAGTGATACTGCGAAGTTGGGCATCGGTGGCGACAAAAGTCAATAAGCCCGTTGCTGCCCCAGATAACGCCGCTATCGCAATCCCCGCCAGCAGCATCGTCCCAACCATCACCCGCCCGTTTTGGCTCAAGACACGGTAGACCAACAATGTGGTGGCAAGCCCACCCGCAAAAGCCGCCACAGGCAACGCCAGCAGGTTATTTGCATTAAAAACCGTTACACCCAGCACAATCATCGCAACTGCTGCCAGTGCCGCCCCACTCGAGACCCCAATCAGTCCCGGGTCGGCTAAGGGATTACGAAATAAGCCCTGCATCACTGCGCCAGATAACGCCAGTGCCGCTCCGACTAAAATCCCCAGCAGCACCCGAGGTAAGCGGATAATCAGCATCACAGCTTCTTGTTGGCTTTCAAAAGCAATCCCTAGGTCTAAGCCAATGGCTCGAGCCAGAATCCCTAGCACTTGGAGCGGTTCGATTTTAACTGCGCCAATGCCTATCGAAAAAATAATCGTGCAGATTAAAAACCCCAATAAACCAGTCAGGATGAGCGTGGCTCGAGAAGTGCGGGTTGGGGTTTGTCTGGTCAGAATCATTAGAGTCCAGATGGGCGTTTCAATTCTGGGTGGAGTAAAAAGGTCAGGTCAATCACGGCTTTGCCAAGACGCGGACCAAAGGAAAGGGTGTACAGGTCGTCCATATCCACAATTCGTTTGTTCTTGCCGGCTGGAGTGAGCGCAATTCCTGGTAGTTTTAACGCCCCTTCTACCCCACCAATACTTTTTAGCCCGTCGGTCAAGAATAGAACTGCGTCAGGCGCAGCCGCCACAACCGCTTCGGAAGTCAGTGGTTTATAGCCTTCGTAACCCGTAATTGCATTGACTGCCCCAGCCAGTTTAATCATCCCGTCGGCAGCCGAGCCAGTCCCACTAGCAAGCAATGTCCCAGCACCACGAGCGTAAACAAATAAAACTTTCGGCTTCTTTTTAATTTGGGTAAAATAGGCTTTGGCTTGGGCTAAATCGAGGTCTATGCCTCGTGCCAATGCTTCGGCTCGAGGTTGCACCCCAAAAACTTTACCAATCGCAATAATTTTATTTTTAGCCCCTTGAACACTTGGGTCAGCTGCCAAAATCAGGGTGGTGATGCCAGTTTCGCGCAGTTGTTTGATGGCGGCAGGAGGTCCTGCTTCGGTGGTGGTTAAAATCAAACTTGGTTTTTGTGCCACGATTCCTTCTGACGATAAACTGCGTTGATAACCAACTTTGGGTAAAGCACCGACAGCCGCCGGAAAGTAACTCGAGGTGTCGGTGGCAATGACTTTTTCGCCCTGCCCGAGCGCAAAAACAATTTCGGTGACTGGTCCACCCAAAGTTAAAACACGGCTTGTGTCGGAAATACTGATTTGCTTACCTTCGGCATCGGTCACGGTGACGGTTTGGGCTAATGCCAAAGAAACCAGTGCCAGACTCGAGAAAACGGCTAAAACACGATTTTTCATAAATTCCTCCTATGCTCCAACTGCTATTCGCAATTCAAGTTCTTTGACCAACTGTGCCATCCAGACTTGCAAACGAGGCTTGGTTAATTTGCTTTGGTTGTCATCGTCCAATGCCAGTCCAACAAATTGCTGCCCACGCACGGCTCGAGAATTGCTAAATTTATAGCCATCGGTGCTGGTCAGACCAAAAAGGGTTGCACCGCTTTGCTCGCAGGCTTCGGCTAACATGCCAAGTGCGTCTTGAAAAGTATCTGAGTACGTGAGTTGGTCGCCCATGCCAAACAAAGCCACTTTTTTACCCGTTAAATCAAGTTTTGTAAGCGCCTCGAGTTTGCCGTACCAATCGTCCTGCATTTCGCCGACATACCAAGTGCTACACCCAATCAGCAGCAGGTCGTACTCGAGTAATTTAGTGGCTTTGACCAATGCAATATCATGGTTTGAAACCAACACACCACTATCCTTAAATAATTTCTCTATTCTATCGGCAGCGGCTCGAGTATTGCCGTAAGTGCTGCCTGTAAAAATACCAATGTTCATAAATTCCTTTCTTTAGTATTCCAAGTGGTTTAGTTGGTTTTAAGAAAAATACACTAGCAAGAAATAGACCAAAAAACGGGAGGTTGCTCAGGTTGGGCGAGGCTTCTTGACCATATACGCGCACCTTGCGGCATGGTCGCATGCCTCGCCCCTACGACAAAAACCACGACAAAACTGTTCTGAACCGTAGGGGCAAGGCACGCCTTGCCTTCTTGAGAGTGCATCTTTTGAAATTATCTCGGGATGGTTCTAATGCGTATTTTCTGGTTCGGGCTTTCCCAATTTGGCTCGAGATTCTTGTGCCATTGCCACCAATAATTTACGCACACCCGCGCCATTCTCGAGGACGTTCGGAAAGACATAACGCTTGACTTCAGTATGTTCTTTACCTGAGAGATGCAAGTCCATCCCATACCTGTCCATCCCAAGCAGCACGGCTTTTTCTACCCATGTTTGCTCGAGGAGGGCGTGGGCATAATCCAGTAAATTCTGGCTGTGGTCGGTGTTCATGTGTTCAACCATGCCGCGCAAGTTGGTGGCTAACATATCAGGGGCAGCCTCGCGGTATTTTTCTAAAGTAACACTGCCAACCCGTCCAAAACCCGCCACCACATAAGCCCGAGCAGTCGTAAAAGTGTAGAGCTTAAAATCATGGAAACCACCAAGCATGGACTTAGGATGTAGTATTTTCCAGTGTTCTAGGTGCTTAGCTTGGTCGGTAAATTCCACAATCCCAGACAAGGTTGCTCTGCCTGTAGCAAAAGCAAGGCTGCTGTTGGCATCATCAGTTAGCAGCAAACTGGCTTTAGACTCGAGTTTCAGGTTTTTAGAGTGCTGCGATAAATCTGACATCAGCAGCAACGCATCACCATTCTCGAGTGGTGCGATTTCGACCAGACTGGCAAACGGAAAACCATTGGGCGAGACTGTGCCAATAATGGCACGTTCGGCTCGAGTCATCAGGCTGCGGGCGGTTTCGGGTAGGGTCAGGTATTGGCTCATGCAGTCACCATTTTAGGCTCGAGACTGAGTTCTGTGGCAAGTTGGGCTACCCAAGCGTTTATACGCGGTGTGTTCAGGTTGGCTTGGTTATCAAAGTCTAAGGCTAAACCCATAAATTGCCCGTTTTCTTCGCCGTCAGATTTGCTGTACTCATAGCCAGTTGTGCTGGTAAACCCAACCAGTTTTGCACCGCGCTCGCGCAATTTACGCCCCAGAATTCCCAGTGCATCTTGGAAAGTGCTGTCGTAGCCCGCTTGGTCGCCCGCGCCAAACAGCCCAATTTTTTTACCCGCAAGGTTTAACTTCTCGAGTTCATCGAACTTAAATTCCCAATCGTCTTGGAGTTTGCCGTCGTGCCATGTGCTGCACCCAAGCAGCGCCACATCAAATTCCTCGAGTCCGCTTAAATCGGCTTCATTCACACTATCCATGCTCAGTTCGACTTGGTAGTTATCGAACAACTTTTGCGCCAAACTCTCGGCGGCTTCGGCGGTGTTTCCGTAAGTGCTTCCGTAGACAATCACAATACTTTTCATCATTACTCCTTAATTAAAGACAAGACTCGAGTTTCTGCGTTTTGGGACGATTAAAAATTCGTTGATTCGCGGTGTAGCCTCAAAAATTAAATCTAAGAATTCTTGCCAGTCTGGATGACTAAAACCCAAAGCGGCAATCCCAATCCAAAGCTGGACTCCACTATGGGCGCGTTTTAGGGCGTGAGCGCCATCTTTGACTTCGGTTTCAAGGTTGGTTTTGCTGGTCTCGAGAAACCCTATTAAATTGTTAAAATCGTTCATTGATAATGTCCAACAACTGATTTGCCAATGCACAAAAACCGTGCCGTGTTCGCACTGTGCCACAAAACGGTATTCGGAACGAGCCGCAATAGGTTGAACAATCAGGCACATAAGACTCCTTTACTCGAGCCAGCGCGGGTGGTTTTGCCCGGTACGCTAAACCACCACGGCTGCGCCAGTCTCGAGCAGGGGGCATGAACCGCCAGTTCAAGCAATTCGCGCAGGGTGGATTCGGCAATCAGTGTGCTTTGGAATCGTCTAGCACTGCGCCACTCGAGTAGGGCGCAGTCTATGGGTTGCAGGGAGTCTGGAATGGTTTGCATAATTTATACTAATCCGAGTGGTTAAGTCGGATTAAATTTACAGGATGGCATTTGAATTTGTCAAGGGTGAATTCAGACTGCTACAAACTGGTCAAGACATTCTGATGACACTCGAGCCACCTAGATTTGTCAAACTAAAGCAGTGAAAGTGGTGATTGTTGGCGGTGGGATTACAGGATTATCAGCCGCCCTAGAATTGGATGGTGGTGCAGAAAGTTTTATTACCCGCAAACCCGAAGCCTACAAATTGGCGCAAGAACTTGGTCTCGAGGTGCTGGATGGCGGCGCAGAAACCAAAGGTATGTTTTTATTGCGTGACCAAGAAATTCTGGGAGTCCCGACCAATCCACTGGCTTTTTTGGCTTCAAAATTACTGTCTGGCAAAAGTAAATTGCGAGCCTTACAAGAACCCTGGACTCGAGGCGCAGCAAGTCAGACCGATGAGAGCTTAGGAACTGTCCAAGAATAACTTCCTGATTTCAAATAGACCAAAAACAGACAATTGGTCACAGGGCGGACACGGGGGTCCGCCCCTACCTGACGTATTTTTATGGATTTTGTAGGGACAGACCCCTGTGTCTGTCCTGC
>JANNVX010000046.1:0-48258 GCA_031414595.1 Deinococcales bacterium
ACGGGCGTATAACGAGTTGTTTGCAGAACGAATTATTCGTTTGTTGCCTTTGGAATTGAGCTTCGAGAAATACATTGTGTTGCTCGAGGACGCGCTTAATCTGGGAGTTAAGACTGCGTAAAACATTCCAGACTATTGTTAGTGATACTTGTTGTTAGTGGCTTCATTCTTGCAAAATCAGATGTGCAAATCAGCAACAGTCCTGACTGGCTCGAAACTGAGCCTGGAAGTATTCGTCAAATAGGATTTGATAAAAACCAACGAAGGATTATTAGTGCTGGTTATGATGGGACAGCACGCATAACAAATGCGGCAACTGGTCAAATTATCACTACCTTGCAAGGACACGAAGCCAAAGAAATATTATCTGCTGAATTTAGTCCTAACGGAAATTTGGCAGTGACCACTTCATTTCTTGATTTCACTGTTCGAGTTTGGAATACAATTTCTGGAGACCAAACACAGGTTTTTAAGTTTGATTGGAATGTTCGTTACGCAACATTTAGTAATGATGGATTATTTATAGCCATTGCTGGTGATTTTGAAACAATTCAATTTTTTGATATTCAAAGTAAAAAGAAGCGGTTTTCAATTCCTATTGAAGATGTTGCAACCCTGATTAAATTCAGTCCTGATGGTACAAAACTGCTCGTTGCAACTCGTAGTAAAGGGTTATATCTTTTTGATTTTAAGTCCAGAAAGTTAATCAAAAAGTTTGTGGGTCATACAGAAGACGTTACATCAGCTTACTTTAGTTCAGATGGAAAACTGATTTCAACTGCATCGTATGATAAGTCTGCTGGAATTTGGAATGCACAGACAGGTAAACCAGTTCGTTTTTTCAAAGGATTTAAAAACTACGTTAATGATGCTGTTTTTAGCCCTGACACCACCAAAATAGCAATTGCAACTTTCTATGTTATGCACATCATGAATGTCAAATCTGGAAAGGAATTAAAACGCATAAACACTACATCAATGGGTTGTCATTCTCCAATCTTTACAAAAAACGGACAGCAGTTAGTAGCGGCTTGCTCAGATGGTTATGTTCGTTTTTGGGACACTCGTACTGGCAAAGAAATTCGGGGATTTCCTGTTCATTCTGCTGAGATTGGTTCAGTTGTAATTAATCATAGCGCAACAAAGTTTAGTGCAACAACAATTGATGGTAAAGGTTCTGTGCGTGGACTAGATGGGAAACCGATTTTTGAACTTGGTATTGGCAATGAATCAATCTGGGTTGGGGATTTCAGTTCGGATGATAAAAAATTCGTAACAAGTGGAGATTCACCTGACATTAAGATTTGGGATTCTGGAACAGGAGGTTTGATTGGCTCGCTAGGTGGGCATCTCAAAAATGAGGGACAAAATCCGCTCAATTTCAGTATTCCACTTGCTATATTTAGCCCTGATAACAAACAAATTGCTACAACTTCACCTGATGGAATTATTAGGCTTTGGGATGTTGATTCACAGGAATTACGACTAGAGCTTAAAGACAAAAAAGAACTTATTCGTAAGTTAAAGTTTAGCCCAGATGGACAATATCTCGTTAGTCAATCAAATAACAACGCTAGAATTTGGAATGTAAAAACGGGCAAAAAACTACTTACACTACCAAAACAAATCAATGACACTCCAATATTGTTTAACTCAACAAGTAATAAAGCAATGATTTTTTATGGCATTTTCGACTTAAAAACTGGTAAATGGGAACGACTGGAAAAACGAGAACCGCAACAACCAAAAAACGAAGTACCACTCATGGTTGTGGATGGATATATTGAGCAAGACGGGAAATTCTTTAACCTTATATTCAACAGTGGTTCTGTAGGTGTATGGGATTTTGAGGGTAGATTAATTCGTAAGACAAACCTTATTGGGCATACAGATAATATTTGGTTTGCTGTTTTTGCCCCAAGAAAAAATTTATTTGCAACAGGTTCTCCTGATGGCACGGTTCGTGTTTGGGACGCAAATAATGGAAACGAATTACAACGCTTTACAAATCATGCTGGTGGAGTATCGGCTTTGGCGATAACATCTGATGATCAATATATAATTTCTGGAGCAGGAAATGGATTAAGACGCTGGACAATAAAAGCAAAATAAGATCACTTGTTTACGTTCGTTTCATGACATGGGGATAAATATGTTTGTCAACTTAGCCCCGTTGCAAACCCTGTTAATTCTCGATTGAATGGCGTTTGAAATGCCAGCATAATATCTTCTTTGGATACGCCTTGCTCGAGTAACAGCACCGCTAAGCTCGGTTCAGTAAAATCTTGTTCTATCCAAGTTTTATTGTTGCGAATACTGGCGTGCAAAAAGCAGTGGTAGACCCGTTTTGCTCCTTGTCAACCAATTCGCATCAGTTGGTAATTATCGGTGTTGCGGTCTGTTATCACTCGAGTTTCTGCGGTGCTGTCCGCTAAATCAGTGCTTTCATTATTTTTGAGAATGTTCTCGAGCGAATCGCGGTACTGGTTTAATCTATCCATTGAGTTATCGCTGCTTTAAGTTCATCGTACACAATCACACGAATTTTGGCTTCTTGAATCACGGCTTGGGCATACTCGAGGGCAAGAATGTTTGGTGTGCCACTTGGACGGCAGGATATAACTGACGTTTCGGCTCGAATGCGCGTACCATCTTCCGTGACAAAAAGCGTTGACTTACGAATTTTCTGTCAAGACAGTTCCTAAATACCAAATCACTCAAAAAAATTTGATCATGCTTTAAGCACCAAAGCAATTTTTGTTTTACAATGACTCGCATGGCTCATCCATTGGCTGGTTTACCCGCTCCGATTGCCCTTCTCGAGAATATCCCGCGTTTGGTGGCGGCGTATTATGGCTTTGCGCCAGACCCAAGTAACCCAGCCCAGCGTGTGGCTTTTGGAACTTCTGGGCATCGTGGCTCGAGTCTCAAAAATACCTTTAATGATGCCCATATCGCAGCCATTGCCCAAGCCACCGCCGAGTACCGCACTTTTGTGGGGATTACAGGGGTCTTGTTTATCGGCGCAGATTCTCATGCTTTGTCTGAACCAGCCTTAAACACGGCACTCGAGGTGCTGGTTGCCAATGGTGTAGAAGTGCGTTTTGATCAGGATAGAGGTTACACGCCCACACCGCTTGTTTCTCATGCGATTTTAAGCGCCAATAAAAACAGTGGGCTGCAAGCCGACGGGATTGTGATTACCCCTTCGCATAATCCACCCGAAGACGGTGGTTTTAAGTACAACCCACCAACAGGCGGACCTGCCGACAGCACTGTCACCAAATGGATTGAAAACCGTGCTAACGCGCTGCTCGAGAACGGACTTGAAGGGGTTAAACGCATCCCTTTAAGCGCGGCACTTGAGGCAGCCCACGGCTTTGACTTCGTTACGCCGTATGTCGAAGATTTGGTCAATGTGATTGACCTTGAAGCCATAAAAAAAGCAGGTATAAAAATCGGGGTTGACCCACTGGGTGGCTCGAGTTTACCCGTTTGGCAAAAGATTTTTGATCGCTACAACTTGGATTTAACCATCGTCAATAACCGCATAGACCCAACTTTTGCCTTTATGCGGGTGGACAAAGACGGTAAAATTCGCATGGATTGCAGTAGCCCAAGTGCGATGGCGGGTTTAATTGAATTAAAAAACAGTTTTACAGTTGCCATTGGCAATGACCCAGATGCTGATAGACACGGCATTGTCACCCCGAGCGGTTTAATGAACCCCAATCATTTTTTGGCGGTTTGTATCAATTATTTGTTCACCCATCGCCCAGACTGGAGCGCCAACATGGGTGTTGGCAAAACCCTTGTCTCGAGCAGCCTGATAGACCGAGTGGTCAAGCGCTTAAACCGCCGACTCGAGGAAGTGCCAGTTGGTTTCAAATACTTTGTGGATGGGCTACTGAATGCCACAATTGGCTTTGGCGGCGAAGAATCGGCGGGTGCAAGCTTCCAGCGTTTTGACGGCAGCGCGTGGAGTACCGATAAAGACGGGATTATTCTGGGTTTATTGGCGGCTGAAATCACGGCGGTGACAGGTGAAACTCCTGATGTCCATTACGCTAAACTCGAGGCGGAATTTGGCAAGAGCTATTACAAGCGCATAGATGCCCCAGCCACTGCCAGCCAAAAGAAAACTCTATCGAACCTCAGCCCAGAAATGGTCAGTGCCACCACGCTGGCAGGTGAAATAATCACGGCTAAACTGACTCGAGCGCCAAGCAATAACGAGCCAATTGGTGGCTTAAAAGTCTGCACCGAAAATGCTTGGTTTACCGCCCGTCCAAGCGGCACAGAAGAACTCTATAAAATCTATGCCGAAAGTTTTATCTCCGAAAGTCATTGCGAGGCGGTACTCGAGGAAGCCAAGAAAATAGTTTCCGATGCCTTTGAAGTGGCTTAGGAATTGGCAGTGATTACAAAAGGCAAGACTTTCTGCTCGAGAATAGCAATTAACTCGGGCTGCATGTATTGGTAATGGTCTGGGATACCAAGGCAAATCACTCGCGGCTCGAATTTAGGAAAGAGGTTACGCAATTGTTTAATATGGCGTTGTTCCATCACAAAGACAATATCTGCCCACTCGAGGTCGTCAAGCCCTACCCGAGTTTCGGCATCTTTGGCTGTTCCAGCCGAACGCGTACTGGCGTACTCGGCAAAAATATGTTCAGCCGTTGGGCTGCGAAGTCGGTTTCTCGAGCAGATAAATAAAATATTCATGGCATCTTGACTTTACTCAAGTTGCGTCTAAAATACATTCCTAGCGCCTCATTGTCTATCGCTGTCTTTTGCTTGGAGGATTTTCATGGAAACCGTGCGCGTCTCAGGTCAGTCAAAACCCAATTCGGTGGCGGGGGCTATTGCTGCCCTGCTGCGGCTTCATGGTGAAGTCGAAGTCCAAGCCATCGGCGCAGTAGCGGTTAATCAGGCGGTCAAAGCGATTGCCATTACCAGGAGTTACTTAAGTGTGGACAACATGGATTTAATTTGCGTACCGGCTTTTGTCAAACTCGAACTCGAAAGCGAGGAGCGTACCGCTTTGAAGTTCGTTTGCAAATCACACAAACTAGAAATTCACGAAATTCCCAAGCCATGAGCCTGAATCTCGAGCCTACAGACCTTGAAATGCTGAACGGTCAGCACGGCGCAGCCTGTCAGTTTGCGATGAAATTATTGGTGCAGTATGCCCAGATGTTAGACGCTAAAAACCTGATTTCGGTGGTCGGAGCGCACATAGACGGTTGTTTATACCACGGACAAGCCAGTCTTGATTTTGCCGAGCGTTTGGTGCAATTTGGTGGAAAAGTGCGCGTTCCAACCACCTTAAATGTAGCTTCGCTTGACCGGCTGCACCCCGATTTATACCGTGGTGATGTGGTTATTGCCACCCAAGCCAGGGCTTTAATGGATGCTTATGAGGCGCTGGGTTGCACCGCAACCTGGACATGTGCGCCGTACCAACTGCCCAATCGTCCAGCCTTGGGCGAGCAGATTGCTTGGGCAGAATCCAATGCCATTGTTTTTGCCAACAGTGTCCTAGGCGCAAGAACCAATCGGTATGGAGATTTTTTAGATATTTGTGCCGCCATTACGGGGCGTGTCCCTGATGTCGGTTTGCACCAAACTGCCAATCGGCGTGGACAAATTGTTTTTTCACTCGAGCAGGTCAGTCCAGCGTGGCTCGAGGACAGTGTGTTATGCACCTTGCTTGGTTTTATTGTTGGAAAAATAGCTGGCTCGAGTATTCCTGTGTTGCTTGGGCTGCCAACTGGCACTTCTGAGGACGACTTAAAAGCCCTTGGTGCAACATCAGCTTCAAGTGGACGGGTTGCGATGTTTCATGCCGTGGGGATTACGCCCGAAGCCCCAAGTTTATCATCAGCATTGCAAGACCAAGCCCCTGAAAAAACCATTTTAATCACCGATACCGATTTACAAGAAGCACTCAATCGGTTAAATACCTTGGCAGTCGGTGCAAAACTGACCGCCATCAGCTTAGGCACACCACATTTTTCCTTAGCCGAATTTGCACGGTTAATACCGCTTTTAATGGGTTTACAGTGTCATCCAGCCCTCGAGTTTTTGGTCAGTACCAACCGCAGCACTTTAGCCCAACTCGAGGAAAACGGCTGGTTGCAAGAATTGAAGCGTTTTGGAGCGCAAATTGTGGTGGACACCTGTACCTATATCACCCCGATTTTGCGTCAGGCAGACGGGGCAGTCATGACCAATTCGGGCAAATGGGCGCATTATGCGCCCGCCAATTTAGGCGTGACGGTGGCTTTTGGCTCACTGCGCGATTGTGTCCGTTCGGCTGTAGAAGGGCGTGTATGGCGCGAATAATCCATGCCAAAAGCCTTGTGGCTGGAATTGCCCAAGGCACAGCCCAAAAACTCGAGCCACTGAGTTTTTGGGGAGGTTTTGACAGCCGTACAGGGTGTGTCACCGAACCATCACATTCTGGGTACGGCATGTGTCTAAGCCAAAAAATTGTGGTCATGGAATCTGGACGCGGCTCGAGTTCCAGTTCCAGTGTGCTTGCCGAAGCCATCCGCCTAGGCACAGCCCCCGCCGCATTTTTACTGCTCGAGGTGGACACGATTTTGGCAACTGGCGCACTGGTGGCAGCCGAATTATACCAACTCGAGTGTCCAATTATGGTTTTAACCGCCCAAGAATGGGCGCAACTCGAGACTGGAATGCAGCTTCGCCTCGAGTCTGGCACAGTATTTATCGAGGATTGATAGCATCGTTGTGCTTGGCGCGTTACACTGCTGACCATGATTCTTGGTTTAGATTTTGGCATGACCAACCTCGATGGTGTGTTGCTCGAGCATAATGTTTTGCAACGTGGTTGGCGGATGGACTGTACCGGCGCAAGCCTTGACTCGACAAGGGCGGCACTTGGCGAAGGTGGGGTGCAACTCGAGACCCTCAAAGCCATTGGTACAACAGGCGGACGACACCGTGAACTGCCAACTTCGTTTAAGGGTATCCCCGTGGTTAAAGTCGGCGAAGCCGATGCGGTTGGGCGAGGTGGTTTATTGATGGCGGGTCTGACCGAAGCGCTGGTGGTTTCGGCAGGCACGGGTACAGCCATGATTGCCGCAAGGGGCAAAACTTGTCAGCATGTGACGGGCAGTGCCGTGGGAGGCGGGACGCTCTTGGGTTTGGCTAAACTCTGCCTTGGGACTGCCGACCCACTCGAGATTGCCTACCTAGCGGCGCTTGGCAATCCTGCCGCAGTGGATGGCACACTTGCCGATGTGATTGGCGGTGGTATCGGTAGCCTCCCTGCTGATGCCACGGCGGTCAATCTGGGGCGAATCGTTAAACTGTCATCAGCCCCATCCCGCGAAGATTTAGCGGCGGGTTTGGTGACTTTGGTTTCGCAAGTGATTGCCGTGATTGCCTTAAATGCTGCCAAAGCCAATGGCTTAGAGCAGATTGTGATTGTCGGGCATTTACCCGACCTCGAGCCAATACAGAAAGCCATCCACCGAGTTTGGGGATTTTATGGGGTCAGTACCCCAGCGATTATTCCGACTGACCGAGGCTACGCCACAGCCCTAGGCGCGGCACTGGTGGCAGGGGATACGATAGAATAGAGACGTGAAACCATTACTTGCCTTAAATTGGAAACTTCAAAAAGGTCCTGCCGAAAGCTACGCTTGGGGTCGGGCGCTGCTCGAGCAACTGCCAGAAGAAATGAGCGCTGACCTCGCGGTGGTTGCACCTTCGGTCAGCTTAGACCGCCTCGGCAATGCCCTGCGTGGCTCTGAGGTGCGTTTGGGCGCTCAGGATGTCTCGCAGTATTCCAAAGGGGCGTATACAGGCGAAGTCGCGGTGCAGTGGCTGAACGAACTCGATTGTGCTTATGTGGTGATTGGGCATTCTGAGCGCCGCGAATACCACAATGAGACCGACATCATGGCTGGTGAAAAAACGGCTGTGGCAATCCGTGGCGGAGTCAAACCAATTTTATGTGTTGGCGAAAAACTCGAGACTCGAGAAGCAGGTCATGCCGAACAGTACACCCTTGGTCAACTGGAGACCGCCTTGGCATGGCTAACCCCAGAATTAGTGCAGAGTGAATTTGCGGGTAGCCTCGAGTGGCTGACTGTGGCTTATGAACCGATTTGGGCGATTGGCACAGGCAAAACCGCTACACCAGACGATGCCGAGAACATGGGCAACGCGATGCGAACGTGGTTTGTGGGCAAATACGGCGCAATTGCCAACGATATGCGTTTATTGTACGGCGGCAGTGTCAAACCCGATAATATCAAAGCCTTGTGTAGCCGCCAAAATGTCAACGGCGCGTTGGTCGGTGGGGCAAGTCTTGAACTCGAGAGTGTTTTGAAGATGCTCGAAGCATTGGCGTAAATTGCGGTAACATTGCACCATGCCGCTTTCCCTTGGTGTCTGCGATTACCCCGAACACATCCCAGCCGACGAATGGGCTGTGTTTCCTAAAAAAATGCGTGAGCTTGGCTTAACCTATGTGCGAATTGGTGAGTTCGCTTGGTCTAAACTCGAGCCAAGTGCAGGCAATTACCAATTTGCGTGGTTGGATGCTGCCATAGATGCGCTTCATGCCGAAGGTTTGCGGGTGGTTCTCTGTACACCCACCGCAACCCCGCCAGCTTGGTTGGTACGCTTGCACCCCGAAATTTTACCAGTAGATGCCCACGGGCGAGTGCGTGAATTTGGCTCGAGACGACATTATGATTTCTCGAGCGATGTTTACTGGCAAGAATCGGCGCGAATTATCGAGGTACTGGCAAAACGTTATGGCAATCATCAGGCAGTAGTGGGTTGGCAAACTGATAACGAGTATGGCTGTCACGACACCACCCGTTCGTACAGCTTGCAAGCCAAACAAAAATTTCAGGGCTGGCTCGAGAAAAAATACACTGCACTCGAGGCGCTTAATGCTGCGTGGGGCAATGTTTTCTGGTCGCAAGAATACGGTGCTTGGTCAGAGATTGGCTTACCCAATTTAACTGTCACCGAAGCCAATCCTAGCCATGTCCTCGACTTCATGCGCTTCTCGAGTGACCAACTGATTGGCTACGACCAAATGCAAACCCAGATTCTTCGCACCCACAGCCCAAACCGTTTTGTGACCCACAATTATATGATTTTCTTCTCGGACTTTGACCATTACAAAGCCGCCGCCCATTTGGATTTTGTGACTTGGGATAATTACCCGACGGGAATGCTCGAGTTTTTTGATACTTCCGAGGAGAACAAACTGGCGTTTGCCCGTACTGGACACCCCGATTTAATCAGTTTTAACCACGACCTCTACCGAGGACTGAAAAATAAGCCTTTTTGGGTCATGGAACAACAATGTGGTCAGGTCAATTGGTCGCCGTATAACCCTCTGCCCGCACCAAACGCAGTCCAACTCTGGACACTGCAAGCCATCAGTCACGGCGCAGATTCAGTCACTTATTTTAGATGGCAAGCCGCAAGGCAAGCCCAAGAAGATTACCATTCGGGTTTACTCAGGCATGATGGCAGCGAAGACAGGGGCTTTTTAGAAGTCAAACGCCTCGCACCAAAATTATCAACATTGTCCGATGTCCTCGAGCCACACAAGGTTTGTCTGCTTCACGATTACGAATCCTTATGGGCATACGACGTTCAAAAACACAACGCAAGTAGTTCGTACTGGCTACAAGTCCAATCTTTTTACACGCAACTGCGCCAAGTTGGTGTAGACCTCGACATCCAACACCCGATGTCGGACTTAAGTGCCTACGACCTGATTATTGCCCCCGCCCTCATTGTTGGCTCACCCGAATTAGCCGCCCACCTCGAGCAGTACGCCGAAAATGGCGCAACCATTGTTTTTGGCACGCGCACTGGTTTTCGTGACCCGACTGGCGCAATCCCCAAAGAAAACCCGATGACCAAGCTGGCGGGGGTGAGGGTCAAAAACTTTGACAGCCTCCGCCTCGGACTGACCCCCAGAATCGAAGCCTTTGACCAAACGTTTGAAACCCACACCTGGAACGAATCCCTAGAAATCCTTGACCCGAACATCAGAATTCTAGGCACATACTTCGACGACCCGCTCTATAACGAGGCTGGCATCACCTACCGACCCTTAGGCAAAGGCGGCATCATCTACATTGGTGTTTGGGGTGAACGAATCCTAGGACGCACCCTCGAGTATGCCCTATTTCGGGCTGGCATCACCCACCAAGACTTAGAGCATGGACTGCGCCTGACCAAACGCGGCGGACTGGTTTACGCCCAAAACTGGACTCGAGGCGGAATTGCTCTTCCGCTAGACCCAGACACCGAATTTTTAATTGGGGACAGCTTAATCGAACCTTACGGTGTGGCGGTTTATAAAGAAGGCAAAAGTTAAAGGGCGAAGGGCAAAAGTAGAGCCTCCGAAAGAATGTCATTTTATCGTCAGTTACAGGACAGACACAGGGGTGTCTTGACCATAAACGCGCACTTGACGGGCATGGTCGCCTGTCCCTACAGTCATGGTATAAAAATGCGTGAGGTAGGGGCGAATCCCCGTGTTCGCCCTGTTTTTCCTAGGGCAAAAGTAAAACCCTTTCGCCTTTCGCCTTTTGCCTTTATACTCTCCCCATGTCTAATTTTGATGCCCTTGAGCCGAGCCGCTTGCGTGACCCTTATTCGATTAAATGGAATTATTACCCAGAAGATGTCTTGCCGCTTTGGGTAGCAGATATGGATTTTCCAGTTGCCGAGGAAATTAAAAAAGCGATAATCGCTCGGCTCGAGTACAACCTTGGCTATCCATTCATGGGCGGCGACCCGCGTTTACTGGCTGCCATTATTCGGCAACAAGAGAGTTATGGTTTATTGGGCTTAGAAAATAAAAACCTGATGCTGGTCTCGAGTGTTGTTCCGGGCTTATACGCCGCAATTCAGGGCTTGACCAGTGTGGGCGACGAAGTAATTACCCAAACACCGATTTATCCACCGTTTTTAAGCAGTGTGCGCGACCATGGACGAATTGCGGTAGAGAACCCAATGCTGCAAACCGAATCTGGTTGGGAAATAGATTTTATTCATCTCGAGCGCTTGGTGACTCCAAAAACCAAGGTGTTTATGCTTTGTAACCCACAAAATCCGACTGGGCGGGTTTTTAAGCGCAGTGAACTCGAGCAATTAGCCGATTTTGTATTGCGTCATGATTTACTGGTGATTACCGACGAACTGCATTCAATGCTGCGACTCGAGGGCGAACACATTGCCTTTGCCAGCCTCAGTCCAGAAATGGCAGTGCGTACCATCACGCTGACAGGACCTTGTAAAGCCTTTAACACGGCTGGTTTTGGTGGCGGGGTAATCATTGCCCATAACACAGCTTTACTCGAGCAGATTCAAAAAGCCACCAAAGGACTGATGGGACACCCAAACATTTTCAGCATGGAAATGTGGCGGGTTGGACTTGAAGAAAGCGGCGCTTGGCTTGAGGAGACCCTGAGTTATTTACGTGCCAATCGTGATTTCTTAAACAGTTGGCTCGAGCAGCACTTGCCCGAAGTCACTTGTATCCCCGCCGAAGGCACATACCTTGCTTGGTTGGATTTTAATAAATTTGGGTTTGCCAAAGATATTTATAAAATTTTACTCGAAGAAGCCAAAGTCGGCTTAAACGACGGACCACCATATGGGGCTGGCTATTCTGGTTGGCTGCGAATTAACTTTGCAACCTCGAGAGCCATTTTACAAGAAGCCTTAACTCGAATAGAAACTTGTATTCGCAGTAAAGTGGATTAGGAGTCCAATAATCTTTTCAGGTCTTTGTAGACTCGAGACCGATGTCCGATTGCACGAACCAACATGGTTTTTTCTGATTCAAACCGATAAACTATCCGGTAATCACCAACCCGCAATTTGAACAGCCCCTTAAAGTTCCCTTCAAGGGCTTCTAGGGGAACATCGTTGCTCAAAAACCACTGCAAGCGCTCCACAACTTTAGCTTGCAAATCTGAATCAAATTCATAGAATTGTTTTTTTGCGAGAACACCAAAATCAAGTGTTAAACCGACCACTTCAAACCCACAGAAGCTGCCAAGTCTTGAATGCTAATCCGCCCTTCTAGCGGTTCTGGTTGAGATAAAATGATTTTCATTTCATCGCTCAATTCTAAACCCGCGTCTGGGTCGGTTTCACGCAGGGTTTCACGCACGGTTTCCTGAATAATAAACCGCAATTCGGCGACTGTTAAATCTGCGACTCGTTGCATGGAAAAATTCTAAACCCTAGGCTTAAAAAAAGCCAGCCTTGAAAACCAGATGATTTTAATTGTCTAGCAGTTCAACAATATCAAGCGGTTCTGGCACAACTTGCGGTAAGGTAAAAAAGAAACTCGAGCCTTTATCTCGAGCGCTTTGTACCCAAATGCTTCCGCCGTGTTGCTCGACGGCTAGTTTGCAAAATGCCAAACCCATGCCAGTGTCAAAGCGGGTGCTGTTGGTTAGCCTCGAACGCTCAAAATCCTTGAAGATGCGTTCAACGTCCTCATCGGGGATGCCTTCACCGTCGTCATGGACAGCAATTTCAATCATAGCAGCAACCACTCGAGCCTCGATTTGAATTCTGCCTTGAGCGATGGTGTGCTTAAAGGCATTGGAAACCAAATTGGCAAGGATGCGCCGTACAATGTCTTCGTCGGCACTAAAAAGGGCTAAGCTGTCGGGGACCCTGGCGCGGACGCGGCGTTGCTGCATACCAACACCAACATCCATTAAAGAATTTTCGATTACCCGCTTCAGGTCTCTGCCTGTCATTGGTTTAGGCTCGAGTTTGAGTTTGCCATCGCGCATTTTTCGCACTTCTAAAATATTACTGGCAAGGTGCAGCAAACGCTGCGATTCTTCATATGCCATTTCGATTAAGTCGCGTTGTTGCTGTAGTAAATTCTGCCCATCAGAACGCACAAAATCGACTGCCCCCATAATTGCCGAAATTGGATTTTTTAAGTCATGGACAAGCATATGGGTCAGGCGGTCACGCAGCCGTTCTTCCTCGAGTAACTGATTGTATTTTTGATCCAAAGTATCAAAACGTACATTTAAGCCTTGTTGTGCCTGTTTTATTCTTAAGCCTAGCTCGAGCCGAACCTTAAAGCGATTCGCATCAAAAGGTTCTGGTTCGACATCGGTTAAACCAGCTTCATAAAATAAAGTCATTTGTTCAAAAGGACAGATTGCCAGTAACCATGTGTTTTTTAAGTCGGCACGGCGCGATAACAAACCAGCCACTTCAGGCGCGGCAATTGTGCCTCGCAGATTGGCATGAATCACCACCACCAACGGGTTCGACAGATGCGCCTCGAGTAAGGCTTGGTCTGCCGAGTCAATATGACGCACGTCAAAGCCGTCCAAGGCAGTTTGAATGGCGAGGGTCATGACAACATCGCTGGAAGCGATTACGGCTTGCATAGGCTCATCTTAGCGCAAATTTCTGCTGATGATGACGAAAGTCCACACAACTATAATTTGAGTGTCCAATTCTGACTGATTTGCCGTGCCGCTTCAAAGGCAGCAATGCCGACGCTGACCGATAAATTCAGGCTATGAAAACGATGATCTTCACGCGGGGCTTTTTCTGCGCCGGGCATTGGGATTCTTAAAGTGCGGTACTTCTCGAGGATTTCTCTTGGCACACCATCGGACTCACGCCCAAAAACAAGGTAATCGTCTTTTTGATACTCAATTTGTGAGTAAATTTCGGAAGCCCAACCCGAAAGCACAAAGACTCGAGCCTCTGGGGACAGACTCTCTTCAAAGGCTTGCCATGAAGCATGTTCGGTCAGTTCGGCATCCTCCAAGTAATCCATGCTGGCGCGTTTCATGCGTTTATCAAGCAGTTGAAAACCAAATGGGCGCACCAGATGAAGCCGTGTTTCGATCAAAGCACAGGTGCGGGCGATTGCTCCGGTGTTGTGTGGGATTTCGGGTTGGTAAAGGACAACATTTAGCACAGTCATGAGTATACGGTATTTGGGCTTTGAGCTTTGAGCTTTGAGCTTTGAGCTTTGGGCTTTGAGCTTTGAGCTATGGTTTAACCAGTGGTTCTCGAGTAAACTTTTTTAATGTGGGTTAGCACGCTTATTCTTTCGATCTTGTTGCTTGTGGATTTAATGGTGATTTTTATTCTGGGTGCAGGGTTTTCGCAACGCCGTGTCTTTGATTGGAATATGTTGTTAGTTACTTTTATTCTTAATGTCATTGGAGCGTACTTGTGGCGCAAGAGCCGTCAATAATGCTTGCAGCCCAAGAGCCGTCAATAAAAGCCTACTCGAGTAGTCATTACGCAATGCCGCTTCCCGATGGGCATAAATTCCCAATGCAAAAGTACGCTGGGGTACGCTTTTTAGTCGAACAGCAAAGAATTTTGGTTCTCGAGCCACCTCGAGCCGAGTGGGATTTGGTTGAACGGGTGCATGACCAAAGTTACTTAAAAAATTTGCGCTTTGGGACGTTATCGGGTAAAGAAATTCGTTTACTCGGTTTTCCGTGGTCTGAAATGCTGATTGAACGGGCTTTACGAGCCACTGGCGGGACTTTGGCGGCGGCAGAAAACGCGCTGCAAACAGGTTTGGGCATCAATTTGGCAGGTGGCACGCACCATGCCTACCCCAGTCATGGCGAGGGATTTTGTGTCCTGAACGATGTGGCGATTGCTTGTCTGGAATTACTAGAGCGCGGTCTTGAGCGGATTTTGGTACTGGATTTGGACGTTCATCAGGGCAATGGTACAGCCTTTGTTTTTAAGGATGAGCCTCGAGTCTTTACCTTGTCGGTGCATGGGGAGCGCAATTATCCTTTTCATAAAGAAGCCTCGAGTTTAGACCTTGGTTTACCCGATGGTGTGGACGACCAAGCCTATTTGCAACTTCTCGAGGAGCGTGTGCTGCCTGTGGTGCAGCGTTTCAAACCGCAGTTGGTCTTTTACCTAGCGGGGGTGGATGTGCTGGCTCGAGACCAATTTGGGCGTTTTGCTTTGACCCTAGCTGGGGTGCGCCAACGCGATGCTCGAGTTTTTGAGTTTTGCCAAATTCTGGGCATTCCAGTCGTGAGTTTAATGGCGGGTGGCTACAACAAAGACCTTGGTTTGACGATACAAGCCCATGCCAATACGGTCTTGGCTGCCCTAGGGATTTTTGGTGGCTAAACAGCACTTATCCACAAGCTGGTTTGACCTGTGGATAAGTTGAACGGCTCGATTTTTAGCATCTTCTTTTGCGGTACTGAATTCGTGAATAACAATTTGGTTTGAGATTCAACATTCGTGTCATGGGTTTGTCAATCCCCAAGGTTATCCACAGGGGTGTGGATAACAAAAGGGGTTTCACTTTGGGCGTTTGGCGCGTTAGACTCGGGCTTACATGGCTTTTCATTTGCGTTTGGTTGGTGGGTGCGTTTTGGAGCGCGAGACTGCTCCTGTGCCTTTGGGCAAACGTTCCAATGCACTGCTGGCGTATTTGGCACTCGAAGGAATCACGGCTCGTGGAACAATTGCCACCCTGCTGTGGAATGAAACCGACGAGGAACGCGCCAGAGCCAGTCTGCGCCAAGAAATTTACCGCATCAATCAAATTGGTGAAATTATCCTGAATGACCGACATCATGTTTGGTTAGCCAGTAGTGTCGAACACGACTTAGAGCAGTTCAATACCTTAGAAGGCGAATTTGCGGCTGGGCTAACGCTGGACGAACTCGAATTTGAGGCTTGGCTGGATGGCGCTCGGGCGTTACTGCGCGATAAACGCAGTGCTTTTTTAGAAGTTGAAGTACGGCGTTTGACCTTGGCTCGAGCATGGCGTGATGCGATGCTGATGGCACGGCGGGTCTTAAGTTTAGACCGTTTTGCAGAAAAATCGCACCGAGATTATATTCGCCTTGCCTATTTAGCCGATGACCGCGTGGCGGTGCGAACCGCGATCCTCGAGTTACGGCGGGTGCTACGTGAAGAACTTAGCACAATTCCAGAATCTGAAACAGTGCAGTTAATCGAAGCTATCGAGCAAGGACGTTTACCCAAACCCGATGCGCCACAAAACAGACGAATCCCGATGACGGTCTTGCGACCACCAAAATTGGCTGGCTCGAGGGCATGGCAGGCTTTGGTTGGCGGGGTGACTCGCGGCAAAGCGATGTTTATTTCGGGCGAACTCGGCAGTGGCAAAACCCGTTTGCTGTCCGAACTGGCAGCTTCACGCAGTGCGCTTGGGGCAAAGGTACTCGAGTTGCGTTGCCGTGAAACCGAAAGTACGATTCCTTTTGCTTCGCTGATTCAAGCTGTGCGTGACCATGTGATGCTTGAAAAACACTTGGGGACACCTTCGCATTTCCCCGAATTATGGCGCGGTGAACTCGCCCGTTTAATCCCCGAATTACGCGACCCTAATTTGGTCTACCGTTCGCTTGAACAAAACAGCGAATTTGGTGATGCTCGAGCGCGGGTTTTAGAGTCCTTTACCCAATACGCCCTGTCTATTTCTGCGCCCAATGGCATGTTGATCATAGACGACCTGCATTGGGCAGACCCTGCCACCCTCGAGTGGCTCAGTTATGCCACACCGCGTTTACTGCCGTTTGGGGTGGCGGTGCTGGCGGCTTTTACCAATCTCGAAGTTGGCGTGGCACTACGAGACTTAATCTCTAAACTCGAATCAGCTGGTTTAGCCAACCGCATAGACTTAGAACCTTTTGCTCTACCCGAAATCGAGGAGTTACTGGGCGGGATTGACCGCCGCGCCACACCATTAGCAGCCGATTTACTACGGGTGACAGGTGGCAATCCACTGTTTATTGTCGAAACCTTAAAGCATCTGCTCGAGACTGGACAACTGAGTTTAGAATGGCAACTGCAAGGTCAACTCGAGCCTCCCGAACGAATTGGGGCGTTGTTGCGGCGGCGTTTAGAACGCATGACCCCTTTGGCAAGGCGGGTGCTTGGGGTGGTGGCACTGCTTGATTCAAGCGATGGCGCTCTGGTGGCTGGTACATTACGCGCCGACGAACTCGAAGTTGCCCAAGCCTTATCCGAAGCCGAACAGAACCATATGCTGCGTCAAGACGGAGCATTTTCACACGATGCAGTTCGCCGTACTGTCCTCGAGTTCCTGCCTGAAGCGGTGCAACGCGCCCTGCACCGTCGGGCTGCTCAAATACTGGAAAGCCAAAATGCTGATGCCAACCGCATTGCCTCGCATTACACCAAAGCCTCGGATGCTCGTTTGGCTGCCCCGCACCTGATTCGGGCGGCAGAACTGGCGCTCGAGCAACTTGAACCAAGCCGTGCGATTGCCTTACTCGAGGGCTTGAGTCATTCAAACTTAGAACCTCAACTCCAAGCCCGTTGGTTGATTGCCCATGCCGAAGCCTTGTTAAGCAGCAAACGCTACCTAGAAGCCGAACGTGATGCCCAAAACGCCTTACTCGTGGCAAAACGCAGCAGCGATATTTTACTCGAGCATCGTGCCAGTTTGGTCTTGTCCGAAGCGCACTTGTTACAAGGCAAATTACTCGAGGTGCGTTCAATGCTCGAGCCGCTTGTGCCTAAACTTGGTTTTGACCATCAACTTCGTGCCAACGCTGCCCTTGGTTGGGCTTCAAGCATTTTAGGTGACACCACACGAGCCACCAAAGCCTTTGCCCAAACCGTGCCGTGGGGTGCAGAAGCCCAATTGGGGCGTGCCTTAACCGCTTGGTACACCGGAAAAACCCGCGACGCGCTGCATGCTGCCCAAGTCGCTTTTGAAAGTAGCCCCGACGGTTTTAAGCGGGTTCAGAGTAACATTGTGCTGGGCATTGCCTTATGGACACGCGGACAATTCTCCGATGCCATCAGCACCCTCAATTCTGCTTTAGAACATCCCGAAGCCCAGCCGCAACAACGGGTTGCAGTTTGGTTGGCTCGCGCTCCGATTTATTTGTCTCGAGGACAGTTTGATTATGCTCTCCAAGACATCGAATACGCACTTGCCAACCCACGGGCAATGCAAAAAAATCAACTCGCCGATGCTAAAAATCAACTGGGCTTGCTGTACGGTTTATGTGGCGATTTAGAAAGTAGCCTGATGTGCTTTGCCGAAAGTATCAGGCACTGCGAAACCGACAGCCTCGAGGCAGTGCTGATTCCACGTGGTTTACAAGCTGCACTGCTGGCACTGCACCAAGACCCACGCCACCACCAAGCTGCCCAAGAAGCCCTGCACTACTATGAACCAAGTCAGCATGCCCTAGGACGCTGCTATGCTCTTTTGGGGGCAGCCGAAAGCGCTTTGGCTGACCACAACCCAAAACTGGCACTCGAGTACGGGCAAACCCTACTAAACTTAGCCCTCGAGTACGAAATGCCCGAAATGCGAGCCTATGCCCAACTGATGATTGGTAGCAGCAAATCGGACACCAACGCCTTAGAAAGTGCTTTAACTTTGGCGCAAAGCATTGGGCTAACCCTTGTAATTGCCAGAGCCGCGATTGCCTTACAGCGCAGGAGTGTTTCGCAAAGTGCCATCGAAATGCTGCTCGAGCATATCCCCAGTTCTTTGCGTGGTTTTGCTGCCCAAAGTATCGCTGCCAAATTACTGCTAATCTAACATCATGCAAATACGCATTCTTGGTATTCCAATGGATTTAGGGGCGGGCAGACGTGGTGTGGATATGGGCGCAAGTGCGCTGCGCTATGCCCAGCTTTCCGAAACCCTGCGCGACCTTGGGCATGAAGTCCGTGACCTCGGCAATGTCCCCGTAGCGGTGGTCGAAACCATAGACCGTTCAAGTGGCAATGCCCATTATCTCGAGGAAATCCGTGCGGCTTGTGGGGCAGCCGCCACCATCCTGCAAAATCTCGAGCCAGAAGTTTTTCCCATTTGCATTGGCGGCGACCACAGCATGAGCATGGGAACAGTGGCAGGCACATTTAATGGCGAACGGCGCGGTTTAATTTGGGTGGATGCCCACACCGATTTTAATACCCCAGACTCGAGTCCAAGCGGTAACATTCACGGGATGCCGGTTGCCAGTTTGGTCGGACTGGGCGATGAACGCTTAATTAACATTGGTGGCGTGGGCAGAAAAGTCCGCCCTCAAGACATTGTGATGATTGGCATTCGCAGCGTAGACACCAATGAACGCCAACTCTTAAAAGAACACGGCATCAAAGTCTTCACCATGAAAGACATAGACCGCCTTGGCATGGCAGAAGTGGTTAAACAGGCTTTTGAACACCTCGCGCACTTAGAAAAATGGCACGTGTCCTTTGATGCCGACAGCCTCGACCCAAGCATTGCGCCCGGCGTAGGCACACCCGTCCCCGGCGGATTATCGTACCGCGAGGCGCACTTGCTGATGGAACTTTTATCCGACACACGCCGCGTCGCCAGCCTTGATTTGGTCGAAGTCAACCCTGTGCTAGACCGCGAGAACATGACGGCTGGGCTGATGGTTGAAATGACTGCCAGTTTACTGGGCAAAAAGATTTTATAAGCTGTGACGCGAAAATAGGCAGGACTGCCGAGTCTGCCACGTAAAATATGGGTGAAGACCCAAGGCAGTATCGGCATTTCGCCCCCGTTCGAGCCATATAATCGCCCTATGACCACCACCATCAGCATTCTTGGCAGCACTGGCAGCATTGGCACACAAACCCTCGAGGTCGCTCGTTGGCGTAGCTGGCATGTAGCTGGACTAGCCGCAGGAAAAAATCTTGAATTGGCTGTGAAGCAAGCCCTCGAGTTTAAGCCAGAAATGTTAAGCGTAGACCCAAGTATTTTAGCCGAGGCTCGAGCCGCCCTACCCCAGACCAAAGTAGTATCCGACCCCAAAGAAGTGGCAGTCTTAAAGGCTGATGTGGTGGTCGGGGCAATCCCTGGACTGGCTGGGCTTGCGCCTACCAAGGCGGCACTCGAGGCTGGGCGACATGTGGCGCTTGCCAACAAAGAAGCGATGGTCTGCGGCGGCAAGCTGATGTGGCAGATTGCCAAAGCAAGTGGCGCAAAAATTACGCCGATGGACAGCGAACACAGTGCGCTCTACCAGTGCCTTGTGGGTGAACGGATACAGGATGTTGCCGAACTGATTTTAACCGCCAGTGGAGGACCTTTTCGTGATGCCCCCGAGGATTTGAGCAGCGTTACCCCACAAATGGCACTGAAACACCCCAATTGGGTGATGGGCGCGAAAGTCACGATAGACTCGAGTACCCTGATGAACAAAGGACTAGAAGTCCTCGAGGCACATTATTTATACGATTTTCCGCTCGAGCAAATTAAAGTCTTGATTCAACCGGGCAGCATTATTCACAGCTTGGTGCGCTTTAAGGACAACCAAATTAAAGCCCAACTTGGTGTGCCGGATATGCGCCTCCCAATTCAGTATTCGATTCTGACTGCCTTAGAAACTTTGGGCATAGAATTTCCGGGCGCACGCCGCCCAAGCACGCCACTCGAGCCGTTGAACCTGATTGGCAGTCTCGAGTTACGGGCGGTCAATTTCGAGCGTTTTCCGTGTTTAGGCTTGGCTTATGAGGCTGGTAGACTTGGCGGGGTTGCGCCTGTTGCCCTCAATGCCGCCGATGAAATTGCGGTACAAGCCTTTCTCGAGCATCGCTTAAGTTACTTGGGGATTCCAAAGTTAATCGAAAAAGTGTTATCCGAAGCACCAAGTACCGAACTGACTTGGGAGAGCATTGAAGCCACTGACACTTGGGCGCGAACTCGAGCCGTAGAACTCATTTAAGCCTTGTTAGAACGCCGCAACATCGGTAGTAAACACAACACTGCCACCAATCCCAAACCACCCAAAACAGCAATCCCACCTCGAGAACCAAGCGTTGCCATCAACCAACCTGCAAACAACGATCCCGGCGGTGACATCCCCGCAAACACCAAAGAATAGACCCCCATGACTCGAGCGCGAAGCTCATCGGGTGTCTGTAACTGCACGGTTGAATTGGCTGAAACTGTAAAGAAATTCATGCCACTGCCCGCAAAAAATAAACTCAAACTAGCCAGCCAAATATTTGGCGCAAGCGATAAACAAATCATCGCTAAAGTCAATTGCAAACCGCCCCAAACCATAAACCCTTGTTTATTGCCACCCAGAGCCGCTTGTAAAACTGCACCACTTACCGCACCAACCCCAAAACCAGCGCTCAGTAAACCAAAACCAGCTTCGTTTAAGCCGAGTGCAAACCGAGCAAAAGTCGGAATAATCACCTGAAAATTAATCACCGTTAAAGACAGCATCATCAGCATTAAAATAGGAACACCAACATTTTTTTCATTTTTAACATACGCTAAACCGATGCGAATATCCTCGAGTAAATTGGTTTTTTTAGGTTCTGGTTGCGGAATTTGAATTCGCCAAATCGCATACAAGACCCCCAGAAAAGACAAAGCATTGAACAAAAAAATACTTTGTAAACCAAGCGGCGCAACAATCCCAAAAAGCGCCCCGCCAAGCACCCTTGTGGTATTAAACGCCAAAGTATTTAAGGCAATCGCATTTGACATCAGTTCACGAGGCACAAGATTTGGCACTAAACTCTGGCGTGCCACCATATCCACGACATTGGCAAGTCCAGCACAAAACGCCAAACTTGCCACCAGCGCAAACGACTCGAGTTTTAAGCTCAGTACAGCCGTAAACCCAAGCGCCACACACATCAGCATGATTTGTGAACACAACAAGGCAGTTCGCCTCGAGACCCGATCCAGCACTGCCCCCGCAAAAAGCGAAAACACCAAACTTGGAGTCCACTGAATGGCAGTTAAAACCCCAAGCTGCGAAGTTGCCAAAGCTGGCTGATTTGGGTACAAAATTGTTACCACCAACCAAGAAATTGCACTGGCTTGCAACCACGAACCGATTAAAGAAAAAACTTGGGCAAACCAAAAACGGCGATACGCCACCACTGCAAATGCCGCGAAGATATGCACGGTTAAAGCATATTACTTTTAGCTTGGGCTTTGCGCTGACGCAGCAGCCAGTTGTCGTACCTAAAATTTTCTTTGAAGAGGTTTGGCGAGTTCATATCACCCATAATCTCAAGCGGTAAGCCATCCACTTCAATCCAAGCATGACCCTCGAGTTTGCCGTTTACTTTACGGACACCACTGACAAAACTGGCGGCAAAACCATCTCGAGATAACATTTTAAGGAGCGCCAAGGATTTTGGCACACATGGATTTTTATGCAGACGCAAAACTCGACTGGCTAGTTTTACAGCTACACACCACTTAATGAGTTTCCCGAATTGTGCTTTGACTTGTGGTTGTGCATCAAATTGTGCAACCAACAAATTTAAGTCCGAAAATGTATCTCGAGCCCTGGTTGCTTTAAGCAGTAAGAATAAGCTGTACCAGAGATAAACAATTCTTGAAGGTGCATTCTTAATTCGGTCAAAATAATAATCAATTTCATAAGACC
This sequence comes from Deinococcales bacterium, assembly GCA_031414595.1. Classification (GTDB taxonomy): domain Bacteria; phylum Deinococcota; class Deinococci; order Deinococcales; family JAAFIG01; genus JAAFIG01. The sequence goes on from JANNVX010000046.1 coordinate 22,452, forward strand.
CTAATTCAGAAGCACACTGAACATCCCACTGAATTTGTTGCAACCGCGAAGGTTGTTGTAAGTCAAGTTTTTTTAACCACGGGTCGCAAGTTTCAAGGGTCAGTAAAATATTTTGCGCACAACCCAATTCTTTTGCTCGTGTCAGAACAGCTTCCCTTGTTACACTACTATATTCTTTTAGTGCGAATAAATCAGTGTAATCCGAAGCCTTTCGCTTCCACCTATCCCCCCAACGGCGGTTAATCAAAAATGCAATCACATGATCTACAGGTTGCGGAATCCACATTGGTTGCCCCATTAATTTAACCTGCACAGCATTATCAGCAATGCTTTTTGTGAATCGCTCTCGTTTACTCGAAAAAGCATCAGTTTGTAGCAACTCGAGGTGAATATCTATTCGCACGGTTCGGTCTGGTGTGAACAAATGACTATACTCATGGTCGTACCCAAGGGCTTCCTCGTCCATACGGCAACTCTCGAGCCAACCAGCTTCTCGAGCTAAGCGCACTGCTATTTTGGCTTCCTCGAGACTAAAAAGCACATCTATATCGCCATAAGAGCGCTCAAAAGAATTGGTATACACAAATTCTGAAAACGCAAAACCCTTAAAGACCATTGGGTGTAAACCAGCCTCAGACCAGATTTTGAGTAAACCAGCAAAGTGTTGACGTACCAGACTTTGCTGGGCGGCTCGAGCCAAGACAATTGGACGCAAGGCTTTTCGCGTTGGGTGTTCAGAATCTAGTTTTGCATATGCCCAACCCTCCAACTTATGAGCCTGAATGTCAACTGCTAAAGAAGCATTAGAACTGTGACCAAGCAAGAAATCAACAACACTCATGAGGCAATAAAATCCCTGAAAGTAGGAATTAAGCGCTTAAACTCAGCCCGAACGGCACCTGCATCGCCTCGAGCCGCCGCTTCTTTTAGCGCTGCCAATTGTGCTTCAAAATTTGCGGGTGCTGCGGATTCCTTTGCCACAAAAATTTTGGTGTGCTTAGAAGCCGATGTCCCTTCCTCGGCAGTTAGTAATTCCTCAAATAATTTTTCGCCAGGTCGGACACCACTAAAAACAATTTCTATATCCTTACCAACTTCAAAACCAGAAAGCCGAATCACATCTTTGGCTAGGTCAACAATTTTAACAGGTTCGCCCATGTCCAAAACATAGACCGCACCATTATCTGCAAGTCCACCCGCTTGAAGCACCAACTGTGAAGCCTCGGGAATGGTCATAAAGTACCGTGTCATCTCTGGATGCGTAATTGTGACAGGACCACCAACTTTAATTTGTTCTTGGAACAATGGGATAACGCTTCCTCGAGAACCCAATACGTTCCCAAAACGCACCGAAACAAAATCTTGTTCAGGTTTAGCCTTGCTCGCACCGCGTTGTACCAAAAATTCTGCCACGCGCTTGGAAGCACCCATCACCGAAGTTGGATTAACAGCCTTATCGGTCGAGACATTGACGAGGCGTTGCACCTCAAACTCAAGGCACAACTCTACGATATTCGATGAACCCTGAATGTTATTCGCTACCGCTTCCCAAGGATTTTCTTCCATCAGAGGCACATGCTTATGGGCTGCGGCATGAAACACCACTTGTGGCTTAAAACGCTCAAAAGCCCGACGCAGTGTGGCAAAGTCCCGCACATCGGCAATGACTGCGTAGGTCTCGAGTTCAGGGTATGTACGACGCATTTCTTGTTGAATAATATAAACACTATTCTCGCCACGCCCAAGCAAGATAACTCGAGTTGGCGCAAACCGAGCCACTTGACGCACAATCTCCGAGCCAATACTGCCACCTGCACCAGTCACCAAAACCGTGCGCTGCTCGAGGTACCCAGCGATTTCTGAAGTCTCGAGTTTTACAGGGTCACGTCGCAGTAAATCTTCTAAAGAAACAGGACGAATCTGAGAAATACCAACCTTACCAGACAGAATCTCAAAAACACCGGGAATGATGCGGTACGGGACACCAGCTTCCCGTGCCAAATCCACCACGCGCCGCACAATCTGACCAGGGGCGCTCGGAATGGCAATCAGCACTTCGTTTGCACCAGTTTCTAAGACAACTCGAGGCAGAGCATCCACCACACCCAAAAGCGGCAAGCCAACAAAGCTCTGTCCAGCCTTAGCGCATTCATCGTCCAAAAAACCAATTGGTTGTAAGCCCGAGGCAGGATGGCGAATCATTTCTCTGGCAATAATTGTTCCAGCCTCACCAGCCCCGACAATCAGTACCCGCTTACCGCGTCCAGACTCGAGACCCGCAAGACTGATGGCTTGGCGTTCAAACAAGACTCGAGCCAATAAACGCAATCCGCCTAGTGCTAAGGCTGCCAGAACACCCTCAATCAATGGAACGCTGCGCGGTACGAGTGTCCAACCAGATAGGACAAAATTAAGTAGGTAAATAGGAACAGTCCAGAGCGCTAAAACTGCACCCAAACGGTACAAGTCACGCACACCAACCTTATGCCACGATTGCCGATGCAAACCAAAAAAATACAGTAAAGCCGCCTTTGGAATAACACCAAAAGCTACATACCATGCGATCACCCGTTTATGCTCGAGCAGTGGCAAATCTATCCGCACAAAAAAAGCCAGTAGCCCAACGAAAGACCAAGCCAGTAAATCCAGTATAAACTTTTCTTTGGTGGGACGCGACAACTTATTCATGAGGCTAGGATACCACCGAAAACAAATTTATGATTCCTTGGCAACCCACGCCACAAAAGCTTTTTGCTCGAGACTAAAAACTACGCCAAGTTGCACCACAGGTAACTCGAGACCCGCCGCATACTGATTCTGCTCGATCTGCAAAAGCGCTTCTTCGGGTGTACCACTGGTTTTAATCTCAAAAATAACCTGATGTGTGAAGGTCTCGAGCAAAATATCCATGCGTCCAAGACTGGTTTGAACCTGACTCTGGGTTCTAAAACCTGTGGCAAGCAGCATAATGTGTAGCAAACTATGCGGATAGGCTTCTTCGCGCCGAAAAATCTCGTAAGGGATACTGGAAAGTACCTGATTAACCACAGTAAAAAAACCATCCCAATCTAATTTCTCGAGTAAGCGGTACAATTTTATGTTAAACGAATCGGGGTAAGTTTGCTGTGTATACTCGAGAATCAGATCATTAGAAAAAGCCTGACGCACCTCCTGATTAGGATACCCCAACGTATAGGCTACGCCAAATGCTCCACTTGACTGCGACAAAATGGTTAAATACCCCGTTTGAAACATCAGCGAAGTCGGATTAATACGGTCTACATTGGTTGCCCTAATTTCTGAATCTGGTAGCTCGATATTCTCAAACTCGAGCGGATTGATTTTAGCAGCCCGAATCAAATCTACTAAAAAAGTAGGTGTGCCTGTTTCGTACCAAAAGGACTTAAATACTTGCTGCTCGAGAAAAAGTAAGAAACTAAACGGACAATACACCCGATTTTCTCCATCCCACGAATAGCCGTTGTACCAATGCTTAATGCTTTCCCAAAGTGTCTCGAGGTCAAGGTTAAATTTTTGCGCCAAGGCTGTCAGGTAGGTCGGGAAACCAACTTCGATTTCGCTTCTCGAGTAGCCACACAAAAGCGCATACTTGGTGTTCAGGCTAATATCTTGCAAATTATTTAAGTCCGAGAACAAACTGAGTTTGCCAATTTTTGAAACACCTGTTAAAAACACCAACTCGAGATAGGCATTCATCGGTTTTAAGACCCCATACACACCACGCAAGACAACCGTATGTTCAGCCCGTTTTTCTGGCTCGAGCAGGTAATCGGTGATTGGTTTATCGTACTCATCTATCAGCACCACGACTTTGGCGGTTTTTGACAACTCGAGAATCAGTTCCCGAAACGCATCTTTGGCATTGGAGTTTTGCAAAACAACTCCATACTCGAGCGCGTTAATCCGCAACCAATCGGTGATGCCTTGGTCTAAAGAAACATTGGTAAAGTTGATATTGGAAAAATCAAGCCGAATGACTGGATGCACCGCAAAATCAAAGATAGTCTCGAGCCAAAGACCCGCGAATAAATCCTTACGCCCATCAAAAATAGCTTTTAAGGTAGACACCAGTAAGGACTTCCCAAAACGCCTTGGGCGCGACAAAAAATAAGACTTACCCGACTCGAGTAAACCATAAATTAAATGGGTTTTATCCACATACGCATAACCCGTCTCGCGCAACGTAGGAAAATCCTGAATGCCAATTGGCAGGGTGTTCATGATTTAACTATAGCACTGCCCTCGAGTACCCCCGCAGTTGAGTCAGGTTGTTTAAGCCCAGCTGCAGCCATCCAAAATGCCAAATGCACAGGCGCATAGAAAAAGAGGTAATCCACAGAATTAATCACAAAAATAGCCGCTAAAAGTGCCAATGCACCTGCGTCTCGAGAACGCCAAGCCCGTAAAATCACCCAAGCCCACAGCCAAAGCATGGCGCATAAGCCGAGCAAACCAGATTCGCCAGCCGTTTGCAACCAAAGGTTATGGGCATGGGTTAAGGAGTCTTTGGTCAGCCCATAGCCAGTGGCTCGAGCATCGAACTTAACTTTCATTGCGGCAGATAAATCGCCAGTGCCAATCAAAAAAGTACGTGGATTCTCGAGCCACGCTTTAGCAGCTAAACGCCAAATCTCGAGCCGCCCTCGAGCCGAGTCTTGGTCTGAAATGTTAAGAGAACGTATGCCGGTTTGAGATTGGATAGTAATTGGTATAGACGTGCTACGAATAGTACCTGTTTGGAATACTACAATACCAAAAAGTGTCAAAATGAAAAGCCAAGGCAAGGCTTTATAGTATCGAGTACGAGCAACAAAAAAAAACACTAAACCAACGGCAAGAGCAGCCAACGCACCTCGAGAACCAGAGAAGAAAATAGAGAGTAAAGAAGGGGAAAAGACGAAAAACGACCACAAGTACGAAGGTGCAATAATTATCGCGAGTAATCCAACAACCGTTATTTGTGCGCTAAAAGCGTTGGGGCTAAATGCAAATCCAGAATCTCGGGAAAATTGTAATAAAGATATGCGTTCACGCAAACTCGGTGATGGGTTCTCGGAAAAGATAATAGAACGAAATTCAATAGGTGCATCTCCTTTTTTCCAAGCACTTTGCCCTCCAATCTGAAAAAGTGTATAAATGCGACTAGGAATGCTTAATCGTACTACGCATACGGACCATACTCTTTTGACATTACAAAACTCATCTGACCTTGTAGAGGTAATTAAACTTATAGGTACACGCACTTCTTTTTCGGAACGTAGTTCAATACTGTACGTGATGGTTGCAGGTCCTTTGTATCCTAAATGTTTAACTACCCACGCATCTTTCTGGTCTTTTGGGACAATCATTGTCGTATTATTTAAAAATCGAAGATCTACTTTACTGGTATTTTCAAATGCTGTCGGAAAACTGAAATACCCTAGTGAACGAACTCCAGAGAAGAGACACATGAAAAAAATTCCAACCGTAAGTCCAAGAAAGAACTTATTGATTCCATATATTCCGTAAATAAGTGCAATAACAAGTATCAACTCAGCTATTTTGATGTAATTTTGTGTAGTTATAAAACTACACAAATAATATACCATCGTCGGAATTATTAATTTATTAACATTCAAATCTTTTCGTTTAAACAGTAATTTATTTATTCCATTTAACCAAAAGAGAATTACATTTGCATATATAAAAATTGAAAAGAATAGTCCTATAAAAAAAGAAATTATACTTTTCAAGCCGTATTCACCGATTTTTTCAATAGTTACCACGTCCAGAAAAAATGATTAATATCGTGGCAAATAATATACTTAGATCTTGATGCAAAGAAAGATTTTTCACATACTCCATATCAAACTTTACTTTTTCCGCATCACTTAAATCATCACGCCCACGAACTTGCGCCAAACCCGTAATTCCAGGCAACAAATTGTCTACGCCTGCATTTTTCCGCATTAGTACAACAAATTCTTGACTCGGTAAAGCTGGTCTTGGACCTATAAAGCTCATTTGTCCTAACAGAATATTTATTATTTGGGGTAATTCATCCAAGCTTGTTTTTCTAAGCCAAAATCCAATTCTAGTAATCGGACTTATCCCAGCTTTGAGCATTTCTGCTGTTGATATATTGGGAGTTCCTATCTTCATGGTGCGAAACTTTAAACATTTAAAAATTTGACCCTCTTTTCCCACTCGATCTTGCATAAATAACACACCACCCTTAGAGTCCAATACAATAATAATACCAACTACAAACAAAATGGGTATTAAAGGCAATAAAATGACTAGAGCAAATATCAAGTCGAGTAATCTCTTAATAAAAAAGTAATTGCCTAAAGACTTAGCTTTTTCCATTACAACAACCCTTGGTTTCGCATTGAGTCTATCTCGAGTTTGATTCCTTGCTCAAAACTTCGAGGTGAGTAGCCTAACTCAGAAACCGATTTTGATATATCAAAAACCTTATCCTCCTGTAACCTTAGCACTTGTTCAACAGTCACAGGGAATTTAGGAATATAACTACCGATTTTCGCCCCCAACTTAGCCAATTCAAATGGAATGTTTAGAAGATAAACATTTCGGTCTAACATCTCTAAAATACTCTGAACCAATTTCTTATAGGAAATTGGTTCAGGACCACATAAATTATACTCGTTATTAGCAGAATTACTTGAAACAATAGCTGCCACAATTCCATCTGCCAAATCATCCACAAATACAGGTTGCATTAAACTGGTTCCATCACTAAAAAGCGGAAACATAGGATACTTAGATAAAAAACCTATTAGACGACTCATATTACGGTCTCGAGTATGTCCATAAATCATGCTAGGACGCAAAATAGTATAGGTAATTCCACTAGAACGAATTTTTTCTTCATTAATTTTATAGATTTCAGAGAACTGATTGTATGAAGAAAAAACCCCAGTAGTCGTGACAAAAAAAGCACGCTTGGTTTTAGAATTTTGGAGTGTATTGAGCGAAATGTGGTAGTGCTTAGGGTGAGTCATATCAATAAAAATAGTATCAAGATCAAGTAATTTTTCAAATGATGTAGGATCTGTAACATCTGCAATAACGGTTTTTACCCTCAGTTCTTGATGAGGACTAACATCTGATGAGTGACGCACTAAACAGGTGAGGTTTTCAGCTCCTACTTTCTCAACCAACCTACGCAGAACTGCATGACCCGTTCCAGAAGAAGATCCCGCAAAAACATATTGTGTCATACGACTCCGAGACCTCTTGGTTTTGCATTTCCAATTATTAAGCGAACAATCTTATCTGACACATTAGGATCAAGATATTCTAGTGGGACTTTCCAATCAAAACGGCTTCCAACAGCAACCCCTACTCCATTTACAATTCTTTCAGGGTCGCAACCCGTCAATAGGTTGCTGCCACACTCAACGGTTTCTGGTCGTTCAGTTGTGTCTCGAATTGTTATAGAAGGAACACCCAAAATGCAAGCCTCCTCTTGAACAGTACCACTATCTGTAACAATACAAAAAGCATTCTCTTCTAACTTTATAAACTCGAGAAAGTCAAATGGTGGTAATGGTCTGATGAGAGGATGCAATCTAAGTCCTAGGGATTCGACTTTTGAAGCAGTACGCGGATGAAAACTCCAGATGATTGGAAAACCATACTGATCCGCTAATTTCCCTAAAGCTGCGGCAATTGCATTTAATCGTTCAGGCACATCCACATTTTCAGCGCGATGGGCTGTGACAAGAATGTATTTCTGTGGCAAAAGCTGTAATCGTTCAAGAATACTCGAGTCTTTGATTTGCGGCATATAATGCTGCATAACCTCGAAAATTGGGTTTCCAGAAACAAAAATATGCTCTTTGTTGATTCCCTCGTTGATAAGATTCTGTTTGCTATTATCTACATAAGGTAATAACCATGTACTGACATGATCAATCAATTTTCGATTGCGCTCTTCGGGAACACGGAGATCAAAGCAGCGATTACCAGCTTCCATGTGAAAAACAGGAATACCCATTTTTTCGGCAACAATGGCTGATAACCCACTGTTTGTATCACCTAAGATGAGACACGCATCTGGTCTCACACTAGCTAATACTTGTTCTGTAGCTTCAAGAATCTTTGCAATTTGACCTATTGGAGTATCAGACCGAGAATCAAAGCGAACATCAGGCTCACGAATACCTAGTGATTGAAAAAAAATCGTATCGAGTTCTGGAGTATAATTTTGCCCAGTGTGAACTAAAGTGTGTTCTGTGAGTAAATCAAGCTTTGCAATAATCAGGCTTAACCGAATAATTTCGGGACGTGTCCCTAGTATCGTTATAACTTTCATTATGCACCCCGCACTTCGGAAACCTCAAGTTCACCAGCATCAATCAAGAGTTTACGCAGACCAGCTTTATCCATCGTGACTTGTTCAGACGAATACTCTCCAACGAGTGGGGGCGTATGAGTATTACCACCAATTTCTGGAAGAATAGAAGCGATGACATAATACTGGTCACGCACAGATGTACGCCACATTTCTTCCTCGGAGATCATCGCTTCATGTAACTTCTCACCAGGTCGAACACCTGTTTCAATCACTTCTATTGGTTGACCATCTATCATCACATCTACCAAATCGGCAATACTAGTTGCTGGCAAACGAGGCACGAATGTTTCACCAGGAAGACCTATACGAACACAATCAAAAACAGTATCCACAGCCTGGTCTAAGGTAATTAAAAAACGTGTCATGGTTTTTGAAGTTAGTGTTACAGGACCACCACGCCGAATTTGTTCCTTAAAAAGCGGAACAACTGAACCTCGTGAGGCGATCACATTACCATAGCGTACACAAGTAAAAGTAACCTTATTTTGTCCTAAATTACCTTCTAATAAGATACGTTCTTGTAATGATTTAGTCATACCCATAACATTGACAGGCTTACAGGCTTTATCTGTAGAGATACCAACGACCAGTTCCACAGGCGTATCATTTTCACGAATAGTGCGAACTAAATTTATTGACCCTTCTATATTCGTTCGCACTGCTTCTACAGGAAAATATTCGCATGAAGGGACTTGTTTTAAGGCGGCAGCATGAAACACAACTTCGGATTTACGCACAGCTGCAAGTACCGATGAATAGTCTCGCACATCGCCAACTCGAAACTCGAGTAACTCTTCAAAATTTCGATAGAAAATATCATCTGTTGCTGCCCCTACGTGTTTCCAGTCTACTTTCATTTGATGGTGCTTACCTTCATCCCTTGAAAAAACAGTTACACTAGCCGGACGACCCATTTCCCCACTTAAAATTCGGCGTACCAATGCTTTACCAAGTGATCCTGTGCCACCCGTCACCAACACTCTTTTACCTTCTAAGTTCATAACTTCTCCTCTCTAACATTCACGCTTGCTGCCACCGTTTGAATCATTTCAGACCAAGAGGGGGCAACATAGCCCGTTTCGACCCTAAAACGAGTTGAATCCAGTGTCCGATCTAATATAAATGTGTCATCTGGCTCAATAAGGGTATTTTTTTGAAAACAATCATTGATTATTTTCAATAAATCAAATTTTGAAATTGGTTGACTCGAAACTTGATAGAGACCGCACAAACTAGGAAAGTCTAAAATTAAACGTTCAATCAAGGAAGCCAATTCGATTGTTGTAACTCCGTTGTACATGGCTTTTGTGAAACCCTTAACTGGGGATTTAGCGTTTAGAAACCATTCAATTAAACTGGCTTTGCGATCTAGTTCTAAGCCAACAATTGAAGTACGCAATGTAAGTGAGTTAGTTTGAACAACTTCACCCAAAAGTTTAGTACGTCCATACAAGTCTAGTGCGTCTGGCTCATCAGATTCTGTATACATTCCGCGTTTACCACTAAACACGCAATCAGTGCTTGGATGAATAAGTCGCGCTTGAAATGCCTCGCAAAGTAAAGCAATTCGGTGTGGCAATAGTGCATTAATTTCAAGGCTAATAATTGAATCCTTTGCTGTTGGTCTTTGTTTGACAATCCCGACAGCATTTAAAACGACTTGAGGACGAAAATCAGTAAAAACTTCCAAAAGCCGATCTGTGTTTCTTACATCAATACCCATATAAGTACAATCAGCTTGGAAAATTCTGTAATGATCATACTGACTAAAATCACTCCGTAAGGTTACTCGAGTATCGAAAGCGGGTAACACACTAAAGTGTTTCCACAGCTGGTGTCCTAACATACCATCACCACCTAGGATTAATACACGAACTGGTTGTGTCATAAAAGACCTCTTGTTAAAATTTGTTTTAATTGTCCTAGAATGCGACTACGCGAAAAATGTGCCTTGTAATATGTTATTGCTTTTTGACCTATTGCTTGCCTTTCGTTGATGGACATTTTATACACATGAACGATAGCATCCCGCATTGCTTCTGGATTTTCTGGTTCACAAGTAATTCCACCTGAACTATCAACAACATCTTTACCGCTCCCCTCTAGCCCTGCGACAATAACACGACCGCAGGCAAGGTAGGACTGTATTTTAGATGGGATTGTCAGTGCAAATAATGGATCACGTCGCAAATGCACTAAAAGAACATCCGCAATTGAAAAGTACATAGGCATAGACTCGAGAGGTTTACGTCCCTTAAAAATAATATTTGATACACCTTTCGCATAATCTTTGAGTTGTTGAAAATTTGCACCATCCCCAATAATTACAAACTGAATATCTGCGTAGTTTTGGAGGAGACGAGCAGTATCAATAATGGTTTCTAAACCTTGAGCTGCACCAGTGTTTCCTGCAAATACGACCTGAAACCCACCACTCATGGACTCTTTTTGGGCAAATTCAGAATTTGACTCAATCGGTTGATACAAATCTTCTGCCCAATTCGGTACATATTCAATTCGATCTTTTGCCACACCATACTCGAGGATACGGGACTCAAAACCCTGAGATTGGATTAATACTTTTGCTGAATGATGATACAGAAAACCCGCAAGTCTACGAATGGCTTTTGTTATTTGTGGGCTAACTTGTAGCCCTGATGCTGCTAGGCTTTCGGGCCAAATGTCTTGAATCCAATGATAAATTGGAATTCGGAATCCGCTCAAAGCACGAATTACGACACTAGGAATACCCATTGAAATTGGTGAAAGTTGAAATGTAAGAATTGCATCATACTTGGAACCTACTAAGAATGGACCAATTAAGGAAGCAGAAAGAAAGAAAGAAACATAATTTAGAACGCGTTGTAACTTATCAAAACTGGTATTAGGAAATAATGGAACACGCCATATCACTACACCTTGATGGACATCGCGTCGAAAAAATCTTAATGGGTAGCCTGAATACAGTTTTCCGTGTGGATAATTTGGGAAACCAGTTAAAACAGTTACCTCAAAACCTTGTTCCTGTAAACCCTGCGCCAGGTCACCAACCCTAAACGGTTCAGGAGGATAGTATTGGCAAACAATAAGTACCTTCATGAATTAACCTCTTGCGCTAATTTGATCAATGCACACCAAGTTAGATTTGCCGAAGTACGCCAGTCGAACTTCTTAGACTGTTCAAAGGCTGCACTAGCCATTTTTTCTAGTTGATTTGGCGTATCAAGCACATCAGCAAGAATCTGAGCCAATTCGCTTGGCTTATAAGGATCAAAATAAACTGCTCCATTTTCAGCAAATTCAGGCATGGGTTGATAGCTTGAGCTTAAAACGGGAGTCCCAGAACCCAAAGCCTCGAGTAATATATTGGGGCAGTTTTCACAACTAGAGGCAAAAAGATTGACTTTGGCATTCTGGTAAACAGCAGGCAAATCCTGATAATTGACTTTTCCTAAGTATAAGACCTCGTTTTCAAGACCATACTTTTGTATTCGCTTGCGTACTTGAGTACCATAAGACGGGAATTCTTCGCCAACAAGTACAAGTTTTTCATTTGTAGAACGCGATTTTCTAAGTTCGTACCACGAGTCAATCACCTCAAGTTGTGCCTTATAGGGATTTAGAATAGAAACATACAAAACATATTCTTGAGGGAGAAAAGTGGGTTTCGGTAGTGACACGTTGCTTCGCCGAAATTGTTCACTTATACCGTGTGGAATGATTACATTTTTTCCACGCCGACTAAGTGCGAACCGATCAATAACGGTTTTTGCATAGTTTGAAATAAAAATAACTAAATCTGCGCGGCGAAAAGAACTTAACTGCAAAAAACGTAACACAAATAACCTTGCTCGCTTAAATCCTAAAGGATAACGTTTGCGTTCTTCATCCGAGAAAGGTAGCATATTGCGAAATGCGACAGCTGATTTCATATTTTTAGGAATACGACTTGTAATAGAACCACCTGGAAAATAGACAACATCCGCTTTTAGCTCGCGCAATAGATTTGGAAGACTGAATATTTCCCAAATTGTACGCTGTAATAGCCCTTTTGAAGCATAAGGAATGGTTATTACTTCAACATTTGCACAATGGAGTTTGTTCGCCAACTCTGGGGGTGATAAAACTGTGACCTTGATTTCCGTATGTTCACTAGCAAAACGAAGCAAATTGATGAGGTAAGTCTGCCCACCCCCAATTAACGCAGAAAGTCCATTAATGACAATATGGATTGGCTTCATAGTATTTTATAGGTCTCTTTCCAACGTTGGTACTGAATAATTGCCCAAATCAGGTTTTCATGGTTATGACTGCCTGAAAAGTGTTGACCTACAATCTTATCTACTGCCGAATCATTTAAAATTGGATCACCTTTTAGAGCTGAAGATGAGGCAAAGTCACCTACAAATTCACGTAGGGTGCTGCGAAACCAAGACCGAATTGGCACAGCAAAACCGCGTTTTGGCAAATTCACAATGCTCGAAGGCAAATGTTGTGCTAACGACTTACGCAATAAATGTTTACTTACTTGGTTATCCCACAATATTGAATCAGATTGTGCCAATGCGAACTCGAGCATATGTTTATCTAAAAACGGATTCCGTGCCTCCAAAGAATGCGCCATACTAGCACGGTCAACTTTAGCCAAAATATCATCTGGTAAATAAGTTGCTAAATCCATAGCCATAGCCTGTATTGCTGGTGTATTCCCAGAACGCCACTGGCTTACCCTTCTAAATAATGAAGCAGTATCCAGTGGGGCAATAAGAAGCAATTCGTTCCAATCAACACCTTTTGATGCTGAACGCATAAATGCAAGTAGCGATGCAGTATCATGAGACTGTAAAGCACACAAGCCCATTGCCAAAGATGGATATGGTATGTATTTCCCTATACCACTTAAGCCATTACGCACCAGTTGCGGTAATTTCTGGAATGGTTGATATTGGATTGAATGACGATAATATGGATACCCACCAAAAAGCTCGTCACCGCCATCACCACTTAGCGCAACAGTTACCTGAGTACGGGCAAGTTGTGAAACAAGTAAGGTCGGAATAGCGCTCACATCAGCGAAAGGTTCATCATATGCAACAGACAACCCATCTATCTGAGCCAGTAAATCGTTTGATGTAAGAATTAACTCAGTATGGTCTGTACCAAAATGCTCCGCGATTGCTCGAGCCACAGGGGATTCATCATGAGTAGTTTCTTCAAAACCGATTGTAAATGTTTTTGCGCTACCTGATACCAATGCCTGCATATGAGCAACGATTAAAGAAGAATCAACACCCCCACTTAAGAAAGCTCCCACTGGAACGTCACTTACTAAGCGATATTTGACGGCTTTCCTTAAAATATCGTTTAGCTGCTCAAGCGTTTCCGGCTCAGTTTGACAACGCTTACCTCGAGTTGCAGCCATTTGTGGTGTCCACCAAGTATGGTATTCAAAGTTACCATTCGCAGTGTAAGACGCAACAGACCCAGATGGCAACTTAATTACATTCTTCAAAGCCGAATGCGGCGCTGGAACGTATAAATTCCGAAAATAAAATCCAAGCGCTTCAGTATCCAATTCATGATTTGTTTGTTCCAAAAAGGTCAAACACCCAAGCGTGGAAGCAAACCGTAACGAGCCGGAAACGCTCATATCAACATAGAGTGGCTTCACACCCATACGGTCTCGAGCGAGAAGCAACTTACGCTCTACAGTGTCCCACAAAGCAATGGCAAACATACCATTGAATCTATCAAAAGCTAATTCACCCCACTCGAGAATAGAGTACAAAACGACTTCAGTATCTGAACTGGTTCTAAACGCATACCCTTTTGCCTCGAGTAGCGGACGAATTTCATTATGATTATAGATCTCACCATTAAAAATAATCACATAGCGCCCAGAAGCATCCAGGAATGGCTGATTTGACCTTGGATCAAGATCAATAATTGCCAAACGATTAAAGGCAAATGCTGCGCCCTTAGACTGCCATTGCATTTGAGAGTCAGGACCACGCTTAACTATGTGCTTTGCCGCCCTAGATAGACTCTCGGCATTAATTTCAGTTTGATTTACATTTATTTGACCAACAAAGCCACACATAAAATATCCTTTATAAGTATATTGTCACGCAGATAGAGGGTTTTTTACTTTCAAAGAAGTCGGATTTCGGAGTCTAGAACCGTTTTGTTCTTCAGCATATAAAACGCCAAGTAAAAAAATAAAAGTTCTGCCTGTAAAATTTTGATACAACATTGGTTCCTTGATTTCAAAGATAAGTAGTACAAGTAAAATAGGAATCAATAGCAGTAATGCTTTTTTGTTTTTATAAAATTTAAAAACATACGCAATAAAAATTCCATAAAATAAAAGGCTTCCTATAATTCCTATGGAGAAGATGGTTTTTATAAATCCAGAATCTGAACGCCCATATTTATAACCATCACCCTCAAAATATCCAATGCCAAATAAAAGGTGTACTGGATCGCTGGGTAAAAATAACATTTGTTCCGTTAGTATTTTAAAAGAAGATGTATTTGCTAATCCGTTATCAAATAATTCAGAAGACCATGTAGCAAGTTCCAGATTATTTTCACTCGCTGTCAAAAAAGAAGTATAAGAAAAATAGAATACAATCAAAAAAATGGGAATAACAAAAAATTTAAATTTTCCAATGACAGATACATTGAACATGGATTTGTAAAATAAATAGAAAAAATAAATAGAAAAATAAATTAGTACACCTACTAAACCCGTTCTTCCGATCAAAAAAGTAGCAAACGAGATAATTATTGCAAATAGAAATGTGGTCGGGATATCGATCTTTTTCAAAATATTTAAATAAAAAATTAGCCAAATACTTAATGCAAGATAAGCTGACATTGCAGCACCACCAGCCGCTGAAAACCCTCGCGCTCGGAATGAAGTTTCATAATCAATGTTTGCCAAAGGGTCTTGATATAAAAAACCTTCAATAAAGTCTTTAAGGCTCGGAATAACAAACTGAGCTATAATTATTATAGAGTGGACCAGTGAAACCATTACCATCGTATATACAATTATTTTTTTATGTCTGCTATGACCATTTGTATTTAGAGCATATTGTCTACTCAAAATAAATCCCAAAATGAAGTATACGATAGTAGAAATGGGATAGGTATAAAAAATCTGATTTTCAAAACCATAGATATGGGAAATGAATAAAAAGTATAAAGATAAAAAAATTAATACTGAAGCAACTATTAAATGCTTTACATTTAATGATTTTTTAATCGAAGCAACAATAGTAGGAAATGCAAAAAAAAAGAGTAGTACAAACGATAAATTCCCAAGATTAAACCCGCCAAGAAAATTAACCCTAGGTGTAAGTAAAAATAAGTAAATAATAAAAAACACCAATATCTTGTTGGAAGAGTCACTTAAAGAATTCATACTAATTATCATATTAGGCTCTGTTTTTTAGCAAGAATCGAAGACACGTATTAAAAAGATGGTAAATTGACTTTAAGTAATATATATTGAAAAATCGGAACGAAAAAATTACTTTAAAAAAGTAGTAACTTGCATTTAATATATCTTTATTTAGTCCATAAGAAATACCTGAAAAATAGTACAATCGAATCCTACCATTATTCGCAAATTTTTTATACTTAGGATGCGTAAATTCTACTATGTCTAAGGTTAACGCACAGTCTACCATTCGTTTGTTATTAATAGTATCTGTGATATTATTTGAATGTCGTTTGTAAATACCCAATACTTCTTTTATATAGCCATAAGAAAAATCATTGTTTGTTAGCGCATCAATGCATAATTTCCAGTCAGATACAACAAGTAAACGTTCATCATACCCGTACTCTGGAATACACGACCTACGAAACATAATTGACATTGCACAATAAGGCTGCCCATATTCAATGATTTTTGTGCAACCTGAACCTTCAAACGGATATTGCCTTTGACTATACAAGCCCAGTGATTTTGATTGTAGAGTGCTATACACATCCACATCATGTCCACAAAATGCTAAATTTGAATTTTCCTGTAACCTATCCACCTGTTTTGATACTTTTTCCGAATGTAACTCATCATCTCCACCCATAAGAACAACAAAAGTACCCTTACAGGCACGAAGGACTATGTTTGAGTTTTTTGTTATTCCTAAGTTTACAGCATTAAAGATATATCGAATACGACCTGGGTATTTCTCTACAAACTGAATAATAATGTCTCTCGTTTTATCTTGCGAGCAATCATCAGCGACAATTACCTCAAAATTATCATAGGTCTGATTAAGACAAGATTGCAAACAGTCCCCAATTAAATCTTCTTGGTTATAGGTAATGATTCCTATTGATACTAATTCATTGATCATAGATTTACCCTCAGTTGATTGACAGATTTTATGTTGAGTAATTTTGCACAAGTTAGCAAAAAAATAATTGAAAAAGTAAAAATTATAGCCAGCTTATAGATATTAAATTGCTGTTCGTTCCACATTAAAATCGAAGAAAAAATAACTAAGGCAAGACCAAAAAGCCAAATTACTAGTACTTTTCTATCAAAATACATGCCAAGTTTACTTACAATGTAAATATTCATAACAATAAAATGCAGTATATATATCAATGAAAATCCCAGACCCAGCAACTCTAATTCATTAAACGGAGTCAAAAGATATACTGATGTCAACAATGTTAGACTAAAAGCCAATTCAGTTATCAAAATACTTTTTTTATCCCCAAAAGCAAGCATACAAGTCCCCAAGACCCAACTCAAAAGTTTAAAATAATCCCCTATGAGCATCCAGTTTAACTGCTCTATTGATTTTGAAAATTCTGAGGAAAAAAGAATAAGAATTAACAGATTTTTTACTCCTATAATAAGCGGAATTAGCAAACCGCCAAGTATAGTGGTGAATAAAAAAACGTTTTTTAGCAATACTCTTTTATCTTCTTTTAATTTTAGTTCGCTCATTTTTGGTAATAAATATGTCGAAAATGAAGTTGTCATTAGCGTAATGTATACAGTACTTAAATTCCACGCTGCCTCAAAGTTACCCAAAAAAATTATACCGTTTTTCTCTAAAATCATACCCTTAATTGCAAGTAAAGTTAAACTGGTAACTATGGAGGTTAAAGCCACTGTCAAAGAGAAGAGAAGAAATGAAGTCATTTCTTGCGGTACAATGCAAAGCTGCCGAGTGTAGAGTTTTTGTAGGAGATTTTTCTTCCACATAATATGAAGCAGAAAAAAAAGTGAAGAAACCAGAGGAATAAGAATTAAAAATGATAAAACCGCATAAGACTGCATTGAATTTGCGAAATTAGAGATTTGAAAGGAAATCAAACATAAAATAAAACTACTAACAACTTGGGAAATGGCAATTTCTTTCAGGTAATTATGAATGTTTAAGTAACCAAAAAAATAACCATTGAGTCCCCCAAAAATAAGCGCAATTGCTAACACACGAATGGTATCTATTGCTTGTTGCGTATTTTGCTTTAATGCAATAGCTGATACAATTGGAGCGAATAAAATAACAGCTAAAGAAACAAGAATTGAGATGGTTAAAAATACATAAAATGTTGCCTTAAGAAACTTATCTCTCTGCTCACCTTGCTTTGACGAAGCACCTTGCACCAAAGCTGTTTGTCCACCAAGTGTTGTAAGAGTAATTCCAGATACATATACTTGGCGAATTAAACCTAGTTGCCCAACACCACTAGGTCCTAAGACAACAGCGACTATTTTCATTGCAATACTCTGAAGAATAAATGTCAATAACGTACTTGTTGATGTTAGAAAAAACACCTTAGAGATGCTAAGCATATACAGTGCCTAGTATCTTTGCAGGATTTCCACCAACTATTGCACCACTAGGAACACTTTTAGTAACAACTGCTCCAGCACCGACTACTGCATCTGTTCCTATCTCGACACCTTTAAGAATGATTACATTACTGCCCAACCAAACATTATCTCCCAACCTGACTGATTTAGGAATACTTGCTTTATCGCGTTCCGTAGGTGCTTTTTCATGAAAATCAGTATCATAAATAACACAATTTGAACCAATTCGACAATTTTTACCAATAGAAATCAGTATGCAGGCAATGAATTGACAACCATTCATAATCGTCGTACCCTTAGCTATCAAGATTTGCGAGTTGGTATTTCTTGGCTGTAGCATAATCGCAGGTGTCACTCCGCCTAGCCAATAACCTAAGCTGACTTGATCTTCTAGGACTAATTTTCCTAAGCCCATAAAATAGACAGGTTGATTAAGCCTCACATTTTTTCCTAAAACCACTTGTCCACCATGAAAAAAGGCAGATAACAGGAGTTTTAATTTTCTTAAATAATAAATAGGATTTAGTTTTACGATCACCAAGATTGGCGAAGCAATAACACTTTTTGTTAAAGTCCTCAGTTTTTTCCAGTTATTTGAACTATCCATCAAACTGTTCCCATTCTATTTAGAAAGCCGACTAATTCTGCTGTGACCTGCTCAGATTGTTGAGGACCAATTGGCAAACTTAAAACTTCAGCATGAATTGACTCGCTGATCGGAAATGAACCTTTCCTCATTTTTAAGTCAGAATAAGCTTCTTGAAGATGTGGAGGTATTGGATAATGAATCAAATTCCCAACATTATTATCATCAAGATATGTTTGTGTTTTCATACGATCTGTGTAGCGCACAACAAATAAATGCCAAACAGGGTCTGCCCAATCGGGTACAAAGGGTAATATTAAATCCGTACAATCCAACTGCTCGAGATAGGTATGAGCAATTACTTTCCTGCGGCTGTTCCATTCATCCAGAACCTTAAGTTTAACCCTTAAAGTAGCCGCTTGAATTGGATCAAGGCGACTATTATAACCAATGATTTCATTAACATATTTAACTTTTGACCCATAATTGCGGAGCATTTTAATTTTTTCAGCAATTTCAGGGTCATTTGTGGTGACTGCACCTGCATCTCCCATTGCTCCTAGGTTTTTGCTAGGGTAGAAACTCCATGCAACAGCATCTCCATGTCCACCAATTCGCTTGCCTTTGTACCGTGCACCATGAGCTTGAGCGCCATCCTCGAGAACCCGCAGGTTGTGGCGTTTTGCAATCTCGAGAATTGGGTCTAGGTCTGCTGGTTGACCATAAAGGTGAACTGGAATAATAGCCTTGGTACGTGGTGTAATTGCAGCTTCGATTAAATCTGGGTTGATGTTATAGGTACGTTCGTCTGGTTCTACAGGAACTATTGTTGCACTTGTATAAGAAACAGCTAACCAAGTGGCGATATAGGTGTTGCTTGGAACAATCACTTCGTCGCCTTCGCCAATGCCAAATGCCTTTAAGACAAGATGCAAAGCATCCAAACCATTACCAACACCAACGCAATACTTAGTATCACAGTAGTCAGCATACTCAGCTTCAAATGCTTCAACTTCTGCTCCACCAATATACCAACCCGAATCTAGTACCCGCAGCACAGCAGCATCTATTTCAGGCTTTAACTCGAGATACGCAGCACGCAAATCCAAAAAAGGTATCTTATTCACGATCTTTCACCGATTCTACAAACGCCCCATAGTCACGAATATAGTCTGCTGCCGCATATACTTCTGAGGTCAACACTAAACAGACAGAACTTGAGGAGAAGTTATCTATTTCTCTCCATACATAGGTTGGTAAGTACAATCCAAAATAGGAACGGTTCAAATGAAACCGTTTTTTGTTCTTACCATCATCAACAACAACATCAAAACTACCCGACACGGCAATAATGACTTGTTCTGAGTGAATATTTGAATGCCCCGCTCGAGTTTCACCGCCAGGAACATCATAGAGATAAAATACCCGTTTGATGTCAAAAGGTATGTGATTATTCCCTTCAACAAAAGTAAGATTCCCTCGAGGGTCACTGATTTTTGGCAAATCTATTATTCTGACTTTTTCAAGACTCATAAGTTATTTCCTTTATCTGAATTTATAAACCTTTTAACTTTGGCGGGATTACCAACCATCACAGCAAAAGGTGCAACGTTTTTCGTAATGACCGCGCCAGCTCCAATCATAGCCCCCTCTCCGATAATAAGACCAGGTAATATTGTGGCATTAGCTCCAATAGAAGCTTTTTTTCTTATCACAGTTCTCAGAAAATTATTCGGATACATCTTACTTCTTGGAAAAATATCATTTGCGAATGTTGCATTAGGACCTATAAACACATCGTCTTCTATGGTGATACCATCCCAGATTTGTACTCCACATTTTATTGTGACACGATTACCAATAGAAACATCGTTTTCCACAAAAACATGATCGCAAATGTTGCAATCATCACCAATTTCAGCATTTGGTAAAATATGTACAAATGCCCAGACCCGTGTGCCACTACCAATTTTCTGACTCTCTACAAGTGCTTGTGGATGCACAAAAAACTTATCCATACTCAATTATTCCTATAAGTTGGGACAACATACCCGATTCCTTGCTGAAATTCAATTAATGGAACATATCCAAACGATTCTTTAGCAGCTTCGATACTTGCCCTCGAGTGCTGAACATCACCTGCTCTTGGTGAACCAAATTCTGGCTTTATATCCTTACCTAAAACCAGATTGATTGCTTCCACTAAATCGAGAAGACTATATTGCTGGTTACAAGCAATATTAAAAACCTTTCCAGCTACACTTTCAGATGGGGCATTGGCGGCAAGTAAATTGGCAGCAACATTATTCGCAACGTAAGTAAAGTCTCTCGAGTGCTGACCGTCTCCGTTAATAACGGGTGCTTGACCTGCTAAAATAGCAGTGATAAACTTAGGGATAACCGCCGCATATTGGCTATCTGGACGTTGACGTGGACCAAAAACATTAAAGTACCGTAAAGCGACGGTCTCGAGACCATAAACCTGATAAAAAATTCGACAGTATTCTTCAGCAGCCAACTTAGTTAAAGCATATGGTGATTGTGGCGTGGCTGGCATGGTTTCGACTTTGGGCAGGGTCGGTGTGTCGCCATAAACACTTGAACTCGAGGCATATAAGAACCGTTTGACGCTTGCATCTTTGGAAGCCACTAGCATATTCAGTGTTCCCTCGACATTGACTGCATTGCTGGTAATCGGGTCAGCAATACTGCGCGGCACACTGCCAAGCGCCGCCTGATGAAATACCCAATCTTGTTCAAATACCGCCTCTCGTACCGTCTCGAGATGACGAATATCACCTTCAATAAAGCGAATACGTTCTATGCAGTGGTCTAGGTTGCTGCGTAAACCAGTGGCTAAGTTATCTAAAACCGTTACTGTATGCCCACCCTCAAGTAAGCCATCTACCAAATGACTACCAATAAAACCCGCCCCGCCTGTGACCAATGCTCGCATTTACAAACTCCAATAGGTTTGGCTCGAGCTTACAACACTCGGCTTGAATACAGACTTAACATCTATTAGCACTGCACCATTTTTAAGTTTAGGCATTAATATTTCTGATTGCTGGTATTCTTTGTGTGCTACAGCTAAAATGATAGCATCTAACTCTATAAGTTTTTCAAAATCTTGTAATTCAACTTGGTATTCGTGCGTAGCTTCAACTGCCGAGGCAATTGGGTCATGCACTAGAACTTCAATTCCAAAATCCTCAAGTTCATGGATAATATCTGGTACTCGGCTGTTGCGAAGGTCTGGCACATTTTCCTTGAAAGTAAGCCCCAACACTCCAACTCGAGCGCCTTTAATTGGTAAACCCGCAGCAATCATTAATTTGACGGTTTTTTGTGCAATAAATTGCCCCATACCATCGTTTAACCGCCGTCCTGCCAGAATGACTTCGGGGTGATAACCAAGTTGCTGGGCTTTTTGCGTCAGGTAATATGGATCAACTCCGATGCAATGCCCACCTACTAACCCTGGACTGAATGGCAGAAAATTCCACTTGGTACGGGCAGCCTCGAGTACATCTTGGGTTCGTAAGTTCATACGGTCAAAAATCAGGGCGAGTTCATTCATTAAGGCAATGTTGACATCTCGCTGCGTATTTTCAATCACTTTGGCAGCTTCGGCAACCCTAATACTTGGAGCGCGATGGATTCCAGCAGTGATAGCCGCTTCATAAACAGCAGCAACCCGCTCGAGTGTAGCTGCGTCTTGACCCGCCACCACTTTAGTGATTTTCTCAACAGTGTGCAACTTATCGCCTGGGTTAATGCGTTCTGGTGAGTAGCCTAATGTAAAATCCATACCACATTTTAAGCCAGAACCCGCCTCGAGAATTGGACCACAAAAGTCCTCAGTAACACCAGGATAAACCGTAGATTCGTAAACTACAATATCACCTTTTTTGAGATATGGCGCAATGGTTTCTGAGGCTTTACGCATCGGTGTTAAATCTGGGTTTTTATGTTCGTCTATTGGTGTTGGAACAGTCACAATGAAAAAATTCGCATTTGCTAAATCAGGCTTATGGGTACTGTACGTTAATTGTGAATTCTCGAGGGTAGTTCTATCAATTTCGCCTGTGTGGTCGAAGCCTTGTCGTAAAGCAGCCACTCGAGATTCGTTAATATCAAAACCAAGAACCCGCCTATGGGCTTTTGCGAGTGCAACTGCGAGTGGCAGCCCAACATAACCGAGACCGAGAACTGCAATATGGAAAGATGTGGAAGAAGTGAAGTTTGTCATAATTCTAAGCTCTGTGATATTTTCACAAAAAGCACCGTAACGTACCCCGTGTACCTATGATTTTTGTGAGTCTCTTCAAAATGCCCTATTGATCTAATACACCAAACCCAATTTTCGACTTCTTAATTTACCCCAATATAGCGAAAAATATCCAGTCTGACCTGCCCAACTTCGCCTGCGGTCTCAAGTCGGATTGACTTTAAGCCATTAGAGCGTTTTAGCTCAAGAAAATACTGACTTAACATTAAATCCGAATTGGCATGAGAATGTTTAAGTGTCAATACTTCGTTATGGTCAGTATTCTCATAATTAAGTATCACTTTAACTTCTCGAGTCCGAAAAGTATCGAAGTTAAACTTAATAAAATCAGCCCCTATTAAATTCCTAGGCGACACATTTACTTCCGTAGTTTTTTTAAGAGATGTCGAGTACGAATCTAACAGCTTATTCTGTACTGAAAACACTGGCATCAATTGTCTGAACATTGTTGAACTCAATGGATTATACGACCACACTGGAATTGTAAAATTAGGGATTTCCCAAATGAGTAACTTGGGCATATCTTGTTTTACATCAGCATTAAAAAAATACGCAAGCATCGCCCCCAAAGGACCCCCGCCATTAAGAGAAGTATTCAGAACTTCTGTCCCAAGAGCTTCAGAAAGATATGGGACAAAACCAAATTCTGGCGGCTTTGAAGAGTAGCTTGTTCCAACAACAACAACTTTTGGCGAATTATTACCCAATAAATCTTGACTTGCTACTGGGTTTACCTGCTCAACAGCTAGGATTGGAAAGGGTTCAGGTAATGGCTTGTGATCTGGACATGATTGTAAGATCACACCATCCCAACCACCTAAACTTGTTCGCATTATCATTTCTTTTGTAATCACTGAATATTTTTCAGTGTTAATTTCAGAAAAGAGCTTTGGAAAATTATCCAATAAGTAGCTTCTGACACCTAGTGCTGCTGCCTGCGTTCCATCAGGATGCCAGTGTGCATCGTGTTTAAAGTAAAGTTTAGCATCGGGGGTTTTAGACTGGTGTAGAAGCATTGCGTTCAATATATTTGGAGTCTCAAAACCAGTTTTTTGAAAGCTCAAAAGCGTTTTTGAGTAGCCGCTTTGAATTTTTGAAAGCATCCTAGGAGAACTAAGGTTTTCAAAAATCGTTCCTTTGATTGTTTCTGGATCTAGTTTTCCTAAAAAGGCAAACCCTTCAGGTGGCGTAGTAACTATCAAAGGCAAAATCCCCCGCTTTTTCAAGGCTACTGAAATCCGCCTTAGATAAATCAATGATTCAGTTGGTGGTAAATACGGATCGGTTCTAAACTGAGACTCACCAACAATTTGATTATCTGGTCCGAAATAGGCATTCCTAGCTGAATCGGTTCGATTGAGGTAATTTTCACAGGGTAATTTTCCGGCAGTTCCAGAAAGACTTTGTTGGACATTTGCTCGACTAGAAAATAATGTGAGCATAAAAAAAAAAAGAACGCATTGACCAGCGGTTTTAATATTCATTAGTACACCTTTCCAAATTTTATTTCTCTACAATAGCCAATAATCGCTCTGGTACTTCCCAAATAGCCAGCTTGGGAGTTGTATCTAAAACTATACTAAGAAAAGATTTCATTGGTGCAACAAAACCCTTGCCTTCAAGTGCTAAATTTAACACATCTAAGCCAAGAGCAGATTTTAATTCATCGGCAAAACCAAAATTTGTATTGGCACTGTAGCTTGTTCCAACCAGAGCAACTTCAATCGGGGCATCCCCCAGTAAGCCACCACTTGAACTCGAGATTTCCACTCGAGGAATTTCTAAAAATTCTGTTTTGATAGCACCATAACGACCTAGCGGAATAAACTTTGCTAAATCCCCTGAGTATTCTTTTCTGCTACTTTCCAATCGTGTTGTTTGAACTCGAGTCAAGGAAAGTGATTCTGTAACACTCTGAATGCTTTTTGCCACTGCTTGCGCCCCTAGGGGTGTCCAGTGTGTGTCAGTTTTTACAAAGACAGCACCTTCTTTCTTGGCTTTCTCGAGAGCAGTAAGTGTATCCACTGCCCATACCCCTTTTTGCTCGAGTGATGCCAAAAACGCAGAATACACTGGCTTCCAGTAATCAGGGACTCGATAACGCCCCAAAAACTCTGGATAGACTCGAGCTTTGGCGGGTAGGGGAACAACAAGCAACTGAATTCCCTTATTTTCTAGAATTTTCTTAACGTCCACAATGTACTGGATTTTCTTCTGAATCTCGGCTTCAAAATTCGGTGCTTTAGCGAACTCTTCATCGGAATATAACCAGCCTTCATCACCAACTAAAACACCCATACGACCTGTAGAAAAAATGGCGTATTCAAAAGCACTCCAGAGATTGATAGCTTCTTGAGTTATTGGTGATGAATCACTGAGTAATTTTTCAAATTGACGATTCCACTCACCAGTCAGCACACTTTGATTTTTTGGCATTAGTTTGGAATTTAGTGTCAAAAAATTTAATCCAAACCCCAAGGTTAGAATAGTCAGAAAAAAGATTATTATGGTTATTTGATTTCCCTGATTTGTGTTTTCTCGAGACATGCTTGCTCCGGTCGTCCTATGGAATGATTCCGCATGGGTCAAAAAACTAGGTAGAAACGGCGACAATTCCGTCTGTGAAAACAAAAAAAAGATTCACCGTCTCCGTCCGCTAGTTTAGCCTGCCCATTCACGACTTGTAAAGACTACGCA
>JANNVX010000047.1:0-3798 GCA_031414595.1 Deinococcales bacterium
ATCTTTGCTGATTTGGATGCTTTGGAAGATATTTTGTGTGACCGTTGTGCTTTTCTGATGCAGAATCCTGAACTGGTTCGTGGTCGGGCTGGTTTTAGCTGGCTCGATGATTAAATACTATCTAAGTAAATTTGGTATGACAAATCCTCAACTAGAAATTCAAGGTGCATTTTTTGCCTCGAGATAATCGCTGTACCAAAGCGCTCCAAGTGGTAATCCTTCAGCAACCAAGTTCTTAACCACTGCCAATTCTGATACACGCCGAGCTTTAGAAAAACCATCTGCGCCTTTCTCGAGAATCCAAACTTCTTCTGGTGAGAGCGCATCTACGAGGTACGGTTGATGGGTGGTGACAAAAATCTGAGGTGCATTTTTTTTACCTGTGGCATGAGCGCGAAATTCGGTTGCTAGGGTCTCGAGGAGCTTATGGTACAAACCATTTTCGGGTTCTTCGATGCCAATAAAAGGTGGTGGGTCTGGGTCTTCGAGCATGAGCAAATAGGCAAAGATTTTTAGAGTCCCATCCGACATCTGCCCAGCAAAAAATGGGTCTTGAAAAGCCGAATCATTAAAGCGCAGCAACACCCGGCGGTCTTCGGTGACATGGGTATCTATGCTTTGAATCCCCGGGATTTTGGTGGCAATGCGTTGCAAAATCAAATTAAAACGCTCTTTGTATTCGCGTTCCATAAATTGAACCACATTACCCACATTATCACCATGCACATTCAAGTGTTTCTGAGGACCCGAAGCGGGAATGCCACGCATTGCATCAGGGTACATATACGACAAGTACCAGTCGCGCAGAAAATCCCGAAACTTTTTAATTCTAGGGTGTTCTTTAAGCACTCCAAGGGTTGCAATGCCCAATTGCCGAGTGTCGGTTAATTCGACATCTGTATGCGATGTATCTTCGATTTCAGGGTTTTCTAGCGCCGCATCGCCAGCCCAAACCCTGCCTTTACCTTCATTTAAGCGCAAAAATGGATATGGTTGCCCTTTGGAAACGCCTTTACGACGTTGTTTAAGGATTTCTGACTCCACATAGGGACGCATTGTTTTATCTAAACCAATTTTTAATTCGTAAGTGATAGGGCGTTCAGTTTGGCTTTCGCGGTAATAAATTTCAAAAATCATTGATTCAATTGTTCCTCGAGAACGCAAATTTTCAAACCCACCGCGTTGTTTAGCATCGCAAGCAGCTTCTACCCCAATGTTAAGGCAATCGGCAACAAATCCGAAAGCATCAAATAGCGTACTCTTGCCTACGCCATTTTGACCAATCACCACGGTTAAAGGACTGAGTGGCGCAGCACTTTGCAAATTGGATAATTTGCCAAGTGTGACATCGTGTAATGCTCGGTAATTTTGTACTCGAAAACCTTCGATTAAAGCCATAGATTCCTTAGTTTACTCTGAATACTTTCATCACTTCATCGCCCAAATGGTTAATCACTTTAACTGCAATTCTGCCAGTTTTGGGTTTATCAAATGGTCTCGAGGTATCCGAATTCAGGCTTGCCCAAGCATCCTCGTTAATTTCGGCTCTGAGCGTGGTTTTAAGGGCTTTGTACGGGTCGGACTGCCCAAGAAAGTAAGCCTGACGCACAAAGAAACTCTCTTCGTTATAATCCGAATCTATAAACCAACAAGCAATCCCATCTGTGCCGCTCGAGTCTACTTCGCCGGTGCTAGGGCGGAAAATGTCCACGCCTAGCACTTGAACACAAATTTGGTTGTTGGCAAGCTGCGAAATACGAATATCGGGTTCGCCAAAAATAACAAATAAATTGCCTTTGCCCGTGTTCTTTAAGTCGGTTGCCATGTGCAAATCGGCATTCATACGGGCTTTGAGAACCGGAATTTTACCGAGGCTGACAAGTTCCGAGCTTTGCGCGTCAAAATTAAAAGCACAAGCAATTAAGACATCAAAATTATTATCCCCAGCCTCCCGAGCCGCCGCCACCAAATCCAGTCTCGAGACCGTGCCAAATTCCGAGCCAATAAAAATCGCGGCTCGGCGGTCTTTTTCCCCTTCCAGATAATGCCCTTCGGCACAAACGTAGCCTATTCCTGCAAATGGCACAACCGAAATAAATTCGATTTTATCTTGCTTATGGGCTTGTTGCACCCCAGAAACCCGCAATGTCTCGAGAATAATTTGTACAAAATCGCGTCCTTCAGGGTTTTTGCTACTCTCGAGCAATTCATCGTTTTCGTCCAGTGCCAGCACCCGATGCGGCGAAAGGCTTTCGACGGTAAATGGTCCTGCAACCCGAACTTTTTTCTTATCTTCAAATGGTTTATCGAACAAATACTCGTACTCGGCTTTGGCGGCAATACTGGCATCTATAGCTTTTTGCCGTGCAATCCTTTGCCCCCACCAAGCCGAATGCGCCTGTTGTGCTGCCGAACTCCATTTAGAATCTGTTTCGCGTGGAATTTCCCATTCTTCC
Source organism: Deinococcales bacterium (assembly GCA_031414595.1). Taxonomy (GTDB): domain Bacteria; phylum Deinococcota; class Deinococci; order Deinococcales; family JAAFIG01; genus JAAFIG01. The sequence continues at coordinate 2,457 of JANNVX010000047.1, forward strand.
CAATTCTTTTTTAAAACTGCATTCAGATTTGCCCGTAATGGCTCGAGTAAACCCAAATGCTCTTCGTAAATCACATCTATTTCCGAATTATTGGCAATGCTTTTCAGTGTAATGTGAGGCACACGGTCGTAGACAAAACCCAATTTGATATTAGAAAAAGTCTTGGCGCTACTCGGCACACCTCGAGTCACCTCGGCTTCTTTTAACTGCCCTTCTGGACTATCTGCCAGCAAATAAAAAGGATACCGTGCGCCCATAACCCTAGCTCGAGCCAAAGCCAAAGCCACCCGAGAAGTATCTATGGTCATCCAACGCCGACCCCACTGTTCGGAAACATAAGCCGTAGTTCCAGACCCACAAGTAGGGTCAAGCACAAGATCGCCTGGGTCGGTAGTCATGAGAATGCAACGCTGGATAATAGTTGTTCCTGTTTGCACAACATATGTTTTTTCTGCTCCTAGTGACCATCCTGTATCGTCCCAAAAATTTGATATTGGAATAACTGGAAAATCATTAGCAAAGCGAATATACGAAATACTATTCTTTCCACCCTCAATCCTACCTGATTTTGCAAGTTGAGTTAGTCCGTGGTGGTCAGTCTTAAATGTCCCTTTTCCGGGAGAATAATTTTTCCCCTGAAATAAAAATCCCTTCGTATCTGTTCCTTGTGCTGGACGCTGGCTTGTTAAAGATTGTGTTCGATAAATTCTTCCCACTTCTTTTGCTAGAACAGTATTTATCTTTTCAAAACTTGTCAATTGACGATTAGCTAGATTCGGTAACAATACTTTGGTATATGCTCCATCCATAGCTTCTAAAAGGCTTCGCTGATGATAAAGCTGCCTGTATTTTACGGTTTCTATATTTTTTGAAAACCACAATATATAGTCTGCAACTTGTGAAAGAAGTTCGTCACTTTGTCCTGAAGTTTTGATAAAAGAGATTTGAGCAATACAATTTTCATCGCCAAAAACTTCATCCATCAGCGCACGGACTCGGTGTACGTTTTCATCGCCTATTTGCACAAAAATACTACCGCTATCGGTTAGGAGTTCTCGAGCCACGGTTAATCTGTCTCTTAAATAGGTCAGGTAACTGTGAATCCCGTCTCGCCATGTGTCCCTGAAGGCTTTGACTTGTTCGGGTTCTCGGGTTATGTGGTCGGTGTTGCCATCTTTGACATCTCGGCTGTGGGTACTCCATTCAATAGTCTGGAATGTTTTACGCAGTCTTAACTCCCAGATTAAGCGCGTCCTCGAGCAACACAATGTATTTCTCGAAGCTCAATTCCAAAGGCAACAAACGAATAATTCGTTCTGCAAACAACTCGTTATACGCCCGT
>JANNVX010000048.1:0-11046 GCA_031414595.1 Deinococcales bacterium
AATATCATTTCCTAGCAGGACAGACACAGGGGTCTGTCCCTACAAAAATCATAAAAATACGTCAGGTAGGGGCGGACCCCCGTGTCCGCCCTGTGACCAATTGTATGTTCTTGGTTTAATTGAAATCGGGAAGTTATTCTGGGACAAATCCTTATCCTTCGTTTCTCGAGTATAATAAAAACTCATGAACGGCGCTCAAATCCCCGAAGCTCGAGTTCAGTTGTATCTGCCCAACGGCAAACTTATTAGTTCCCATTTTCCAACTTTCAACCCTGAAACTTGGTACATGCAAAGATTACAAATAGCTTTAAGTGCCATTGACCAAGTTCATGGTGATGGTTTCTGGCAACCAGTCCGAATAGATGTAACGAACGAAGGTGAAAATTGGATTGCCGGTTTCAAAGCCGATACAAACCGAGCTTGGTTATTTTTGCATTCAGACCAATCGGCTACCAGCTTAGACTTGGTGCATGAACTTGGGCATGGACTCGAGGGTTATGGTTTTGCTAACCTTGGAATACGCCCAAGTGCTTTTGCTTCCGAATTTGAATCGTGGAGACGAGCCGTTGCGAACTCTGAAGCGTTTAAGACTTTGGTTTTTATGCGAACCTCAAGAACTCGAGTTTTTCAGAGCCTTGTGGCAAAGCGAAGTCGCGTAATCAATCAAGAAAATGTTAAGTATTTACTCGAATGGCACGAACTATTTGCTCGAGCTTACGCGCAATATATCGCTTTGGCATCTGGCAATAAAGAATTGCGTTTACAGATTGCCAACCAATCTGATTCTATTTTCAGACAAGTGTTGTATCCTGAGCAGTGGTCAGAACAGGATTTTGATTTTATCGCCGAAGAGATTGAACAACTATTACTAAAAAGGGGTTGGTTGAAATGATTAAAGAAAGAATTGCAGAACCGATTTTTTTTGATCCCGCCGATAATGCCTTAAGCATTGAAGAAGCCATTGATTTTTTAATTGCTGATGGCGAGTACCCACCCGAAGCCAAACGCCAAGTGATGACTGCTCGAGGCTTATGGGGAAAGCGTGGGCGAATGATTACGACTGTGGTTGATGGTGAAACCATTTCTTTTCAGGCAGATTAAAAAAGCTCGAGCAGACTGCTCGAGCTTTTGGCTGGGGAACGTGGATTCGAACCACGATTAACGGATCCAAAGACCGTTGTCCTGCCGTTAGACGATTCCCCAGCGAAGGGTAATCCAAGCGGACAACGGGCGAGAGTTTAACGTATCCACGGCATTTGGTCAAGGGTATAGTAGACTTAAGCCCATGAACTCCCCTAGCGACAACATTTTGCCGCATATTATCTTTGCCGAGGATAATCCAGACCATGCGTTTTTAATTCGTCGGGTTCTCGAGCCGCATTGTGTTTTAACCTATGCCTCTGACGGGGAGCAACTGCTCGAGATTTTAGGATCGTGGATGGATGAATTGCCGCGTTTGGTGTTAATAGATGTAAATTTACCGCGTCTTAGTGGTTTAGAAGTTCTCGAGAAGCTACGTTTGAAACCCGAGTGGCGTTGTGTGCCAATGGTGGTGTTTAGTACCTCGAAGTTGCGGCTCGAGGTCGAACGGGCATTAAATGCTGGGGCAAATAGTTTTGTGGTCAAACCCGCTAAATTTACCGAGTTTCGTGAGGTTTTAGAGCAAATTGTGACGTATTGGACAAAAGTTAATGCCACGCTTGCTTAGAGGTTGATAATGCTAAAACGCTTTGGAATTGGACGACTAATTTTTGCAGCTTTACTCGGGGCGTACAGTGCTTACTTGGTTTTTAATTCCGAAGCAGTCATGTCTTCGTGGCTGCATGGGGTCAGTTTAGCGATTCATGAGGCTGGGCATTACTTTATTTTTGCCCTTGCACCAGAATTTGTCATGATACTTGGCGGGAGCTTAACCCAGTGTGTTATGCCGATGCTTTTTGTGTTTCAGTTTTGGCGTACTGGTCAGCAATACGCGGTATTCGCCACCTTGTTTTGGGTTGGGTATAACGTTTTGGATACGGCAGTGTATATTGCTGATGCTCGAGCCATGTTGTTACCATTACTTGGTGGAGATAATTCAATTCACGATTGGAATTATTTACTAAACGCCCTTAATTTATTGCCTTTTGATGGGTTGATTGCTGGGGTTTTTTGGGTAATTGGTTCATTGTGTATGCTCTTTAGTTTCTTGGGTTGCGTCTGGTATGCCCAAGGCGACCAGACCCCACTGCCTTGGCAGCCATCCAAAGACCCTGAACGTGTACCCGTCTCGAGCTTACGCAACCTAGGCGAACGCAGTGGACGTTTATTAAATGGCATTGGGATTAAAACCCAAGCTGACCTCGAGGCATTTGGGGCGCTTGAAGCGTATATGGCGTTAATAGAACAAAAAGCAATTCAACCTTCGCGCAGTTTGTTACTCGCCTTGTATGGCGCGGTTAGCAATCAGGATTGGCAACGAATTAATCGCGTGGATAAAGAAAAATTGTTCAAACAAGCAGGTTTACTCGAGACCAATCAACCGCTTAAATAGGCTTGAGTTGTCAAATGTCGTCTTAGAACAAACCCATAAACGCATATATCGCAAAAGCAGCTATCACCAAACTCGAGACAACATTGACCACACGCAGGGTTTGGCTGTTCATTCTCGAGCCAAGGCGACTGGCAACCGTGCTGAGGGCAATCCACCAGAGCGCACTGCCGAGAAAAAACCCCAGCACCACCGCCCAACCATGCCCAGAAATTTTTAGGCTCGAGACGACCCCAAAGAAAAAAAGAATTGTGGCTGGATTGGAAAAAGTCAGCAGTAAGGTGCTGATATACGCCCCGATTAAACTCGAGGAATTTTTGGCAGTGGCGGCTTTTTCGGCGGGTTTGCTGTTGTAGATTTGCCAAGCAAGGTAGAGCAGAAACACCCCACCAATCAGGCGAGTATAAAACTGAATGCCTGTCAGTAAACCAGCAATTAAACTTAAACCGAGTGTGGCAATTAAGCCGTATAACCCATCGGCGGTGGCTGCGCCGAGTCCCGAGGCAATACCAAACTTGCGCCCTTCGGTCAGGCTGCGACGAATCACCAGAACCCCAATTGGTCCAACCGGCATGGCAATCCCTAAGCCAAGCACAAAGCTCTGTGCCAGTACCTCGAGAGCAGTCATAAAAATGCCCCATTATTTAGCTCGAATACATTCATCTTTAACCTCAGCTTCTAAAAACCTCTAAGTCCTCGAGCGCATCTGGTTTTAGGTTTTTCATGGCTTTTTGTGGGATTTTTAAGTAACGCCAAGGCGTACCAGACAAGACTGTGGCGTTCTCGCACCAAAGTTTAGCTGCCGTATCCTTAAAACTGACCTCTAAGGTTTCTGCCCCTTTGGTCTCGAGTAAATAATGAACCCCGTTTTGGTTTATAGCCACAAAATCTGGGTAGTAATGGCGTAAGTTCATACTCGCATCGGTGTATTCGATATAAAACCCAAACGAATCTGGAATTTTACAGTGTGCCACAACATCTAGGGCAGCATCTAGGAAGCGACAAAATTCTTTTTCAAATTCATTAGCACAAGGATTGACGTTTAGCACACTTTTTTTAGCTTCAACAAAACCCCTAGACCACGGAATAGGCTCTAAACTAGATAACTTGCGGGGCGCAGATAAAACTTCTGGGCTGCGTTCCTCAATAATAATTGGGCGCAGGGCTGCCACAAATTCTTCTCGGACAACATAGCCCGCAACATTACTGCTCATGGCTTTAAGAATATCGGGCTGCTCGAGATTAACCGTAGCACCAAAGGCGCGATGCTCGAACCATTCTCGGATTTTAGGGGCAATCACGGCAAATTGGCTAGGAAGTTTTAAGGTATCGGCAATAATTCTAGCAAAGTACCCAATCACTTCTTGGGGGGTTTGTGCCACAGGGATTTCGTAATCGCGCTTAAACAGGGTTTCTAAAGTCAGCACATCTTTGCCTTCGTACTTAAATTGCTTGGCATCTTGGCTGCTGTATTTTAAGGGCAAGCCTGCTTTTAGGCTATGCACATCGAGCGCCATAATCTCTGAAGCAATACTTTTTTTACGGGTTAGGGTTGGCGACAACACAGGAAAAGCAATATCAAAGGCTAATTTATCTTGCATCACCTGTATGGCTAGAATCTCGAGTTTATCTTTGTCGAGGTCTACGGTCTCGAGTTTGACATCTTCAAGCGCATCGAGTTTCTGGACAAATTCTAAGAACTTAGGCGTGCCAATAATATCCACCCGCTCGGTAAAACCATAATTATCGCCCCGAAACATTAAGCGCAGTCCACGCCCAATGGCTTGTTCGGGCAGAATATCGGCTTTGGCACTGTACGGGCGCAAACCGACGACCACGGTCACATTTTTGACATCCCAGCCCTCACGCAGCATTAGCACGCTAACCACGGCATTGACAGGGCTTTTTTCTTGGTCTATTTCCCGAGAAGCCCGCCGTGCCAATTCGAGGTCTTTGCTGCTGATGTCGCCGTCTTTATTGGTGTGAATCACCAGTAGTTTATCGCCGCTAAATTCGGCGGGGTACTTGGTGCGTAACCAATCGGCAATGTCATCGGCTTCGGCAGTGGTGTTTAGCATGATAAATAAGACTGGTTTTTTCTTAAATTTCTCGAGTTCGCGCTGGTACTCGCGCCAACGTTGTACCCCAGCCGTCAAAAAGGCTTGGTACTTAACACTGGCAATGTCTGACAAGGCTTCTGAGGCTTTGGTGATGCCTTGCACTGGGCGTTTAACGATGTTGTCAAGAATCGCTTGTTTAAGTGGATAATCCGAAATCACCCACGGGAAAAGCGCTCCGCCTGTAAAGCGCGGTGTTGCCGATAAATCTAACTGTGCCACAAGTGGCGTGCGGCTGTGCAGTTCGCGGATGGTCTGATTCCAAACCGAGTCTTCATCGTGGGTATGGTGGGCTTCGTCGTTTAAGACCATGACTTGACCAGAACGCGCATAGATTCGTTCTAAGAATTTAGGGGCAGCTTGCAATTGGGCTTTGGGCGCAGTACCGAGCAGTGCCTCGAGCGGATTGGCTGGCGCAGTTTCATCAGGTTTGGTGTACAACTGCTGGACATTGGTCACATACAGCGCACCTTCGGCACTGGCACGTTCGCCATCGCCCCGCAAAAAGCACTCTAAATCCCAAAAAAGCCGCAAGGATTTTGGAATAACTGGGTCTTGGTTAAAAATCCTGCCGCCCAAAAAATCGGTGCTTAAACGCTCGAGGACAATCACGTTGGGGGCAATAATCAAAAAAGTCTTGGCGTACTCGAGGTTATCCGCTTCGCACATGGCGTTTAGGTACTGCCAAGCAATGGCTAAACTCATGACCTTGGTTTTACCGCTACCGGTTGCCATTTTGGTAGCAAAACGGGCGAATTGGTCATAACGCGGCAGTGGCAAACCACTGGCAAAAGCGCTTTTGGGTGCAAAGGTCTCGAGCAGGTCTTTGCGGGTGCGGATTTTTTGGACTTCCCAAATGTAAACCAAAGCCTCAAGTGCATCTTGCTGCGAAGTGTGATAGCTAAAACGCCGTCCGTTTTTTAACACATGGTCTTGGTAAAACCAGTGGTTGAGTAAGGTTTTGGTGGTTTTGCTGACACCTGTGTAACCAGCTTCGCGCCATGCCAAAACTTCGCTGCGGATATTCGGCACACAAACCGCCGTGCGGAGGTTCTCGGCGATGTTGAATAAGTCCAGACCAGCAATTTTGGGTTTACGTGGCATGATTCACCTTTTGAAGAGACGGAAAGAGACGGAAAGAGACGGAAAAGGGATTAGATTATTTGAGAAACCAACGTGAGCCACGACCAAAGCCAGAAAGACCAACCAATCCAAGGCGCTGCAACATGGCAATGTTATCTCGAAGATTACGAATCGAAATGGTTGGATTACCGCCTAATTTTTCATGAAGTTCACTGAGCGAGAGGGGCTGTTGGCTTAATAAAAGCAAAATATTTCGCTGAACATCGGTTAAATCATGGTGCGCTCGTGTCGGAGGAATATAACTCGAGGGTAAAAAACGCACAGTCACAGCACCAGCAATTAAATCAATATCTGGTCTTGGTAAGCCCGCCGCTTGGGTGAGTTCAGCGATTTTGAGTGTCCCGCGTCCCCACGATTCAATAATCCCACGGCGATAAAAAACTTTGGCAATTAACGGATTCCATGGCAACGATTCATGTGGCAAAAACAACGCTTCTGGGGTCAAACCAAAATGCAAATCGCCTGAAGATGTAATCTCGAGCCGGTTATCAAAGACCGCCACACCAACACTACCGCCGCCTATCGAATAATCACGGTGACAAATCGCGTTAGCAAGGGCTTCTCGGGTGGCTTCGGTGGGGTAAAGCGGGGTGTCTATGCGTTCAAAAGTACCCGGTTCGATTCGCCCAGCGATTGGCAGATGTTCGATTAAAAACTGTTCGGCTCGGCGCAACAACGTAAAGGCATTGGCAGTCACTTGTTGATTGTCTAAAAATTCGGTTTTGGTAATGCCATGAAAACGTGCCAGCCTCAATAAACACTGTGTATAATACGGTTCTAACACCTCGGCTCGAGCAAACAAGACCACTGCCGCCCGTAATAAATGCCCATCTGGAGCAAGTAAACCCAAACCACGCAGAATCTCGAGTGAATCCCGAGTACCCGGTTCGGCTAAACGCCCACGGCGAATACCTTCTTCTAGGGTTCGGGTGATTTCTGTGGCATCGAGTTCTTTAATACTGTACCCATCGGCGACTTCGTTTTCCCAACGCCGCGTGGCGTGTAAACGCTCGAGCAACAACTGATTGGCTTCGGCTTCGGACAAACGCACGGTGCTGGATGCAACCCGAATAAATTTTTGTCCTTTGTACGAATACGGACGCTGTGAACCCCGCGAGACTGTCACCACAATAAGCTCTAAACCATTTGCCAGCCCTAGCCGTTCGACTTCGGGAAAGGCGGGTGGTTCAAAACGATTAAATTCATCCCAGAGTTTTTCTAAAGTTTTATCTGAGACCTCGAGACCAACAAGTGTATGGTCTGGTGAAACACCAAAAATTACCCGTCCACCATTTTTATTGAGCATGGCACATAAGGTTTGGGTTGCTTCGGTTCGTAAATTGGTACTCTGCTTAAATTCTTGGCGTTCGGATTCGCCAGCCGCTACCCAACCACGCACTTGAGATTCGGTCATCATTTCACCTCGAGCCGAATGCTTTTGGTCGTGTCATTGCCCAATAAATCAATCACCTTAACCAGCACCGTGTAGACCCCAGCTTCGGTAAAATTATGCACTGCTTTCGTCTCGAGTTTCGGCACTTTGCGGGTGCGGTACGCCTGCCATTCGTTATGAAAAGTATCCTCGCGGTAATTCCAATCTATTGCCCAGTAATCTATCCACTGCGACCAGTGGGTAATCGCGTTCTGCACATCCTGCGGCACATCGTCGGGCGAAACCATAAAGTCTTTTAACTCGAGACTGATTTTGCGCTTCTCGAGTTTATGGCTAACCGACAACGCTGCCAATTCAAAAAATTTAATATCGCCTTGCTCGACTGCCTTTTTTTCCAAAACTTCACGCGGAATGCGCCTGAATTTGACATCCACCCCAGCATCGGCGGCGATTTCTTTACCTGTTTCGTTCAGTTCAAAAGCAAAATCCCAGCCCAGCACATCCAAACCCGCACTTTTAGGAGCTTCTGAACCTGTGCCAATGCGTTTGAGTAATTCCCGAGCCGCCGCGTTGACATCGGCTTGAGTGACTGGCGAGTCTATACTGCCCACATGAACCATTCGCCCCGCTTTTAGCCCATGCAAATAAACCCCACTGCCAATGCTCTCAGCGTCGTACAAGTCCAGAATAAAATGTCTATAAGCACTTTCCCTCGCCTGTGCATTCTCGAGTGTTTCCCATTCGGCAGCCTGCCAAGCCTGACGTTCGTACTTTCCAAGGTTCTGCACCACAAACGGCGTAACTTCGGTATTGGAAAGTAAGCGTTTCCGAGCCGTATGAATCGCGTACCGCCCAAGGTCACAAGTAATCCAACGCCGCCCAAGTTTTTCGGCTGTAGCCGCCGTTGTCCCAGACCCACAAAAGCAATCCAAAATTAAATCGCCGTCGTTAGAACTGGCTTTGATGATACGCTCGAGAAGCGCTTCAGGCTTCTGGGTAGCATAAGTGACCCGTTCTTCGGCTTGTGAGTTGACTGGAAAAATATCCGTCCAAACAGATTGAGTTGGTAGACCGACTTGTTCGTCCAAATAGCGTTTAAGACGAATTCCACCTGTTTTTGTAAAATGCAAACGATTTTCTTTATCAAGGCGTTTCATGGTCTCGAGAGGCATTCTCCAGAGCGAACTAAAACCTTTATATTCGTATTCGTAACCGCCACCAGACAAGCCTTTTGCGGTCAAATCGTAATCTGACCATTTTCTACCATCAGGGTCAGCGTTACGAAATCGAGCCAAGTATTCAGCGTCGTAAGGCGTAAATTGTGGATGCCAAGTAAAATTCTGATTTTTTGTATAAAAGAAAATAACATCATGAATATGGTTAAACGTTTTGGAATCACTACGAGCCGAAGTTCTTTTCCAAACAATCTCGTTTCTAAAATTATCAGCTCCAAAAATTTCATCTAAAATCGTTTTTGCGTAATGTGCCGCATTCCAATCCAGATGGACGTAAATACTTCCGTTGTCTGCCAAAAGCTCGCGCAGTAAGGTGGCGGTTTCATAAAACCACTGCATAAAACCATCTAAACCCTTTCCCCATGTGTCGCGGTAGGCTTTCTCCTCGAGCATACTTGGCTGCTTGGTAAAACTGCTGCTTTGGTCGCCTTCGGTGTCTGGGTCGTCTGGAATCTGGGCGGTAAAAGAAAAATTTGCACCTGTGGCAAAAGGTGGGTCTATGTAAATCAGGTTTATTTGACCCGCGAACTCCTCGAGTAAACTGGGCAGCACATATTTTTTATCGCCCCAAATCAGGCGGTTGCGCCACTCGGAACTGCCACTGCTCGAGAATAAATTGGTTTGGCGTTGTTGTGCCGATTCGTTGACCGTTTCGATGGTCTGAAATGGGAGTGCCAAACGCACTGGTTGCACCCGTTTGCCGTCTTTGTACTTGCCGTCCCAGATTAGCTCGACCATGGGGGATAGTTTAACAGCTAAGTCCTCCTGTAGGCATCAGGTTAAGAGAGTTTATAGCTCAGAACAGCAAAAATCAGATTCTCAAAAGTGATTTATCCATCACCGCCATCCAACCCTCACCCAACTCGCTTGAAGCTCGTTACCCTCATCCCGCCAAAAAGCGCGGGAGAGGGTTATTCGGGTTGTTTTTTCGCTTAGATTTGTGGTGAAACCAAAAACATTGTTCTAAAAAAGACTTTTTACGGAAGTGAAGATTAAAATCCCGAAACCCAAACCCTCCCCCAGCGAAGCGATTTGGGGGAGGGTGGCGAGCCTAAGCGAGTCGGGAGAGGGGCTGACTGATTGTGATTCTATGTGTACTGAAAGGGTTTTGCTCTTAAATCTGATGCTTCCTACTGTAGAACGGTTACACCCTTTCGGGGATTGCCATTTTTGGTACTTCAAGTTCTGGAAAACTGCCACCGCACCCAAAAAACACATGCCATGCCAAAGATTTCATCGGCTCGAGTTTAAGGGCAGCAAAGCCAAGTTCGAGCAGTTGTGGTTGGGTCACACTGGTCAGTAATCTTCGCATCCATAAACGCGATGCAAAACGGCTGCGCCACACGCCACCGTTGTAAGCGCTTAGGGCATTGGAGTTGCCGCCTAGGTGTTGCTCGAGAACCGATGCCGCAAAATGCGCCAGTCGCATGGCGGGGTCTAATCCACCCGCCGTTAAAGGTGAGACAGCCCCAGCCGCATCACCAAGTAATAAGCCTCGGGAGTTGATGATGTTTTTCAGCACCCCACCAACAGGAATTCGTCCGCCGCGCCGCTCGAGTAACTTGGCTTTGGAAAAATCAAATTGACTTGCCACACTTTGACGAAATGTTTCTAGGGCAACGGCTGGGTCAAAAGCATGATTGTAGCCACCCGTCCCCAAATGCACATGCTGACCGTCATGCACCACCCAAGCAATATAGCCCGGAGCAAGTTTAGGCTCGAGATAAACATCAAAACACGGTTCGCCATTTAGCGGAATGCCTTCTAGCACATCTTCGACCCCGACAATAAATTCTTTGTTTGACTCGAGTTTTAGGTCTTGGGCAACCTTGGAAACCGCTCCATCCGCCCCGACCAAAAACCGTGCTTGGACACTGATGGCTTGGTTATTTTGCTCGAGATGCAAAACACTGCCAAAACTCGATTTACTCGAGCCTAAAAAGTGCGTGCCGCCCGTAAAAACTGCCCCAAGGTTACGGCTTTCCTCGAGCCGATGCTGGTACAGTGCGCCCATTCGTCCAACCCTGAATTCATCATGCGGACTGGACAGGGCTAAACACTGGCGGGCTGGTGAGTGAAGGCGCACATGACGCACCGCCTCGCCTAGACAAGATTTTGGAATTTGAAAATCCTCTAAGGTTTTTCGGACAAAAATACCAGTGGTGTGAATATGCTGGCTTAAATCGGTTTTTCTGTCCACCAGTAAAACACTTAAACCCCTTTTGCTCAGTTCTTTGGTCAGTTCTAAACCAGCTAAACCCGCGCCAATCACGGCGACATCAAAAGATTCCATAGCCAGACTTTACAAAGCCGTAAATGAGCAAAAACTCATGCTGGGTAAAAAGATGGGCAAGACCATCTTTTCTGCTCGAGTCGCAATTTTAGACATGGGCAAGCCCAACCTACATCTTGAATTTAAAAATGATGTGGCTCGAGACTTGGATTTAGGCAAGCCCAATTTACACTCATAGGCATCAGTTTAAGGAAACTAAGGATTTGTCCCAGAATAACTTCCCGATTTCAAGAATAGTGTCATTCGGTTCTCGGTTTGGTAAAGTCATTTGAATGCAGACCTACTCACTAAAAGTCAAAAATATGATGTTACGGCTGTACCAGTCACTTAATGAA
>JANNVX010000049.1:0-36960 GCA_031414595.1 Deinococcales bacterium
GCAGGACAGACACAGGGGTCTGTCCCTACAAAATCCATAAAAATACGTCAGGTAGGGGCGGACCCCCGTGTCCGCCCTGTGACCAATTGTATGTTTTTGGTTTAATTGAAATCGGGAAGTTATTCTTGGACAGTTCCTAAAAAGCCAATGTCAGGGTCAAATGGGTGGCACTACTCTGTAACCTGCTTTACCGGAACTCAATAAGGATTTGTCCCAAAATAACTTCCCGATTTGAACATTCCAAATCATTCTGCCTCACAGGGCGAACACGAGGTTCGCCCCTACAGGACGATGTTTTTTCGTAGGGGCGATGCTTGCGACCATGCCCGCAGGTGCGTGTATATGGTCAAGATGTCATCGCCCGGCTATTCACGGATGTTATTTTTGGACAGTTCCTAAGCATTCTCAAAGTAAAAAACCCTGACTTCTAGCCATAAGTCAGGGTTTGGTGTTGTTGATGGGCTAACGGTTCAGCAGCACACTCGAGGAAGCTGCACCATAATTTGCAGTCGCAATGTCGAGTTTAGAGTCGCCATTCATATCGGCTACAACCACAGAAGTAGGATTTGCACCCGTGGTGTAATCGGTTTTTGCCTGGAATGTTCCATTTCCATTGCCGAGCAATACACTCGAGGAATTACCAAAATAGTTTGCGGTGATGAGGTCGAGTTTGGCATCTCCATTCACATCACCCAAAACCACAGAAAAAGGACGTGAACCCGTGGGGTAATCGGTTTTTGTTAGGAATGTTCCAGTGCCAGTGCCGAGCAATACACTCGAGGAATCAGCACCAACACCATTGTTTGCGGTGATGAGGTCGAGTTTAGCATCCCCATTCACATCTCCCACAACCACAGAATAAGGACTTGCACCCGTGGTGTAATCGGTTTTTGCTTGGAATACTCCAGTGCCATTACCGAGCAATACACTCGAGGAATTACCATTAAAGTTTGCGGTGATGAGGTCGAGTTTGGCATCTCCATTCACATCTCCCAAAACCACAGAACGAGGAAATGCACCCGTGGTGTAATCCGTTTTTGCTTGGAATGTCCCATTTCCATTGCCGAGCAATACACTCGAGGAATCAGCACCAGAGTTTGCGGTGATAATGTCGAGTTTAGCATCGCCATTCACATCTCCCAAAACCACAGAAACAGGATTTGTACCCGTGGGATAATCGGTTTTAGCTTGGAAAGTCCCATTTCCATTGCCGAGCAATACACTCGAGGAAGCAGCGCCAGAGTTTGCAGTGATAATGTCGAGTTTGGTGTCATTATTCACATCTCCCACAGCCACAGAAATAGGATTTGTACCCGTGGTGTAATCGGTTTTTGTTTGGAATGTTCCATTTCCATTGCCGAGCAATACACTCGAGGAATTACCAACAAGGTTTGCGGTGATGATGTCGAGTTTGGTGTCATTATTCACATCACCCACAACTACAGAAAAAGGATTTGCACCCGTGGTGTAATCCGTTTTTGCTTGGAATTTACCGTAAGCATTATTGTTGAGAAATACACTCGAGGTATTACCACCATAGTTTGCGATGATGAGGTCGAGTTTGGTGTCATTATTCACATCTCCCACACCCACAGAATAAGAAATCTAATCTGTGGTGTAATCCGTTTTTCCTTGGAATGTGCCAGTGCCAGTGCCGAGCAATACACTCGAGGAAGCAGCATCATAGTTCGCGGTGATGATGTCGAGTTTGCCATCGCCATTGACATCTCCCACAACCACAGAAACAGGATTTGTACCCGTGGGGTAATCGGTTTTTGCTTGGAATGTCCCATCTCCATTGCCGAGCAATACACTCGAGGAATCAGCAGCAGAGTTTGCGGTGATGATGTCGAGTTTAGCATCGCCATTCACATCTCCCACAACCACAGACTGAGGACGGTAACCCGTGGGGTAATCGGTTTTTGCTTGGAATGTTCCATCTCCATTGCCCAGCAATACACTCGAGGAATTACCACCAGAGTTTGCGGTGATAATGTCGAGTTTGGCATCTCCATTCACATCTCCCACAACCACAGAAACAGGATTTGCATTCGTAGTGTAATCGGTTTTTGTTTGGAATGTTCCATCTCCATTGCCGAGCAATACACTCGAGGAATCAGCACCATAGTTTGCGGTGATGATGTCGAGTTTAGCATCGCCGTTGACATCACCCACAACCACAGAATAAGGACGGTAACCCGTGGGGTAATCGGTTTTTGTTTGGAATGTCCCATCTCCATTACCGAGCAATACACTCGAGGAAGCACCATTAAAGTTTGCGATGATGATGTCGAGTTTGGTGTCATTATTCACATCTCCCACAACCACAGAAATAGGATATGTACCCGTGGGGTAATCGGTTTTTGTTTGGAATGTTCCATTTCCATTGCCGAGCAGTACACTCGAGGAATCAGCACCAGCGTTTGCGGTGATGATGTCAAGTTTGGTGTCATTATTCACATCACCCACAACCACAGAAAAAGGACTTGAACCCGTGGGGTAATCGGTTTTTGCTGCAAATTCAGCCCCTCGAGCCGCCACATTCGCACGGTATTGCCAAGTTCGCGTCCCCGCTTCGCACGCCCCACCACCATTAGCATTGGTTAATCCCAAAGTTTGGGCTGTTACCAACTCACCCGGCATAAAATCTACGGTCGGGTCAAAACCAAGCGTACTCGAGCCAGCCCCACTGTACACACCAGCCTTTGTCCCCGTGAAACTACCGCGCACCACCAAACTCGAGCCAGTCGCAGCGCTCATGGTTTGGTCTGTCGTCAGACTAACATTCGCGTCTCGAGCCACAGCATTTGTATTGACACTCGGTAAAAAGCTAACGAAGTTAAAGGTATTCACCAAATAATCCAACGGTGTACTTGCAGTACCAGCCGAGCGAAGCACACAACCACGCTTGACACTTGGGTCAGATAATAAACTCGAGCCACCAAGCGCGAATAATTCAGAGGCAGAAAAACCAGTCTTACGGATTGTCGCACCACTTAAAGCACCCTGTTCTTGCAGGCTTTCGGAAACTCGAGTTGCCACGGGTGCATCAAAAATAATAAAGGTCATGCTAAATCTGTACCCTGTCGTGGCACTGCTCGAGTTACTGGTTGGAATTTGAATCGCAATGTTGACCACACCAGCATTATTGGTATTTGCCAGTAAAGTTCTCGAGGTTGCACTGCTTCTAGCCACATAACCATAGGGCAGTAAGTAATCACCATTGGCTTGGTTTAATTCACCAGCAGTATTGGCGGCTAATTCCAAAGGCGTAATTTCGCTTTCAGTGAACAACTGCAAATCCGAGACATTATTATTGACTGTAAAAGGACTTAGGCTATTTGGTGTGTTGCTTGGTTTGACTCCTCGAGCAAAAGCAATTCCCGCAGCATCCCCCACTGCGTAAATACTCGAGCCAGCAAAGTTATAAATATTCCTTAAGGCTGTGCCACCGATGTTGCCAGTTTTTTGATAGGCAATCAGGGTTAAATCGGTTAAGTTGGTACTGGGCAATAAGTTGTTGATATTGAACTGGGCATTGATGTACTGCACCGAACCACCACTTAGGACACTTAAACTCGAGGGAGCATTAAAACTGACATTACTCGAGGTTTGCACCGCTTGGGTTTGCAATCCAGTACGCACCATAGCCGTGGCTTTATTGGTCTGCGAATCAAAAGTTAGCTCGAGTTTACCAATGGCTTTAGGTGTACTGCTTGGACTCGGGCTTTGTTGACATGCCATCAAGATAGCTGCCAGCAGTGGTAAAAAGAAGAGTTTCATTGTTCACCTTCCATAAAATCCATGCTATCGAGAAAATCGAACTCGAACGAGTCGGTGAAGTTGCTCGTGCCTATCGGTAGACTGATTCCAGTTAAGGTCACATAATTCTGCACAACCTCGAGCCTTGGCACAACATAGTTTTGTTTATCTGGGTTCATAGTTACTCCTTGTCTAGGAGCAGCATAAAAAGCAGGGCGTATATTGGCGTTATACGAGCGTTATATCTATTTCTAACTCGAGATAAGTTAGAGTTTGGCGCTAACGGTTCAGCAGTAGACTCGAGGAAGTACCAAGATTGTTTGCCGTGATAATGTCAAGTTTGGCATCACCATTCATATCAGCCACAGCCACAGAAAGTGGGGTCGAACCCGTGGTGTAATCTGTTTTGGCTAGGAACGTACCAGTGCCAGTACCAAACAAGACACTCGAGGTATTAGCCCCAGAGTTTGCGGTAATAAGGTCGAGTTTGGCATCGCCATTCATATCAGCTACAGCCACAGAATTAGGATTTGTACCTGTGGTGTAATCTGTTTTGGCTAGGAACGTACCATTGCCATTGCCAAGCAGCACACTCGAGGAATGACCATAATAATTTGCAGTAATAATGTCGAGTCTAGCATCACCATTGACATCTGCCACAACCACAGAACTAGCCCCATCACCTGTGGCGTAATCCGTCTTGGCTTGAAAAGTTCCATTGCCATTACCAAGCAGCACACTCGAGGAATTGGCATTAAAGTTTGCGGTAATAATGTCGAGTTTGGCATCCCCATTAACATCTGCCACTGCCACAGAAAAAGGGTTGGCATCTGTGGTGAAATCTGTTTTGGCTAGGAATGTACCATTGCCATTGCCCAAAAGGACGCTCACGGTATTAACTCCAGCGCCATTGTTTGCGGTAATAATGTCGAGTTTAGTATCCCCATTCATGTCAGCCACCACCACAGAAAAAGGAAGTGTACCCGTGGCGTAATCTGTTTTGGCTAGGAAACCGCCACTGCCATTGTTAAGCAGTACACTCGAGGTATTATCATTGGCATTTGCGGTAATAATGTCGAGTTTGGCATCCCCATTGACATCCGCCATCGCCACCGAATAAGGTCCTGAACCTGTGGGGTAATCTGTTTTGGCTAAGAAAGTACCATTACCATTACCAAGCTGTACACTCGAGGAAAAAGCACTGGTGTTTGCGGTAATAATGTCGAGTTTAGCATCCCCATTGACATCAGCTACAGTCACAAAAATAGGAGCTAAACCCGTGGTGCTATCTGTTTTAGCTTGGAAAGTACCATAAGCATTATTACCAAGCAGCACACTCAAGGAATTCGCAAAACCGTTTGCAGTGATGATGTCGAGTTTAGCATCACCATTCACATCAGCTACAGCCACAGATTTAGGATTTACACCTGTAGTGTAATGCACTGCATTTTGGAACGTACCATTGCCATTACCGAGCAGTACACTCGAGGAACTACCACCAGCGTTTGCGGTGATGAGGTCGAGTTTAGTATCACCATTCACATCACCCAAAACCACATAAGAAGGACGTTCACCCATGAGGTAATCGGTTTTTGCTTGGAAAGTCCCATTGCCATTACCAAGCAGGACACTCAAGGAAGCACCACCAGCGTTTGCGGTGATGATGTCGAGTTTAGCATCACCATTCACATCACCCACAACCACAGAATAAGGATTTGCACCTGTGGTGTAATCGGTTTTTGCTTGGAAAGTCCCATTGCCATTGCCAAGCAACACACTCGAGGAATTAGCAGACTCGTTTACGGTGATGATGTCGAGTTTAGCATCACCATTCATATCACCCACAACCACAAAATAAGGATTTGCACCTGTGGTATAATCGGTTTTTGCTTGGAAAGTCCCATCGCCATTGCCAAGCAGTACACTCGAGGAATTACCATCATAGTTTGCGGTGATGAGGTCGAGTTTAGCATCACCATTCACATCACCCACAACCACAGAATAAGGATTTGCACCCGCGAGGTAATCGGTTTTTGCTTGGAAAGTCCCATTGCCATTGCCTAAGAGGACGCTCACGGTATGAACCCCAGCGCCATAGTTTGCGGTGATGATGTCGAGTTTAGTATCACCATTCACATCACCCACAATCACAGAACGAGGAAATAAACCCGTGGTGTAATCGGTTTTTGCTTGGAAAGTCCCATTGCCATTGCCAAGCAACACACTCGAGGAACTACCACCATCGTTTGCGGTGATGAGGTCGAGTTTAGCATCACCATTCACATCACCCACAACCACAGAATAAGGACGTGTACCCGTGGTGTAATCGGTTTTCGCTGCAAATACAGCCCCTCTTGCTGCCACATTCGCTCGGTACTGCCAAGTCCTGCTTCCCTGTTCACACGCACCACCACCAGTATCATTGGTTAAGCCAAGGGTTTGCGCTGTCACCAATTCACCCGGCATAAAATCTACGGTCGGGTCAAAACCAAGCGTACTCGAGCCAGTACCAGTAAAAGCACCAGTCTTAGTCCCAGTAAACCCACCACGCACCACCAAACTCGAGGCAGTCGCAGCACTCATGGTTTGGTCAGTCGTCACGCTGATATTCGCATCTCGAGCCACTGAATTTAAGTTCGCCGTTGGTGAAAACCCTGTGATATTAAAAGTATTGACTAAATAATCCAGTGGTGTACCCGCAGAACCAGCCGTGCGAAGCACACAACCACGTTTGACACTTGGGTCAGATAATAAACTCGAGCCACCAAGCGCAAAGAGTTCAGTCGCAGAAAAACCAGTCTTACGGGTAACTGCCCCACTTAAAGTCCCTTGTTCTTGCAAACTTTCAGAAACTCGAGTTGCTACTGGTGCATCAAACATTATAAAAGTCATGCTAAATCTATACCCAGTTGTGGCGCTGCTCGAGTTGCTAATTGGAATTTGAATCGCTATGTTCACCACACCAGCATTATTGGTATTGGCTAACAACATTCTCGAGCTTGCAGAGTTTCTTGCCACATAACCATAAGGCAGTAAGTAATCACCGTTTGTTTGGTTGAGTTCTCCTGCGGTGTTGGCGGCTGACTCCAAAGAAGAAATTTCGGTTTCAGTGAACAATTGTAAATCTGAAACATTGTTGTTGACTGTAAACGGAGCTAAAGTATTTGGTGGATTGCTTGGTTTTACTCCTCGAGCAAAAGCAATACCTGTTGGGTCGTTTGCAGGATATATACTCGAGCCAGCAAAGTTATAAACATTTTTGAGGGCTGTCCCACCGATGTTGCCATCTCTCTGATAAGCAATCAAGGTTAAATCGGTTAAGTTGGTGCTGGGCAATAAGTTGTTGATATTAAACTGGGCGGTGATGTACTGCACCACTCCAACCTCACTTAAAACACTTAAACTCGAGGGAGCATTAAAACTGATACTGCTCGAGGTTTGCACCGCTTGGGTTTGTAATCCAGTCCTCACCACAGCCGTGGCTTTATTGGACTCAGAATCAAAAGTTAGCTCGAGTTTGCCAATGGCTTTGGGCTTAGTGAGTATTGGACTTGGGCTTTGTTGACATGCCATCAAGATAGCTGCCAGCAGTGGTAAGACCAAGAAGTGTTTCATTGTTCACCTTCCATAAAATCCATATTCTCGAGAAAATCAAACTCGAATGGGTCAGTTATGCCACTTGTACCGATGGGTAAACTAATCCCCGTGACCACAATAAAAGTAGGTTGTGGCTCGAGGGTAGGCGGGGTGTAACTTTGTTTTGAGTTCATCATTGCTCCTTTAAGAACAGCATAAAAAGCGGCGCGTATATTGGCGTTATATTGCCGTTATATGGTTTGTATCTTGGCTATTCTCTTCGTGATACGCTAAGGTTCATGGTTTGCCAATGGTGAAAAACCCACAATTGTGCTTATTTGGTTCGCCACGAATTGGTGAGCGACCTTTGCCATTGTCTAAATTAACCGCCTTGGCAGCCTATTTGATTGTGCAAAATAAGTGGGTGGCTCGAGATGAGTTGTTGAATTTGTTTTACCCCGATTCTTCTGAAACCGATGCCCGTAACAGCTTACGGCAGTTGGTGTTGCGCTTAAAATCCGACTGGCAAGACTTAGAAATCGAAAATAAAACTTCTCGAATGCGTTTAATCGTGGATTGCGATGTCGAAGAATTCAAAACTGCCCTCGAGTCAAAAAATTTTAGCCAAGCATCAGCTTTTTCAAACGCCCTGCTCGAGGGCTTGTACCTAGCCGACGCACCCGAATTTATGGAATGGCTCGAACTTGAGCGCAAATCCTTGCAGGCAGCTTGGCTCAAAAACGCCTTGCAATACGCTCGCTATGCCGACCCCTTTGAGACAGATAAAATCCTTAAACAGATTCTGCAAAAAGATGCTTTGTGTGAAGAGGCAGTCCAGATTTTCCTTGAACGCGGTGAACCAAACCAAGCCAAACTGGTTTTTCAGACCTTTGCCCAAGCCATCGGCGAATTAGGTTTGCAACCACATCCAAAAACACTGGCTTTATTTGATCAATTAACCGATTTTTCACAAGTCGTGACGGTTCATAATTTGCCGTTCTCGAGTACCCCATTTGTTGGACGTGAGCAGCAACTGCGCCAATTAAACGAAATTATTGAACATCCGATGTCGCGCTTGATTACGGTGGTGGGCTTGGGCGGTATGGGCAAAACCCGTTTGGCACTGCAAACCGCTCATGCTTGGCTCGAGGCTGGGTTTGATGGGGTTTACTTAGTCACATTAGCCGATATTGAAGATATTTCCGGATTACCAAGTGCGATTGCAACAGCCATGAATATGCCAGTTCATACCGAAGTTAAAATTGAACTTCTGGCTTTGCTGCAAAGAAAAAAAGTGTTATTGCTACTCGATAATTTTGAGCATCTACAACTCGAATCGCCGCGTGGTTTTTTACATGATTTACTCGAGCAGTGCGCTCACTTAAAAATTTTAGTCACTTCTCGAGTACCGCTTCAGGTCTACGGCGAATGGTTGTTTGACTTGCAGGGTTTTGAAGCGACAGATTCGGCTGCCACTCAATTATTTTGGCAAACCGCGCAGCGTCATAACGCCAAACTCGAGCTAAATGACCAAAGCAGCGCTAGGCTAATTGTGCAACGCCTTGGCGGAATGCCTTTAGCCATTGAATTAGCGGCGTATTGGACACGGTTATTGTCGCCTAAAGAAGTGCTTCACGAACTCGAAATGGGCTTAAAACTCGAGACAACCAGCGCGGCTGTACCAGAACGCCAACGGGCTATCGAAATCATGCTTGAACAAAGTTATAACCGCTTAACAACCCCAGAAAAAATGGCGCTGCACGGCATGTGTATTTTTCGTGGGGGGGCTACTTTAGAAGCGGCTCGAGTGGTGACAAACAGCCGTATTCAAGACTTGCAGCATTTGGTCGAAGCAGGTTTATTGCAAAAAAACAGTCTAGGGCGTTTTAATCTTCACGAATTATTGCGTCAGTATGTGCTGACTCGAGTTGACCAAACGGAATTAAGACCATTTCAAGAACGTCACGAAGATTTTTTCTTAAATTTAATTTTTATCTTTGTTGCTGGAGCAGAAAAGAACCACAGGACTTTATGGTCTGCTTTGACTTTAGAGTTTTCTAATATCGAACAGATTCTTGGTTTTTTTACGCGCTCTGATTTGCAGCACAAATTTACACGAATAGCCGATATTTACATGGTTTTTTTGCGTATCCGAGGTTTGTTCTGGACGGCTTTAGACTTGATTCGACACAACCTTCAGAATCCGGATTTGCCATCTGGGGTTATTCAGCAAAACCAAGTGATGTTAGGTTGTGTTTTGCAACGAACTTTTCAACTCGAAGCCTCGGCAACATGCTTTGAACAAACCTTACCGCACTTAACACCTACCGGTGCCACATGGGGTTATGCGTGGCTGGCATACAGCGAAACACTGCTGCGGCTTGGACGGATACAGGAGGCATTGACCGCCAGCCAGACCGCGATTCGTGCTTTTGAGAGTACCGACTTATACTTTTATTTGATTCGGGCTAAAATCTTACTGGCATACGCTTTTTTATACTCAAAACAACCAGAAAACGCAAAAATACATGCCCTCGAGACGATTCAAATTGCCAATCGTTTCGAGGTTAGTTATTTTTATGGCGATTGGTACTGGGAAGTCGGTAAGATATTTATTGCCCTACAAGAACCAGATACGCTCAAGTACGTCCAAGGTACATTTGAATTTTACCAAGGCATCAACGACACGTACAGTCTGCAATTTATCGCCAGAGAAGCCAAAAATCTATACCTTGCCAATGGGCAAATGCAAAATCATGATTGGGTCGAGAATTTTCTGGCACGGATTTAACAGTCTCGAGTCGGCAAAATTAGCCTCTGGCTCGAGCATGGGCTAATACGCCAAAGCTGGCGAGCAGAACCGCGCCAATTAAACCCAAAAAAGCCGTCAGGGTGGTTATATCGGGTGCAACAATGGATTGTCCGCGCCCAGCTTGCCAAGTAAGCAAGTAAATCAGTCCTGAGTAGCCAAGTGCAGCGATGGTCAGCAATACCATGCTGTGCCTGTCGGTCAGCCAGCGTTGACGGCGACGCATTAACCAGAATGCAAAAAGTGGTAGGAGTTGCAGCGCGTGCAGACCCACAAAATGGGCAATTCGCAAGTCGCCATGGGTGGTACTCCAACCCAAAAGCGGTAAGCCAGCCCCAGCATCTGGCATAAGACTCGAGCTTCCAACCGTGTGAGCGCCAATCATAATTGTGGTTTGCCCAGAGGCTAAAGCCTTTTCTTGAATCGGGTTGGGCGAGGTCATTAAAAAACCTTGCAGCAACCCAAATAATGTGACCACAAAACTCAGTCGGATACTCCATGCCAACACAGGATTGGTACGAATACCGCGCCATGCCATAACAACCAAAATTAAGTACCCGAGCAGCATTAGGCTATTTGCAATTGCCATTGTTCCCCACAGTGCTGAATCTAGCGGTGTGGTGGTATTAAAGTGCAGAGGTTGGATTCGTACTGCTTGAATAATAATTAAAATCATTTGCAAAATAAAAACACTGCCAACAACGCTACCGCCAAATCCAGCGATTTTCTTAAAGCGGTTCTCGAGCAGACTTAATGCCCAGATTAAAGAAGCCGCATAGAACATTAAGGATGTCGAGAACTTAAAGGTTTTTGCCCAAGCGGGTGTACCAACAAGCTCGGTGACTCGAGGGTCTATAAATAACCCTAAGATGCTTAGAATAAATGTGGTCGCACAGAACACAAGTAATGCGGTGAGTGGTTTATTGATTTGCCAAGCCTGCGCCAACAAACTTGGCTTTGGTGATGCGATAACCATGATAGACTCCATAGAAAAATGTTTGACCTAGCACCCGAGAAAAAACGGTGCTGGATGTCTTTACTTGCAAAGACTGGATAAGTTTACGAATCTCGTGGGCTTCCGTCGTCGTACTTAGGGACGAAAGCAATTACACTTGAAACTCGAGTTAAGAAAAAGTGTAAGGTGGGCTTTGCCCACGTCGTGTAAGAGAAAGCGGTAGGCAAAGCCTACCCTACACGTTGTGCTTGGATTTGATTGACACCTGGCTTGAGTTGCTTGAACCAATCAACGGTTTCTGTCAGGGCGGTCTCGAGCGGCGTGTGAATATCGCCGAATTTGGCAACAAATTTATCGTGATTAACAATATAAGGCTGCTCAAACTGGTACATCATTTCACTGACTTCACGCAGAGGGGCAACGAATAATCCTAGAGCAGACATCAAGAATTTAGGCATAACTTGGACTTTAAGTGGTTGCCCAATAATACTGGCTAACTGCTCAAGGATGGCGCGTCTCGAGATGGCTGGAGCGTTCGGCACGTGCCATGCTTGTCCGAAAGCATCATCGCTTGCACCAATCATGGCAATGGCTTTTCCAAAGTCTTTGATGTAGGTCATGCTGTGTGGAGTATCCAAGTTACCCAGCGTCTGGGCAGCTTTTCCTTGCAGCATTGGCGGGATGACTCGAGAACCAAATTGACTTTGTTCGGCAGCATATTCGCCAAAAAAGTCCGCACCACGTACCAGTGCGACTTGTACCAGACCTTTTTTGTGCGCTGTGAGCATTTGTGTAGCCGAGGCAATTCGGGCTTTGCCTTTGCCTGTGCTGCTCTGCATCGGGTTTGTCTCGAGGATATTTGTACCATTCTGGTCGTACATATACAAATTATCGCCAATCACTAATTTGGCATTTTGGGCGGCGGCACTCTCGAGAATGTTACCCCACAGAATCGGCAGTTGGGTCGTCCAGAGTTTGGTGCTGTACTCAGGGGCGGTGCAGTTATAAACAATACTTGCGCCTCGAGCCGCAGCTTTGGCTGACTCGAGACTATAGGCATCGCACTTAATAACTTTGACTTGGTTGGGAATGTTGGGCATTACGCCACTGCGATTGACCATTTGCACTTGTTCACCTCGAGTCAGTAAAGCATTCATGGTGGCGCGTCCGAGTGGTCCTGTTCCAAAAATAATGTGTTTCATATTGAACTCCTTTTGATATATCTAAACGATGCTTAAATTCTGAACAGTGTTAAGATATGCTAAAATCTAAACAATGTCAAGTTCCCTACTCGAGCATCCCAAAAAAACCGAGCGCTATCACCACGGCGACCTTAAAAACACGCTGCTCGAGGCAGCCCGAGAACTGGCGAACGAAATCGGGGTGGACAACTTCACACTGCGCGAAGTTGCCCGCCGTGCCAATGTCTCGCCCGCCGCACCATATCATCATTTTTTAGACAAACAAGATTTAATTCGCACACTCGCTATTGAAGCCTTTACTAAACTGACCACAGCATTAAACAACGCCAAGCAAAAAAAGCACACGCCACTGCAACAACTCGAGCATATCGGCATGGCTTACGTGAATTTTGCTTACACCCACCAAGCCGAATTTAGATTCATGTTCCGCCGTGAACTCTGCGCTGCCATTGGGCAACCCGACCCGCTCGAAGTGGCTGGAATAGATGCCCAAAGTGTCCTGTACAACGCTATACTCGAGGCACAAGCCGCCAAACAAATCAGCCAAGATAACCCACAAGAGATTGCCCTAACCCTTTGGAGCGTGGTTCACGGATTAAGTACAATCATTAATGAAAGTCCAATCAGTAAAACCACGACTGCCACCAGCGCCAAGCAAATGGCACAACATGTGGTTCAGGCAAGTATTCAAGGCATTTTGAACAAGGAATAAAATATGGACATTGCCGCCCAGCCGTAGGTTTCATCAAAACGCATTAGCCCAAGACCAGAAAGTCCCTCGAGATTAGGCTGTGGGAGGCTGCCCTTCATGTTTTATCGAGATTTTTTTTATAGCCGCACGAAGCCCGAATCACCAATTCTGAACCACACTTGATATTGTCCTCAATCACGTTTTCGCCGCGTATTAACTTTTGCAGCATCGCAATTGATTTCTGCCCATGCTCGAGTGCCGAAAGCCGTATTGTGGTCAGGGCTGGACTGAGGTATGCCGCCGTCGGGATGTCATCGTAACCAACTACCGCCATATCCTCGGGAATGCGTAAACCCGCTTGGTGAATGGCTGCCATCACCCCGACTGCCACAGTATCGTTGCCAACAAAAACCGCCGTGGGTTTATGTCGGGCTTTTAAGATTTGCTGCATAGCGACAAAACCACTTTCGGCACTGTAATTACCGCGTACCACAAGTTTTTGATCGTACTCCAAACCAGCTTCCTCGAGTGCTAAACGGTAGCCCCTGTGTCGGTCTTGGGTTGCAAAGTAAATTTCGGGCGAAAAGGTTATATGGGCAATACGCCGATGACCAAGCCCAATCAGGTGTTGGGTGGCAAGTTTTGCCGAGCCTACGCCATCGCTGGTGACACGATGCACCCGCCCTGAGCTTTCGGTCCAATCTGGAAAACCCATGAGGACTAACGGGTAATTGCGGCGAATCAATTCTGGCAATTGGGTATCGTCAGAACGGCTGTTGATGATGATTAAACCATCTATATGATGACCTTTAATCAGGTGCGAGTAAGCATCTGGCTTAGAGACATCTTTAACCGTCTCGAGCAGCACACGGTAGCCAGCTTCTTGACTATACCTGCTCAGCGCATAGAGGATTTGCGGGATAAAGGCATCCACTTGTAAATGCTCGGCTTGAGAAACCACCAGCCCGATGGTTTGGGTTTGTCCACTGACCAGCATTCTGGCAGCCGCATTGGGAACATAGCCCAGTTCTTCGGCAACCGCCAGCACTTTAACTCGAGTGGCTTCGGAGATGTTCATACCGACCACACCATTTAAGACAAATGAAACCGTGGTGCGCGAGACCCCAGCCCGAGCCGCAACTTCTTGGCTGGTGGCACGCTTGGCAGAATACATATTGGTCATCCTAACCTGTTGACCTCAAGGCGTATTGCCCAGTTGTAAGGCGGGTGGCAGATGGTCGCGGTGGGCATCGAGCAGTTCGGTCACAAGGCTGCGAATCTGGCGCAAATCCAGTTCGGCTGCTGTGTGTGGGTCGAGCATCGCCGCATGGTAAATATGCTCCAAGTTGCCCGTAATAACCGCTTCGGCGGTCAGTTCTTGAACATTAACATTGGTTCGCATCATGGCGGCTAGGTGCATTGGAATTGTGCCTATTTTGGTTGGCTGAATTCCATTTTTATCCACCAAGCACGGCACTTCGACACAGCAACCACTGGGTAGATTATCTATGAGACCGTTGTTCGGCACATTGCCATAAATCACCCGAGGCTGCCCAGTTTCTTGGCTATGGATAATCAGACTGCCGTACTCGACACTGCGTTTAACCTGTAGCTGTTCTTCAGGGTTCTCGAGCCGCCGCCGCAGGTCATCCCAGCGTTCAATTTGTCGCTCACAACGGCGAATGTATTCATCGAGCGGGATGTTGAACTGCTCGAGTAAATCTGGGCGGTTTTGTTTAATAAACCACGGCACATATTCGCTAAAATGTTCCGAAGATTCGGTGACGCTATAACCAAAGTGCTTAAAAACTTCGTAGCGTACCGCGTCGGTTAAGCCCCACGGCATGTCATCAGACACGCGGTGGCTGTACTGTGCGTTCTCGGCAAAGGCACGCACTTTGGGGTATAAATCTTCGATGCGCCCGTCGGTGTGGTGCTGCTCGAGTTTTAAGTAAAATGCCATGTGGTTAATGCCCGCTACCAGATACTTGACTTCTTCGGGTGGCACACCAAGGTCAGTGGCAATTTCTTTGGCGGTGTGCGGTACGCTGTGGCACAAACCGACCAGTTTAATCGGGCTGGCTTTACTCAAGGCAATGCAGTTCATCGCCATTGGATTGACATAGTTCAGGTGCAGCACATCGGGGCAGACCCGTTCCATCATACGGCTGTACTCGAGCAGTACCGGAATGGTGCGTAAGCCGCGCATGATGCCACCAATCCCAAGGGTATCGGCGATGGTTTGGCGCAGACCATATTTTTTTGGGATTTCAAAGTCGATGACCGTACTGGGTTTATAGCCGCCAACTTGAATCATGCTGATGGCGTAATTTGCACCCTCGAGTGCCTGTTCTGGGTCGGTGCTGGTGCTGATGTTGGCGTTGACCCCAAGGGCTTGGGCAACTTTTTGCGCCACCACTTCGGAGGTTTTTAGGCGCTCTGGGTTGATGTCAAAGAGAACAATTTCTGACTGCTCGAGTTCGGGGTAACTTAAAATATCACCGAGCAAATTTTTGGCAAATACGGTACTTCCAGCGCCAATCAGGGTAATTTTTGGATTCATGGTGTTATTCCTCTTTAGTTTATCAGATAAGACTTCAAACACGGCTCGAGGTTTTCCCTCGAGCCGTTGACAAATAGAGAACTTACTTAAATAAAGCGTTGACTTTATCGTTTGCGCCGGGCAGGGTATCGGCAGCTTTGGTTTTGCCAAGGAAAACACTCTGCAAAGCGCTGGTCATGATTTCATTGATTTGGGCGGCGTTTTCGGTAATCGGGAAAAGGAACGTCCCACCAGCAGCTTTGGCTTGTCTGACAAAACTGCTGACATCCACACCTTTGGCTTTGAAGGCAGCCAGCGCACGGTCAGTGGCGGCTGGAATGGCTGGGAAGACTGCGCCAGCATCGCCAACTGTGTTTTGACAAGCTGGGCTGGCGAGGTATTTGACCCATTTCCAAGCGGCTTCTTGGTTTTTGCTGCCGACCCAAATGCTGTCAGCTAAGCCGTTAAACATACTCATGCGTTTGCCATTTGGTCCAATCGGCAATGGCGCAATGCCAACCTTAAAGCTCTGGTTTTTGGTGTAATCGCCAATCATCCATGAACCGTTGGTAATCATGCCGACTTTGCCAGCACGGAACAGGGCATCGCCGCCACTGGTCTGCACATCGGCATAGCTTGGAATCAAGCCGTATTTGAGGCTCAGGTCGGCTAACCATTGAATCGTTTCGATAAAGCGAGGGTCGTTGTAGTTGTACTTTTTGCCAAACAGCCCTTCGTTGTACTTCCAACCGGTGGTGGCAGCATAAAAGCTCCATTCGGTCTGTCCGTTAAAGCCCGCCCCGTAACCGGTCTGATAACCGTATTGGACTGCCGATGCTTTATCAAATTTAGCCGAAGTGCCATTGTTACCGGCTTTATCGGTCGTTAAACGGGCAATGGTTTTTTGCCATGTGCCGCCGTCCTTTGGATTCCAATTGAGGTTGGCTAAACTGGCGGGGGTCAAACCTGCTTTTTTAAGTAAATCAGCATTGTAAAAAACCCCAACGGTATCCCAGTCTTTGGGCAGCCCATACTGTTTACCTGCTTTGCCCCACAAGTCTTTTAAGCCGGGGTAGTAATTGTTGGTCACGACTTTATCTCGAGCAATCAGTGGATTCACGTCCACCAGTTGGTTATTGGCAGCAAATTCTGGGAAATACGCCAAGTGATTGGTAAACACATCTGGGGCTGTGCCACTGACAAAACCAGTGGTGATGCCCGTCCAATAATCGCCCCAACCTTTTTGACTGATTTTAATGTTGATATCGGGGTTTTGCTTGGTGAAATTACTGGCGCAAGTCTGGTATGCAGGTTGTTGATTGCTGTCCCAAAGCCAGTATTGCAAAGTAACTGGGGCTTGTGCCGAAGTGCTAAAACCAGCCGCAGCCGCCAATGCCGCTAAACCAACCGAACCTAAAACCACTTTTTTCATAGAGACCTTCCTTGCGCTCGAGCAACCCCGAGTTGTTGACTCGAGAAACCTCGAGCCTGAGAGGGCGGATAGCCGAAAATAGTTTGAACGGGCAGTGGGATAGGAGGAGGTTATCCCACTGCAAGAGAGGTGTTTAGATTGTTCTCGAGCTTTAACTCAAAGCTCAATTCACTTTGCCCCACTAAATTGCAACGACTCAACCACCCGCCGCCCCATCACCAGCAGCAGAATAAAAATTGGAATAACCGCCACAAATGTGCCAGCCATCAGACCAGTCCAGTCGGGTGAGCCTTGTGGAGTTTGGGTCTTAAAAATCTGCAAGGCTACAGGCAAGGTAAAAGTGCTTTCATTTTTAGCAATCAAAAAGGGCCAGAAAAATTCATTCCAACTGCCAATCGCGGTTAAAATCGCTAATGTCACCAGAGGTCCTTGGCTCATTGGGAGGGTAATTCGCCAAAAAATCACAAATGGATTTGCCCCATCCAAAAAGGCGGCTTCTTCGGTTTCTCGAGGCAGGGATAAAAAGAATTGGCGCAGGAAAAAAACTGCAAACGGCGACATCAGCACAAATGGTGCAACCATTCCACCCATCGAGTCGAGTAAGCCAAGGTTTTTGATCGTGATAAAGTTGGGGATAAACAAAACAATGCCTGGAATCATTAAAGCGATTAAAAACATCGTAAAAATTGCATCACGTCCGGGGAATTTCAGCCGAGCAAAAGCATAAGCTGCCATCGCCGAGAAAAATGTTTGAAAAAAGACAATTAATGCCGTAAAAATAGCGCTGTTAATCATGGCTGCAAAAAAGCTGATTGAACTGCCCGAACCACCTGCTTTTTGAGCTTCTGCTTGGCTTAAAAAACCCAGCACACGCTGAAAGTTAATCAGGGTCGGTTGGCTTGGAAAGAGTTGACCCGCTTCGGCAAACAGCGCCGAATTGCTGGTCAGGGCGGTTTTTAAGACAATCCAAATCGGAAAAACCGAAATCAGCACAATCAAAGCCAGCGCGATAAATGCCAGCACCCGCCCGATGGGAATGGGTGGTTTACGACGAATTGGACTCGAGACGGTGGCAGTTGAAGTCATCACATTTCTCCCTTAATCCAAATCCGATTCGTTGGCGCGTAAAATTCGGGTTTGTAGCAGCGTAAAAAACACCAGAATCGCAAACAAAACCATGCTCATGGCAGTCGCATAGCCCATGCGAAAGAAACTAAAAGCGTTCTGGTAGATGTACAGCACCACCACTCGAGTTGAATCTATTGGTCCGCCATTGGTGGTGACGGCAATCATGTCAAAAATCTGAAACGAACCAATGACCGATGTGACCATCACAAAAACCGTAACTGGACGCAGCAAAGGCAGGGTCATACGCCAAAAGGTTGTCCATTCCGATGCACCATCAATTTTTGCGGCTTCGTAGACGGTGCGTGGAATGGACTGCATCCCCGCGTAAAAGAGCAGCGCATTAAAGCCCATGTGCTTCCAGATGTTAATGATCGCAATGGTCGGAATAGCTTGCTCTGGTGAAGAAAAAAAAGTCTGTTTACCAATCGGTGTGGCAGCCAACCACTGAATTAAAATCCCAAGCAGTGGGTCAAGCATCCACAAAAAAATCATGCCGACAATCACGCTCGAGAGTAAATACGGCAAAATCAGTAAGCCCTTAATTGCCATGCTGCTGACCAGCCTATCCATGGCTACTGCCAAAAGCAGCGACAATACTGTTTGCAAGGGGATATTCCACAGCACATACTGCACCGTCACCCCAAACGAAGCCCAAAACTTGGCATCCGAAAAGACCTCGAGATAATTCTGAAAACCAATAAACTTTGGGTCACTGAGTAAGTTCCAATCGGTAAAACTGATTTGTAAGCCGCGAATGGCTGGGTACAAATAAAAAGCCACAAAACCAATAATCGCTGGGGCAATAAACAGATAACCCACCGCCCAACTTGGCAACCCCTTGGGTCGGGGTGGGGTGAAGGTCTTAGCACTCGAACCAGTCATGGGTCTCCTTTTGAAAGCTCTCGAGCCAATAATGCCTCTGGCTTTGAAGAAATGAGAACTAACACGAATTACTAACGGGTT
This sequence comes from Deinococcales bacterium, assembly GCA_031414595.1. Taxonomy (GTDB): domain Bacteria; phylum Deinococcota; class Deinococci; order Deinococcales; family JAAFIG01; genus JAAFIG01. The sequence continues at coordinate 19,061 of JANNVX010000049.1, forward strand.
TTAGTAAGGTAACACCAAAGCAATTGTCTTGTCAAGCGCTAAAAATAAAAACCCAACTTATGGACTTGAGATTCATCGTAAAACTCGTGTAACCTAAAGCCAAGTTAGGAATGATTCCTAATAGCATACTAAAACTGCAATTCTCGAGTATAAAAAACTCGAGTACCAAGGAGAAAACGTGAACCTCGAAATCAAAGACTTATGGGTCAGCATCGACAACGAAATGATTCTCAAAGGTGTAAACCTGCACGTCCCGGCTGGACAATTCCATGCCATCATGGGACCGAACGGCAACGGCAAAAGCACCTTAGTTAAAGCCATTGCTGGCGCACCCGAATACACCATCGAACGCGGTGAGGTTCTGTATAACGGCGTGAACATCCTCGAACTCGAGCCAGACGAACGCGCCCGTCAAGGGTTGTACTTGGCATTTCAATACCCCGTAGAAATTCCGGGGGTGACGGTTGCCAACTTCTTACGCCTAGCCATCCAAGCCCGCACTGGACAAGAAGTCCAATTTATGGATTTCTATAAAAAACTGACCCGCGCCCTCGAGATTCTCGATTGGGACGAGTCGTGGGTAAACCGTTACCTTAACCAAGGTTTTAGCGGCGGCGAGAAAAAACGCAACGAAATCCTGCAAATGCTGATGCTCGAGCCAAGCTGCGCCCTGATGGACGAAACCGATTCTGGCTTAGACATAGACGCGCTTAAAGTCGTGGCAAAAGGTGTCAACGCCATGCGAAGCGCCAATTTTAGCGCCTTGATGATTACCCACTACAATCGTCTGCTCGAGTTTATTGTGCCGGACATGGTGCATATTATGGTAGATGGCAGAATTGTTAAGAGCGGTGGTAAAGAATTAGCCGTAGAACTCGAGGCAAATGGGTACGAACCGATTAAAGCCATGGCTGCCGCACAACCAGCCGCCGCATTCTAATTCTCGAGAAAACACCCGCCCCACAAGGAGCTTTATGACCCAACAATACTCCGATAACAAGCCCGATGCTGCTGTTGCCCAAATCAACGAAGCCTATGAATTCGGTTGGTCACAACCCGAGAGTTACACGATTAAAGCCCCCAAAGGCTTATCCCGAGATGTGGTTGAACTAATTTCTAAATCCAAAGACGAACCCGCTTGGATGCTCGAGTTCCGCATGAAAGCGCTAGACATTTACCGCAGCAAACCCATTCCAAAATGGGGTGCGGATTTAAGTGGGCTTGACCTCGAGAATATTTATTACTATATCAAACCCACTGATATGCTTAACAGCCGAACTTGGGATGATGTGCCAGAAGACATTAAACGCACCTTCGATAAACTCGGGATTCCAGAATCCGAACGTGGAATGCTGGCTGGAGTCGGCGCTCAGTACGAATCCGAGATGGTGTATCACAACCTGAAAGAAGAATGGGAAAAACTTGGCGTGATTTTTTTATCCATCGAAGACGGAATGCGTGAACACCCAGAACTCTTCCGTGAACATTTCGGCACGGTCATTCCGCCCGAAGATAATAAATTTGCAGCCGTCAACAGTGCGGTTTGGTCTGGCGGTAGTTTTGTTTATGTGCCAAAAGGCGTTAAGGTCGAAGTGCCTCTGCAAACCTATTTCCGAATTAACGCCGAGAATAGTGGGCAGTTTGAACGCACCCTGATTATTATTGACGAAGGCGCTTATGCCCATTACATCGAAGGTTGCACTGCGCCGTCCTACTCCTCGGACAGCTTCCATTCTGGTGTGATTGAAATTATTGTTAAAAAAGGCGCTCGGATGCGCTACAGCACGATTCAAAACTGGTCACATAATGTTTATAACCTTGTGACCCAACGGGCTGCGGTTTACGAAGGCGCGGTCATGGAATGGGTAGATGGCAACCTTGGCAGCAAAGTCACCATGAAATACCCAGCCACGTACTTACTCGAGCCAGGCGCTCGCGGCGAAATTTTAAGTATTGCGATGGCAACCACTGGGCAACACCAAGACGCTGGCGGTAAAGTTGTGCATTTTGCGCCAAACACAAGCTCGAGTATTGTCAGTAAAAGTATCAGTAAAAACAATGGTCGCTCAAGTTACCGAGGGCTGGTTAAAATTTATGATGGCGCAAAAAACGCCAAAAGCAACGTTGAATGCGATGCGCTGCTTCTGAACGACGACTCGAGAACCGATACTTACCCCTACATCGAAATCGAAGAGAAGTCTGCCAGTGTTGGACACGAAGCCACGGTCAGTAAAATTAACGATGAGCAGGTGTTTTACTTGATGTCTCGAGGGTTGTCTGAGGAAGCCGCAACAGGTCTGATTGTACGCGGATTTATTGAACCAATTGCTAAAGAACTGCCACTCGAGTACGCTGTGGAACTCAACCGCCTAATTGAACTCGAGATGGAAGGGTCGGTCGGCTAGATTTTATGGGGTTTGCGTTTTGCAAACCCCATGGCTGTATCTCTGCTCGAGTCTGCGGGGAATGTGTTGCAGACTTCAGACATGCTCATAGGGTCAGTATCAACTTGGCAAGGGTTTTAACCAAACTTTAGCGTATTCTCTAAGCGTGAGTTCTCCAACCAAACCCAGTGAGCCTAGAGCCTCCGAAAGGTCTTGTTTTTTAGGTTTTTTCAATAAATACGTGAATGGAAGTTTTGTGACTGACAAAAAATTTCCCAGCGACATAGATGCTTGCTACAACCAGAATCTTGATTACGACTTACTCGAGTAATTAGAACCAAGCCTACTTGAATTTGACAATGCCAGAGCCGCCAAAAAAGCCCGATTTGGCTGCGAATTCTTCCCTGCTCGAGCTATTGCCGATAGCGCAGGGAAAACCTTTCAACACTTTTTTCAATTTGACCGTTACAACCAAGCCAAAGGGATTATTAAACTCGAGCTAAACCAAAAAGGAGGCAACCCATGATTCGTTTTGTGCTATACTCTATATGTCGCGGTTGAACCCAGAGTTGCCTCAAGGCAGAACACTTCGATGCTCGCCCCCGCCTTTTGGCGGTCAGGTTTCTAGCCAGGACTGGAATATAAAAAGAAGCAGGGGAAAAAGCAGCCTTTCGGGTTGCTTTTTCATTAGTACCTTTTGTGGATGCGTTTACCTTGATTTGTTGCATGAAGCAGTTTGAAAAAACCAAAATGGTTGGTGCGGTCTAATTTTGGGCGCTCATTGCTGTTCGGGTCACGTTCATAAGCACTTTTGATGATCAAGACTATCTGTCGTTTGACTTTCACCACATCAAAAAAGATGTCGTATTCAATTTTTTGATTCTGCCTATCCAGCAACTCGAGACGAAAATAAGCACCATCTGGCAATACATAAAATCGTTTGTTACTCTCGCCAAATGCCCGTATTAAGTCGGGCAGTAATTTGGAAAGCTCCCAACGCTTGTGGTTAAAGTACCTATTTTTGATGCCTTCTCGAGAATGGGTTTTGCTGTAAATTGGCAGATTGTCTTCGTTGCTCGAGTCGGTGAAGGTGTGGTCGGTAAATGTTACCAAGACCAAGAAATGTTTGGCACTAGCGGTTGCTGTGGCAACTTGCACAAAAGTATGTTCAAAATCATCCAAATGCGACAGGTCAAAAACTTGACTCTTGTGGGTATACGGTATCCACTTCGTCATTTCACGCTGGCTCGAGCAGAATCTTCTCTTGGGTTCATCTTGAAAAACAGTTCTTCGTCGCGTTCAGATAAATCTGTGATTTCAGATTCACCAATTCCAAACCAACTCAGGGGTTTTTGGTCTCGAGTGGTTGCCGTAAAACGCAAATCAGCCGACAGCAAACGCACCAACTTGGTTTGCTCAAGGTAGGATAATTGCTTGGCTTGTGTTTGAAGTTCTGCCACGTTCATGGCGTGAGCATATCAGAAACAAGTTCTTGATTATCTCGAGAATTGCAATATGGTTAGTAACCTTCTTTTACTTTTTCCTTAAACATTTGTAAGCCCTGAGCCAAGATAGAACGTATCAGTTTTATTTCTGAACTTGACCAAATTGGCGAATAAGATTTGCCTGCTGGAGTCACAGGTGGTAAGTTGCACCCAAAGAAAAGTTTGTCATAAACCTTATTTGTTACTTCTTTATTTTGGTCAAAATCATGACCTACGGTGTAGGATACATCCAAAAAAAGATTCCAAACACTGAGTAATTTATCGCATTTTAAGGTACGAGTTTTTTTCCTGACTAACCAATTCTCGAGGTAATCTATATCAATTAAATTCAGTTCAGACGAATTGTTCGGGAACATTGAAAATGATATGCCTTTACTGTGTGCATACACAAGTAAACTTTGTGGATTTGTAAAGCCACGAACAAAGCCAAGGTCATCAGTAACCAAACTATCTTGCTCACCACCAATACAAATGAGATAGGAATTTTTGTTATTCAAACGATAACAAAGTTCAACATGGTATTTTTCCACAAGATTAAGTCTAAGAAGCCTTACTGCAAAATACAATCAGCGAACTAGCCTAGGAAACTTGAGGAATAGCCACTTTCAAACTCGAGTAGTTCTTTTGCTTGGCTCTGGCGTATTCTTAGGGCGTGAGTTCTCCAACCAAACCCAGTGACCAAAAAATTGATTCTAAGCAAATGATTTCTGATTTACTGTCTACCCTGCGCTTGGTGTGGGAAGCCAGTAGCTTGCACTCGAGTATTATTCTTGTCTCGAGTTTGCTGACCGCTTTTGCACCAGCCGCGACCCTCTGGATTGGCAAATTGCTCTTGGATGCGGTGGCGCTGGCAACCCAAGGTAAACTCGAGGGTGGGCTAAGTTCTCTAACGACCTTGCTGGCTGTTCAAGTCGGTATTGGGGCGCTGCTGGTGCTGCTTGGGGCATTACAAGGCGCGTCTCGAGAATTGTTGGGCGATGCTTTGCAGAACCGTATCACCATGCAAATTCTAGGTAAAGCTGCCAATCTCGAGGTTGAGCAGTTCGAGAATGCCAAGACTTACGATGCCTTAAAAAATGCCTATAACGAAGTTGGTTTTCGTCCGATGAGTGTGGCTTCGCAAGTGCTGGCGTTGGTTCAAGCCGTGATTACTTTGGGTTCAATTGGTGTACTGCTGGCACAATTGGGTTGGTTGGTGCTGCTTTTAACGTTGGTTGCGACACTGCCGGGTGTGGTGGTTTCAAATCGCTTTGGGGCGGAATCGTATCGTTTGATTCGCCGCCGAACCCCAGACGCTCGGGTGCAGAATTACCTTGGAACACTTTTAACCTCCGATGCACTGGTCAAAGAAGTGCGTTTGTTTGGCTTTGAACCGTATTTACTCGAGCGCTGGCAATTGTACTACCAGAAATTCAGGGCGCAACTTGTGCCTTTAATTGTGCGGCGGAGTGGTTGGACGTTTGGCGCAAGTTTACTCTCGAGTCTCCTGATTGGTGTGGCAACCCTTTCGGTGCTGGCAAGGGCGGCACTTGGGGCGATTACCGTCGGTGATTTTGCGCTGTTTATTGGCGGGCTGTCCCAAGTTCAAGCCCAATTCTCGAGTTTGCTATCTGGCGTTTCTAACATTTACCAGAGTTTACTCTACATGCGGAATTTATTTGAATTTCTCGAGTTACCGCAACGCGACTTAAACGCGGGTTTGGTTTGGTCTGAACGCATCGAAAGCATCGAATTCGAGAATGTGGCATTTGCCTATCCTCTGACTAATCGAGATGTCTTAAAAGGTGTGAATTTTAAGATTGTGACAGGTCAAGCCCTTGCTTTGGTCGGTGAAAATGGCGCTGGGAAAACCACGATTGTCAAGCTCCTGACTCGGCTTTTTGAACCGACTTCGGGCAAAATTTTAATCAATGGCAAAGACGCTACTCTGTACTCGCCGCGCAGTGTACAACGCGAGATGAGCATTATTTTCCAAGATTACGGACAGTACCAAATGACGGCTCGAGAAAATGTGGCACTTGGGCAACTCGAGCAGATGCAGGACACAAGTGCTATCGAAAAAGCTGGACTGCAAAGCGGTGCAAACGAATTTGTGCAGGATTTACCTTCGGGTTACGACACGATGCTTGGGCGAATGTTTGAAGGCGGCAGACAATTGTCGGGCGGACAATGGCAACGCCTCGCCCTCTCGAGACTGTATTTTCGCAACGCCAGTGTGTTGGTTTTCGATGAACCCACGGCTGCCCTCGATGCCCAAGCCGAATTTGACACCATCGAGGCACTTCGCGCCCAAGCCAAAGACCGCATGACGGTGCTGATTTCGCACCGTTTTAGTACCGTGCGTTTAGCCGATACAATTGTGGTTCTCGAGCATGGGATTATCGCCGAGCGTGGTTCGCACCAAGAACTGCTGCAAAGTGGCGGGATGTACGCCCAATTGTTTAAGCTACAAGCCAAGGGCTATCAGGCGGCTTAGGATTTGTCCGTAAATAAAATCCCGATTTGAGAATGGATCACCATTGACCGTAAACGGGTTAGGCTTCTTGACCATAAACGCGCACCTTACGGGCATGGTCGCATGCCTAACCCCTACGGTTTAGCACAAGATTTTGTCGTAGGGGCGAGGCATGCCTCGCCCAAAGATTTACGGATTTTATTTTCGGACAGTTCCTTAGTTACTGGGTCGCTCGAGTTGCGCCAGAACTGCGCCTGTACTGTTGTTGACCGCCACGACCCGTTCAAATTTTGCTCCACCAGTTTGTAGCACACTGACAAATGGGCTGGTGATGGCTTGGGTCACAAGTCTTCCGGGCGCTGGTTCACTTAAGTTTAGGCGCAGTGTCAGTACCCCACGATCAATTCGGGCATTGCTAATGGCTACGCCGTAACCACCAGTTGGGCGTTGACCCATAAAGAAACTAATCGCGCTGCTGCGGTTAAACTCAAGACTTGGGGCGGCTGGCAAGGGGATTTGATTGCCGTTCATGATTTTCCATGTGTTGGCAAAACTTGAATTGCTGGTGTCCCATCGTAAAAGTGCGTTTGGGCTGTTATAAGCCGCGTTGCTGCCACTATTTAAGGCGCGTAGGGCTAATGGTTCGGTGTTGGTAAAACCACCAAGTAAGTCTATTGGTAAACCGACTTGAACGTATAAAGCCGTTAAGTTGACCGCATCGGGGCGAGGTGTGAGGTTCAGGTACGAATCGGGGATGTTTGGGTACTCGAGCAGGGCGATAGCTAAGGGTTGCTTATATTTTTCTTGCAAGTACCCTTGAAGCGCGTCAGCTTCGGCGAAGCTGAGATTGCCCACCCCTCGCAGATTGGCGTTGCGTTCGCGTAACTCGAGACGCAACTTAGAATCACGGGTTAGGTCGTCGCGGCTGCCGACATCGAACCATTTTTTACCGTCAAAGTAATACAGGGCTTGGACGGCATCTCTGGTTAAAACACTCAAGTCAGAAGTCAGCGGGATGGTTGCCACCGAAATGATTTCACGAATTGGTTTAGGACGGCTTGCAAGCGTCGCAGCCCCATTGACACTCGAGGCGGTCGGTATGGCTAATGCCCCGATTGGGCTAGTGCCACCAAGCGTGACGGTGTTGTTCTCGAGTTGTAGCGCCCGTGTTTGCCCAGCCTCGAGTTTGCTGTAAAAAATTGTGTGGCGTTCCTGAATTCCGTACAGCACAATATCCGAAATACTATAGCCAGATGGTTGCCAAGCACAGGCACTGAGCGCCAAAAGCAAAATTCCAAGAAAAATACGCATAAAGCTATCGTAAGGCTTGATTGACTAGGAAAGGTGAAATCATCTTCAAGACTGTATTTATCTTTCAGGGGGCAGTAGAATTCTTTGATGATTTACACCCACAATATCCGCGTGCGTTATGGCGAACTCGACCCACAAGGCGTGGTTTTTAATGCTAATTATCTTGCGTACTGCGATGATGCAATGGATAGATGGTTGCACAGCACAATTCTTGGGGAATTAGAAGAACTTAGTTTAGATGTGATGCTTAAAAAAGTGATTCTCGAGTGGGATGCTCCGGCGCGGCTTGGTGACGAATTGCAACTAGAAGTTCAGGTTTTAAGATGGGGCAATACGTCTTTTGATGTGCAATTTCAAACAGTGGGGATTTTTAAGGCGTTGATTACTTATGTCTGTGTCAGGCATTTAACCACCACGCCGATGCGTTTTCCAGATGAATTGCGTGGGCGATTATAGCAAGTTTTAAGGATTTGTGCCACAATGAAACAATGAAATCTCGAGTAAAAACTATCGGGGCTGGCGGACAAATTTATTTAGGCAAAGAATTTGCAGGTCAACATGTGTTGGTCACACAAACCGAAACTGGTGTTTGGCAAATTAAAACGGCTGATGTGATTCCACACAATGAGCGTTTTTGGCATCAACCTGAAGTCGAAAAACGAATGGAAGCGGCGCTGGCTGAATCTGCTGGGCGAACTGCTCGAGCCACCACAGATGAAGAAATGGAAGAACTCTTTGCTCGAGCCTTAAAAAATGCAGAAGAACGCCAAGACATTTTTACTGACCACGATTCTGCTTATGCTTAAGAAAGCCCGCAAACATCTCAAGCATTGGCACTGGTGATGCCAAGAAGTTAGGGCAAACCAAGTTTGCTTTGCGCCATAAAAAAGCCCCTCGAGCCAATGACTCGAGGGGGTTCTTTGGTGAAGATTTTAGATTGGACGAGCAATTTCAAAGGTGGGCGAGGTGAATACTTCCCAGTGGGCTGGGTTATTTTCGTCGCCTAGGGCTTTTAAGCCACGCAGTTTAAGGCGGTAAATTCCATTTGGCAAGACTGTATTACCAGTCCCTTTTTCGGCAAAGACTTTACCATCGGTCAGTGGAATAACGGTATACGAGAATTGATGTGAAGAACGTCCGAGGTAATCAGCCGTAACCACTTTATTGATTGCGGGGTCAACCAAACTACCATCGGCTCTGACCACCTCGATAATCACACGACGCATCGGGCGGTAACGGGTAAAAGCAAGAGCTGGAGTCGTGGCTGTGCTGCTCATGTTAAAGGCTGCACCATCTCCAGTGTAAATATTCGTTAAACTTGCTTCGGTTAGGAAGATACCGGGGGTGCTGGCATTGGTACAAGCTGTTGGCGCAACACCCGATTCAAATTGTCTAGCACAAATCGGAATGGCTTTAACAAATTGGTAATCGCCTTTGTAACCGGAGTACGGCACACGAAGCGGCAAACCAACATTGGGGGTCAAGACCACATAACCACCAAAGTAACCATGCAAAGGCAAAGTGGCTGGGGCAGTGATGGTCACATCAAAAGTAGCGCTGGTGTTTGCGGCAACCACCAGACTCGAGGTACTCAGAACGGCGGTTGGAACAGCAGCATTGGCTGGTACAGTAATTACAGCTGGGGCTGGACCGCTAGGCAAGGCATCACTGACAATGCTCGAAGCCCCTGCATGGGTAACAGCGTAAGTAATCGGGCTGCTGCTGCTGTTTTTAACCGTTAAGGTCACGGTTTTGCTACCAGATTCGATTTCACCAAGCGGTAAACGCGAAGGGCTGACACTTTGTTTGGTGGATAAAGCGTTCAGCACTTGAATTAACCCAGAACCTTGGCGTTGCACATGTTCTAAACCAATCGGAGTCCGTGAATTAAACGGTACAGAGGTGTTTTGTAAAATAGCACGGATGGCTCGAGGGTTGCCTTTTAATTCTGGGCGAGCCTGCATCAGTAGTGCTACTGCTCCAGCCACATGTGGCGAAGCCATGCTTGTACCACTTAAGGTGGCGTAACCACCAAGCTCGAGTGGGTAGGTCGAGTAGATGCTACCGCCCGGTGCGGACACATCTGGTTTAAGGTTTAGGTCGTCCATCGGACCATAAGAACTGCTGGTGTCTATAAAACCACCGGCTGGGTTTGCGACTGTGGTCTTTAAGGCTGTCCAAGTTAAAGTGGTTGGACTGGCATTGTTAATCACGGTATCTAGGGCAAGACCATCGGCTTGGAGCATGGTCACGGATGGAATCGTTGTGGCTGGTAAACCAGTCGGAGGAGCAACTGTTGAACTGATAAACCCAGCTTGATTGTTGTAAATCACAACGCCGACTGCACCGCCAACTTCAGCATTTTTAACTTTTTCGTAAAAAGAACAAACACCACGTTGAATCAGCACAATTTTACCAGCCAAAGAACCCGCCGCAATTGGTCGGGGGGTTACGCCAGGACCCGGTGTAGTGCAGGCTTGGGCTTCTGGTGTGACTGGATTACCCAAACGCACAATCGAAAATGCACCTGTCAATGGCACTGTCGGACTGGCAGCCATTCCACCGTAGCCAAATGCTGTGGTGGTAAAGCCTGTTCTCGAGATGCTAAAAGAACTTTGGAAAACCCCAACATTCTCGACGTTTGCCACAGAAATTGCCGATTCCGCGGAACCCGGCGAACCGTGAGCGTACAAACCAACCGCACCAGAGTTACCCGCCGACATCACCACGGTAATACCCGCTAAGGACAAACGATCCACGGCAATTGCACTAGGTCCTGAGCTTGTACCAAAGTTGCTGCCCAGACTTAGATTCACAATGTCCACGCCGTCAGCTACGGCGCGTTCCATTGCCGCAATTGGAATATCAGAAGCGGTTGAACCAGCACAACCAAAGACCTTATAGGCATATAAAGACACATTTGGAGCAACCCCTTGGAAGGGTGTAACGGTGTCGTTTGCCCCCGCAATCCCAGCCACATGCGAACCGTGTCCGCCGCAGTCATCAGGGTCGTTGTCCGGTACGGGAACACTACCAACAGTATTGGCATTGTACGCATCGCCCACAAAGTCCGTACCACCAGCAACCCGACCCGCAAAAGCCGTGTGCTGCAAGTCAATGCCTGTGTCAATAATGCCAAGTTTAATCCCCGTACCATTGACGCTATAGACATTACGAGCCATAATCGCTTGAATCTGACCAGTGCTGGTAACTAAATCTGGGGTATCACCCGTTTTGACTTCTGGCATCGGGATATTTAAGACTGGATCAACCGAAGTTACCCCAGCCACAAAACGTAATTGTTGTGCTTCGGCAGCCGAAGCCTTGACCACATACCCCGACCAGAGCCTCGAGAATTGATTCTGGACTTGGAATTTAATTCCAGAAGCCCGCATGGCACTTAAGACTTTGGCTTGTTGGGCTTGGACACTTTGCAGACTTAAACCCTGCACGGCGACTTGCCCTTCGACCCCAATAAACCAACGGGTGGCATTTTGTTCGGCTGCGACTTCGAGACCTGTTGTGGTTTGTTTAATCGCTTGGGGGGTGCTGTACAAATTACAACCCACCAAAACACCAGCACTAAGCACCGCTAAAAGAGAAAAGGTTTTACGCATTTTAATCACCCACCTGTACCGTCACGCGGTATTGTTTGCCTAGACCTTGGGCAGCCGGAGTCACACCATTGGTGTAAGAACTGACCGCGATGTAATGCAGACCACTGTCATTGACTCGCCAATTCACCGCCGAATCGGAATTGTTGTAGTCTCCGGAAGCATCGTTAAAAGCAACTTGTACGCCAGCCGCGTTAAAAATTCGCACCACGGTATCTGTGCCTGTACTCGAGTAAGTACGCACTTTTAAGACTTGGGCAAAAGTCAGATTGACGGCGTAGTAATCCACATCTGGGTCGGTTGAACCAAAAGCCATAGAATCAAGCGTGGCACTGACGGTTGCGCCTGGTTGGGTGCGAATCGGCATGGCATCTAGCAAGACAGCCGTGGCGCTGGTGTTGTTACGGGCAGCCGTGCTTTCCCAGACTTCTTCGATTAAATTAGAAGTGGTGTTGTTATTTGCAGCATCATAGGCTTTGGCGGTGTAGCTTGGGAAAAGATTTCCAGCCGCCATTAAACTTAAAGCAAAACTGTAGGGTGCGGTTGTGTCTGTAGCTAACAAGGTTGTGCCACTGTAAAACTCGACTTTGGTTACGCCAACGTCGTCAGTTGCAGTCGCAGCCAAAGCCACACCAGCTACGTTACCAACAGCCGTTAAAGCCACTGTAGGCATGGTGGTATCGGCAATAGCCACAGTAATCGGCACAAGGCTCGAGGTGGCGGTGTTGCCAGTCGCGTCAAAGGATTTGGCGCTGTAATTGTACAAGCCATTTTGTGCCGCTTGGGTAAAAGACACACTTTGGGTAAATGGGGCGCTTGAGTCTGTACCAATCAGGTTCGCGCCTTGGTAAAATTCGACCTTAGCCAGTCCAGCGCTTGCGTCTTCTGGGGCTGCCGTCAAGGTGATTGGTGTAGTGTTGCTAATGTTTGGGCTGCTTGAAGTCAGACTAATTTTTGGGGCAATATTAACCATAAAGGCTTGCGACTGGGCATAAGTAAAGCCGCCACTTGAATTGGTGGCAAAACCACTGATGGTGTTGTTGCCGTTGTTGGCACGATTAACGGTGGCTGCCCAAGTGTAGGGCGGACTGGTCTTTTTACCGAGCGAAGTTCCATTGAGCAGCACTTCAATGGCATTGGTATTGCCTGAAGGAACAGCTTCAATCGTGAGTGACGTACCTGTGATTGTCCCTGGATTGTTGATGCTGACTTGTGGGGCAGCGGTCAGCAGATTACAACCTGCTAAAACACCAGCACCTAATAAGCCAAAAATAAAACGGTATTGCTTCATGCCTCCTCCAAAATACTAAAAAGACCAAAATTCTCGAGCAACTTGCCCGACAATGTTTGCACTATCGAACGTGCAATAAATTGGTTATAGCGAATTTAACCATTTACTGGACTTTTAGACAAGACAGAAAAATTAACTCGAGTCCAAATGCCAAGGACTGGTCAAAAACAAGCGTACAAATTGGTTTGGAAAGGGTGTAAGCCGGGTTCTGTCCTATGCGCTTTCACGCACGTCACGGTCATCTGTCTCGAGTACGTGTCGCCACGCACCTCTAGCGGCTGTCTTCGCAACTCTTAAGACACGGGTCATGTCTCGAGTTTCCTCTTGGCTGCATTCGAGCCTTGCATCAGATGGGGTTTGCCGAGCCGCGATTTTCTCAAACCGCGCTGGTGGTCTCTTACACCACCGTTTCAACCTTACCTGCCCTCTTCCGGCGCTTCGCGCCACCTTCTCCCAGAAGGAGAAGGAAAAAAGGCAGGCGGTTTATTTTCTGTTGCACTTTCCGTCAGCTTCACGCCTGCAAAACAATCGTGTCATTGCCTTGTGGTTCATTGGCTGCCCAGCCGTTAGCTGGCATCTTGCCCTGCGATGCCCGGACTTTCCTCACACTTCCCTCGATTGCTCGAGGTTCATGCGCGACCGCGCCCCTTTCCAAGTGCAGAGTGTATCCGACTTGAGCCGTGAATGTCCAGTTCAAGTATGCAAACCAAAACACCTAAGCCATAAATCTCGAGCAAATTGCCAATGCCACAAGTTCCAAAGGCGAAGCCGTATATTTTGCCGACGGTCGGATGAAGAGTAATCGGCAAACCACCAACCAAGCCATGACACAAATTCAGAAAATGACTTTGGACAAGCAAATCCTAACCTTAACCGTGAGTGCCAAAGTAAAAACAGTTGTCAATACAGAAATCCTGCCCTAACTTAGCGCAAACTCAAATCCTGTGTTTGGAGTGTCTGCCAACATGCCCCAAGCGAATGCTGAAACTCGAGCAGCGCCATGGCTGCGGGGCTAGTGTCATCTATTTCGGCATGAATTTGGGTTGCTCCAAAGGTTTGTGCGCTTAAAAAAAGTTCATTGTGCAATATGGTCACGATTTTTTTAGCTTCGCTTAGATACGCCACATTTAAGCCCAAACAAGCCAAATCCAAGACATGCTTGAGTCCGTCAATACTGGGTGCAAGTGCAGCCACGGCGATGGGTTCACCCTGCTGTGTTAAAACACGCAAAGTCTCGGGCAGATGGTCACGCAGAACTGTTTTAACCCAAACTTCAGGTGGGAATTCGGCAGGTGGGTTGATTTGATGGGTTATCAAGTAATAATTTTTAATTAACGTACCCAGCACCTCGAGTTTAGAATTTTTCTGCCAAGCAAAACCAAATGGTAAAGTCGGGTTTATCTCCTCTGGAATCTCCAAATAAGCCATCCAAGTGCGGCGTAACAGCTTGAAGCCGTGTTTCTCGAGAAACAACTGGGCTTCGTCTCGGTTTTCATGCACCATGCAGCGCCAATGCCTGTCTGGAATAAACTTGGTGATTTCCTGCCAAAGCGCTGTGCCAATGCCAGAGCGCCTGAATTCTGGCAGCACCGCAATCTCGAGGGTGGATAAGTGCGGATGGAATTTGCGTTCAAAACGCATTGCAAAACCCACGGCTTGACCATCCGACCAAGCAATTAGGGCATCATCGTGTTCAAAGTCAAGGTCGTCGTCGGGTTGGTCAAAAATAGCTCGAGCGATGCTTTGGATTTTGGTTTCTTCAAGTGGGGAGGGGTAACGAATCTCGAGAGGCATAGGTTTCCTTATTACTCAAAAAATCCGTAGAACTTCAGGCTGCCATTATTGATTGTTGAGACCTACCAAGATTTCATCTTGAAAAGTCGTCCTTGCTCATTTTCGTCGTGCAGTGTCAGCACAATTTCAGATGAATCGAAAACGGGGCTTGAGATTTCTCTTGGTGGTAAATCGGTATCAATTGTAGTAATGATTGATTGAATTCCATAGCCAACATATGTGTGCAAAACCGACAGCAAATTTTCTTTTTTACGATCATCCAGTGATTCAAATACACCATCATGATAAACAAAACGAGGGAAACGCACATTTGTATTTGCTCGTAGAATAGCCAAATCAAAAGCAATACATAACAACTTACGGTATGAATTGCCAAGGTCAGCACTTGTCGTATTTCCGGAGTCGTCAAGAATTTCGGCTTTGAATTCCAAGTGTCCTTCACTGTTAGGAGAAACACTAAGAAGTGCTTTTCGGTCAATTACTTCTTCGATAATTTCGCTAAAATACAAACGTATTGAAGAAAAAAAGCTTCCAGTATCACCATTTTGCTTTTCTACGTCATTTTCTATTTGTACTTGAAGGCTATTTTTTTCTTCAGTTAATTTGCGAATTTCTGATCGCAAATCTTGTAAACGATGAAAAAAATCCCGTTTCAGACTTAATGAGATAATTTCAGCTTTCGTAGTTACCAAATCGTCTGATACTTGTTTATATTTTTCAAAAATATCTGTACTACTTAAAAATGAAAGGGCTTCCGAGCGTCGTTTACCAAATGTGTTTAAGTCGGCATTTACAGATTGCAACTCTGTTTCAATGTCATTATATTCAGACTGTAGGTATACTCGTCTTTCTTGTGTTATTGCTTGATTAAAAGCGATAAGCTGCTCAAAATCCTTTTTGATTTGACCACTAAATAAAACCCCAGCTTCTTGAAATAAACGCTGTGCTTCATCTGTCTTAAATAAAATTAGACCATCTTGTAATGAAGATAGGATTTTCTTACGATTTTGATTTAACGAATAACGTCGGCTGTTCAAAGTGGCAATCTCAAAATCCACTTCATCAATTAACAATTTGGTTTTCTCTAAGTCCTCAACACGAAAATCAAACTCGTCGAGCAGTTTTTTCTTTTTCTTAGCATCCTCTTTTTTTAGCAGTAATATACCATCTATTTTACTAATATCTTCAATTTTTCCCCCACCCAGTTCACTTTTAATCGTATTTTCTTGGTTTACTTTAGTTTTGATTTCTTCTTCTTTTTCATAGTGTGACTTGATAATTTGAGCATTAAAACCAAGGATATGTGCCATAAAAGGTTTCCAATCTAAATGTTTACCCGCAGCAAACTTACCCAATTGGAATACATCTCGAAAATCGTTTTGAGTGCGTATTTGATAACCCAAACCCTTACGATAATCCCAAGGCTCTAAACCATGCCAAGCTAGAAGGGTGTCTAGTAATTTCCTTGCACGTTCAAATGGCATTTCCCAATGATCCCAAGCTGATTGTTCAAACCTAGAAAAATCTTCGTGTCTAGTTTTATGTTTTTTAATACTGATTTTACTTTTATTTTCAACACTACGCCTAACAGTTACATAAGTGGTATCTGTCAACTCAATTTCTAGGAAGAAAATAAAATTCTTAAATAGGTCATAGTGTTTTAGTAAAAAGAACTTTTGGTCTGACCTAGCGAGAAATCCAAAATCTAAAAGACGACCCAATGTAGTTTTACCCAGATTGTGTGTGTCTTTTTTGCGATTTTCCGGAAGGCGAATTTCAGCCAAAATAACATTAAGACCCTGAGTAAAATTTACAGGCTCAAATATAGTTGGTTGGTTTGAATACAACTTAGAAATTTTCATTGTGAACCTAGATATTCTACTGAATCCGTATTTTTATGATATTCAACTAAACCCAGTAAATAAAGAAAATTAAGAGTTGGCAGAAATAGCACATCCCCTCCAATAATCTGTTTCTTAGCAAATTGGTATAAATCCGTGTAATCTTCAACTCGATGAACTTGCAAGTATTGAATTAAAAGCATTGTTAAATTCACAACTGTTTGGTCAGGATGTGAGTGCTTGGTCGGTTTTAACATCATTTACCTCCCCTATGCCAATATCACAATTCCAGTACATATAGAAAAGCATCGTTCGTGTCAGACGCTTATTTTTGTGTTGACGAAGAACAGCATCTCGATTAAATAGCAGATTGACCAAATACTCCATTACGTCATCAAAGAACTGATGGCTTCGTCTCTGAGCAATGATTTTAAGTTGGAACTCATCAACAATTGATTCGTATTTCTCCATCAATTCCCAATTTTCGGGGGCAGCAAGGAAAGTACGAATTTGCTCAGAGTCTTTCAAATACTTTTTTTGTTGCTCGAGTGCATACGCAGCACTCATGTTATTGATCTGATTTTTTTCTGCATAGGATATTCGCGTTGGTAGGTCATCCAAAATTGGTAAAAGAGTGCCTAGGTTTTTTGCAAATGCTTCAACAATTTCGGCAAGGTCATCTGAACTAATAATAAGAGGTGAATCAATAGGGTCTATTCCTGCAATTGTGGCAACATCTGAAAATTGCTTCATCCACAATTCAAGTTGTTCTACACCGTACAAATACACTGAACTTAATGGAAGCCCAGACTCTTGTGCAATATATTCTCTAAGCTCGCTTTCAGCATTACCTGTCAAGCGTCTATTTGAAAACAGAATATAATGGTCAAGTTGTTTGGTTTGAACCAATTTTTTGATACGAATTACTTCTTTTGCTAGAACTGTGTTTTCAGGTTTCTTCTTCGAGTAAAAGTCTGTTTCTGAAAAACTCTTATTGTAGCCATTGGTATGCTTTGCTTGGATGATTATTGTTCCAATCCAAGGTGCAGTTTTGCTTGGGAATGTTTCAGCCGTTCCAACAAACTTAGCATCACGCCCACCATCAGTTCCTTTTGCAAAACCCTGCACTGAAATACCAAAAAGTTTCTGGCACAGAACAACAATCAGTTTTTCAAACTGGTCATCACCAAGGTCTTCATATGCAAATTTCACCAATACCATCTCCGTTTTGATGCACTTTCCGAGTAAGGATAACTACTTACTTTAGTTCGTACTATATCAGACTAGGCTATTTGAGTCAGTAACTTTTTAGCCCAAATAGATTCTTTTAAGTTTTTCTATCTCCAGAATTCGTGTTTTTTGCGCTGTTTGGAATAGTTAAATTTTAGACACTGTGAATCTCAAACACACGTTCGTTTAGACTCACGCAACTTCATCTAATAGCGGGAAGATTCTTCTCGAGGCTTTTGTCAAGGCTCTTTTCACTCGAGGAAATTCATAGCATGGTTTTCTACTTGGAACTGTCCAAGAATAACTTCCTGATTTCAAATAGACCAAAAACAGACAATTGGTCACAGGGCGGACACGGGGGTCCGCCCCTACCTGACGTATTTTTATGGATTTTGTAGGGACAGACCCCTGTGTCTGTCCTGCTAGGAAACAATGTTTCATCATTTCCAAATAGGGAAGTTATTTACGGACAAAT
>JANNVX010000050.1:0-8939 GCA_031414595.1 Deinococcales bacterium
ACCAGAACTCGAGACTCCAAAGCAGTACAAATGAATATGGAATGCGGAAGTAACTCAGCTGGTAGAGTGCAACCTTGCCAAGGTTGATGTCGAGAGTTCGAATCTCTTCTTCCGCTCCAAATGTAAATGACCCCTCGAGAAATCGGGGGATTGTATTTTTAATGTTACTAAGTTGAGTTGCAAGGTTTTACATAACGTTAGAATGGTTTGAGGAGATTTTATGCTTAACAAAAGACAAATGGTTGTACGAGTAGATTTTGAAAACTTGGAGACGGTTTTTACTGTTATCGGTGAGCTTTGTGGGGGCTTACCTAATCCAAAAGAATGGGCGAAATGGGTGGAAGATGGGCAGCTTAAATGGGATAGAAGCCTTACAATCTATAAACAATATTTAGGGGGTATTCAGTCGCCTGATCCTGATATACGCAATTATTGGGAAAATGAACTGACGCTACATGGGACACAATTGACGCTACATGGGAATTACTACCTACCAAAATTGAGTATAGAAAATATGGCAAAGTGGTCAATGGATAAGTCTGGAAATTTATTGGTTATCAGCATACAAGACGACCAAAGAGAGTCGTTCACTGTCCAACCATTAAACCGAGCAAACCAAATAGGTGGTTATCGGGGTAAGTATTATGTTTTTTCAAATTTCCAAACATTAGATAAAGTGAATTCGATATTGCAACGCTTGCAGGATTCAAATGTGACCGTAAGTATAAATTTTGAGTGTGATGTTTTAAACTATTCTGCTTCATTTATAAAGTGGCTAACAGTTGGTGAAGCACTAGATTTATGAAGTGCTGATACACTCGTACTTCCCAAGTCTGTTAGCTGGGCATGGGCTTTGCCCAAATTTTTCTTGGCTCGAGCTTGTGCCTTGGCTTCTTCTCGAGCATCAGGGCAATAATTCAAAATAATCCAAATTACTTGGCTTCACCAAAGAAAAGTGTCGTCTGTCAAGCGTTAAAATTCTTTGAATTTGATACCTTTCTGCTAACGCCATTACACTTGCATCAGCAATGCCTAATGGCACACTTGGGTATTTTTTCATAATGGCGTTAGCCTTGGCAAAATCGAGTGCGTCAAAGCCAATCAGTTCAAGGTCGCCATCTTCGATTCCCGCAAAAAAAGCCCGTGCAACATGAGCGCCTAAGTATTTGCTGACCATGTAATCAACTTCTGCCAGTAACGTTATAGGAAGCAAAAGATACTCTTGCCAATATGGTTCGATGGCATTGTGGTACGCATCGCCAATATCGAGCAACGCAACAACAGCGCTGGTATCAAGCAGAATAGATTTATTTGTCATTGCTTGGATGTTCCAAGGTCTCAAATACCAGTTCTTTGGTTCTCGAGCTTAAATCAGTGCGTCCAGAATTTCCCATGCCAACCCAAGCCGGTTTTGTTTTGGGTGTAGTCTCACGTCGTAGAATCTCGAGGATGTATTCTTCGGGGCTGCTGTGTTTTTGATTGGCGAGTTGCTGGATTTGGCTGGCTAGGTTTGGTTCTAATTCGAGTTGTAAAGTCATGATTATCCTCTTCAGTTTAGTAATTGTACTACTGTTCGGCTCAAGCTTGCGCCTTGGCTTCTTCTCGAGGCTCAGATAAAGGCTTCCTCGAGCGAAATAATTTCGCCACGCTTGATTTCCTCACGCCGTTCGCGTAGCACATCTTGCAGCATTTGGCTTCTCGAGAGTAGTAACCGCTCGAGGTCTTGGTCATCTTCTGGCACGATGAGTAGCGCAGCAGTTTTGCTATTTTTGGTAATAATTGTAGGGTTGTTCTTTGCTTCTTCGATGATGTGCGAAAGTTTATCTTTGGCTTCGGTTAGTCCAATAATTTTCATGGTTTGACCTCGCGTCCTTGAATTAGGAGTTTTTCGTGGTGCTTTTCGCCGATGGCTAGAATTTCTACAATGCCAAGAATTTCGATTATTTGGGCTTCTTCGGTGGTGATGATGTCGTAAAGAACACGGTATCGGTTTTGGTCGCCTTTGAGTCTTTACTTGGGCTTGCCCAGCTTTTTCTCGGCTCGAGCCTGTGCCTTGGTTTTTGCTACACTTACTTCGCAATTTTTCGTCCTGCTCACTTCACGGTAAACTATCTTTATGACCCGCCTAGGGATTATCGGTTACACCAATGTCGCACCTTTGCTGCATACCCTCGAGTCTGAACTAATAGGACAGAACATCACTTGGACTCGAGGTGTACCAACCCAAATTAACGCCGCCTTACTCGAGGGAAGTGTGGACGTGGCGAACATCTCGGCATTTGAATTTATTGAACAGGCTGATTTACTCTGTGCCATTCCAGATTTTTCGATTTCGGTGCTTGGTGCAGTCTACAGCGTCAGTTTATTTCATACTGTACCGTGGCAAGAATTGCACGGGAAAACCATTGCCGTGACCACCCACAGTGCCACCAGTGTAAAATTGCTCGAGACGCTCTTAAAACTCGATGGTATAGAAGCCAAACTCGAGCGAGCCGAACCAAATTTAGAAGCACTACTCGAGAACTATCCAGCAGCACTCCTGATTGGCGACGGGGCGTTAAGTGAATGGTATCGGTTGTGCGGACCCATTTCCGAGACCACACAGATGTTCAGGCTACCAAATCAAGGGCGGCTCTCGAGCGGCAAAGCTGTTCAGGTCACAGACCTTTCTACATCTTGGTACGAACACACGGGAATGCCTTTTGTTTTTGCAGTTTGGGCAAGCCGTAAAGACAATCCACCACCGCTCGAGTTGGTGCTGGCAATGCGTCGCGCTCGGCGCTACGGGCTTGGGCATCTGGCAGAAATTGCGAGCTTAGAAGCAACGCGTTTAGGATTACCCGAACGGATTGTGCAGCATTACCTTTGGAATTTTAGGTATCACCTCGAAATGCCCGATAAGGCTGGATTGGCAAAGTTCTCTGGTTTGGCGCATCCGAACGGAGCAGAACTCAGTTATTGGGATGTCTAAATTTGCTAAGTTTGTGCTTTTCAGATACACTATTGCCTAATTCCACCCCAAGGGTGCGAGTCCAGCCTCGAGATGCTGGCGTGGCGGAGTCTGTCGAAATGGCAGGCTTTTTTTATGCCTGTGCGGAGGTTTTTATGCGAAATAAAATCAGTAATTTTGTAGGTAGCCCGACGTTTTCTGGTACATTACTGCTGGTTGCGGCATTACTGGCGCTAATTTGGGCAAATTCAGGGTTCTCGAGCAGTTATGAAGCACTTAAAGGGTTGCGTTTGAGTCTGCCTATTTTGGCACTCGATAAACCACTCGAGTTATGGGTCAATGATTTTTTGATGGCGATTTTCTTTTTACTGGTCGGTTTAGAGTTAAAACGCGAGATTTTAACAGGTGAACTGAGCAACCCGCGTGGCGCGAGTCTGGCTATTTTTGCAGCCCTTGGCGGGATGCTTGTGCCAGCCTTGATTTACACCCTGTTGAATGGTGGAACACTTGGCGCGTCTGGTTGGGGGATTCCAATGGCAACCGATATTGCTTTTGCTGTTGGCATTCTGTCGCTGCTGGGTTCTCGAGTACCAGTGGCGCTTAAGGTCTTTTTGGTGGCTTTAGCCGTTGTGGATGACATGGGCGCAGTGATTGTGATTGCTATTTTTTACACCAGTAAAATTGATCCGTTAATGCTTGGTCTGGTGGGCATTGTCTTGGCGGCACTGTGGGGTTTGAACGCGGCTCGAGTTAAGGTTTTACCGCTTTATTTGTTGTTTGGTTTGGTCTTGTGGTACGTGGTGCTTAAAAGTGGTTTACACGCCACTATCGCTGGGGTTTTACTTGCCAGTACGATTCCATTGGGTAAGGATGCCCATAGTCCTCTCGAGACTTTGGAGCATTGGCTAAAAAAACCAGTCAATTTTGCCATCATGCCCATTTTTGCGCTTTTTAACGCAGGTGTGCCAATCGGTACGGCTTTGGCTGGTGGGGTCAACCAAATCACAACTGGCGTTTTTTTTGGGTTACTGCTTGGTAAACCAATTGGCATTACTTTGTTTTCGTGGTTAGCGGTTCGCAGTGGAATTTCTCAATTGCCACGTGGAGCAACCTGGGCAATGCTGCTTGGGGTTGGAATGCTTGGTGGGATTGGTTTTACAATGGCGCTTTTTATTGCTAACCTAGCCTTTAAGAACAACCCCGCGCTGCTCGAGACGGCGAAACTCGGGGTCTTGAGTGCCAGTTTCTGTACAGCGATTCTTGGTTTGGTCTGGCTTCATTTTTGCAGCAAAAAAAGCGGCCCCGAAGCGCTGCCAACAAGTTAAGCCCCGCCAACCGCCAGCACTTTGACCCGTACACTGGGCGAACCAGCCCTAGCCATTGGGCTAAATTTCAGGTCATTGCCGATGGCTTCTATATCTTGCAGCATCTCGAGAAAGTTTCCAGCCACGGTAAAATTTTCTAAAGCATGACTGACTTTACCGTGTTCTACCCAAAAACCATCGGCTTGAAGGCTGAATTCGCCAGTAATTGCATTGACTCCGGCGTGCGTGCCATGTACATCGGTTAAGAGTAAACCCATGCCGATGTCCTCGAGCAGCTTTTCTTTGCTGTCTTGCCCAACTTCGAGGTAAAAATTGCTGGTGTCTATGCCAATTGTGCCTCGGTAGGAATAGCGCGAAGCATGACCTGTGCTTTTTACACCGTCCTTAGAAGCGGTTTCGGTGTTGTGCAAAAAGGTTTTGAGTACACCGTTTTCGATTAAGTTAAGTTGCTGGCTTGGGTAGCCTTCGGCATCAAAGGGTCTGGAAGCCAGTCCAGCAGGACGGGTTGCATCGTCTATTAACTGCACCAGACTCGAGCCGATGGATGTACCAAGTTTACCCACCAATGGGCTTTTGCCTTCTTGCACCATTTTGGCACTAAAAATACCGGAATACGAATTCAGCAGGGTTGCCATGCAATTGTTTTCAATCACGGTTGGGTATTTGCCTGTGGTTGGGATTTTTGCCCCGAGTTTTTCGACACTTTTTCGCACCGCTTCTAGGGCTGTTTTGGTCGGGTCTAGGCTCTCAAATTCTCTAGAGAACTGAAAATCAAATGCCATTTTGTTCTGCCCGTTTTCATGAACCAGTGGGGCAGCGTACTGCATTGCGTAATTGGCTTTGTACTGACGGTCTAAGCCTTCGGTATTCGCCACACTGGTTTCTGATTCGCCGTCTTGGTACATCATGTACGGCACACTGACCACCCTCGCATCGGCGGCTCTGGCAACACGGTCTAATTCAAGTGCCACAGCCACTTTACGGTCAACGCTCACCCCACTTAGCCCCTCGCCGAACAAATCGCCAATATGCGGTGGTTCTGGGTGGTTTGCTAAGACTGCATGACCTTCTGGGGCAACCAAAGCGGCATTCTCGAGGGCGTTTTCTAAACAGCGCAACAGGGCAGTTTCAGATAAGTTCTCGGTATATGAGTAACCCCAAGCCCCGTTTTGCAATGCCCGAAGCCCCAATCCAGCCCGTTTGGAGAGCTTAAATTCAGAGACTTCACCTTCATACGCCTTAATGCTGGTACTCGAGTTGCGCGAAGCAAAAACTTCTACAGTTGCTCCACGTATTGTGGCTTGTTGCAAGATAAAGGCTTTGGCTGCGTCAAAACTTAGTTGGTTCATGCTCGACCTCCGACTGTAATTTCACTGATTAAAATATGGGGTTGTCCAACATCGGTGGGGATGCTGCCCGAAACACTACCGCACATGCCTTGTCCTCGAGCCAAATCGGATGCCACACCAACAATGTTCAGTAAGTCCCGTGCGCCATTGCCGACCAGTGCTGCCCCACGGACTGGTTCACAAATTTCGCCATCGCGGATGATGTAGCCTTCGTTGACTGTAAAATTATAATCGCCAGTACCGGGTGTGACACTCCCACCACCCATGGTTTTGGCGTATAGACCGTATTTAACTTGTTTAATCAGGCTTTCGGGGGTTTCAGGTCCTTCGGTAATAAAGGTATTTCGCATTCTCGAGGCTGGGGCAAAAGTATAATCTTGACGACGACCTGAGCCACTACGGGCATAGCCAGTCTTCATTTCACCGACTTTATCCACCATGTAGTTTTTAAGAATCCCATTTTCAATTAAAACGGTGCGCTGGCTGACCATGCCTTCATCGTCTACGTTAATACTTCCCCAAGCACCGGGAATTGTGCCATCATCCACTGCACTTAAAGATTCATGGGCGATTCGTTCACCAATTTTACCCGCAAACACACTGGCTTTTTTCTCGATGGCAGTCGTCTCGAGAATATGCCCGCAAGCCTCATGGAAAATCACACCGCCAAAAGCATTACCAATCACCACTGGAATCGTTCCAGCCGGAGCAAAACCCGCATAGAGCATCGCATTGGCAATACGGGCAGCTTCGATACCAATTTGTTCTGGCATATCACCATCAAAAAATTCCATACCCATGCTTGCACCGGGCAAAAAAGCCCCATCTGAACGGTGTGTGCCATCTTCGGCAATCGCATTACAGGCTAGTCTCGAGTAAACCCGCTCATCTTCAACCCAAAGCCCGTCAGAATTGGCAATTAAAACTTTTTGTACCCAATCAAAGTAGCGTACATCTATGGTTTTTACATGCCCGACTTTGGCGGCTACACTGGCTCGTTTTGCCAAAGCCAGTTTCTCGAGTTTCTTGGTCTCGAGTGGGTGCTTGGTAACAGTATAAAGTTTACTCGGCGCAGCCACCCTAAAATCCAGACCACCCGCCCCAGAGTTGTTCACTTCGCCAGCAAAGCCACTAGAACGAGCCACCGCTTCGGCGATGGTTTTTAAGCCGTTGCTGGAAACATCGTTGGTGTAGGCATACACGACTTTTGTGCCGTACAAGACACGAATCCCTGCGCCAAAATCGTTGCCTCCGCTTGCGTCCTTGACTGCACCATTTAAGAGATGCAATTGAGAAGTGACTTTATCTTCAACGAATAAATCCGCAAATTCAGCGCCACCAGCCTGCGCTATTTTGAGGACTTGACTGACCAGAGTTGAATTGAGCATAGAACGGCAGTTTAGTCAGCTACTGGTTGCATGGCTAGACTGGAACGCAAGTTGAAAAATTTGCATCAAAGCTTGAGGCAAAGGTCTAGCCTTGCTTATTGCCACATCTCATCTCGAGTCGGTAAAGTTTGGGCAATGCAGCGTATTTTAATTTGTGATGAAATGAAATTCCGCCCAGGTAGCTTTGACCGTGATGGCTTTCACATTGAGTACATCGTGAACATGCCCCGCGAGGACATCCTGCGCCGCTTACCCGAATTTGATGGCTTAATCACCCGTTCTCGTACCAAAGTAGACCCTGAACTGCTCGAGGCTGGAAGTCGTTTACGGGTAGTGGGACGTGGTGGCGTGGGCGTAGACAACATTGACTTAGAGGCGGCTTCGCGTAAAGGAATCGTTGTCTATAACGCCCCTGAAGCCAATACCGTCTCGGCTGGAGAACTCGCCATTACCCTGATGCTTTGCGCTTATCGGGGTGTAGCACGTTCAGACAGATTAATTCGCACCGGGCAATGGGACAGAAAATACCTTGGACGTGAAGTCAAAGAAAAAACCCTTGGGATTGTCGGACTAGGACGGATTGGCACAATTGTGGCAAACCGAGCCATGGGCTTAAAAATGAATGTAATTGCCTTTGACCCGTATATTTCCGACAGGAAATTTGAATTGCTTGGGGTTAAACGCGCCCATAGCTTAGAAGAGTTGCTAAAACAGATTGATATTCTGACCGTCCATGTGCCAATGACCGAAGAAACCTTTGACATGATTGGCGCTAAAGAAATTGCCCTCATGCCGGTCGGTGGCGTGGTCGTTAATGCCGCACGAGGCGGAATCATCAACGAAGCCGCGATTGCCGCCGCCCTCGAGGATGGACACTTGTTCGCCGCAGGGATGGATGTCTTTGTGACCGAACCACCAAGTTTGGACAATCCGCTTTTAGGGCGTGATGATGTGGTCATGACGGCTCACTTGGGCGCAAATACGGTCGAAGCCCAAGACCGCGTGGGCAATGAAATTCTCGAGCGGGTCTGTGCGGCGCTGCAAGGTGATTATTCGCACGGCGCAATCAACGCCCCAAAACTTGATGCCAGCACCCTCGAGAAACTTGGTCCGTATATGACTTTGGCTGAACGGATGGGCGTGATGCTTGCCCAACTTGAGATTGGCGCAGCTACCGAAATCGAAGTTGAATTTGCTGGTAAATTCCCAAGTTTAAGCATGGGTGGCGCAAATCCAAGTGAACTCGAGCCAGTTTTCTCGAGTGTCCTGATTGGCTACTTAAAACGCATGACAGAAGAAACCCCAAACTTTGTCAATGCGAGGGCTTTGGCAAGGGAACAAGGTATTTTGGTGAGTATTAAACACACCGAAGAATCCGAAGATTACGCCAATGAAATTAAAGTTACGATGTCGGATGGTAAACGGGTTCGCAGCTTGTCCGGCACATGCTTTGGTCGTCAGCCAAGAATTACCCGAATTCGCAATTACCGCCTCGAGATTGCCCCAGAAGGCTTTGCGCTAATCGCCACAAATTTTGACCAGCCGGGTGTGGTTGGAAAAATCGGGAGTTTACTCGGCGAAGCCAACGTCAACATTGCTGGAATGCAGTTAGGACGCGATGCACCGGGCGGTAAGGCATTGTTTGCCTTAAGCCTCGATGCTCGCCCGTCAGACACAATTCTTGAGTCTATTCGCTCCCAAGATTTTATCGAAAGTGCTTTTGTGGTCGAGTTTTAGTAGCTTCTAGCTGCTAGTGATTGGCTTCTAGCTTTTGGTGTTTTCAACTTAGAGCCTCCGAAAAGTCCAAAATCCTAGAACCGAATATCAGAAAAGCAGGGCGAACACGGGGGTTCGCCCCTACAAAATACATTTTTATGCCCTTTTTGTAGGGACAGGCGACCATGCCCGTCAGGTGCGTGTTTATGGT